>NZ_CM149982.1:3820000-4380000 GCF_056312175.1 Stappia sp. ABD4_338 | reverse complement strand
AGCGCGTCAGCCTCTACGCCGATACCGACCACATGGCGACCGTCGCCCGATCCGACACGGGCGAGTATGTCCCGGCCGAGGCACCGGACACCTTTCTGGCCGACGCCTTTGCGGAAGCTGATCGCGTCGGCTACGCCGGCGCCACGCCGAGCCTGTATGACAGCCTCTACCAGACAGCCATGGAGCAGAACGTCGAGCAGGACCTGATCGCCGACCTGGTGCGGATCTTCTCCTTCGACGTGGATTTCAAGGCGCGCGTGAAACCGGGCGACTCCCTCGAGGTCTTCTACGGGCTGGAGCAGGAAGACGCGGACACGCCGGCGGAGATTCTCTACACCGCGCTGACGACGGGCGGCACGACCCGGCGGTTCTACCGGTTCCGCACGCCGGACGACGGGATCGTCGACTTCTATGACGAGACCGGCAAGAGCGCGAAGAAGTTCCTCATGCGCAAGCCGCTCTCGGGCGGCAAGTTCCGGTCCGGCTTCGGCCTGCGCCGGCATCCGATCGTCGGCGTCATGCGCATGCACAATGGCGTCGACTGGGCCGCCTCGCGCGGCACGCCGATCATGGCCGCCGGTGACGGCACCATCACGCGTGCCAGCTGGGTGTCGGGTTATGGCCGGCGCATCGAGATCCAGCATGCCAACGGCTATCTCTCCACCTACAGCCACCAGACGAGCTTTGCAGAGGGCATCCACGAGGGCATGCGCGTGCGCCAGGGCCAGGTGATCGGCTATGTCGGTTCGACGGGCCTTTCGACAGGCGCCCACCTCCACTACGAGGTCAAGGTCAACGGCCGCTTCGTCGATCCCATGCGCATTCGCCTGCCGCGCGGCCGCGTGCTCGACGGCGAGATGCTGGAGGCGTTCAACCGCGAACGCTCCCGCATCGACACGCTCATCGAGCGGGCATCCGGCCCCTCGCGCGTTGCAAGCGCGAACGTCGGCGCGGTCTCCGACGCACGCTGACACACGTTTCCCTTGGCGCGGAACATATGAAAAAGCCCCGGACGAAGTGTCCGGGGCTTTTTTGTCGTCGTGCCGGATAGCCGGCGGGCTTTGCAGCCGTCAGGCGGCTTCCACCTTGGCTCCCGCAACCTGGAACACCAGCCTGTCGGAGCCCGCCGAGACATCGACCGTCTGGCCGTCGGCGATGCTGCCGCCCAGGATCAGTTCCGCAAGCGGATCCTGAACCTCGCGCTGGATCACCCGCTTCAGCGGACGAGCGCCATAGGCGGGATCGTAGCCACGCTCGGCCAGCCAGCCGCGCGCGCTCTCGTCCAGCGCCAGCCGGATCTTGCGATCCTCCAGCAGCCCCTGCAGGCGCTTGAGCTGGATGTCGACAATCGCCGCCATCTGCGAGCGCTGCAGCCGGTGGAACAGGATCTGGTCGTCCAGCCGGTTGAGGAACTCGGGCCGGAAGGAAGAGCGCACCACCGCCATCACCTGGTCCCGGACGGCGGAGGAATCCTCGCCTTCCGGCTGGGCAACGAGGAATTCCGCGCCCAGGTTGGACGTCAGGATGATGAGCGTGTTGCGGAAATCCACCGTCCGCCCCTGCCCGTCGGTGAGCCGACCGTCGTCCAGCACCTGAAGCAACACGTTGAACACGTCGCCATGCGCCTTCTCGATCTCGTCGAACAGCACGACCTGATAGGGCCGCCGGCGGACGGCTTCCGTCAGTGCACCGCCCTCCTCGTAGCCGACATAGCCCGGAGGCGCGCCGATGAGCCGCGAGACCGAATGCTTCTCCATGTATTCCGACATATCGAGGCGGACCATCGCGGTCTCGTCATCGAAGAGGAACGAGGCCAGGGCCTTGGTCAGCTCGGTCTTGCCGACGCCCGTCGGCCCCAGGAACAGGAACGAGCCGATCGGCCGGTTCGGGTCCTGCAGGCCGGCGCGCGCCCGGCGCACCGCGGTCGAGACCGCATGGACGGCTTCCTCCTGTCCGATGACACGGCGGGCAAGCTCGTCCTCCATGCGCAGGAGCTTCTCGCGCTCGCCCTCCAGCATCTTGTCGACCGGAATACCGGTCCAGCGGGACACCACCTGGGCGACGTGATCGGTCGTGACCGCCTCCTCGACCATGGACCCGCCGGCCGTTTCGCTGGCATCGGTCTCGGCGATCTTCTTCTCCAGGTCGGGAATGACACCATAGGCAAGCTCGCCTGCCCGGGCGAGGTCGCCCTTGCGCTGCGCCTTCTCCAGATCGATGCGCGCGGCATCGAGCTGCTCCTTGAGCTTCTGCTCGCCGGAAAGCTTTTCCTTCTCGCTCTGCCAGCGCGCATTGAGACCGTCGGCTTCCTCTTCCAGCCCCGCAAGCTCCGCCTCGAGCCGCTCGAGCCGGTCGTGGGACGGCTGATCGGTTTCCTTCTTCAGCGCCTCGCGCTCGATCTTGAGCTGGATGATGCGCCGGTCGAGTTCGTCGAGCTCCTCGGGCTTGCTGTCCACCTGCATCCTGAGCCGGCTCGCCGCCTCGTCGACCAGATCGATCGCCTTGTCGGGCAGAAAGCGGTCCGTGATGTAGCGGCTGGAAAGGGTCGCCGCCGCCACGACTGCGGAATCGGTGATGCGCACGCCGTGATGCAGCTCGTACTTCTCCTTGAGGCCGCGCAGGATCGAAACCGTGTCCTCGACCGTCGGCTCGTTCACGAAGACGGGCTGGAACCGGCGGGCGAGCGCGGCGTCCTTCTCCACGTGCTTCCGGTACTCGTCGAGCGTGGTCGCACCGACGCAGTGCAGCTCGCCGCGCGCCAGCGCCGGCTTCAGCAGGTTGGAGGCATCCATCGCCCCGTCCGCCTTGCCCGCTCCAACCAGCGTGTGCATCTCGTCGATGAACAGGATGATGCCGCCGGCGGCCGACTGGACCTCGGCCAGAACCGCCTTCAGCCGCTCCTCGAACTCGCCGCGATACTTCGCGCCCGCGATGAGCGATCCCATGTCGAGGGCGAGGAGCTTCTTGTCCTTCAGGCTCTCGGGAACATCTCCATTGACGATCCGGAGCGCGAGGCCTTCCGCGATCGCGGTCTTGCCCACGCCCGGCTCGCCGATGAGTACCGGATTGTTCTTCGTGCGCCTGGAGAGCACCTGCATGGTGCGGCGGATCTCGTCGTCGCGGCCGATCACCGGGTCGAGCTTGCCGTCGCGCGCCACCTGCGTCAGATCGCGAGCATACTTCTTCAGCGCGTCATACTGGTTCTCCGCCGAGGCACTGTCGGCGGTGCGTCCCTTGCGCAACTCGTTGATCGCCTCGTTCAGCCCGGCCGGGGTCACCCCACCCTTGGCCAGCGCCTTGCCGGAACTCATGGCCAGCGCCAGCAGAAGCCGCTCGACGGTGACGAAGGAATCGCCGGCCTTCTCCGCAATCTTCTCCGCCTGGTCGAAGACGCGGGCAAGCCCGGGAGCAAGGTAAAGCTGTCCGTTGCCGCCGGACACCTTGGCGATGGCGGCAAGCGCGGCGTTGTTCGCCGTGGCGATGTCCTTCGGCCGGCCACCCGCGCGCTGGATAAGCCCGGCGGCCATGCCCTCGGGATCGTCCAGAAGAACCTTGAGCAGGTGCTCCGGCGCGAACTGCTGGTGGGATTCGCCGATCGCATGGGTCTGCGCGGACTGCACGAAGCCGCGGGCCCTGTCGGTATATTTCTCGAAATTCATGTGAAACCTCCTGATCCGGCACCCCCCCGAAGCAGGAATGCCTTTTCGGAAATGCGGGCCCGTCGTTCCGGCACCCGCACGGCCGCTACGTGACCGCTCTCAGGATATAGTGTTGCATTTCGACCACAAAAGAGGGGAACCCCGTAGGAACCGCAATCAATCTCGCCCCTCCGGGCGCGCATCGTTCGGGAATGGCGTTTTTCCGCTGATACGGAACCCTTCAAAAACAAAAAAGGGGACCGCGTGAACGCGGTCCCCTCGTCGATTGCATGATCCTGCCGCCCGCGTCACGGACGGCAAGCTGCCCTCACGCGTCGCTCGCTGCCGTCTCGGCTTCCGCCTTGGCGGCACGACTGCGCGGCGCGCGGCGGGCACGCGGCTTCTTTTCCTCGGTGCCCTCGTTGGCTGCGGCAGCCTCCGCGAGCGCGGCCGGCTCGGACTTCGATTTGGACGCACCCGCCGAAGGCTTGGCTTCCTCGCCCGCCTGATCGGCACCGGCTTCCTCGCCGATGGCCGCACGCGAGCGGCGCACGCCCCGGCCCCGCGTACCACGGGTACGACGGCGACCGCGATCCTCGTCGTCACCACCGTCCTCGGCACGGGCTTCGCCCTTGTCCTCGGACGCCTGGGGCACGCTCTTGCCGTTCAGGACCGGCATGTTTTCCACGAAGGGCTGCGGCGCATCCATGGGCATGACGGGCTTGCTGTCGGAGGCGGCTTCGCGCTCGCCACGGCGTTCGGAACGCTCGGCGCGCTCATTGCGCTCCTCCTGCTCGTCCGCATCGTCGTCATTGTCATCCCCGCGCGGAAGAACCACAGGCTGATGCATGCTCTGCTGCGCCGAAGCGATGATGCGCAGATAATGCTCGGCGTGCTGGAAATAGTTCTCCGAGATCACCCGGTCGCCGGCCGCGGCCGCGTCACGGGCAAGCTGCTGGTACTTCTCGGCGACATGATGCGCGGTGCCACGGATTTTGACATCCGGGCCGTTGGACTCATACGTGCGCGACAGCGGATTGGGACCCTTGCGGCCACCCCGCCCCCGAAGGCGCTTGTTGTTCTGATTTCCTGGTCTCATTCTGCCGTTTACTCTCATGAACGGCGACCGGCACAGGCCAGTCAAAACAGTCCGGTCCGCCCGGGCGGCGCCGGCGCCATGATACGCAACGGAACGAGTCGATGTTGCGCGGTCTGAACAAGTCAAAACGGATCGGCAAACGACCGGCACCTGCGCGCCGACCTATCTGGGTCCTGAAAGGGTTCTTCTTGAACAGACCAATGCCGAGCTGCTGAAGGACCTGAAGGTCCATCCTTGCATCTTGCGCCACGGCAGGCACACCGCCTGAAGCGGGACCGGCGAAGACGATGAAACTCGGAAGAGCTCTTGGTCAGCCGACCCGTCGATAACGATGCCACCCCGTCGGGCCTCGGCGTGGAGAAACTAGCCGGTTCCGCGCCCTTTTCCAAGTATCTTTTTCAGAACGGAAATTGTTGGCGCTATTTTGCAACACATTGAGCGGCAACGACCCTATCGCGGCCACCAAGGTCCTGACGCACCTGGACTTCCTCGAGGCCGGCGTGTTCGAGCAGCTTTGTCACGGCCTCGCCCTGGCGCCATCCGATCTCCAGGAACACCGCCCCTTCGGGTCGCAACAGACGCGGCAGGTCGGCCGTGATCGCGCGGTAGGCGTCGAGACCGTCCGCACCGGCAAACAGCGCGAGGTCCGGGTCGTGCTCGCGCACCTCGCGCGAAAGCTGCTCCCGTTCCGCCAAACCGATGTAGGGCGGATTGGAAACGATCAGGTCGAACCCGCCGGAAAGAGCCGCGCCGAAATCCGTTGCGACCGCGTGAAAGCGTTGGCCCACGCCCAGTCGCCCGGCATTTTCACGTGCCGTTTCCAGCGCCCCGCCCGCAAGGTCCGTTGCAACCGCCCGTGCCAGGGGCAGTTCGCTCAGGAGCGCGACCGCGATCGCGCCGGTGCCGGTTCCAAGGTCGGCCAGGACAAGCGGCGCCTCGCGCAGCCCCTGTCGGTCCACATGTGCCAGCGCCGCCTCGACAAGTGTTTCGGTGTCGGGACGCGGCTCCAGTGTCTCGGGGGAGAGGTGAAAGGTCATGCCCCAGAAATCGCGACGCCCGAGAATGCGCCCGACCGGTTCGCCCGCGAGCCTGCGACGCGCGAGTTCCTCGATCCGCGCAGCCACCGCGTCATCCGTCTCGCGGTCGCCATGAAGGATGATCCCGGTGGGCTCCAGCCCACTCGCCTCGGCCACGAGCAGACGGGCGTCGAGCATCGCATCTCCGATTCCCGCCTGCTCGAAGCGACGGCGCAGCGTCCGCACGCTGTCCGCGAGCGTTGCCGGCCGGGTGTCGCCGCTCACAGGCCCTCGGCGGCGAGCAGCGTCGCCTGATGGTCGAGAACCAGTGCGTCGATCACCTCGTCGAGTGCCTCGCCTGACAGGATTTCCTCCAGCTTGTAGAGGGTAAGGCCGATCCGGTGGTCGGTCATGCGGCCCTGCGGAAAATTGTAGGTGCGGATGCGCTCGGACCGGTCACCGGAACCGACCTGGAGACGACGCGCCTCCGTGCGCTCGCTGGCAAGACGCGCGCGCTCGGCGTCGAAGATCCGCGTGCGCAGGAGTTGCATGGCCTTGGCCTTGTTCTTGTGCTGCGAACGCTCGTCCTGCACGGCAACGACCACGCCCGTGGGGATATGGGTGATACGCACCGCCGAGTCGGTCGTGTTGACGTGCTGGCCGCCGGCACCCGAGGCCCGGAAGGTATCGATGCGCAGGTCGCTTTCGGCGATGTCCACATCCACGTCCTCCGCCTGCGGCAGCACCGCGACGGTGGCCGCCGACGTATGGATGCGCCCGCCCGATTCGGTTTCCGGCACCCGCTGCACACGGTGCACGCCGGACTCGAACTTCAGTCGCTCGAACACCCTCTCACCGGACACGGACGCGATCACCTCCTTGAAGCCGCCGACCTCGCCCTCGCTGGCGGACACGATCTCCACCTTCCAGCCGTGAAGCTGCGCATGACGCTGGTACATGCGAAAGAGGTCGCCCGCGAAGAGCGCCGCCTCGTCACCACCGGTGCCGGCCCGCACCTCGAGAATGACGTTGCGCGCGTCCGCCTTGTCACGCGGCAGGAAACCGATCTTCACGGCCTGGGCAAGCGTCTCGACCCTGCCGGCGAGGTCCTCGCGCTCGGCCTCGGCAAGCGCGCGCATGTCCGCGTCGGCATCCGGGTCGGCCACCATCGCCTCGACATCGGCAAGCTCCCGCTCGGCCTGCTGCAACTCGCGCACGCTGCGCGCCAGCGGCTCGAGCTCCGCGTAGTCTCGCGACAGCTTCACATAGGTTTCCGCGTCGGGGTTCTGTGTCATGCGGTGTTCGATTTCCGCGACACGCGACAGCAAGCCCTCGAGTTTCTCCGCCTGGATCATGGCGTTGCATCAAGTCCTTTCATGAAAAAGCGGCAGACGGCCAGGCGACATGCCGCGCGCACCCACGGCCTTTCCCGTGGCGCGAGGCTGGCACGAAGTCCGGCTAGAAGGGAACGTCGGTTTCCTGGGCGAAGGCGCGCAGCGTCGGACGCAACGACCGCAGGTCTCCGGGCGCGTCGAGCAACGGCAGGACGGTCTCCTTGAGCCTTGCGAGATCGAGCGCGCGCACCATCGCCTTCACCGGCCCGAGCGCGGAAGGCGACATGGACAGGTTCGTATAGCCCAGCGCGACCAGCGCCATGGCCTCCAGCGGCCGCCCGGCGATTTCACCGCAGAGCGTGACCGGCGTGTCATGGCGCGCGGCCGTGTCGACGATCTCCTTCAGCGCGCGCAGGAAGGCTGGGCTCATGGTGTCGAACCGGCCCGCCACCCGCGTGTTTCCGCGATCGACGGCATTGAAGAACTGGAACAGGTCGTTCGAGCCGATGGAGGCGAAATCGACCAGAGAGTAAAGCTCGTCGAGCTGATAGAGGAGCGAGGGCACCTCGATCATCACCCCGAGCTGGAGCCGTTCGGGCAGCGCGTAGCCATGGCGGGTAAGATGGGCGATCTCGCGTTCCACCACCCCCTTCGCCCGGCGGAACTCGTCCACCTCCGACACCATCGGGAACATGATCTTGAGATCGCGGCCGGCCGCGGCGCGCAGCAGCGCCCTGATCTGGGTGCGCAGCACACCCGGCCTGTCGAGGCCGAAGCGGATCGCCCGCCAGCCCATGGCCGGGTTTTCCTCTTGGATGGCGCGCAGGTAGGGCAACACCTTGTCACCGCCGATGTCGAGCGTGCGGAAGGTAACGGGCCGTCCTTCCGAGGCCTCAAGCACCTGGCGGTAGTAGTCGGTCTGCACGCTCATGCGCGGGAACGACGAGGCGACCATGAACTGGAGTTCCGTGCGGAACAGCCCGACCCCGTCGGCCCCCGATTCCGTCACGGCCGGAAGATCGACGAGCAGGCCGGCATTGAGCTGCAACGAGAGCTTCGCGCCGTCACGCGTCACCGCCGGCTTGTTGCGCAGGCGCCTGTACTGGGCCTGCCGGCGGGCGCGGAACCGCACCTTCTCCGCATAGGCGTTCTCGATGTCGGGCGCGGGGCGCAGATGCACCTGCCCGCTTTCGCCGTCGACGATCACCGCGTCGCCCGATTCGGCGAGACTGACGAGATTGTCCGCCAGTCCGACGGCGGCGATGCCGAGCGCGCGCGCCACGATGGTCACATGGCTGGTCGGCCCGCCCTCCTCCAGCGCCACCGCGCGGATGCGGTCGCGACCGTAGTCGAGCAGTTCCGCCGCGCCCATGTTGCGCGCCACGATGACCGCGTCCTGGGGAAGGCTTTCGGAGATCGGCCCCTGCTGGCGTCCCATCAGTTCGCGAATGAGCCGATGAGCCAGATCATCGAGATCGTGCAGGCGCTCGCGCAGATAGGGATCGGTCTGGCGCATCATGCGCGCGCGGGTGTCCGACTGGACCTTTTCCACCGCGGCTTCCGCCGTCAGGCCGTTGTTGATCGCTTCCTCGATCTTGCGGATCCAGCCGCGATCATGCGCGAACATGCGATAGGCCTCGAGCACATCGCGGTGTTCGCCGCTCGGCGCCATGTCGCCGGAATTGAGCAGGTCGTCGAGAGAGATGCGCAGCCGGTTGATCGCCCGTTCGAGGCGCTCGAGCTCCACCGTCGCGTCCTCGGCAATGAGGTTCGTGACCACGACGCGCGGTTCGTGCAGCACCACATGACCGAGGCCGACACCATCGGACAGCGCCACGCCCTGAAAGTGCATGGGCCGCGACATGTCAAGCTTGGTGCCCTGCTGCACGATGGCTTCGAGCTCACCGGCGGCCACCATTTCCGCGATGACCATCGCGGTGGTCTGCAACGCCTCCACCTCGTCCTCGAAGTAGGTGCGGTGCGACTGGTTCTGGACCACGAGCACGCCGAGCGTACGCCCGGCGCGCAGGATCGGAACGCCCAGGAAGGAGTTGTAGGCCTCCTCCCCCGTCTCCGGCCTGTAGGCGAAGGCGGGATGGGCCTGTGCGTTGGGCAGGTTGAGCGGACGCGCGTCGGCCGCGATGAGGCCAACGAGGCCCTCGCCCACCTTCAGGCTGGTCTTGTGGACGGCGTCCCTGTTGAGGCCCTCGGTGGCATAGAGTTCCAGCACGCCATCGGCGCGCAGGATGTAGACCGAACACACTTCGGCGACCACATTGGCCGCGATCAGCACGACGATCTTGTCGAGCCGCTCCTGCGCGTTGATCGGCTCCGCCATGACCTCGCGGAGACGCCGCAGCAGAACACGTGGCCCTGCGAGAGTGCTCCGCATCACCCGTCTAGCCCTTTCCGCACCGCCGGTCGGGGGGCCGGCGACACGCGACCCGCGACGCCGGAAGGAACGGAGACTGCCGTCGCCGTTCGCCTACCCGTCCAGATCGTATAGCGAATGGAGAGTCCGCACCGCAAGCTCGGTATAAGCGGAATCGATGAGAACCGAGATCTTGATCTCCGACGTGGTGATCGCCCGGATGTTGATTCCCTTCTCGGCGAGGCCCTGGAAACAGCGCGCCGCGATGCCCGCGTGGCTGCGCATTCCGATGCCGATCACCGACACCTTGACCACGTCGCGCGCGCCCTCGATCGCCTGGTAGCCGATGGCGTCCTTGTGCTCGCGCAGCACCGTGAAGGCGCGGTCGTAGTCGCTCTCGGGCACCGTGAAGGTGATGTCCGTCGTGCGCCCGTCCGGCGAGATGTTCTGGACGATCATGTCCACGTTGATGCCCGCGTCGGCAAGCGAGCCGAACACGGCGCTGGCAACGCCGGGCTTGTCGGCGACGTTGCGGATGGAGATCTGCGCCTCGTCCTTCGCGAAGGCGATACCGGTTACGACTTGCTGTTCCACGATCTCGTCCTCGTCGCAGATGAGAGTGCCCGGCGGCAGGCCGCCCGCGCCGACCTGCGGCGCATCCGGGTCGTCGAAGCTTGAACGCACGAAGGTGCGCACGCCATGCACCATGGCCATCTCGACCGAGCGCACCTGAAGAACCTTGGCCCCGAGCGAGGCCATCTCCAGCATTTCCTCGAAGGCGATGCGCTCGAGCCGGCGGGCACGCGGCACGATGCGCGGATCGGTCGTGTAGACGCCGTCCACGTCGGTATAGATATCGCAGCGGTCCGCGCCGGTCGCCGCCGCCAGCGCCACGGCGCTGGTGTCGGATCCGCCACGGCCGAGCGTCGCGATGCGGTTGTCGGGCGCGACGCCCTGGAAACCGGCAACGACCGCGACCTGCCCCGCCTCGAGCCGCTGCACCAGAAGGTCCGCCTCGATCGAGGTGATGCGGGCCGCCCCGTGCTGGGTATCGGTCTTGAGCGGGATCTGCCATCCCTGCCAGGAACGCGCCTCGATGCCCATGTCCTGCAGAACGATGGCGAGCAGGCCGCTCGTCACCTGCTCGCCGGAGGAGACGATGGCATCGTATTCGCGCGCGTCGTGCAGCGCGGAGGCTTCCCGGCACAGGCCGACGAGACGGTTCGTCTCCCCCGCCATGGCCGAGACGACGACGGCGACCTGGTGGCCCGCCTCGACTTCCCGTTTGACATGGCGCGCCACGTTGCGGATGCGCTCCAGGTTTGCGACGGACGTGCCGCCGAACTTGAGAACCAGTCGGGCCATGGAATTCGTCGTGAGATCTCGGGCGTTGCCGCCGGCGTCATTGGATAAGGAGGGCGGCGAAGCGCCCGTCCCGGGTCGGCTTTTCCATACAGATTGCGACGACCGACCGCAACAGCGATGCTTGACAAAGCCGCGCCGACGAACGACTTCCGGTCATGGCCCAAGGAGGATCCGAGTGATGAGCGGCGCAGGCGCGAACGACAGTCAATTCGCCAATTCCGGGATGGAGCCGAGCGGCGGCACGGTCGACGCGGCCGAGATCGCCCGCTTCAATGCCATGGCCGCCGACTGGTGGGACCCGACGGGCAAGTTCCGGCCGCTGCACAAGTTCAATCCGGTGCGCCTCGGCTACATCAAGCAGCAGGTCTCGGCGCGGTTCGCCCGAGACGACCGCTCTCCCGACGCCTTCAAGGGACTGAAGTTCCTCGACATCGGCTGCGGCGGCGGCCTTCTGTGCGAGCCCATGGCACGGCTCGGGGCCGATGTGACCGGCGCGGATGCC
Source organism: Stappia sp. ABD4_338 (assembly GCF_056312175.1). Lineage (NCBI taxonomy): Bacteria > Pseudomonadati > Pseudomonadota > Alphaproteobacteria > Hyphomicrobiales > Stappiaceae > Stappia > Stappia sp. ABD4_338. The sequence goes on along the minus strand of NZ_CM149982.1, from coordinate 4,368,675 downwards.
TCCTCCACCAACATCGGCATCGCGAGCGTTCACGCGGAGCAGTCGGGGCTTGCCATCGATTACCGCGCCACCACCGCCGAGGCACTGGCCGACAGCGGCGAGCAATATGACGTCGTCCTCAACATGGAAGTGGTCGAGCATGTCGCCGACGTGCCGCTTTACCTCGATGCCTGCGCAAGGCTGGTGAAACCCGGCGGACTGATGTTCGTCGCCACCATCAACCGCACCCTCAAGGCCTATGCGCTTGCCATCGTGGGAGCCGAATACGTTCTCGGCTGGCTGCCGAAGGGGACGCACACCTATGAGAAGCTCGTGCGCCCGGAAGAGATCGAGCGTCCGTTGGTCGCCGCCGGCCTGACGCCGATCGAGCGCTGCGGCGTGAGCTTCAACCCGCTCGCCGACGAGTGGCGCCAGAGCCGCGATCTCGACGTGAACTACATGATGCTGTTCGGACGCGACCACGCCTGACCGCATAGCGGCAAGGCAGAGCGCCCGGCATCCCCAGGCAGGACCGACCATGGATCCGATCGTTCTCGTTCCCGGCCTCCTTTGCACGGACGCCCTTTATGCGCCGCAGATCGCGGCTTTCGAGGCCGATGGCCGCACCGTCTCTGTCGCCGATCATCGCAGTGACGACACGATCCCGGGCATTGCGGAAAGACTGTTGCGGGATGCGCCGGAGCGCTTCGCCCTTGCCGGGCTCTCCATGGGCGGCTACGTGGCCATGGAGGTCATGCGCCAGGCTCCCCGCCGTGTGACGCGTCTTGCCCTTCTCGACACGGCCGCGCGCCCTGACACGCCGGAGCAGACCGCCAACCGCAAGCGGCAGATCAGGCTTGCCGAGGTCGGACGCCTCGACGAGGTCTCCGCGGCGCTGTTTCCGCTTTTCGTGCATGAGGATCGCGAGAACGATCCCGGACTTCGGAACGCGGTGCTCGCCATGGCCCGCGCGACCGGAGCCGAAGCCTTCGCCCGTCAGCAGACGGCGATCATGAACCGGATCGATTCGCGGCCGCATCTTGCCGCGATCTCCTGCCCGACGCTGGTGCTTGTCGGCGAGGGCGACCGGCTCACGCCGCCGGACCGAGCCCGGGAAATGCATGAGCTGGTGCCCGGAAGCCGTCTCGAGATCATCCCCGGCGGCGGCCATCTTCCGACGCTGGAAACGCCCGGCGCGACCACGGCCGCGCTTCGGGCGTTCCTCGCAGGCTAGGGTGTGGCCCCCTAGCAGCCGGCCAGCCTCATATCCCGGCGGCCGCCTCCTCAAGGGCCGCTTCCTCGATCCGGACCATGCCCATGACCGCGCCGACGACACGGCGTGTCACGTCCGGATCCGGCGCGTGAATGAGCTCGCCAAGGCGTTTCGGCACGACCTGCCACGCCATTCCCCACCGGTCGCGCAGCCAGCCGCACTGTTCGGCCTTGCCGCCACCCTCGAGAAACCCGTCCCAGATCCTGTCGACCTCGGCCTGGCTCCCGCATTCGACCATGAGCGAGAAACTGTGGTTGAACGCGTCCGCGCCTTGCGTCTCGAGCGCCATGAAATGCTGGTCCGCAAGGCGGAAGCCGGCAAGGCGCACGCTCCCCGACGGACCTCCGGGAATCCCGTCGGGAAGCAGGGAAACCCATTCCACCTCGGCGTCCGGAAGCAGGCCGGCATAGAAGGAAAGAGCATCCTCCATGCCGCTGTCGAACCAGAGATGCGGGATGACCTTCGTCATGGCCACTCCTCCCATTTTTTCCGAACCTGCCTCAGGCCGACATATCGAGCAGAACGTCGAAGCCACCGAAAATCATGCGCTTGCCGTCGAAGGGCATATCGCCGAGTTCCGCCATGCGCGGGTCGCTCATCATCTTCTCGAAAACCTGTTCGTAGACTTCCCGCGAGGAAAACTCGATCCAGCTGAAGAGAACCACCTCGTCCTTCTCGGCCTTAACGGCACGGAAAAAGTCGGTGACCTTGCCCTCCGGCACATCGTCGCCCCAGCAGTCCGTGACGCGCGTGGCGCCGAATTCCAGAATGAGCTTCGCGGCGCCCTGCGCATGGGCAAGCATCTTCTCCTTGTCGGCCGCGGGCACCGCCGCCACCATTCCTGCAACATAAGCCATTTCGTTTCTCCCTTTTTGAAGTTCAGGTTGAGGTTCAGCCTGCGGCGGCCAACGCCTTGCGCGCCGCATCCATGTCCATCCACGCAAGCTCGAAGATGTGCCCGTCAGGATCCTCGTAGCTGCGGCCGTACATGAAGCCGTGCTCCTGCACCGGTCCCGGGTCCGAACGCCCGCCGCACGTGCCGGCAAGCTCCGTCAGCCGGTCGATCTCCTCGCGGCTCTCCGCCGAGAAGCAGATCAGCACCTGCGCCTGCCGCCGGGCATCGACGCGCTCCTTGTCGGTGAACTCCGCGAAACGCTCATGTGTGAGCAGCATCACGTGGATTTCGTCGGAATAGGTCATCTTGGCGGCGGTCGCGTCGGTGAACATCGGATCGTTTACCGCCCCCATCTTCTCGTGAAACGCGATCGAACGATCGAGATCGGTGACCGGCAGGTTCACGAAAATCAGCTTTCCCATGTCTTCCTCCTCCTCGCCGGACACCGCCGGCTTGCCAGTGCAAAAAATCCGTCCGGACCGGGCACTTCCTGTTGGAAACCGCGGAATACGGCCGTTTTCCCCTTGCCCTTTTATGTTGATATCAACATATTAAAGACATGTCAAAGACACTCCCCTTCGAGGCGACACTGGAGGTGCGCGACACCTGCCTTTGCCTGCATGCGCAGCGCGCCGCGCGCGCCCTGGCACGCCGGTTCGACGAGGTGCTGCGCCCCTTCGGCCTGACCAACGGCCAGTTCTCCCTGCTGATGTCGCTGAACCGTCCCGAGCCGCCGACATTCGCTCCGGTGGCGGAGCTTCTCGCCATGGACCGCACCACGCTCACGGCGGCCCTGAAGCCGCTTGAGCGGCGCGGTCTGGTACGGGTGGAGCCGGATCGCAAGGATCGACGCAGCCGCCGCCTGATCCTCACGCAGGAAGGCCATGCCGCGCTCATCGCGGCCCTTCCCGCCTGGCGGGAGGCACACGCCGAGGTCGACCGGATGCTGGCTCCGTCCGATCCGCAGGAGGTCCGCGACGCCCTGCGCAAGCTGTCCTGAAACGTGAGGGAAGGAAACGCCGAGGCCCGACGTCTCAGTTGTGGTCCTCGGGAAGGACCGGCAGCGGCAGGACGGCGATGCCCTCGTCGAGAAGCTCTCGCACATCTTCACCCGAGGCTGCACCATAGATGCCCCGCGCCTCGGCCTCGCCGTAGTGGATCTTGCGCGCCTCCTCGGGGAACGCCTCGCCAACGTCCGTCGCACCGGTCACGAGTTCGCTGCGCAACGCGCGGAGCTTCTCCACGACCTCGGTCGGCATCCTGGCCGCTCCGGCGACCTGTCCGCTTGCGGTGGCGGGCTCCGGCCGCTCCCGTGGAGCCACCGCGACACCCGAAGCCCCGTCAGACCTCTCGTCAGGCTGCGCTTGGGCGGTCGTCGGTTCCTCGCCCCGCTCTCCGGCGCCCGCACCGGAAAGCGCCTGCCGCACCGCATCCAGCCGCGCCTCGCGCACCCGCGCGGTCGAGACCGCCGGCGCCATCAGAGCCTTTTCAACGGCGGCCGACCCGCAGGTCGGACAGCTCACCAGGCCCCGTTGGCGCTGGGTCTCGAAATCGTCGTTGCCCCGGAACCACGCCTCGAAGTCGTGGCCGGCATCACAGTGAAGCGAAAAGCGGATCATCCCCGGTCCCTTCCGCCCCCGCGCTGGCCGTTCTCCACGACCTTGAGCACGAAATCGCGCTGGTTGGCGATGGCGGGAATGCGCCCGCGCGCCGCCTCCGCCTCGCCGATGTCGAGATCCGCGACCAGATGGCCGGGCTCGTCATGGTCCAGTTCGGCGATGACCTTGCCCCAGGGATCGCAGATCAGGCTGTGGCCGTAGGTTTCCCGGCCATCCTCATGGCGTCCGCCCTGGGCGGCGGAGAGCATGAAGGCCCCGTTCTCGATCGCCCTGGCACGCTGGAGCACATGCCAGTGCGCCGCGCCGGTCTGGCGGGTAAAGGCCGCCGGCGCGCAAAGCATCGTGGCCCCCGCCCCGGCCTGGGCGCGGAACAGCGCCGGAAAGCGGACGTCGTAGCAGACCGCAAGGCCCAGACGCGCTTGCGGAAGATCGACGACGAGGCTTTCGGTGCCCGGCTGGTAGGTGGCGGATTCCCGCCAACTCTCGCCATTGGCCAGATCCACGTCGAACATGTGGATCTTGTCGTAGCGCGCCAGAAGCCCGCCATCGGGCGCGAACAGGAAGGCCCGGTTGGCGGCCGTCTTCTCGCCGGTGCGAATGGCCAGGGAGCCGATATGCAGGTGGATGCCGAGTTCGCCCGCCAGCCTCGAGAAGGCGGCGACCGCCTCGTCTTCGGCCTCGGGCCGGATCTTGGCGAACAGGTCCGCACGGCTGCGCTCGAGCAGGTTGGTCATTTCCGGGGTCTGGACATACTCCGCCCCGTCCCGCGCCGCCGCGCGTATCAGCTCGCTCGCGGCGGCAACATTCTGCGCCACGTCGCGCGAGCTGCGCATCTGGACCAGTCCTGCCACGAGCCTGCTCATTGCCGTGCTCCCTTTCCGCCTGCTCCGCTCAACCCGCCAGAAGCGCGTCGAGCTTGCCGGCACGCTCCAGGGCCACCAGTTCGTCGCAGCCCCCCACGTGGGTCTCGTTGATGAAGATCTGCGGGAACGTCGAGCCGCCGTTGGTGCGCTGGATCATCTCCTTGCGCAGCTCCGGGTCGAAGGTCGCGTCGAACTCGCGGAAGGACACGCCCTTCTGCTGCAGGAGCGACTTGGCCCGCGTGCAGAAGCCGCACATCTGGCGGGTGTAGATTTCTACGCTCATGATTGCTTTCCGTTTTTGCTCCGACAGGTGCCGGATATAGGGGACCCTCTTGCCGCCGCGCAAGAGGCCGGCCCCTTCGCCTCACGCAGTCGTCACCGGCCGTCCGCGGGTCCAGGGCATCTCATCCGATGGGCGTTTCCGCGCCCGCATGGACGAAGGTGAGCACATCGACGGAGGCAGCACCACCCCGCAACACGGCGCGCGCCGCCGCCTCCACGGTCGCGCCGGTCGTATAGACATCGTCCACCAGCACCACCCTTCGTCCGGTCATGCGCATGGAGCCGTCGTGCGTGGCCACGAATGCCCCGCGAACATTCCTCGCCCGGGCGGCGGCATCGAGGCCGACCTGCCGTTTCGTCGCCCGGCGGCGTGCAAGCGCGAAGGGCGCGACCTCGGCACCGGCGGCCTGCGCCGCATGACGGGCCAGAAGCGCCGCCTGATTGTAACGCCGGCTCCAGTGCCGCAGCCTGTGAAGCGGAACCGGGACCACGAGCGGCGGCCCCGTCTCTTCCGCGCCCGGGGCGAGCAGTTCCGCACCGACGCGGGCCATCCAGCGCCCCATCATGCGCGCGGCGAAGGGATGGTCGTGATACTTGAGCCGCGAGACGAGAATGCGCGCCGGCCCGTCATGGGCGGCGACCGAGCGCAGACGTCCGAACACCGGAGGCCGGGCGATCGCCGACGGAGACACCGCTCCCTCGCCAAGATCATAGGCGAACGGCACGCCGAGACGCTCGCACCAGGGGGGAGCAAGGAACGGCGTTTCGGCCCAGCAGCGCGGGCAAAGTGCCTCCCCGCCGGCAACCAGCCGGTCGCACGAGGGACAGGTGGGCGGAAGCGCCAGGGAAAAGGCTGCGACACCCGCATTCCGGCCGGCCTGAAGCACGCGCCCGAACCCGGCAAGAAGACCCTGCGCCTTGCCACCTCTATCCGCAGCCTGCCGTTCCGCTTCCGCGCTGGCTTCGCTCATTCCCTGTCCGAGCCCCTTGCCGCAGGCGGTCCAAAGGGCCTAATCACGGACCGCCGGTGCAAAGCCTAGCACGTCTCCCGGCAAAGCTTGAGGAAAGGAACGCCATGGCCCCGACACCCGACGACACCGGGACGGCCCGCGAAATCTTCGACCGGCGGCTCCTGGCGCAACGCCGCCGGCGCGCGTTGCAGCGGGGCGTCGAGGGTGCGGACTTTCTTCTCGCCAACGCGGTCGAGGATCTCGCCGACAGGCTCCTGACCGTGACGCGGGACTTCCCGGTCGCCCTCGACCTTGGCGGACACACCGGTCGGCTGGCACGAGCCCTGAACGCGAACCCGCGCATCGGTCGTGTGATCCGCGCCGATCTGTTCGCCGCCGACTCCCACGCGCCGGGATGCGACCTCGTCGTCGACGACGCCTTTCCCCCCTTTGCCGAGGCAAGCCTCGATCTCGTCGTGTCGGTGCTGTCGCTGCATCTCGTCAACGACCTTCCCGGAGCACTGATCCAGATCCGCCGGATGCTGAAGCCCGACGGACTGTTTCTCGCGACGCTGCCGGGCGGCGACACCTTGTTCGAGTTGCGCGACAGCCTGATGCGGGCGGAACTCGAGGTCACGGGCGGAGCGGCCCCCCGCGTCGTGCCCTTCGCCGACACCCGCAGCCTCGGCGCTCTCCTCCAGCGTGCGGGCTTCGCGCTTCCCGTCGCAGACACCGACCGGGTTACGGTGCGCTACGCCGACCTCTTCGGCCTCATTCGCGATCTGCGGGCGATGGGGGCGACGAACATGCTCGTCGAACGCGCGCGCACACCGCTTGCCGGCGCCGTCATCGCACGGGCGGCCGAGATCTACGCGGCCGAGCACGCGGACCCGGACGGACGCCTGCGTGCCACGTTCGACCTGGTGTCCCTGTCGGGCTGGGCACCGCATGAAAGCCAGCAAAAGCCCATGAAGCCGGGAACGGCCAAGATGAGCCTTGCCGACGCGCTCAAGGCGTTCGACGCACCGGATGCGGACGGGAAAAGGAAGCCGGACTGACGCCCGGCGGCATCAGATGATGGAGGACGCCGCCGAAGCGATCACCGCGAAGACATTGTCGTTCATCACGGTCGAAATGGTCGACAGCGCGGTGAGAATGGCAAAGGAGATCAGGCCGACGATCAGGGTGTACTCGATCGCCGTCTCGCCGGTTTCACTCCGCGCAAAATCGGCAAACTTGCCCGACGGGAGCGTACGGACGGCACCGGTTGTTTCGCGAAGAGCCTGCATGAATCGCGTCCTGTCCCTGACATTGTCACGGTGGCGCGCTTTTGCCGCGCTTCGGCCTCAGGCAAGATCGATCAGATGAGGTATGAGCGGTTCGTCCGCGGCCGGCATCGGATAGTCCCGAAGCCGTACGGCCCGCACCCACTTGATCGCCTGCCCTTCCTGGCCGGCCACCGTTCCCGACCATCGTCGGCATACGTACAGTGGCATCAGCAGGTGAAAGTCATCATAAGCGTGACTGGCAAATGTTAAGGGCGCAAGGCACTCTTTCTTAACCGTAATTCCCAGTTCCTCGGCCAATTCGCGAATGAGCGCCTCTTCCGGACGCTCGCCCGGTTCGACCTTTCCGCCCGGGAATTCCCACAGTCCGGCCATCGCCTTGCCCTCCGGCCTCTGGGCGATGAGAACCCGGTTGTCGACGTCAAGCAGCGCGCAGGCCGCGACCAGCACAAGCTTCATGGAAATCCCCGTTTCGTTTCGGCACGCCACGCTAAGGTTTCACTCACCATGACGCGGACAAGTGCTTACGCCGGACCGCGCTCCTCCGGCGGACGGCGATAGTGATAGGCGTAAAGCGGCATGAAGCCGAGCCCCGCGTAGAGCGCGCGCGCCGGTGCATTCTCCGCCGTGACCTGCAGCCACGCCGTCCTTGCGCCGAGTTCCCGGGCCAGGGCGAGACACGCCCTGACCATCTGTCGGCCAAGTCCGCGACGCCGGGCGACGGGCGCGACGGCCACGTCGTAAATGCCGGCAAGCGGACCGTCGACGATGGCGATCGCTACGCCCAGAACCTGCCCCTTGCCGTCATGCGCCACGAGACAAAGGCGCGGGCCGACCACGCGCGACAATGCCGCGCCAAGACTTGCCAGCGCCTGCGGCGTCACCGCCTCGGCACGTGTTCCCCCCGACGCGGCAAAGGCCTTGAGCCACTGGTCAAGCGGGACGTCGGACACGCGAATGCCCTGCGAGGCATCCTCCACCGGACCTTCGGCAAGCGACAGCGTCCAGACGTCCGTTTCGCCCTCCCGGCTCCAGTTTCCGCTGTCCGCGTGATCGATGACCTGCATGGGCGTCAGCGGTGTCACGCGCAGATGGAAGGGAACGCCGTTGCGGGCGAAATGCGCCCGCGCGGCGGCAAGCCGGGCCGGCACGCCGGCCCCGTCAGCAGGGTCATGTATATTGAGCGAGTTGACGCGCCGCGCCGGATTTCCCGGCGACAGGCGCACCAGCCACGCGCCATCGAGATGCAGCCGGTCGCTCGGGAAGGCGTTCACATTGGCCTGCTCGATGGCCGTGACCAGCGCACCGCCTGCGGCAAAACCGTCGTTCACGAGCGATAGTCGCCGTTGATCGCGACGTATTCCTTCGTGAGATCGCAGGTCCAGACGCTGGACGCGCCCTGTCCCAGGCCGAGATCGACCCGGATCGCGATCTCCTGCTCGCGCATGACGGCGGACGCCGCCTCCTCGGAGTAATCGGGATCGCGCTCCCCGTCGACGGCGACCCGCACGTCGCCGAACCAGATCGCCAGCCGGTCGCGGTCGGCCGGTTCACCGGCCTTGCCCACCGCCATGACGATGCGGCCCCAGTTCGCGTCCTCGCCGGCGACCGCGGTCTTGACCAGCGGAGAATTGGCGATCGAGAACGCGATCCTGCGCGCCGAGATATCGCTTTCGGCCCCCGTCACCGTGATCCCGACGAACTTGCGCGCCCCCTCGCCGTCCTTGACGATCATGTGGGCGAGATCGCGCATCAGCGCGGCAAGCGCCTCGCGGAACCCGGCCAAGCGCGGATCCGTGGCATCCTCGATGCGTACTCCGCCGGCCGCCCCGGTCGCGAACAGGAGCACCGTGTCTGAGGTCGAAGTATCGCCGTCGATGGTGATGGCGTTGAACGTGTCGCCGACCGCGCCCGACAGAAGCTCCTGAAGGGCCGCCGGTGCGATGGATGCATCCGTGACGAGGAAGGACAGCATGGTCGCCATGTCCGGCGCGATCATGCCCGCTCCCTTGGCGATGCCGTTGAGCGTCACCGTGGTGTCGCCCACCTTCACCTGGCGTCCGAGCGCCTTGGGGTAGGTGTCGGTGGTCATGATCGCGCGGGCCGCGTCCTGCCAGCTCCCCGCCTTCGCGCCACCGACGAGCCCGTCGATCACGCCGGAGAACTTCTGCGCCGGAAGCGGTTCGCCGATCACGCCGGTGGAGGCAAGGAACACCTCGCCCGGCGCGCAGCCGACGGCGGTCGCGGCAAGGCGGGCGGACAGCTCGGTCGCCTCCTTGCCCTTCTTGCCGGTAAAGGCATTGGCATTGCCGGAATTGACGAGCAAGGCCCGCGCCCGTCCGCCGGCGAGGCTGTCACGGCACCAGTCGACGGCGGCCGACGGGCAGCGCGAACGGGTGAAGACACCCGCCACGTCCGCCCCCTCGTCGAACACCATCATCAGCACATCGGTGCGCCCGGCGTACTTGATTCCGGCCTGAGCCGTGGCAAATCGCACGCCCCCGACCGGGGGAAGCTCGGGATAGGCGGACGGGGCCAGCGGAGAGACGGCAGTCGACATCGGGCGCGCTCCTCGAGTGCGGAAGATCTGGTGCCGGGAGCCTTGCCCGAACCGCCTTGGCGAAGCAAGTCCCTTGCCCCCATCCGCAAGCATCGTCCCCCGTCAGCGGGCCGGATGCATGAAAGCGAAAAACCGCCGATACAGGAACGGGATGATGCCCCAGATCATGGCAAGAACCACAACGGGCACGAGGATCAGCGTGCGCTGCCACACGTCCCAGCCCGTCGTTATCGGCTGGATCATGTAGAGAAGAAGCGTCACCAGCGGGTAGACGCCGGCGAAGACGAGAAGCGCGAAACGCGGGCGCGAGAGCACCGGCGCGGCCTTGGCGGAAGAATGGGTCGAGGAGGAATGGCTCATGGGTTGCTCCACTATGGCGCCTGGATCGGACGTCTGTTCGCGGGCATGTCGGATCACACCAAACGAAACGATCCGTTTCGTTACGCTTATCTATACGGACCGTTTCGTATCGTCAAGAGGGCTGCTAACCTGATATGACTCACGCGGTTGGTCCGTCGATGCTGGCGGGAAGAGGGCTGCGAAGGGACGGACGATGACCGACGGCACGCAGGATACGGACGGGACGGACGCTGAGTCGAGCGCCCAGCGCACGTCCATAGGCGCAAGACGAAATCCGGCCACGGCGGAGGCGATCCGTCTGGCCGCGACCGAAATCCTTGCCGAAAAAGGCTATGCGGGCTTCTCCGTGGAGGCCGTGGCGCGGCGGGCCCGCGCCGGCAAGCCGACCATCTACCGGTGGTGGCCCAGCAAGGCCGAACTGCTTCTTGACGTCTATCACCGGCAGAAGACGGGCATGCCGGAGCCCGATACGGGCTCAGTGATCGAGGACCTGACGATCTATCTGGACGCGCTTCTGCGCATCTGGCGCGAGACGCCGTCGGGCACGGTGTTCCGCTCGCTGATCGCCGAGGCCCAGACGGACAGTGCCGCCGCGCGGGCGCTCAGGACCTACCTGGACCAGCGGCTCGACCAGAGTGCCGCGATGATCCGTCGCGCCCGGACCCGCGGCGAGGTCGCCGAAACCGTCGACCCGCTGCTCGCCATGGAGCTCGTCACCAGTTTTGCCTGGACCCGTCTCGTGACGGACCGGCTCGATATGGAAACGGCCGCCGTGAGGGCGGCCGTCTCGCTGTTCGTGGAAAGCTGGCGGGCCTGACCCGCCGGCCGGCTCAGTCGGTCTTCTTGGTCTCGCCGTCCGTTTCGGCGGCGCCCTTGTCGTCCGTGGCCTCTTTAGCGCCGAACACCTCGATTTCGGTCGAGGCCTTCAGGTCTTCCATGACCTTGGCATACCGTTCGCGCAGGAGCTCCTGGCGAAGGCGCTCACGCACCTCGTCCAGCTCCGGCGCCGGCTGCTTGCGAACGTCCTCGAGCTTGATGACGTGCCAGCCGAACTGGGTCTGCACAGGCTCCTTGGTGAACTGGCCGACCTCGAGCGCGAAGGCCGCGTCGGCGAATTCCTTGACCATGCGGCCCTTGGTGAAATAGCCGAGATCACCGCCGTTGGGGCCGGACGGTCCGGTCGACTTCTCCTTGGCCACCTCGGCGAAGTCCGCGCCGCCCTCGAGGTCCTTGATGATCGCCTCGGCCTCTTCCTTCGTTTCCACGAGGATGTGGCGGGCGTGACGCTCCTCCTCGCCGGCATAGTCGGCGAATTCCTTGTCGTAGGCGGCCTGGACGTCGGCGTCGGTGATCTTCTGCTCGACCTCGCGCGCCAGATAGGCGTTGCGAAGCGCGCGGGTCTTGAGGAACTCGACCTGGCGCTCGAACTCGGGCTCCTTGTCGATGCCGGCCGCGCGTGCCGCGTTGGCCATCACCTGCATGTCGACCATGACGTCGGTGAGCACGCCGCGCCACTGGGTCGGCGGCACCTGGCGGAGCTGGTCGGCGAAATCACGCGACGCGAAGGCGATGTCGGCCTCGGTGATGGTCGTGTCGCCCACTTTGGCGACCGCATCGCCCGGCTCCTGGGCCTGGGCCGGAGCGGCCGCGCCAAAGGCAAGTGCCAGGGCAAAAAGCCCCCCGGCGAGGGTTCGGCCGCTGATGGCGCTCGGGTGACGTGTCATTCTATCTCCTTCCACTGGATGGACGCGGTCTGCCCGGGGGCGTTCCTGGACCCGCGGCCGGCCGCGGCGCGCGCACACTGGCGCAAAAGACGCGGCGTTGACAACCTTCCGACCCCCTCTTATCTCTCGAACGGCCCGGCCGGTCGGCCGAACGGCTTCTTGTCGAGCGTGCGTCCCTCTCCCCTCCCATTGCGGCGGATCTGAGGCTGGCACGCGCCCGTATCGTCAATCTGATCAGTGGATCGCCGCCTGCTCTTAAGAACATCCGGGCGGCAGCCGCGTGAAGCATAAGGACCGCCACATGGCCGGCCTCGGCGCACTCGCCAGAAAGCTTTTCGGAAGCGCAAACGACCGCCGCATCAAGCAGATGCGAAGCAGGGTCGCCGCCATAAACGCGCTCGAGGAAGAGGTGAAGGGGCTGAGCGACGACGAGTTGCGCGCCCGCACCGCGACCTTCCGCGAGGAACTGGCGACCGGCAAGAAACTGGACCACATCCTCGAGCCCGCGTTCGCCACCGTGCGCGAGGCCTCGCGCCGCGTCCTTGGCCAGCGGCACTACGACGTGCAGCTCATCGGCGGCATCGTGCTGAATTCGGGACAGATCTCGGAAATGCGCACCGGTGAGGGCAAGACGCTGGTCGCGACCCTGGCCGTCTATCTCAACGCCCTTGAGGGCAAGGGCGTTCACGTCGTCACCGTCAACGACTACCTCGCCAGCCGCGATGCGGAGTGGATGGGCCGGATCTATCGCTTCCTCGGCCTCTCCGTCGGCGTCATCGTCCACGGGCTGAGCGACGAGGAGCGCCGCGCGGCCTATGCCGCCGACGTGACATACGGCACGAACAACGAGTTCGGCTTCGACTACCTGCGCGACAACATGAAATACGACCGCGCCTCCATGGTGCAGCGCGGACACAATTTCGCGATCGTCGACGAGGTGGACTCGATCCTCATCGACGAGGCGCGCACGCCGCTCATCATCTCCGGCCCCCTCGAGGACCGCAGCGAGTTCTACAACACCGTCGACGCCTTCATCCCGATGCTGTCGGACGAGGACTTCGAACTCGACGAGAAGCAGCGCTCCGCCACGTTCACCGAAAGCGGCAACGAGCGCGTGGAAACCCTGCTGCGCGAGGCGGGACAGCTCAAGGGCGACGGCCTCTACGACGTGGAGAACGTGTCCATCGTTCACCACCTGCAGCAGGCGCTGAAGGCCCACAAGCTGTTCCAGCGCGACAAGGACTACATCGTGCGCAACGGCGAGGTCGTCATCATCGACGAGTTCACCGGCCGCATGATGCCGGGCCGGCGCTATTCGGAGGGCCTGCACCAGGCACTCGAGGCCAAGGAGAAGGTGGCGATCCAGCCCGAGAACCAGACGCTGGCCTCGATCACCTTCCAGAACTACTTCCGCCTCTATTCCAAGCTTGCCGGCATGACCGGCACGGCCGACACGGAAGCCGAGGAATTCGCCAACATCTACGGCCTTGAAGTGGTCGGCATTCCCACCAATCTCGCCGTGCAGCGCATCGACGATGATGACGAGGTCTACCGCACGGTCGAGGAGAAATACGACGCCATCGTCGAGCTCATCGACGACTGCAAGGGCCGGGGCCAGCCGGTGCTCGTCGGCACCACCTCCATCGAGAAGTCCGAACTTCTCGCCGCCCGCCTCAAGAAGGCCGGCTACAAGCAGATGGACGTCAACGACCCCGACGCCTTCAAGCCGCTGTTCACCGATGACGGCATCACGAAGGCCAAGGTGTTCGCCGTCCTGAACGCGCGCTACCACGAGCAGGAAGCCACGATCATCTCCCAGGCCGGCGTGCCCGGCGCGGTGACGATCGCGACCAACATGGCCGGTCGTGGCACCGACATCCAGCTCGGCGGCAGCGCCGACATGCGCATCGAGCACGAGCTCGGCGACCTGCCCGAGGGCGAGGAGCGCGCCGCGCGCGAGGCCGAGATCCGCAGCCAGATCGAGGCCCGCAAGCAGCGCGCGATCGAGGCCGGCGGCCTCTACGTGATCGGCACGGAGCGCCACGAGAGCCGGCGCATCGACAACCAGCTGCGCGGCCGTTCGGGCCGCCAGGGCGATCCCGGCCACTCCAAGTTCTTCCTGTCGCTGCAGGACGACCTGATGCGCATCTTCGGCTCCGACCGCATGGACGGAATGCTGCAGAAGCTGGGCCTGAAGGACGGCGAGGCCATCGTCCATCCCTGGATCAACCGGGCGCTGGCCAAGGCGCAGCAGAAGGTCGAGGCGCGCAACTTCGACGTCCGCAAGAACCTGCTCAAGTTCGACGACGTCATGAACGACCAGCGCAAGGTCGTGTTCGACCAGCGCATCGAGCTTATGGACGGCGAGGCGGTCGCCGAGACCGTCGCCGACATGCGCCACGACGTGATCGAGGACATGGTCGCCCGGCACATTCCCGAAAAGGCCTATCCCGAGCAGTGGGACACCGAGGGACTCGAAGGAGAGGTGCGCCAGTATCTCGCGCTTGACCTGCCGGTGCAGGACTGGGCCCGCGAGGAAGGCATCGCCGACGAGGAGGTCATCGACCGTCTCAAGAAGGCCGCCGACGAGGCCATGGCCCGCAAGGTCGCCCAGTATTCGCCCGACATCATGCGTCAGGTGGAAAAGGCCGTCCTCCTGCAGACGCTCGACCACCTGTGGCGCGAGCATCTGGCCAATCTCGACCACCTGCGTTCGGTGATCGGCTTCCGTGGCTACGCCCAGCGCGATCCGCTGCAGGAGTACAAGACCGAGGCCTTCACCCTGTTCGAGGGCATGCTGGCCAACCTGCGTCAGGCGGTCACGGCACAGCTCATGCGTGTCGAGCTGGTGCAGGACACTCCCAACCTTGAGGAACAGCAGCAGCTTCCCGAGATGCACGCCGAGCACCGCGATCCGCTCACGGGCGAGAACGAGTTCGAGGGCGAGCCGGCTCCCCAGCTTGCCGGCGGCGCGCGCGACCCGAACGTTCCCTCGACCTGGGGCAAGGTCGGACGCAACGAGCTCTGCCCCTGCGGTTCTGGCAAGAAGTACAAGCACTGCCACGGGTTGCTTTCCTGAGCCTTGCAGCGCGGAACAATGTGAATACGGCCGGGCGGGAGGAATTCCCGTCCGGCTTTTTTGTCCGCGAGGCAGCAGCTCCTGCCCGCGATTGATCCCGCCCGACGCCACACGATATGAAGAAGCGATCGCGCGGCATGCCGCCGCCCGTCGCGGGAGGAGCCATGCGCACGCGCCCGGAGCTTGAGGAGATAGAGGACTGGCTGATCCGCGAGGCGCTCGGCAGTCCGGACATATCCGCCCTGTTCGCGGGCACCTGCGAGCGTCTTCGCTCCCTGGGGATTCCGATCGTTCGCGCAAATCTGGCCTGGGCCACCCTTCATCCGCTCGTCGACGCCGAAGCGGTGCTGTGGACCCTGGATGAGGGCGCGCGCTTCGAGCAGTACCGTCATGAGCATGGCGAGGGCGCGGAATGGCTAGACAGTCCGATCCGGGCCTTGATCGTCAGCGGCGAGGACCGCCTGCGGCGCAACCTGGCTGCCGCCAACACGGATCCGGGCTTTCCCCTGCTGCGCCGCCTGCGTGACGAGGGACATACGGATTACCTTTTGATGCGCACGGGCTTCGACCTGCCCAACACCAACGAGACGGGCGCCTCGGGCATGATCGCGAGTTGGGCGACGCGCGCGCCCGATGGCTTCGACGCCCGTTCGGTGGACGACGTCGAGTACCTGCAGATCCGCCTGGCGCTGGCGGCCCGCTCCACCATCCAGACACGCATAGCCAGCACGCTTGCCGAAACCTATCTGGGGCGCCGTGCCGGCCGCCACGTGCTGTCCGGCAAGATCCGCCACGGGGACGGGGAGGCCCTGGAGGCGGTGATCTTCTATTCCGACCTGCGCGATTCGACCGGCCTTGCCGACCGGCTCCCGCCGGACGTCTACCTCGCGCATCTCAACACCTATTTCGACGCGGCGGCGGGCGCCGTGACGGAGGCCGGCGGCGACGTGCTCGACTTTATCGGCGACGCGATACTCGCCGTCTTTCCCATCGAGGTCGACGGCTTCGAGGCCGCCGCGTCGCGCGCGCTTCAGGCTGCCGAGACCGCGCTGGTGCGCATGGATCAGGCGGCACAAGGGACCTCTCTTCCCCTGCGCTGCGGCATCGCGCTCTCGCACGGGTCCGTGATGTTCGGCAACATCGGCGTCGCGGACCGCATGACCTTCTCGGTCATCGGCCCCACGGTGAACGCGGCCGCCCGCATCGAGCAGATGACCAAGACGCTGGCGAGCCCGCTTCTGGTCACATCGGAGATCGCCGCCGTCGCGCCCGGACGCTTCGAACGGCGCGGAAGCTACCCGCTCGCCGGTTTCGGCGCCGAGGTCGAACTTTACGCTCCACGGGGTCCGGTGACGCCGTGAACGCGGTTCTTACCCGCTTCGCCTCCCCTCCAGAGAACTGACAGTCTGTTCATATTTTTGTCATTGTGCGACAAGCCATTATCGACGTTGCGTCAGTTTGACTCACCAACCGCTGGCTGCGTTTCTTGCTCTTGTCAGGAACTGCAGTGCCGGACATGATCGTCTCGCTTTAGGGAGGAGCCATGCTGTTTCGTGCCATAGACGGCTTGAACGAGGTGGTCGGACGCGTCATCAGCGTGCTGGCCATCGTCTTCGCCGCGATCATCATTTACGACGTCATCATGCGGTATGCGCTGAACGCCCCGACACGCTGGGCGTTCGACGTGACAAAGCAGCTTTTCGGATTCTATTTCGTGCTGCTGGGGGGCTATGCACTGCGCCATCAGGCGCATGTGCGGGTCGACCTGATCACGGGCGCCCTGCGCCCGCGCGCCCGGCGCATTGTCGAGGCGGCGGGCTACCCGCTCTTTTTCTTTCCCTTCGCATGGGTATTCCTCGAGCAGTCGTGGATTTTCGCCGCCCGGTCCTGGAACCAGGGCGAGACGACCTACGGCGCCGTCCAGCTCCCCGTGTATCCGCTGAAGATGGCCATGTGCCTCGCGGCGGGTCTGCTGCTGCTGCAGGGCATTTCGGAATTCCTCAAGCTGGTCCTGGACCGGGAAGACGTCGTACGCCATGACGCCTGAACTCATCGCGGCCGCCATGTTCGGAATGCTCCTTCTGGGGCTGTTCATGGGGCATCCGCTTGCCTTCGTCCTCGGCGGTGCCGCGGTCGCGGGCACCCTCCTCGCCGGCAAGCCCATGCTGCTCGGCATCGTCGTCAACCGCATCTACGGCGACGTTCTCGACAACTACACGCTGATCGCGATCCCGCTCTTCGTGCTGATGGCGCGCTTCCTGTCTGATTCCGGCGTCACCGACCGCATGTTCGAGACCTTGCGCCTGCTCATGTCGCGGGTGCGCGGCGGCCTGGCGCTCGCGGTCGTCTTCATCTCGATCCTGCTTGCGGCCACCACCGGCATCATCGGCGCGTCGATCACGGTCATGGGCGTCATGGCACTGCGTCCCATGCTGCAATACGGCTACAGCGCGAGGCTCACCACGGGCGTCATCGCCTCCTCGGGCTGCCTCGGCATCCTCATCCCGCCGTCGATCATGCTGATCCTGATGGCGAGCTACTCGCCGCTTTCGGTGGGCGAGCTCTTCGCCGGGTCCATGGTTCCAGGCGTCCTGCTCGGCCTGCTCTACGCCGGATATGTCGCCCTGATCGCCATCCTGCGTCCCGACCTCGCACCCTCGGTCGAGCCCGACGAGAAGGTCGGGCGCGCCGAGTTGCTGCGCCTTCTCGCCTTCGAGGCGGCACCGCCGCTCGTGCTGATCCTGGGCATTCTCGGAAGCCTTCTGGCCGGCATCGCCACTGCCACGGAGGCCTCCGCCATCGGCGCCTTCCTGGCACTCGGCATCGTCATCGTGCGCGGCAAGTTCCAGATGAAGACCTTCTATGGCGCGCTGCTGGAGACGGGCCGCACTTCGGCGATGATCCTGTTCATCGTCGTCGGGGCGACAGCCTTCACGGGCGTGTTCAACATCACCGGCGGCCTGCGTGCCGTGCAGGAGATCATCCGCAGCCTCGACATGGAGCCCTGGGCCCTGATCGCCATGATGATGGTGATCGTGTTCCTGCTCGGCGCCTTCCTCGACTGGACGGGCATCGTGCTGCTGTCCTTCCCCATCTTCCTGCCCATCGTGCAGGAGATGAACGTGAGCCTTCTGTGGTTCGTGGTGCTGATGGCCGTCGTGCTTCAGACCTCGTTCCTCACCCCTCCATTCGGCTATGCGCTGTTCTACCTGCGGGCGATAGCCCCACGCAGCGTGTCGACCGGAGACATCATCATCGGCGTCCTGCCCTTCGTGGGACTGATCGTCATGATGTGCCTGCTGGTGGCCCTGGTCCCCGACCTCGTGACCTGGCTGCCCAGCGTTCTCTATGCAAGCAACTAGACGGGAGGAGACGTCATGCTGAAGACATCCCTGAAATACGCCGCAAGCCTTGCCGTGCTCGCCACCGTGGCGGGCCCCGCCCTGGCGCAGGAAAGCTGGACGATGACCACCACCTGGCCGTCGTCCCTGGAGCTGATCGAGACCGACAAGCATTTCGTCGATCTCGCCAACAAGCTCACCGAGGGCGAACTGACCATCGACTTCTACGAGGGTGGCAGCCTCGTTCCCTCGGGCGAGGTGTTCGGCGCCGTCGAATCCGGCTCCATCCAGGCCGGCGGCGACTGGCCGGGGTACTGGGCCGGCCGCGATCCCGCGTTCTCGCCGCTTTCCACCACCGCCAGCCTGTTCAACGCCGTCGACTACGTGAACTGGATCAAGCAGTGGGGCGGTGACGAGCTCTACATGGAGACCTACGGCAAGTTCGGCATGGTCTATCTGCCCTACGGCGTGACCAACAACGAGTCCGGCTTCCGCACCAACGCGCCGATCCGCAACCTCGAGGATCTCCAGGGCAAGCGCCTGCGCCTGTCCGGCCTCGAGCAGGGCCGCCTGCTGGAGAAGCTCGGCGGCAGCCAGGTCTCCATGGCCGGTGGCGAGATCTACCAGTCGCTGGAGCGCGGCGTGATCGACGGAGCCGAGTTCTCCACGCCGAACGTCGACTATTCCGGCGGCTTCCAGCAGGTCACCAAGTACTGGTCGACCCCGGGCTGGCACCAGTCGGCCTCGGTCTTCGGCGTGATGATCAACAAGGCCGCCTGGGACGCGCTGTCACCCGAGACCCAGGAGAAGCTGAAGATCGCCGCCGACGCAACGCTTCTGTGGTCGCTCGCCTTCACCGAGAAGCGCGCCAACGAGGCCTACGCCAAGTTCCAGGAAGCCGGCACCGAGATCACCCGCATGGATGACGAGACGCTGGCCAAGATCCAGGAAATGGCCAACGAGGTCATCGTGGAGACCGCCTGCGAGACCCCGTCCTCGGCGAAGGTCTATCTCAGCCAGCTCTCCTACCTGGAGGACTATCGCGGCTGGCGCGAGGCGTCCGCGCCGTTCAATCTCGGCCGCACCCCGAACGGTCCGGACATCGAGAAGATCCGCGCCTGCGCCGAAAAGTAAGCGGCACACCTGCCGGCGGAGCAATCCGCCGGCACTGTCTCGCGACCTGCAGGCCGGAAACCTGCAAGCCAGAAACGATGAAAGCCGGCCCCGGGGCCGGCTTTCGCATTTGAGAAGAAGCCCTTCCAGGTCGGTCAGGACCCGAAGCGTCGAGACCATTACTGCTTGACGACCACCCTGGCGCCGACCTTGACCTTTTCATACAGGTTCTCGACGTCCTCGTTCAGCATCCGGATGCAACCCGACGAAACGGCCCGGCCGATCGACCAGTCCTCGTTGGTGCCGTGGATGCGATACTCGGTGGAGCCGAGATAGAGCGCGCGGGCGCCCATCGGGTTCTTGGGGCCGCCGGGCATGTAGGAGGGCAGCTTGCGGCCCTTCTTGCGCTCGCGAACGATCATTTCCGGCGGCGGCGTCCAACCCGGCCACTTGGCCTTGCGCGTCACCTTCTCCGTGCCCGACCAGCCGAAGCCCTCGCGCCCGACACCGATGCCGTAGCGCATCGCCTTTCCGCCCGGCATCACGTAGTAGAGATAGCGGTCGCGGGTGTCGACGATCACCGACCCCGGCTCCTCGGAAGTGCGGTAGCTCACCACCGTGCGCTTGTACTTCTCCCGCGCGATCTTGCCCGCCGCTTCCGGCGTGATGCTGTATTCCTGCCAGCTCCGGCTCACCGGATCATAGAAGCGCCCGCTCTGGGCCTGCGCGGCCCCCGTCGCCAGGCCGAGCGTGACAACCGCGCCCACCAGTCCCGTCCAAAACCGCATGACATCTCCTCGCTGTCCGGCCCGTGTAACGCACCGCAGCCAATCCGCCTGAACCGCGCGCAGCGGCCCTTGCCGCCCGCGCTCACCCGAAACACTGAGACGCCGAAAATACACGGGAGGAGGTTTCAGTTCCCTTTCTCTTTTTCAAGCAGTGCGAGGACGTCGGCGCGATGTGGCAGGGGCGCAACAGCGCCGTAGCCACACACGGCAAGCGCCGCAGCCGCGTTCGCGTGACGGGCCGCCGCGACGCCATCGCCGGTTGCCAGGAGCTCGGCGAGAAAGGCACCGTCGAAGGCATCCCCCGCGCCCGTCGCATCCACCGCCTTCACCACATGCGGTGCGATGCGCTCGCGCGTGTCGCGATTCGCGTAGAGAACGCCGTCGGCCCCGAGCGTCAGCCCCACATGGCGCGCGCCGAGAGCGAGATAGTGGTCAGCGATCTCTCCGGCTGTCTCCAGCCCCGTCAGCAGGCGCGCGTCGTCGAGTCCCGGCAGCACGATGTCGGCCATGGCCGCCGTCGCCTCGATGACGGCCCGGGCCCGCGCCAGCGGCCACAGCTTCAGCCGCAGATTGGTGTCATAGGAAACAAGGCCGCCCGCCTTTCGCACGATGTCGATGGCCTCGAAAACACCGTCGCAGGCAACGTCCGAAATCGCCTGGCTGATGGCCGACACATGCAGCACCTTGGCCTGCTTCAGGAGATCGTGCGGCAGATGCCGTACGCCGTAGCGGCTGGATGCGGAGCCCGCGCGGCGGTAGGAGAAGACATGCCCCTGCGGCCCGTGGGTGACGAAATAAAGCCCTGTGGGAGCGTCCTCCATGCGCAACACCGCGCGCGTGTCGACACGCTCGCTCCGCCACAGCACGTCGAACAGGTCCCCGAACACATCCGCGCCCGTCGCCCCCAGATAGCCGACCGACGCCCCCTGACGCGCCGCCGCGATCGCCGCGTTGGACGTGTCGCCCCCAAAGCCCTGCACATAGGGGCCATCCGGGGTCGTCTGGTTGAACTCGATCATCGGCTCGCCGAGAAACAGAAGCTCCATCGAACACGCCACTCCCATTCTTGTCGCGCAAGGCAAAGGCCCTGCCGCGCCGTTTCAATCGATTTAATTCCCATGCGCCGCCTGTCGCCGCGTGTCAACCGCAGCCTGACAAGCGCTCTCCGCGGGACCGGCGCGCCTCCGCCCCTCGCCAGCGGCGCGCGGGCATGCCAAAACACACCGGGGCGCCTTCGTCAGCAAGGCTCCCGCCTGAAACGAACGACAGATTTCCGGGACGAAGCACATGGCCGACATCGCCCTCCCCTTCCTCGACACCGGGCCGGCGCCGGGAGACGCCACCGACGACGCACCGATCGTGCTTCTGCACGGATTCGCCGGCGACGCGCGCGGATTCTCGGGCCTCTCGGAGCGTCTCGCGCCACGACGTCGCACCATTGCCTTCGACCTTCCCGGCCACGGCAGGGCTCTCGACTGGCCGCGCATCGGCGGAGCGGGAGCCGCGGCGCGCGCCGTCGCCGGATCGCTTGACGTGATGGAGGTGCCCCGCGCCCATGTCGTCGGTCACTCCATGGGCGGGGCCGCCGCCTGCCTGCTCGCGCTCAAGGCGCCGGAACGGGTGGCAAGCATGACGCTTCTGGCGCCCGGCGGCTTCGGCACGGAGATCAACCACGCCCTCCTGCGTCATTTCGCCAGCGCCCGCGAGGCAAACGTCATTCACCTTCTCTTCGAGCAGTTCTTCGGACCCGACTTCGTTCTCCCGCCGCTCGTGGTGCGGCAGGCCGCCGAATGGCGCGCGCGCCCCGGCGTGGTCGAAACCCTGGTGGAGATCGTGAAGAGCCTGCTCGACGGCCCGCGCCAGCAGGTGCTGCCGCTGGAGGATATCGCGGCCCTCGGCATTCCGGTGCGCCTCGTCTGGGGCACTTCCGACAAGGTTTTGCCCGTGACCCAGGCCCGCGACGTGCCGGGCGTCTTCGGGGTGCATGTCTTCGACCGCATGGGCCACATGCCCCATCTGGAGCGCCCGGAAGCCGTCGCCCGCATCATCGGCGAGCAGGTTTCTTCCACCTGACAGCGCGCCGGACATGAAAAAAGGGCCGCGCCCCACGGCACGGCCCTTTTCGTTTTTTGTTCCGGTCCCGAAGGCGGGAGCGCCTTACTTGGCGCCCTTGGCCCGCTCGATGGACTCCAGGATGATGCGCTTTGCCTCGTCCGGGCCGCCGAAGCCGGTGATCTTCACCCACTTGTTCGGCTCGAGATCCTTGTAGTGCTCGAAGAAGTGCTTGATCTGCTGGATGGTGATGTCCGGCAGGTCCTCGTAGTGGTTCACGTTCTCGTAGCGGCGCGTCAGCTTGGCGGACGGCACGGCAAGGAGCTTCTCGTCCTGGCCCGCCTCGTCCTCCATGAACAGCACGCCGATCGGGCGGCAGTTCATGATGGCGCCGGGAACGATCGGGCGCTGGTTGGCCACGATCACGTCGACCGGGTCGCCGTCGCCGCACAGCGTGTGCGGAACGAAGCCGTAATTGCCGGGGTAGCGCATCGGCGTGTAGAGGAAGCGGTCGACGTACATCGCGCCCGCATCCTTGTCCATCTCGTACTTGATGGGCTCGCCGCCGACCGAGACTTCGATGATGACGTTGATGTCTTCGGGCGGGTTCTTGCCGATCGGCACGGCATCAATGCGCATGGGCAGGCTCCTCGGGCAGGCCGGCGGGGCGCGACGAAGCACGGGTCCCGGACCTTGCATGAAACGGTTGATCGCGGGCTGTATGGCAAGCCGCGCCGTCAAAGGCAAGCCGGAAATTGTGCGCTGCACCTTGCGGTCCGGGCCAGCCGGTCTACCAGCGATCGGAAGGGGCGACGAGCCCGTCCACCTGAGCGTAGCCGCCCGATCCCCTGCCCTGGTCGAGCGGATAGGCCTCCTCGACCAGATAGGGACCGCCCCCGACACTGTCCTTCGACGACAGCAGCACGAAGCGGTTCGCCGTGAAGGTCAGCTCCTGAAAGCCCCCGTGCTCGGCCAGCCAGCGCGCCACGTCCTCGTTGCTGGAGGAGCGGCAGCGGGCGAGCGTCACATGCGGCACATACTTGCGCCGCTCGGGCTGGAGCCTGAGGCGCTGCATCATGCGCTCCTGCTCGCCCTGCATCTCCACCAGGTCGCTTGCGGGTTCCACACGCGCGAACACCGCGTGCGGCTTGCCGTTGGCGAACGCCCCCAGCCCGGTGATGCGCACCTGCACGGGAGCCCGGCGCACCCGGTCGAGCGCGTCGGCGATCTCGTCGGCCATCCGGTCGTCGACGTCACCGATGAACCGCAATGTGATGTGATAATTCTCGGGATCGATCCAGCGCGCACCGCGCAGTCCGCCGCGCAGAAGGGAGAGCATGAGGCCCGTCTGGGACGGGATCTCAAGCCCGGTGAACAGTCGAGGCATGGCTTGGCCCTCCGCTGTCTCCGATGCCTTCATCAGGACGGCAAACCCGCATCTCTGCAAGCGAAAAACGGTTTTGCGCGCTGCAACAAGACCTTGCCGCTCCCATCCCCCGCCCTCAACGACGAACGGCGGCTCCCGGGGGAACCGCCGTCGCGCGAATCAGCAGGCTGCGCCCGGGCGGCCTTACGGGCAGGGGCTGCCGCGATGCTGGTAGATCTCGGTGATCCTCGCCTCGATCTCGTCGGTGATCTTGAAGCCGTCCGCATCCAGATCATGCTCGAGCTGGGCGATGGTGGTCGCCCCAAGGATCACCGAGGTGGTGAAGGAACGCGCCTGAACGAAGGCGATGGCAAGCTGCGAGGGCGACACGCCGAGATCGGCGGCAAGGTCGACATAGGCGTTGATCGCCTCCTCCGCGCCCGGCTTCTCGTAGCGCTGCAGCCGGTCGAAGAGCGTCTTGCGGGCGCCCTCGGGCCGAGCGCCGTCGCGGTACTTGCCGGTGAGGTAGCCCTGCGCCAGAGCCGAATAGGCCAGCAGGCCCACCTGCTCGCGATGGGCGATCTCCGCCAGACCGGTCTCGAAGGTCCGGTTGACGAGATTGTAGGCGTTCTGGATCGAGACGACGCGCGGCAGCCCCATCTTCTCGGCAACCGCAAGGAACCGCATGGTGCCCCAGGCGCTCTCGTTCGACAGGCCGACATGACGGATCTTGCCCGCCTTTACATGCTCGGCGAGGGCGGCAAGCGTCTCCTCGATCTCCACCTCGTCCTCGAGGGGCGCCGGGTCGCTCCAGATCGTCGGATTGGAGCCGAAGCCGGACACGTTCCGGTCGGGCCAGTGGATCTGGTACAGGTCGATGTAGTCGGTGCCGAGCCGCTTGAGGCTCTTGTTGACGGCTTCTTCCACATGCGCGCGCGACAGGTTCGCCTTCACGCCCGCGTCACGGAACCAGGTGTTGTCGGACCGTCCCACGACCTTCGTCGCCAGGACCACCT
The DNA here is from genome assembly GCF_056312175.1 of Stappia sp. ABD4_338. Lineage (NCBI taxonomy): Bacteria > Pseudomonadati > Pseudomonadota > Alphaproteobacteria > Hyphomicrobiales > Stappiaceae > Stappia > Stappia sp. ABD4_338. The sequence continues at coordinate 4,344,129 of NZ_CM149982.1, read as the reverse complement.
TGTCGCGGTTGCCCCGCGCCTTCAGCCAGGTGCCGATGATTTCCTCGGTGCGGCCCTGGGTCTCGGCCTTCGGCGGGATCGGATAGAGTTCGGCGGCATCGAGAAGGTTGATGCCCCGGTCGAGCGCGAGATCGAGCTGGGCGTGGCCCTCGGCCTCGGTATTCTGCTCGCCGAAGGTCATCGTGCCGAGCGAAAGGCTCGACACGGTAATGTCTGTGCGTCCAAGTCGGCGCTGTTCCATGGGGTCCGTCGTCCTGTTGGAAATGCGGGGCACGCGGGAGGGCGGCCCTCGCGGATATTGCGTAGGGTAAATTGCTGAGGGGCGACACTTTGGCCCCGGCCCCGGCCAAGGTCAACCGCGCGGGGCGCGGTCCTCCCCGCTCCGTGAAATCAGCTTCTCGACGCTTGGCAGGATACCCTCCACGATCAGCTCCACGCCGGCCGCCGTCGGATGCATCCCGTCGGCCATCACCGTCTCGGGCGAAACCGGAATGCCCTCCAGGAAATAGGGATAGAGCAGCACGTCCTCGCTCCGAGCCAGGTCGGGGTAGATCGCGTCGAAGGCGTCGGCATACTCTTCGCCCATGTTGCGCGGCGCCTTCATGCCCGCGAGCAGCACGGTGATGCCGCGCTCCCTGAGCCGGCGCACAATGGCCTCGAGATTGTCCCGCGTGGTCTCGACGGGCAGTCCGCGCAAGGCGTCGTTGGCGCCGAGTTCGACAATCGCCGCGTCCACCTCCTCGCCGAGCGACCAGTCGAGCCGCGCAAGGCCCGCGGTCGTCGTGTCGCCGGAGACGGACGCGTTGAGCACCTTCACATCATGCCCCCGCGCCTTCAACGCCGTCTCGAGCCGGGCGGGAAAGGCGTCCTCGGGCGGGAGCCGGTAGCCGGCGGACAGGCTGTCGCCGAAGGCGGCGATCACGAGAGGGTCGGCTTGCGCGCCCTGCGGCATCCCCGCGACGCAGGCGAGAGCGAAAAGAACGGTCGCCACACGACGTGCGGCGCGGGCAAAAAATGTATCAAACTGTCTCACCGGTTCTCTTCCTCTGGACGCGACTGGCTCGCCTTCCCATATCGTTCAAATCCTTCTCCCGGCAATGCGGCCCGATCGAGGCCCGCCGCCGGACAGTGTCCGCCGGAGCCCTCGAGGGTCGACGCGCGGGCGCGAACCGACGACCGATCGCACGAAGAAACAGGGCTTTCCATGACCGACCGGCCTGCCGCAGCGCCCCTCATCCGGCTTGAAGACGTTCACCTCAGCCTCGGCCAGGGCGCCGGGCGTGTCGACATTCTCAAGGGGGTCGGCCTCGACGTGGAGACCGGCCGTTCGCTCGGCATCGTCGGCCCCTCGGGGTCGGGCAAGTCCACGCTCCTCATGGTGATGGCGGGCCTGGAGCGCGCCGACAGCGGCAGCGTGTCCATCGCCGGCACGGACCTGACGCGGCTCGACGAGGACGCTCTCGCCCGTTTCCGGGGGCGCGAGATCGGCATCGTGTTCCAGTCCTTCCATCTCATTCCCAACATGAGCGCGCTGGAAAACGTCGCGGTACCGCTCGAACTTGCCGGGCGCGCCGACGCCTTCGAGGCGGCACGCGCGGAACTGGAGGCCGTCGGCCTCGCGCATCGCGCCGGCCACTATCCGGCGCAGATGTCCGGCGGCGAGCAGCAGCGCGTCGCGATAGCCCGCGCGCTGGCGATCCGCCCGCCCCTGCTTCTCGCCGACGAACCGACCGGCAATCTGGACGAAACCACCGGCGCGCAGATCGTCGAGCTCATGTTCGAGGCCTGCGCCTCGCGCGGCATGACCATGGTTCTCGTCACCCATGACGCGGCCCTTGCCCGTCGCTGCGATGCCATGATCCGGGTTCGCGACGGGCACATCGAGACCATCGACGCCGAACCCGCGCTCGGGATCGCCTGACGATGCACGGCACCAAGGCACGCCCGTCCGCCGCCCCCTCTCAGCGCTCCCGGCCCGGCCTAGGGCTTGCGATGCGCTTCGCCCTGCGCGAGATGCGCGGCGGCCTGAAGGGATTCTACGTCTTCATCGCCTGCATCGCGCTCGGCGTCGCGGCCATCTCCGGCGTCGCCTCCGTGTCGCGGGCGCTGGTGGAAGGCATCTCGGCCGAGGGAACCACGATCCTCGGCGGCGACATGTCCTTCCGCCTGATCCACCGTCAGGCCGATGCCGACGAGCAGGCGTTCCTCGACGACCTGGGGCAGGTGTCACGGATCGCGACCCTGCGCGCCATGGCCCGCGTGCCCGATACCGGCGAGCAGACACTGGTCGAGCTCAAGGCCGTGGACGGGGCCTTTCCGCTTTACGGCACGATGGAGCTCGCCTCGGGAGCGTCCCTTGCCGACGCGCTCGCCCTGCGGGACGGCCACCATGGCGCCGTCGTGGAGCCCGAGCTTCTGGTGCGCCTCGGCCTCGCGGTCGGCGACACCTTCCGCCTCGGCCGCGCCGAGCTTGCCATCACCGACACGATCGCCACGGAGCCCGACCGGCTGAGCGACGGCGTCAATTTCGGTCCGCGCATCACCATTTCCGACGCGGCACTTGAAGAGACCGGCCTTGTCCAGCCAGGCAGTCTCGTGCGCTGGATCTACCGCATCCGCCTGCCCCAGGGCACGACGACGGACGAAATCGCCACGCTCGAGGAAGAGGCGAAGGCCGCCTTCCCGCGCGCCGGCTGGCGCATCCAGTCCCGCGCCGAGGCCGCGCCCGGTCTCCAGCGCAACATCGGGCGGCTCGCCCAGTTCCTGACCCTCGTCGGCCTGACGGCGCTCGTCGTGGGCGGCGTCGGCGTCGCCAATGCGGTGCGCTCCTATCTCGACGCCAAGCGGCCGGTCATCGCGACCCTGCGCTGCGTCGGCGCCGAGGGCGGCTTCGTCTTCCGCGTCTACCTGATGCAGATCGCCGTGCTCGCGAGCGTCGGCATCGTCATCGGCCTTGTGCTCGGGGCGCTCATCCCGCTTGCCGCCGCCGGCGCGCTCGCCGGCATCCTGCCCGTTCACGCGGTCGCCGGCATCTATCCCGCCGAACTCGGCCTCGGCGCGCTCTACGGTGGCCTCACCGCCCTCGCCTTCGCGCTGTGGCCGCTCGGGCGCGCCCATGACGTCGCGCCCCGGCTGCTGTTTCGCGATGACGTCAGCGGCGAGGCGAAGCGTCCCCGCCCGGCTTATGTCATCGCGACGGTGGCGACCGTGACGCTTCTCGCCGGGCTCGCCGTCGTGCTCGCCGGCGATCTGCGCATCTCGCTGACCTATGTGGGCGCGACGCTGGTCGTCTTTGCGCTTCTGGCGCTCATCGCACGCCTCATCATGGCGCTCGCGCGCCGAGCGCCGCGCCCGCGCGGCACGGAGCTTCGGCTTGCGATCGGCAACATCCACCGCCCCGGCGCGCTCACGCCCTCGGTGGTGCTTTCGCTGGGGCTCGGCCTGTCGCTGCTCGTCACCCTTGCCCTCATCGACGGAAACCTGCGCCGCGAACTTGGCCAGAGCATTGCCGCGCAGGCGCCGAGCTTCTTCTTTCTCGATGTGCAACAGAACGAACGCGAAGCCTTCGACGCCCTGCTCGCCCGCGAGGCTCCGGGGGCGAGCATCGACGGGGCGCCCATGCTGCGCGGACGCATCGCCGCGGTGAACGGCGTGCCCGCCGACCAGCTCACGCCGTCGGAGGGCGGAGCCTGGGTGCTGCGCGGAGACCGCGGCATCACCTATGCGGCCCAAAAGCCGGAGAACGCCACGTTGACCGAAGGAACCTGGTGGCCGGCCGATCATTCGGGAACGCCACTGGTGTCCTTCGAGGCGGACGCGGGCGCCGATCTCGGACTGAAGATCGGAGACACGATCACCGTCAATGTGCTCGGCCGCGAGATCACAGCCGAAATCGCCAACTTCCGACGGGTCGAGTGGGAATCGCTCGCCATCAACTTCGTCATGGTGTTCTCGCCCAACACCTTCGCCGGCGCGCCGCACACGCATCTGCGCACACTGACCTACCCGGACGGCGGCAGCGATGAACGCGAATTCGCCCTGCTCAAGACGCTTTCCTCCGAGTTTCCGACCGTAACGGCGGTGCGGGTCAAGGACGCCATCGAACAGGTCAACGATCTCGTGGCGCAGCTTGCCTGGGCGATCCGCGCGGCCGCCTCGATCACCCTCGTCGCCTCGGTGCTGGTCCTTGCCGGCGCCCTGGCCGCCGGCCATCGTCACCGCACCTACGACGCAGTGATTCTCAAGACGCTGGGCGCGACCCGGGCACGCCTGATCGCGGCCTTCGCGCTGGAATACACGATCCTGGGCCTTGTCACGGCGGCCTTCGCCGTCGGCGCTGGAACGCTGGCCGCCTCCTTCGTGCTGACTCGGGTGATGGACACGGGCTTCACCTTCCTGCCGGCGACGGCGGTCGGAGCGGCCGTTGCCGCGCTCGTGCTCACCGTCGGGCTCGGGTTGATCGGCACCTGGCGCGTGCTGGGACGCAAGCCGGCTCCGGTGCTGCGCAACCTGTGACGACTGACAATCGGCACGTGCCGGGCACGGGGTTTTCCACGACGATCCACGAGATGTGGACGTCTGCCGGCGTGTATTGACATTCAAGCGTTTTCTCCGCGCGCGATCCGGTTACAATTGCGCCGCTTTGGTTCGCGTCCGGCCAATCGGGGGGCTGACGTGCCAGGCGGCGGTGATCCGGCCGGGTCGCTGCCTGCCCGGGCGTGTCGTCAACCGGTCGGGGCGGGGCGTGTGCCGTTGCCAGATCACGGCGCTGCCGGTCAGCGTCGCACAACAACGTCACACAGACCGTCACTTCGGGAGACGTCCGACATGTCCGATTTTCTGCGCCCCATGCGCCGGCTCGCCGCCGCGACCGTGCTTGCCGCAGCCGCCCTCGTCCAGCCCGCCGCGGCTGAATCCCCCTTCCACACCGGTGTCTGGCAGGCCAATGGCGCCAACGGTCCCGAGGGCCTCGTGCTGAGCGACTGGCTGGTGTTCGAGAACGGCCTTCCCGCGCGCTGGCTCTACCGCAAGGCCGGCACCAACGACGCCAACCAGTTCGACTTCTACACCCGCGCCATGGGCGAGAGCGTCTACGCTCCGGTCGAGATCCGTGTCTACCGCACCGGCGAGCACGAGATGACCTACACGATCTTCACGCGGGAGAAGAACAAGAAGGAACAGACGGAAATCTCCAAGGTTTCCGCCAAGCGCCTGTCGATCCCCAATTACAAGAACTCCTGCCTGTCGGTGGAGAACAAGGGCGAGCGCCTGTTCGGCCGCTGGGCCGGCACCAGCGCCTCCAGCTTCAAGTCGTTCCATCTTTCCAAGTCGAAGCTGACCATCGACGGCAAGAGCCGCAAGGTCGAGGCCATGCCCGTGCGCACGGGCCGCATCGGCATCGTGGAAAACGGCCAGCCGATCGCCTTCCTCACGGACGGCGGCGGCGACTACGCCGTGGTGCAGTGGTTCAAGCCGGGCATCGATGTCGCCACGATGATGGACCCGAAGAAGGAAATCCTCGACTTCGCCGGCGAGGAGATCATTCGCTGGCCGAACGGCACCTGCGACCGCCAGATCAAGTCGCGCCTGGCCACCATGAAGTGAGCCGCATGACCGGCCGGCGGGGAAACGTCCTGTTTACCCACTGGCCAGCATGACAAAACCGTAACGCAAAATCGGCACGACGGGCCTTGTTCCGCCGTGCCGCCATCTCCATATTTGGACATGACGTGCGGGCTTTCGCGGTCCTGCCGGAAGGTAGGGGCGTGGAGATTGCATGTCGGGAGGGGAACAGGGCGTGAAGCCGTGGTTCCCCGCTGCGCCGATGCGGGAACGGGACGGATCCTCCCCTCGCGTCGCGCTCAGCGATCCAGAACGTGACCGTGAACCGCGACAGAGAGGACTTTCGATGTCGACCTTCGACCGCAATTCCAACATTCGGTATGCTGCGGCCGGCGCGCGCGCAGAGGCCGGCGTCTATGACGAGGGCCTGCGCGCCTACATGCTGGGCGTCTACAACTACATGGCGATCGGCCTTGCGATCACCGGCGCCATGGCTCTTGCCACCTTCTACATGGCCGTTGAGCAGACCGCCGGCGGCATGGCGCTGACCGCTTTCGGACAGGCCATCTACATGAGCCCGCTGAAGTGGGTGGTGATGCTCGCCCCGCTCGCGGCGGTGTTCTTCCTCAGCTTCAAGATCCAGTCCATGAGCGCAAGCGCCGCGCAGATGACCTTCTGGGTCTATGCGGCCATCATGGGCGTATCGCTGTCCTCGATCTTCCTCGTCTTCACCGGCGAGTCGATCACGCGCGTGTTCTTCATCACCGCCGCGTCCTTCGGTGCGCTGAGCCTCTACGGCTACACCACCAAGAAGGACCTGTCGGGCTGGGGCTCGTTCCTGTTCATGGGCCTGATCGGCATCATCATCGCCTCGCTGGTGAACATGTTCATCGGCTCCTCGGCGATCCAGTTCGCCGTGTCGGTGATCGGCGTGCTCGTCTTCGCCGGCCTGACGGCCTACGACACGCAGCAGATCAAGGAGATGTACTTCGAGGGCGACAGCTCCGAGGTCGCGGCCAAGAAGTCGATCATGGGCGCGCTGCGTCTGTACCTCGACTTCATCAACCTCTTCATCATGCTGCTGCAGCTGTTCGGCAACCGCGACTGATCGCGACGCCGCGCGGGCCCGCACCGGCCCGCGGAACAAGACAGGAAAAAGGGGCGCGGATGCCAATCCGCGCCCCTTTTTCGTTTCCGACGGTGGCCCGGCGATTCTGTCGCGCCCCTCGTGCCGGCCGCTTTTGCCCTGACCGCCATCACGCGTCTTGTCACCCAGTCCGGCCGGATCTCCCCCGCGTCCATTTCTTGCCTTCGGCATGCCCTTGCGGCCTGCCGCCGATTGACCGCCCGTCCGCCCTTGGCAATATCGTCGGCGATCCTCAACAAGCGGACGGACCGTCATGTCACGCGTAAACCGTTTTCGTCATTTCTCCCCTGCACCGCGCCATTCGTTTCTGCTCGCGGGAACCGCGCTCGGCGCGATCCTACTTGCGGGTTCGGCCCAGGCGGATCCGGATGCCGAGTACGACGCCCAGTGGGGTCTCGGCATGATCGGCGCCAAGGCGGCGCATGATCGCGGCTACACCGGTGCGGGCGTTACCGTCGGCGTCGTGGACAGCGGCATCTACGCCTTTCATCCCGATCTTGTCGGCAACCTGAGCCCGGTTTCCATGAACGGTCCGACCGGCCTTTCCGCAGACGGCATCGACGCGGAAGGGCACGGGACCCATGTCGCCGGCACGATCGCGGCCGAGCGCAACGGTTACGGCATGGTCGGCGTGGCGCCGGGCGCCAAGGTGGCGGCCCTTCAGCTCACCAACTACGGCAGCGATGCAATCGATGATGCCACGCTCGACACGACCGCCGCGCGCCTCTTCGACCACGGGCTGGCCAACGGCATCGAGTTCTACAACAACTCCTGGGGCTCCGACCCGATGATGCCCTCGGGCGGCACGGACCTGGAGAACGCGCGGACCTATCTGGAGACCACCTACGACTACATGTTCGATGCCATCGAGCGCGGGGTCGAGGCGGGCAATGTCTACGTCTGGGCCAACGGCAACGACGGCCTGCCGAGCGTGGCGCTCGAGCCCGGCCTTCCCGTCCTCTACCCCGAGCTCAAGGGGCACTGGATCGCGGTCGCCGCGCTGGAACAGGACGGCGAGATCGCTCCCTACTCCAACCGTTGCGGCATCGCCGCGACCTGGTGCATTTCCGCTCCCGGCGGAGACGACGACGAGGACACGGGCGGCATCTATTCCACCTCGCACGACGGCGACTATGTCCGCATGTCGGGCACGTCCATGGCGGCACCGCATGTCACCGGCGCGCTTGCCATCGCGCGGCAGATGTTCCCCGACGCCAAGGGCAGCGAGCTCACCGAACTCATCTTCGCCACCGCGACCGACGTGGGCGAAGCCGGCATCGACGACATCTACGGCTGGGGCATTCTCAACCTTGACGCCCTGACCTCGACCCGTGACGCCAAGACCGGCGCGATCTACGCCCAAGGCACCTATGCCCAGGGCCGCACCATGGGACAGATCGCGGACCTGGCGGCATCGCTGACCGGTGGGCTCGACGGTGGCGCTCCCTCCACCGGCAACGTCACCTTCTCAACCAACGGCGCCGCGCCGGAGACCAACTTCAATGCCCGATGGTGGGCAGCCCCCATCGCCGGCCTCACGAACACGTCGGCAAGCGCCACCAGCGGCTCGGCGCTCACCCGCTCCGCCGGCGCGCTGACCGGCATGGACTTCCGCCCCTCGCAGGACGTGCGTTTCGGCATCGGCCTCGGCTTCAGCGAGACGCGCACCTCGAGCTCGGGCAACAGGAGCCGCGCCACCGGGCTGCACGCACTCGCCTACGCCGGGCTTCGGCGCGGCGCCTGGTTCGCCGACGGAGCCGCCGGCCTCAGCCGTTTCGAGACCTCCACCAGCCGGTCGGGCATCGTCGGCGCGGGCGGCGCGGCGGGCGGCCTTTCCGGTTCCTCCAAGGGGACGGATATCGGCGCGTGGAGCAACGCGCGTGTCGGCATGACCTTCCAGACCGCCCTCGCCACGCTGCAGCCCTACGCACAGGCCCGGCTTGTGCACCAGTGGCTTGGCTCGACGAGCGAAACCGGCGCCGGGGCCTTCGCTCTCACCGCACCGTCCGCAACGACCTCGCAGACGGATCTGGGCGCCGGCATCCGGCTTGTGGCCAACGGCTTCGACACATCCGCCGGCACCTTCCGTCCGGTGCTGGACCTCGCCTATGCCCGTGCGATCGGCTCGCTCGGCGACAGCCGCGCGACAACCATGCTCGGCGCTCCCGTCGCGGCGGGCTCCCTTGGCATCGGACGCGACATCGCCCGCCTGTCCGCCGGCCTGACCTACGCCTCGGCCTCGGGGCGTGTCACCGGCACGCTCGGGTATTCGGGCGAGTACCGGGCGCGCGCGACGTCTCACGCGCTCAACGCCAGCGTCGGCATGAAGTTCTGACGCCCTTTCCGCCCGCAAACGCAAAGGCAAACGGCCGCGCCATCCCCGCGCGGCCGTTTCGCATTGTCATTCAGGTCAACCGGAGCCCGAGCGCTCAGACCAGGCTGAGATGCCGGCGCTTCTCGAAGACCTTGAGCACCTGGGCCAGTTCGCCGCCACGCTTGAGGATCGTCCCTCCCGCGCCGACCACCGCGAAGGCACCCTGACGGCGCGCGTTCTTCGGCACTTTCTCGATGCGGTAGAGCGGCATCTCGGAACTGCGGCGGAAGACGGAGAAGATCGCCCGGTCCTTGAGATGGTCGATGGCATAGTCGCGCCATTCTCCGGCTGCGACCTTCTGCCCGTAGACCCTCAGGATGAGATCCAGTTCCCGGCGGTGGAACGCCGTGACCGGCGGTGCCGCCGGTGCCTGAGGCTGGGCGTGGCCCTGCGTCTGGGGCCGGGCCGGCCCCTGCTGGCCCGCCGCCCCGGATCGTGCGGATATATCCTCGGGATCGCTCATGGCGCCTCCTGGTCTGCGGCCCGGATCGCGGGCCCTCGATGCCGTCACGCAAGCGTCATGATGGGCCGGGGAAAACCCGTTTGGCAAGGGAGGCGGCGAACAGGCGAAGGCGGTGCCGAAGCGGGGTCCGTTCGATTTCATAGTTTTGCCCAATTGCAGCCCATACCGCGCCATCTTGGAGGGGGATAACGGCATCGTTGCAGAAGGAACCCGCTGCGAAGCTTCGGAACGCAACAGCCCCCCAGCCCCCCGGGGTTTTGCGGCAAGGGTTCCGGTTCAGGCACTGGTCTCCAGTTTCCCTGGACGAGGATGCAACCGGAAGGGCCGGCTCAGCGCCGGCCCTTTTCCGTTTCCGGACCCGTTTTTCTCCCGCGTCCCCCTCGCAACCTCCGACAGCGGCGACAAAATTTCGCGCTCTGCTCGCATTGCTTTTGTCCTGCCGCAAACGGGGCTATCATGAGGTCATGACACTCGGTCTGACAGCCCTGCGCCCCGCGCGCGCCCAGGATGCAGAAGCGCTTGCCGCGATCCATGAGGAAACGTGGCGGGCGACCTATCGCGGTGTCATCGACGGGATCGAGCTGGAACGCATGATCTCCCGACGCGGGCCGAAGTGGTGGCGCACGGCGCTGTCACGCGGCGTGCGCATTCTCGTGCTGCATGTGGCCGGCGTTCCCGCCGGGTATGCCACCTTCGGTCGCAGCCGGATGCGCGAGCTTCCCTTCGAGGGCGAGATTTACGAGCTCTACGTGCGCCCCGACCATCAGGGCATGGGATTCGGCACCGAACTGTTTCATGCCGCCCGCTCCGCGCTTGAGAAGTCGCGACTGTCCGGTCTTGCCCTGCGCGTGCTGCGCGACAACGAGGAAGCCGTGCGCTTCTATCACAATCGCGGCGGCCAGGCCCTGATGACGACCCGCGAGCGCGTCGCCCAGACCTCGCTGCACCTCACCGTGTTCGGCTGGTTCCCCGACGATCCGTCCTGACCGCGAACTTGCAGCCCTACCCGCGCGCGCCGTATCGCTCCGCCTTTTCAAGCCACTGTCTCCGGTCTTCCTCGCCGGATCCGTGGATCGGCGCGAACATGCGGAACCGCACCTTCGAGAAGCCGCAGAACTCCAGGATCTGCTTGCGCATCACCCGGAACCCGGGTGCCCGCAGGACGTAGCGCAGATACCATCCCGGCGTGTCGCTGGTGACGAGAACCTCCGCCGTGCGCCCCTTGAGCAGCGGCACGGGAAAGGCCTTTCCCTTTTCGTAGCGATAGGCGAAGCCCGGCAGCAATGCCCGGTCGAACAGCCCCTTGAGCTTGGCCGGAACACCGCCCCACCACAGCGGATGCGCGATCACAAGATGATCGCACCAGGACAGTGCCTCCTGAACGTCGGCAAGGCACGATTCGAGCTCGCGTTTTTCGCCGTAGCCCGAGCGCATGTCCGGGTCGAAGTCCATCGCCGAAAGCCGCAAGATCCTGACCTCCCGGCCCGCCGCCTCCGCGCCGCGCTCATAGGCGGAGGCGATCGCCCCGCAATAGGAGGATGCCACTGGATGTCCGTCGAGAATGAAAACCCTGCTTGCCACGACCACGCTCCGTCTCTACAAAATTGACCGTGGTCACGTAATCATTCATTTTGTGACCATGGTCAATATTTGCTTCCACGTATCACGGATCCGTGATCGACGCTGGTGGTGCCGGCTCGCGGCACCCGGCATGCTGCCGGGCGTCGGAAATGAGGGACGCATGGTCGGAAGACCCCAGCAACGTTCAAGGGACACACGCGCGAAGATCCTCGCTGCGGCTCGCGCGGCCTTTGCCGAGGACGGCTTCGAGACCACGAGCGCCGAGGCCGTCGCACAGCGTGCCGGCGTCTCCAAGGCGACGGTTTTCGCGCATTTCGGCGACAAGACCGGCCTTCTCATCGCCGCCAAGATCGATGGCCTCGACACCATCCTTGCGGACATGCGCGCACGCGCCGAAGCCGTGGGACGGCAGACGCCGGGCAAGGCACTGGCCGGCGTGTTCCTGCCGCTCCTGACGCTCTACCGCGAGGACCCGGAATTCGCGCGCCTGTTCCTCGTGCAGTCGACGCTGAAGGACGGTCCCTGGACGCGCCAGTTCCTGGAGGTCTGCGCGGAGCTTGAGGAGGTGGCAACGCTGGCCTGCACGCGCGCGGCCGACGCCGGAGCCCTGCCCGGCCATCCCGACCCTTCGCTGGCCGCGCAGGGTCTGCTTGCCTTTTTCTATCACGCCATCGTCGGCCACAGCATCGGCACACTGGCCGATGCCGCCGCCCAGGAAAGCTTCTTCACCGCCCTTGTCGAACGCTGGGCAAGCGCCAGCGCGTGAGGTGTCTCAGTTGCGCTCGTCGAGCAGCCGGCGCGCGATCACCTGTGCCTGGATCTCCGCAGCGCCCTCGAAGATGTTGAGAATGCGCGCATCGCACAGCACCCTGCTGATCTGGTACTCGAGCGCGAAACCGTTGCCGCCGTGGATCTGCAGCGCGTTGTCCGCCGCCGCCCAGGCGACCCTGGCGCCCAGAAGCTTGGCCATGCCCGCTTCCAGGTCGCAGCGCCGGCCGGAGTCCTTCTGGAAGGCCGAGAAATAGGTGAGCTGGCGCGCCGCCATCAGTTCGCCCGCCATCAGCGCGAGCTTGTCGGACACACGCGGGAAGGCGATCAGCGACTTGCCGAACTGGACGCGCTCTTCCGCATAGCGAAGCCCGAGATCCAATGCCGCCTGCGCGACGCCAAGCGCCCGTGCCGCCGTCTGGATGCGTGCCGCCTCGAAGGTCTGCATGAGCTGCTTGAAGCCCTGTCCCGGCACCCCGCCGAGCAGGTTTTCATGCGCTACCTCGAAGCCGTCGAAGGCGATCTCGTACTCCTTCATGCCGCGATAGCCGAGCACCTCGATCTCGCCGCCCGACATTCCCGGCGCCGGAAAGGGCTCGTCGTCCGTGCCGCGCGGCTTGGGCGCCAGGAACATGCTCAACCCCTTGTAGCCCGGCTCGGAGGGGTCCGTTCGCGCCAGTAGCGTCATCACGTCGGCGCGCACCGGATGCGTGATCCAGGTCTTGTTCCCGTAGATCTTCCAGGTGTCGCCCTCGCGCACCGCACGCGTCTTCAGCGAGGCGAGGTCGGAACCGGTGTTGGGCTCGGTGAAGACGGCCGTGGGCAACACCTCGCCGGACGCGATCTTCGGCAGCCAGTCGGCCTTCTGCGCGTCCGTTCCGCCGCACAGGATGAGTTCGGCGGCGATCTCGGAGCGCGTGCCGAGCGAGCCGACGCCGATATAGGCCCGGCTCAGTTCCTCCGAGACGACGCACATGCTCTCCTTGCCAAGCCCCAATCCGCCGAAGTCCTCCGGGATCGTCAGGCCGAACACGCCGAGATCCGCCATCTCGGCGATGACCTCGAGCGGGATGTAGGCGTTCTTCAGATGCCAGTCGTGGGCAAAGGGCTCGACCCGGTCGGACGCGAATCGCCGCATCTCGCCGCGCACCTGCTCATAGGTGTCCTCAAGCCCTGTCGCGCCGAAGACCGACACGCCGCGCTGCTGGCGCATGAGTTCCGCAAGCCGGGCGCGAAGATGTCTTGCGCTGCCCTCGTCGATCAGCCGATCCACCGCTGCGGTGCGAAAGCCGTCGGCCTCCTCCCGCGCGATGCCGAGATCGGCCAGGCGCACGATTTCGTTCTGGTTCATGGGAATGCCGCCGAAGACCTGCGCCAGATATTCGGCGAAGGCGATGCGCAGCGTCAGCTCCTCGGTCTCCCCGAACGCGCCTTCCTCGCCAAGACGTGCCGCCCAGGCGTCGAGCTGCTTCAGCGCCTCCGCGTAGGTCGCGAGCCAGGCAAGGCCATGGGTCGCGCGCTGTTCCTCCTCCATGCGCGCGGAGGAAATCCGCCCGTCCACGGCGACCAGGTCGCGCACCCGCGCGACCGCCAGCCTCACGAGCCGCTCCACGTCCGCGACTGCCGCCGCCCTCAGCGCGCCGGTCTCCCCGGCGTCCCTCGTGATCTCCGCCTGACCAGTCTGCGACATCCCGTCCATCTCCCGAAACTCTCTCCCTCGCGCCTCCGGCCCCGTCTTCGCGGCCGAAAATGGTGCAGCGCACACATTACCGCCGCCTCGCCGCGAAGCAATGCTTCTTTTGGCTCGCCCCTGGAGAAATTATCTTGCGCGCACTGGTTCGGGCCCCATGCCTGGCGCATGGCTCTGATCGAGGGCGGGTTGACGGGGCAGCGCCTGCACCGCAAAACCGTCTCACCATGCGTTTCAAGAGAGCCTTCCGGGCCACCTTCGCCGTCCTTCGCGACGCCATCCGTCACATGAGCGCCGACGACGGCTTCGCGGTCGCGAGCCACGTGGCCCTGTCGTCCCTGCTCGCCCTGTTTCCCTTCCTGATCTTCATCGCGGCGCTGACCGGCTTCCTGGGCATGGCCGGCATGGCGGACCGGATCGCGGCGCTGCTCTTCGATGCCTGGCCGAAGGAGGTCGCGGGCCCCATCGCGCGCGAGATCCGCGTCGTTCTGACCGAGCCGCGCGGCGATGCCCTGACCTTCGGTATCGTGGTCGCGCTGTGGTTCGCCGCCAACGGGGTGGACGCGCTCAGGATCGCGCTCAACCGGGCCTATGGCGTCATCGAGCGCCGCTCCTACCTGCGCCTCAGGCTCATGGCCATCGCGCTGGTCATCGCCGGCTCGGTGATTCTCATCGCCTTCGCCTTCCTGATCGTCTTCGCACCGCTGGCGATCAAGGCGGCACTGGCCTTTGCCCCGGTGATCGAGCCCTTCGTCAACCGGCTGAACCTGTCCCGCTACATGATCGCGACCCTGCTCACGCTTGGCGGTCTGCTGGTGGTGCACAGTTTCCTGCCCGCGCAGCGGCGGCGCTTTCTCGACGTTCTGCCAGGCATCCTGGCCACCCTTGCGCTCTGGCTGGCCGCCGGCGCGGCCTTCGGCGCCTATCTGGCGAGCTTCGCCAACTATGTCTCCACCTACGCCGGCCTTGCCGGCGTCATGACAGCGCTGGTGTTCCTCTACATGGTCTCGGCGTGTTTCGTTTTCGGCGGCGAGCTCAACGCCGCGATCCTGCGCCGGCGCAAGCAGGCAGCCACAAGCCTCCAGGGTGTGGGGGGCTAGTCAGGGCGTGGGCGGGCAGGCCGTCAGGCGGGCATCCGCCGCGTGCCGACCCGACGCTCGCGGATCATCAGCAGCGCGCCGACAACCAGCGCCATTCCCGCGATCTGCGCCGGCACCAGCGTCTCGCCGAACAGGAAATAGCTCTCCACCGTGGTCGCCACCGGAACCAGGTAGAACAGGCTCGCGACCCGGGCCGCGCTGCCCGCCCGGATCAGCACCATCAGCAGCAGGATCGCGCCGACCGACAGCACAAGCACCAGCCACGCCATGGCGAAGACGAGTTCGCCCGACCAGGTGATGTGCCAGCTTTCGCCAAGCGACAGCGGTGCGACGACGGCGAGCGCGCCGAAATACTGCACCACGGTGCCGGACACGAGATCCGTCGTTCCCGCGTGCTTCTTCTGGTAGACGGTGCCGAGGGAGATGCCCGCCACCGCCACGAGGCATATGAGCGCATTGGCGGGCGTCATGCCGGAGGCGGCCGCGCCGAGCTTCGGCAACACGACGAGCGCCAATCCCGCGGCGCCCAGCGCCAGCCCCGCCCAGTGCCGCCGGGCAATCGCCTCGCCCAGCATGGGGCCGGCGATCAACGCCGTCATCAGCGGCTGCAGGCCCAGAACCAGCGCGGTCACGCCGGCCGGCATTCCATTGTCGATGGCATAGAAGATGGCGCCGAGATAAACGCCATGGATCATCCCGCCGGCCAGGATCGCATGGCCCCAGGCCCGGCCGCCGCGCGGCCAGTGCGCGCCGCTTGCCACCGCGATGAGGGCAAGCACCGGCAGCACCAGCGCGAACCGCACGGTGAGAAAGGCGAAGGGCTCGATATAGGGCGCGCCAAGCTTCGAACCGATGAACCCGGTCGACCACAGCAGCACGAAGATGCCGGGCGCGGTTTTCTGCAAGATGTTTCCCAAGACAACCTCGAAGGGGATCACGGTCGATCGACCGGAGGGCACCGACACGGCACCATAGTGTCTTGCCGACGGACCCGCATCCTCTATCTCCCGGGTGCCGGAGCACGCCGGCGGCCGATCCCGCGTTTGCGCTTTGGAAAAATCGCGGGCAAAGTCCGCCCGGGTTCATGCGGCGCGAGGTCCCCCTGCCCCGCGCGGCGCTCCTCCTGCCACGGCCACGGGCCACGCCTCCACGCACAGCGCCGACCGGCGCTCAAAGCCAAGGGACACGGGAACATCATGGGCGAGAGCATCGTCATCGTCGGCGCCGGACAGGCCGGCGCGCAGGTCGCGCAGTCGCTGCGCCAGGCCGGCCACGAAGGACCGATCACGCTGATCGGCGACGAGGCACAGGCGCCCTATCAGCGCCCGCCCCTGTCCAAGAAATACCTCGCCGGCGAGATCGACGCCGAGGGGCTGGCGCTGCGCCCCGATGCCTTCTACGAGCAGAACCGCATCACCTGCCGTCTCGGTGTCCGCGTCGAGGCCATCGAGCGTGACACCAAACAGCTTCGGCTTTCGGACGGAGAAATCCTCGCCTACGACCGGCTGGTGCTGGCGACCGGCACCCGCCCCCGCCGCCTGCCGGTCCCCGGCGCGGATCTCGAGGGCATCGTCAGCCTGCGCGGCATCGCCGACGTGGACACGATCCGCGCCCACCTCCAGCGCCCGTCGCGCATCGCCATCGTCGGCGGCGGCTACATCGGACTGGAATTCGCCGCCGTGGCCCGCAAGCTCGGCCACGAGGTGACCGTCATCGAGGCTCAGGAACGCGTCATGCAGCGCGTGGTCTCGCCCGCCGTCTCGTCCTGGTTCGAGGCGCTGCATACGGGCGAAGGCGTCACGCTGCGCCTCGGCACGGCCATCGCCGGTTTCTACGGCACGGGCAGGGTCGAGGGGGTGCGGCTCGCCGATGAAAGCACCATCGACTGCGACATGGTGCTGACCGCCGTCGGTGCCCAGCCCAACGACGAGCTCGCGAGCGCCACGGGTCTGGAGACCGATGACGGCATTCTCGTCGACGCGGCCGGACGCACCTCCGACGAGGCGATCTTCGCCGCTGGCGACTGCACCCGCTTCTTCTCCGCCCTCTACAACCGCTCGATCCGCCTGGAGAGCGTCCAGAACGCCATCGACCAGGCCAAGATCGTCGCCCAGGCGCTGACCGGCGGCGAGCCGGATTACGATCCGGTGCCCTGGTTCTGGTCCGACCAGTACAAGGTCAAGCTCCAGATCGCCGGCCTCTCGCCCGGCCATGACGAGGCACGCACGTTCGGGGATCCGGCGACGGGCAGTTTCTTCGTCGCCTATCTTGAAAAGGGGCGGCTCATCGCGGTCGACAGCATCAACCACCCGCGCTCGCACATGATGGCGCGCCGGGCGGTGGGAAAGCCGTTCGCGGAAGGTCTTCTGCCGGAGGGCTGAGGCCCTTTGGCCCCACGCCGGCTACGTGCCGACTACGCGGACGGCCCCGTGTCGTCCGGCTCCGCCTCGATGGCCTCCATGTCGGCATCCGAAAGGCCGAAATGATGGCCGATCTCGTGCACCAGAACATGAGTGACGATGTCGCCGAGCGGTTCCTCGTAGGCGGCCCAGTAATCGAGGATGGCGC
The DNA here is from genome assembly GCF_056312175.1 of Stappia sp. ABD4_338. Classification (NCBI taxonomy): domain Bacteria; kingdom Pseudomonadati; phylum Pseudomonadota; class Alphaproteobacteria; order Hyphomicrobiales; family Stappiaceae; genus Stappia; species Stappia sp. ABD4_338. Next base: position 4,326,876 of record NZ_CM149982.1, on the reverse strand, counting down.
GGCGATAGAGCGTGACACGGTTGGGCATCTGCCCGCTCCAGCCGGTGGCGCCGCCCTGCGCCAGGCCGACGCCCTCGAAGAGACCGAGCAATTCGAACGGGTCCTCGATGCTCAGGGCGTCGAGGACGTCGTCCTCGGCGAGATCCGTGACCCGGATCTCGATCTCGCCGCACAGCGCGCGGAAGGTTTCGGGCAGATCATCGAAGGCATGGCGCGCCAACGTCTCGAAATCGGATAGATCGGGGGCCATGAGCCCGGCCCAGTCACGATCAACGCCGCGCCTGTCAACAAATCCCATGCGTCCTGCGTCCTTCCTGCAAGCCCCGTCCCCTACGGACGATTTCTAGAGGACATAGGTCCACAGGAGGTAAATCGCGAGTCCGATCGCGAACACGGCCCCGGCGCCGCGCCCGATACGCCGGCCCATGCGCTCGATCGGATCTTCCTCCTCGCGGGTCTTCGAAGCTCCCTCGAAGGCGGCGCGCAGCACGGTCTCGCTCTCGCGCTCAGCCCTCGACAGCGTGCGCCGGGCTTCTTCCCGGCGTTCGGCGTCTTTTTCCTCGCGCGAGGTCATCACCACCCCTCAGACCGTGCGGTCGCGCCGGGCACGCAGCCCCAGCGCCGCCACGAGCGCCAGCAGCGCGACGGCGGCCGAGGCGACCGCGTTCCACCCTGCGAAGGACAGGCCGAAAAGCCGCCAGCTTGCCTCGGTGCAGCTCACGACGCGCGTCGACTTGAGCGCGTTGAGCATTCCCGCCGCCGAACTCGGGATCGCGGCTCCGCCGCCGCAGTCCACCGGTCCGGGCCAGAAGCCCCATTCGGCGCCGGACTGATAGATCCCGAGACCAGCGCCGTAGAAGAACACCGCCGCGACCGCCAGCAGCAGCAGCATGGCGAGAGACCGCATGTGCCCCCTCCAGAGGAGGATCAGCGCAAGGAGCGCGAGCGGAAGTCCGATATAATAGGGAACTCGCTGTTCCAGGCACAGCTTACAGGGCGCGTATCCGCCGAGGATCTGGAACCCCCAGGCCGTCAGGATCGCGGCAAGCCCGCCAACGAGCGCGAGCAGCGTCGCGACGGCGGGCGTAAGGCGGGAAAGCAGCATGGGAACCCCTTGGCGTTACAGGAACTTGATCGCGATGAAGCCGCCGACGAGTCCCACCACGAAAATCGTGAACATGAGCCCGAGCCGCTTCTCGATGAAGGTCCGGATCGGCGGGCCGAAAAGATAGAGCAGACCCGCCACCACGAAAAAGCGCAGACCCCGCGCCAGGACGCTGGCGACCATGAAGACGGCGAAGTCGAGGCCGGTCGCGCCGCTGGCGATTGTGATGACCTTGTAGGGAAAGGGCGTCACGCCGGCGATGAACACGATCCACGCCCCGTATTCGTTGAAACGGGCGCCGAACTGCTCGAACTTGTCGAGGTAACCGTAGAACGCCAGTATGGGTTCGGCCACCTGCAGGAACAGGAAGGCTCCGATCGCATAGCCCACCGCACCGCCGACAACGGAGGTGACGGTGGCGATCGTCGCATAGGCGAAGGCCTTCGTCCGCCGGGCGATCACCATCGGGATCAGCAGGATGTCGGGAGGGATCGGAAAGAACGAGCTTTCGGCGAACGAAACCGCCCCGAGCGCCAGCGGCGCGCGGCGTCCCGAGGCAAGCGACATTGTCCAGTCGTAGAGGCGGCGCAACATGAAAGCTCAATAGCCGGACGCGGGCCGCTTGTCATCTCAATCCGCTGCGGCATCCGGTCTTGGACAGGCCGGAGGTTTCAATTGACGACGCAGGCGCCGTGGCTATGATCGCGCCCGGTCGCCACGACTCTCGTCCGTGCCGCGAATGCCCCTGTGGCGGAATTGGTAGACGCGACGGATTCAAAATCCGTTTCCCTAACCGGAGTGTCCGTTCGAGTCGGACCAGGGGCACCACAGGCCCGGACCGTCAGGGTCCGTTTCGGTCTCTTTCGCGCCAGCGCCCATATGCCGCCGCACCGAAACCCAAGAGCCGCATCCTGCCCCGGCCGGGCAGCCTTGACGACACGCCGGCGGCCCCGGCCTGAAACCCGCCCGAGGAACCCGCCCGTGACAGCCCACCGCCGCTCGATCATCGACGCCTGCCTGGCCATGAACGCCTCGGGCCTCAACCAGGGCACGTCGGGCAATGTCTCGCTGCGCACCGACGACGGCTTCCTGATCACCCCGTCCGGCATCGCCTATGACGCGATGAGCGAGGACCAGATCGTGCCGGTGGCCATGGACGGGAGCCACGAGGGGCCCTTCCTGCCCTCGTCCGAGTGGCGGATGCACCGCGACATCTACGCCGGTCATGCGGACGCGGGCGCGGTGGTGCACCTGCATTCGCCCCACGCCACGGCGCTGTCCTGCCTGCGCCGCGACATTCCGCCGTTCCACTACATGATCGCGGTCGCCGGCGGAACGACCATGCGCTGCGCGTCCTATGCCACGTTCGGCACGCAGGCTCTCTCCGAGGCGATGCTTCCCGCCCTGGAGAACCGCAAGGCCTGCCTGCTCGCCAATCACGGCATGATCTGCTTCGAGCGCACGCTCGACAAGGCGCTGTGGCTCGCTGGCGAGGTCGAGACGCTCTGCCGGCAGTACATTCTCGCCTGCCAGGCCGGAACGCCGGTGATCCTCTCCAACTCCGAGATGGCCGACGTGCTGGATCGCTTCGCGACCTATGGCCGGCAGCCGGCGCGCGAGAGCTGATTCCGGAAGACGGCCGACCGAGGGTCATCGCGGCGGTTTTCGCCCTAGCCGGCAAACAAATGCGCACTCAGCGCGCTTTTGTGGACAGCTCCCGCGTTTCGCGCTATCGGAAGTGCATGGACCACGACACGCCCCCTCGCGCCCGGAGCGCGACTTCTCCCGCCCGCGAGGTCGAGCTGAAGCTCGAGACCGACCGCACCGCTCTCCAGCGCCTGAAGAAGGCCGCCCCGCCCCCGGGCTTCACGGTCGCGCGCGCGGTGACCAAGCCGCTGCAGTCGATTTATTTCGACACGCCGGACCTTGCCCTCAAGACGGCCCGCTGGTCGCTGCGGGTGCGCAAGACGGGCGGCTCCTGGGTGCAGACGGTGAAGGCCGGGACCGGCGTGGTCGGCGGCCTTTCGACACCGCGTGAGCACGAAGTGCCCGTGGCCGGGCCGATGCCCGACCTTACCCGTATCGACGACGCGGACCTGCGCGAACGCCTCTGGCGGCTCCTCGACGGCGCCGTTCTGGATCCGGTGTTCGAGACCGCGATGACGCGCACGAAGCGGGTGTTTTCCGGTCCCGACGGAGCGGTGGTCGAATGCGCGCTGGACGCGGGCGAGATTCGCGCCGGCGAGCGCAGCCAGCCGCTTTTCGAGGCCGAACTGGAACTCAAGGACGGCTCGGTCGAGAGCCTCTTTGCCCTGGCGGAAGGGCTCGCCGGGCTTGGTTCGGCCCGCCTGTCGCGCTTCACCAAGGCCGAGAGGGGCTACCGTCTCGTGGCTGGTGAAAACGGCCCGGCCGAAGCCTTCAAGGCCGAAAAGGCCGGCGTCACGAGCCGCGATACGGTCGAGGACGCGTTCCGCGCCATCCTGCGGTCATGCCTTGTCCAGATCGCGGCCAACCGGGACGCGACGCTCGACAGCGATGCCCCGGAAGGCCCGCACCAGCTTCGCGTCGGCCTGCGGCGGCTGCGCAGCGCGCTCAAGGTCTACGGCAAGGCACTCGCGCCCGAGACCCGCGAGCGGCTCGACACCGACGCGCAGGATCTCGCCACCCGGGTTGGCGCCCTGCGCGACCTCGACGTGCTGGCCGCGGAGATCGTCGCTCCGGCCCTTGCCGCGGCCCCCGACGAACTGGCCGAGCCGGCGCGCGAGCGCCTGTCACGGGCCCTGGCCGCCCGCCGGCTTGCCACCCGCCGCGACCTGCGCGCCCACCTCGAGGGCCCGGCCGTCAACGCGCTGGTCTTTCATCTGGGACAGATCGCGGAAGGAGAGGCCTGGCGCGAGGCGGCCCGCGCCGCCCATGGCGTCGAGATCGACGCGGTATGGGACGCGCCGCTGGCGGGCTTTGCCGCGAAGGCCATGGCAAAACGCTGGAAGGCGGTCGCCCGGCTTGGGGCACGGCTCGACGAACTCGACCTCGAAGAGCGCCACGACATGCGCAAGGCGCTCAAGAAGCTGCGCTACACGCTGGAGTTCTTCCGTCCCGTCTTCGACCGCAAGACGCTGAAGCCCTTCCTGTCGCGGCTCAAGCGCCTGCAGGATGTCTTCGGCTATCTCAACGACGTGGTGATGGCCCACACGCTGGTGCGCCTCGTCGCCGAGGAGGCAGAAGGCGACACCGAGCCGACGCTTGCCGCCGGCTATGTGCTCGGCTGGCACGACGCGCGCGCCGCCCATGCCTGGCAGGACACCCGCGCCCTTTGGGACGACACCCGCGCCGCCGACCGTTTCTGGACGTCCTGACGCCCGAAAAGATGGGACGCGACGAGGGCGTCCGCGCCGCGCCCGTCAAGGGCTTTGCTGCGGCGCGTTCTGCTGCTGTTGCTGTTGTTGCTGCTGGCGCTTCCCGCCACCAAGACCGAAGGAGCCGAGGAATCCCTGCGGCAGGCCGAAGCCCTGTTCGACCGCGTCGAGCACCTGCTCGTCGTCGACCTCGCCCTGGATCACCTTTTCCACGTCGATGTGCGTATTGCCGCCGGTCGCCCGCTTCAGGGCATCGTTCGCCGCGCCGGTAAGCGCGTCCTCGACGGAACCGCCTCCGGCCTGGTCACGCGCCGCGCCAAGCGACTTCACCAGTCCGCCACCCAGCCCCTCGAGCTGTTTCAGCGCCGCCTGCGGGTTCTCCAGGATGCCCTTCACGTCCGGGTAGATCTGCGGCCGGTCCCAGGACCCGCGCACGATCACGGGAACGCCGAGCCCCTGCAGGTCGCGGCTTTCGCCCTTGCCGAGCGGCACCGGCGGCGCGCCGTCGAGCGTGGCCACCACGCGCGGTTCCAGCCGCCAGTCGAGCAGTTTCTCCGGAATGTCGATGCGGCCGGACCCGGTCATGCGCACCAGCGGTCCGACGAGCGCGAGATCGTCCGAGGTGGCGATGCCCCGCGCGACCTCGAAGCCCGCCCCCAGTGCGGAGAAGTCGGTCTTCTGCGCCGGGTTTTCCGACCAGCCCAGCAGCGTGTCGACCGTCAGGCCGCGCACCATGCGCGGAATGTTGATGCCCCGGATCGCGCCGTCGGCGAAATCGAAGCGGGCCGTGCCGGCAAGGCTCGACACGATCTCGAACATGCTCGTGCCGCGCGCCACCAGATCGCTTTCCAGCGCCAGCTTGCCCTGCAACCAGTCGAAGCCCGCAAGCGCCGACAGGAAGGGATGCGCGTTGACGCCGCCGATGCGGAAGGAGCCGGAGAGCTCGGGCACCGCACCGCCGCCATCGACGGTGAGACGCCCCTGCCCCGTGCCACCGTAAAGCGTCAGTTCGCCGAGATCCGCGGTCAGCTTGCCGCCGGCGATGGTCACGTTCAGACGGCTCGGGCCGATCTCCACCGCGCCGAAGGCGATCGAGCGGGCCGAAAGCGTCAGGTCCGCATCGAAGGCGGACAGGCCCGAAAGGTCGATCGGCGCCCGGCTCCAGCCGCGCGGCTCGCCACCCGGCACCCGCGGGGCCTCGGCGGTCGTCGCCGGTGCCCCGGCCGCATCGAGATAGGGATCGAGCCCCAGCCGCTCCAGCGACAGGCGGGCGGTCAGCTTCGGCTTGCCGGCCACCGACAGCGATCCCTCGCCCTCGCCGCGCGTGTCGTCGAGCAGGATCGAGGCGTTCGAGAAGGACACCGCGTCCTCGCCCGCCGACAGCTTGCCGGAGAAGGAGAACCGCTCAAGCCCCCCGCCGGGCGACAGCGGCGAGCCCAGCCAGGAGGCAAGCCCGCGCAGGTTCGCCGTCTCGATCACCACGTCGCCGTCAAGGCCGCCCGAGGTGCTGAAGGCTCCGTCATAGCCAAGCGTCACGCGACGGCTTGCCAGCCGGAGACGCGTGGGCGCGGGCATGCCCGCCGCCAGAAGCGCGGGCGTGAGCGAGCCTTCGATGCGGAAGGCCTCGTCGCGCCAGGTCAGTCCGCCCGTGAGCGTGACCGGCGTGTCCAGCCCGGAAAAGTCGACGGCAAGTGCCAGGCCACGGATGGTGCGCGCGCCCGCTTCCTCGCCAAGCGCGCCGGGCACGGGAAGGCCCGAGACCTCTCCGCCGGCCAGCGTCAGGCGACCGGACAGGTCCGCGCCCGCCAGAAGGGTCGCGGCGTCCGCGCCCCGGCCGGCAAAGCGCACCTGGCCGCCCAGGGTTCCGCTGGCCTGCTCGCCACGCCCGGCAATCGCCAGAATGTCGGCAAGCGGCACGCCGTCGAGCGTCAGGTCGCCGGAAACGGCCGGCACGTCACCGGAAAGATCCGCCGCGCCCGAGCCACGCAGCGAGGACGGCCCGAGGGCCGCCGTCAGCGTGTCGACACCGATGCGCTGCGGCGTGGTCGCAAGGTCCGCCGTCAGGCTGAAGGGACCGGGGTCGCGCGGCACGCTGGCCCCGAACGCCTGCAGCGTGCCGGCAAGCGTCTCGCCACCGGCGGACACCCTGAGGGTGCCCGGGCCGGTGAGCGAGGCGGTTCCGGCAACGCGGATTTCCGCGTCCGCGCCCGCAAGGCTCACGTCGAGCTCGCTGCTTCCGCCCTCGGCAAGCGCCAGCGGCGCGGCGATCTGGCCGGCGACCTCGAGCTCGACGCCCTGGCGCACGACCTGCCCCTCCAGGTCCATCGGACCGGTGAGCGAGGGAAGCGAGATATCGAGATCGATGCCCTCGAGCATCGGCGTGCCGTCGGCCTGCAGGAGGCGGCCATCGCGCACCGAAAGCCGGTCGACGCCGATGCGTGCCAGCGTCGCGGCACTGGCGCCGGCTCCGCCGTCGGCCTCGGAAGCCTCGGCGTTGGTCTCGGTGATCGCCTCCGTCGCGGCGCTCCAGCGGTCGGCGGGAAAGCCCGGTGAGGCCGGCGCGGTGGCGGCCTGCTGCACGGGCGCCTGGCCGCCGCCGCCGAGCGTCACCACGGGGCCCTCGAGGCTGATGTGGGTCAGTCGCGCGGTGCCGCCGAACAGGGTCGACCAGGCGAGACCGAAGTCGACCGCGTCGACACGAAGCATCTCCTGGCCGCCCGCCGAGGCGACGCCGACGTTTTCCGCGCTCAGCCCGAGCCCGGGCAGCAGCGACAGGCCGACCGGCCCGTCGAGACGCAGGCGCAGGCCCGTGCGGCTCTCGATCTGGGCGACGAGTTCGGCCCGGATGGCATCCTTTGGCAGGAACCACGGCACGACGACGGCCGCCGCCAGCACAAGAACCAGGACGGTGAAAACGAGACCGGCAAGACCGACCACCACGCGTTTCACGAAGAGGCACCCCTTTTTCGAATCACGGGCAGTATGGGCGATTTGCCCGGCCCGAACGACCGCAACGCGTGCAGACTTCCCCAAAAGCGTGTCCACAGAATGGCCGCGACGCACCCTGCACGGTTCGTCGGCATGGACTTTTTCCCTCCGATTGCCGATGTTTCCCGCTGACGGGATGCGCGATCGATCGCTGATCGCGCTCCGACCGGAATGAGGAGGGGCCATGTTTCCGGCGCTCAAGCGGTTTTTGAAAAGCGTTGTGACCGGCGAGGCCGACGAACGGACCTTTGCCGAGGACGATCACCGGCTCGCGGCGGCGGCGCTTCTGGTGCACATCATCGCGGTGGACGGCGTCGTCGACGACAGCGAGCGCGAGGCCCTGTCCGAGGTGCTGCGCATCAACTACCAGCTCACCCCGGACATGACGCGCGAGCTGATCGAGTCCGCGACGCGGCGCGATGCCGAGGCCGTCGACCTGTACGGCTTCACCTCGGTCCTCAAGCGCACGCTCGATCTCGACGGCCGGCTCAAGGTTCTGGAGATGATGTGGGAACTCGTCTACGCCGACGGCACGGTGCACGAGTTCGAGGACAACACCATCTGGCGTGTCGCCGAACTGCTCGGGATTTCCTCGCGCGACCGGCTGGCCCTGCGCCGCAAGGTCGCCGCCCATGCCGGCCCCGACGACACCTCCGGCGAGGAGGAGAACGGCTGACGGCCCGCCACGCGCCATTGCGGAAAGGGCCCCGCCAACCTGGCCACTCGACCGCGCCCCGGGCCCGCGCTAGAATAACGTCATGATCGTTGACCCGTCGCTTCCCGACCCGCGAGCGCAGGCTGATCGGCCCAAGGTTCTGATCGTCCTGCACCAGGAAACATCGACCCCCGGCCGCGTCGGCCAGGAACTGGTCAGGCGCGGCTTCGCGCTCGACATCCGCAGGCCACGCTTCGGCGACCTGCTGCCCGACACGATGGAAGACCACGCCGGCGCGGTCGTTTTCGGCGGCCCCATGAGCGCCAACGACACCGACGCCTTCGTCTCCCGCGAAATCGACTGGATCGGCGTGCCGCTGAAGGAGGAAAAGCCCTTTCTCGGCATCTGCCTCGGCGCGCAGATGATGGCCCGCCATCTCGGCGCCGGCGTCTCCAGCCACGACGACGGACTGGTGGAGATCGGCTATTACGACATCACCCCGACCGAGAGCGGCCGGAAGATGATGCGCTGGCCGAAGAAGGTCTACCAGTGGCACCGGGAAGGATTCGACCTGCCCGCCGGAGCGGAGCTTCTCGCCACCGGCGACACCTATCCGACCCAGGCGATCCGGGTCGGCCCCGCCGCCTACGGCATCCAGTTCCATCCCGAGCTCACCTACCAGATGATGGTGCGCTGGACGACACGCGGCGCACCGCGCATGGCGCTTCCCGGCGCGCGCCAGCGACGCGACCATTTCGCGGGGCGCTATGTCTTCGACCCCGGCCTCAAGGCGTGGCTCGACGATTTCCTCGATCTGTGGATCGGCCGCGCCGACGCCGGACGGCTCGCGGAGGCCGCCGAATAGGCCTTCCCGCCTGAGTTTCCCCCTGATCCCGCCGCCGCGCGCATCCCCCCAATGAGGGATGGACAGGGATGCGCGTCGCGGGCAGAAGGGGCGCGCTCCGCCGTGGCTGTTTCGGGGCGCACCATGAGACGAGGGCCGGCCCGCCGGCGTGAACGGAGCCTGACATGTGCGGCATTGCCGGGATATTCCGCCCCGAGGGCCTTGGCGAGGGCGCGACCGCCCTGCTCGACACCATGGGCGAGGCGATTGCCCATCGCGGTCCCGATGCGCACGCCACCTGGTCCGACGCGCCCGCCGGCATCGGCTTCGTCCACCGCCGCCTGTCGATCATCGACCTCACGGAGGCGGGCGCACAGCCCATGCACTCGCCCTGCGGCCGCTACACGCTGGCCTACAACGGCGAGATCTACAACTACCTCGACTTGCGCCGCACCCTCGAGGACGAGGGCGCCGCACCCGTCTGGCGCGGTCATTCCGACACCGAGGTTCTGCTGGCCGGCGTTGCCGCATGGGGCCTTGCCGAGACGCTGACCCGCTGCGTCGGCATGTTCGCCATCGCGCTGTGGGACCGTGAGACCCGCAGTCTCACGCTCGCGCGTGACCGGTTCGGCGAAAAGCCGCTCCATGTCGCGGTCCTCGACGGCGAGATAGCCTTCGCCTCCGAACTCAAGGCGCTCAAACGGCATCCGCGCTGGTCCGGCGAGATCGACCGTCAGGCCATCGCGCAGTGCCTGCGCCACGGTTACATTCCCGCTCCCAGGACCGCGTTCACGCAAGCCGTGAAGATCCGCCCCGGCGCCTGCGTCGAACTGAAGGCCGGCGCGCTTTCGCCCGGGACATGGCGCGAAAGCCTCTACTGGGACGCGATGGCGGAGGCCCAGGCGGCGCGCTCCGACCGCTTTGCCGGCACCGGGGAGGAAGCCGTCTCGCGGCTGGATTCGCTGCTGCGCGAATCCGTCTCGCGGCAGATGATCTCGGACGTTCCGCTCGGCGCGTTCCTGTCGGGTGGCATCGACAGTTCGACCATCGCGGCGATGATGCAGTCGCTCAGCACCAAGCCGGTGGAGACCTTCTCGCTCGGTTTCGAGGACAAGTCCGTCAGCGAGGCCGGGTTCGCCCGCGCCGTGGCGCATCATCTCGGCACCAGCCACAACGAGATCATGCTGTCCGGCGACGAGGCCCGTGACCTGGTCGCCACCATGCCGGACGTCTACGACGAACCCTTCACCGACCAGTCGCAACTGCCGACCTACCTGGTCTCGCGCTTCGCGCGCTCCAAGGTCACGGTCTCCTTGTCGGGTGATGCGGCGGATGAACTGTTTGCCGGCTACGGACGCCATCATTCGGTGGCGAAGCAATGGTCCGGCTCCCCCCTGGCGGGTCTTGGCCGGCAGGCGCGCAAGCTTGCCGCCTCCGCCCAGATCGCGGCCCTCGTCGCCCCGGCGGAAAAGCGGGGCCGCAGCCACGTCGGCAAGCGCTCGACGGCAAGTCTCCGCCTCCGTCTGGAAGAGCGAAAGGCACAATACGAGGCCGCCTCGGCCGTTGCCGCCTACGAGCGCAAGTTCACGCTGCTCGACACGGCCGAGCGCCTGGTGCCCGGCACGCATCGCGAGACCCATCCGCTGCTCGCCGAGGTCGAGGCGGAAACCGGGTGGAGCCCGCTCGAGCAGGCGAGCTTTCTCGACCTCACCCACTATCTGCCCGACGACATCCTGGTGAAGGTCGACCGCGCGGCCATGGCGCACAGCCTGGAAACGCGGGTTCCCTTCCTCGATCCGGCCGTCGTGCGCTTCGCGCTGTCGCTGCCCGATTCCGTGCGCCGCATGAACGGGCAGCGCAAGGGCGTGCTCAAGGCCGTGCTCGGCCGCTACCTGCCGACGGACCTCTGGGACCGGCCCAAGCGCGGCTTCGGCATTCCCTCCGCCACATGGCTCGACGGCCCCTTGCGTCCGCTCGCCGAGGACATGTTCTCGCCCGAGACGCTGGCGCGAACCGACATGCTCGATCCCGCGATGGTGCGCGTCTTCTGGGAAGACTTCCTCGCCGGGGACGAGCGCCGCGCCAACGTCGTCTGGGCCATGTTCATCGTCCAGCTCTTCCTGGAACGCCAGGGCCGGGACTGAGCGCCTCGGGCCTGGGCGGGTCGGCCCAATGCCCCCTTACGCCAGCGTGCCGAAAAGCCTCAGCCGGCTGATGCCGCCATCGGGGAAGATGTTGAGCCGCACATGGGTGACGGGGCCGATGTCGGCGAGACCGTCCGCGCCGATGTCGTGGATCGCGTCCGCCGAAAGCGGCGTGCGTGCGATCAGCTCCGGCCAGAACATGGAGGAGGTGACGACCGCCTGTTCCAGATTGTCGGAAAACCCGGTGAGATCAGCAGCCTGGATCGAGAAGCTCTCGGGGAAGTTGCCCTTGTAGAACGCCGTGTCGATGCTCGCCGTGGCAAGCGTCGCCCGGGCGCCCAGCTCCACGATGATCCAGTCGTTGCCGGGCTCGCGGCGCCGGCGCGTTTCCCAGCCGTCGCCCATGTTGACGCCGCGTCCCGGAGCCAGAAGCCGGTGATAGGAACCGTAGTGCGCGTCGGAGAAGGCGAGGATACGGGCACCGTTGAGCGCCGAGGCAAGGTCGAGCGTTTCGGAACCGGCACTGGCGACGAGTTCCGGCCGGCCATGCACGCGCAACCGGGCGACGCCGCCGTCGGGATGAATGTGCAGGCACACATGGGTGAAGCTTTCCGCCGCCTCGCAGGCGAAGAAGTGATGCGCGCTCGCCCCCAGCGCGCTCATCGGCAGCACCTCGACCCAGTCGCTCGCCGCGTCCGGCTCGCCCTCGCTGGCGCAGGCCTCGATGCGGCAGGCGGGGGGATAGTTTCCGGTGAAATGGGAGGTGTCGACGTCGAAGCCCGTGATGCGGCCCCGCGCGGCGAGCTTCACCACGGCACTGTCATGCCCGGGACCGCGCCGGCGGCGGGATTCCCAGCCGTCCATCCACTTCCCGTGATCGTCGTACTTGTCGGCGATGAAGACCGCGTCCGTGTCGGCGAGCATCCGCGACGCATCCGCGAAGAAGTCATCGGTGACGGACACGATCGATGCCCCGAGACCGCCCGAGGCGAGATTGACGTCACGGGTGAAGGCCGGGCGCTCAAGATGGGACTGCTGGATCATGACGGGCTCCTGAAAGAAAGGGAATCGGGGGATTGGGAAAGAAGGTCGGCGAGGCGGAGGCCGGCGATCCGCTCGACCTGGGCGCAGGCGGTGTCGAACTCGCTCGCCCGGTCGTTGGCGACCCGCTCCTCGAAGTTGGCGAGGATTTCCGCCTTTGTGTGCCCCTTGACCGCAAGGATGAACGGAAAGCCGAACCGCTCCTTGTAGGTCTCGTTGAGGTCCGTGAAGCGGGCGCGCTCGGCATCTGTCAGCGCGTCGAGCCCCGCCCCCGCCTGCTCCGCCGAGGACGCGGCGGTCAGACGCCTGGCCGCCGCGAGCTTGCCGGCGAGATCGGGATGGGCGCGCAGCACGGCGAGCCGTTCCTCGTCGCCGGCCGCGCGGAAGACCTCGCAAAGGATCGCATGAAGCCCCTCGGCGCTGTCGGCATCGGGACCAAGACCCTTGTCGAAGGCACGTTCGGCAATGAAGGGGGAGTGCTCGAAGACACCGCCGAAGCATGCAACGAAGCTCTCGCGATCCATGCGGCTCGGCCGCTTGTCCCCGTCCGCCACGGCGTGTCCCTCCTCTCGTGCGATCATGAACGTGTCCGCGTCCGGCGCGTGACCGATCTATTGATAATCCAAAATAATGACCCTGACTTTCAAAATATTCTTGAAAGAATTGTTGCCGTCCCGCGTGCCTCGCACGCACGGCCGGAGGTGGCGGGCCTGACTCGATTTTCCATCAATTTTCGCGCAATTCGACGTCGATTTAGGCACGAGATTGCACGAGCCTGCGTCACGCGCCGGCCGGATCCGGAAGCGGACGGCCCAGCGCGGCCCGGCACCGCTCCGCAACGAAATCGGCGAAGATCCGGATCTTCGGATCCTCGTAGCGCTTGTGCGGATAGAGACAGGCGAGACGCACGGGCAGCGGCGGCGTCTCGCGGCAGACCTCGACGAGCCGTCCGCTCGCCAGATGCTCGGCCACCTCGAAACGCGGCTTGTTGACGATGCCGGCGCCCGCCAGCGCCCAGTCGGTCAGAACGTCGCCGTCGTCGGATTCGAACGGTCCCGAAACCTCGTATCGCTTCGCGCCGCGCGGCCCGCCGAGCGTCCAGTGAAACTCGTTGGCACCAGGAAACCGCAGCAGGAGACAATGATGATGCTCGCGCACCAGGTCCGCCCCGCGCTCGGGGAAGCCGTGCTCCGCCAGATAGGCGGGGCTTGCACACAGCACGCGCTCGCAGTCGTGGATCGCGCGCATCCTGAGTTCCGAATCCGCCGGCGTGCCGAGGACAAACGCCAGATCCAGCCCCTCGCCCAGCACGTCCACCGTCCGGTCCGACAGGCGCAGGCGCACGTCCACCTCCGGATAGTCCTTCTTGAACAAGGGGATGAGCGGCGCGATCAGGCGCCTGCCGATCCCCAGCGGCGCGGCGGCGAAGATCGAGCCGCGCGGATTTCGCGACAGTGCCACGACCGCGCCTTCGGCCTCCTCGATCGCCTCCAGGATCTTGATCGCCCCCTTGTGGAACAACGTTCCGTGCTCCGTCGGCGCGAGCTTGCGGGTCGTGCGGTTGAACAGGCGCACCCCGAGATGCTTCTCCAGTTCCGCGATCCGGCTGGACACGACGGCCGGAGAAACGCGCTGGTCGCGCGCGGCCGCCGACATGGAGCCGAGATCGACCACACGCACGAAAACCTTGAGCATGTTCACATAGGACACTCGACGCTCCGGGGTTCTGGCGGCACCGGCCGCAAGGTCCCGCGAAGCCTGCGCCCGGGCCCGCGTGATTTTCAAGGGTGATTTGAGAGTGCTGGAAAAATTTCCGGGATTTTTTGTAAATCGTTCCTCTGCCACTCTGGCCCGACGATACGATGCGGGACCCGCTTGCGCGGGACGCGCCGGGGCCATGGAGATGGCATGAAACCTGCTGGGCCCGTGCGTGGGCACCGGCCGGGTCCATGCGCCGGCGCGGGCGGACAAGTGTGGGGAGCGACAAGGATATGACTTCGGCGATCATGTGGGACTGGCTGGCCTTCGGCGTGCGCTGGGTGCACGTCATCACGGCGATCGCCTGGATCGGTTCCTCCTTTTATTTCATTGCCCTGGACCTTGGCCTGCGCAAATCGCCGGATCTGCCCAGGGGCGTTCACGGCGAGGAATGGCAGGTCCACGGCGGCGGCTTCTACCATGTGCGCAAGTATCTGGTCGCACCGCCGGAGCTTCCCGAGCACCTGACCTGGTTCAAGTGGGAAAGCTACGCCACCTGGCTGTCCGGTTTCGCGATGCTCTGCGTCGTCTACTACGCCGGCGCCGACCTCTATCTGATCGACCCGAATGTGCTCGAGTTGCCGGTCTGGGGCGCCATCGCCCTCTCGCTTGCCTCCATCGCCTTCGGCTGGATCGTCTACGACCTTCTGTGCAAGTCGCCGGTCGGCAGGAGCACGACCGGGCTCATGATCGTGCTCTACGGCGTGCTGGTCGCCATGGCCTTCGGCTACACGCAGGTGTTCTCGGGCCGTGCGGCGCTGCTGCACCTGGGCGCCTTCACCGCGACGATCATGTCCGCCAACGTGTTCATGATCATCATTCCGAACCAGAAGAAGGTCGTGGCCGACCTTCTGGCGGGCCGCGCGCCGGACCCGGCCCTGGGCGCCCAGGCCAAGCAGCGTTCGCTTCACAACAACTATCTGACGCTGCCGGTCCTTTTCCTGATGCTGTCGAACCACTACCCGCTGGCCTTCGCCACGCCGTGGAACTGGGCGATCGCCTCGCTGGTCTTCCTGATGGGCGTCACGATCCGCCATTTCTTCAACGAGATGCACGCCGGACGCGGCAAGCCCTGGTGGACCTGGCTCCTGACGGCGGCCCTTTTCGCCGCCATCGTTTGGCTTTCCGTCCAGCCCGGCCCGGATGGCGTCCGGGTTCGGGAGGCCGATTACGATGCCCCGATGACCGCGCTTCAGGCCCGTTTCGCCGACGATCCTCACTTCGAGGGCGTCCGCGACACGGTGCTCGCGCGCTGCTCCATGTGCCACGCCCGCGAGCCGCTGTGGGAGGGCATCGCCGCCCCGCCGAAGGGCGTTCTTCTGGAGACCGACCGCGACATCGCCGCCCATGCACGCGAGATCTACCTGCAGGCCGGCATCACCCATGCCATGCCGCCGGCCAATGTGACCTTCGTGGAGCCTGCGGAACGCGCGCATCTGGCTGCCTGGTACGAGAGCGCGAGCCGCTGACGCGGATCGCGCCACACGGCGATGCACATGTGCAACAGCATGGCAAAAACGTCGAGACGTTAGGGTTTTCCGGTCCGGTTGACGCTATAAGGATCGCATGTGGCCCGCGCACGGGCCGTCTTTCGAATTCGGAGTGATCGGACCGCCATGCGCACCGCCCTCAAGACCAGCCTTCTTGCCGTCGCAACCCTGCTCGCGATGGGCGCCGGCGCCAGCGCGCAGGACAGCCTCACGCCGCCGGACGACATGCCGCTGCCCAAGCGCCAGTACGTGGTGGATCTCGGCATCGGCGCGCTTGCCCAGCCCAAGTACGAGGGCGCCGACAAGCTGATGGTCACGCCCATGCCGATCATCAGCTTCGCACGCTTCTACTTCCCCGGTTTCGGCCAGGTGAGCGATGGCGAGATCAAGAAGCGCGGCTTCTTCTTCTACCCGTCCTTCAACTACATCGGCGAGCGCAAGGCCTCCGACTCGGCCCATCTGACCGGCACCAACAAGGTCGACTGGGCGCTCGAACTCGGCGCGGGCGCAGGGTTCCGCTATGACTGGTTCCGTGCCTTCGTGGAGGTCCGCCAGGGCATCAACGGTCACACGGGCCAGGTCGGTCGCCTCGGCGCCGACGTGATCATGAACCCGATGGAGCGGCTGCAGCTTTCGCTCGGCCCCCGCGCCGACTTCGCCTCCGGCGACTACATGCGCACCTATTTCGGCGTCTCGGCCACCGAGGCCGCCGCGCCCGGCAGCGTGCTGTCGGCCTACCGCCCGAGCGGCGGCTTCAAGACGGTCGGCCTGCTCGGCCGTGCCAGCTACGCGGTGACCAACGAGACCTCGCTGCACCTGCAGGCGGGCTGGGACCGCTACGTCGGCGACGCCGCCAAGAGCCCGATCGTCAAGACCGGCGACAGGGACCGCTTCACCATCGGCGCGGGCGTGACCTACCGCTTCGCCTTCGACCTGTTCGACTGATACAGGCCGGGTTCGGGAGGACTTTCCTCCGGAAAGACACGAAAAGGGCGCCCGGACAGGATCCGCGGCGCCCTTTCATGCGTTTTCACCCCTGGCGACTACTTCAGGTCATCGCAGACCGGCAGCGTGATCCCGTAAGGAAGCGTCGTGCTCTCGTCGCCGCATGCGCCCACCATGCGGCTCTGGTCAAGCCCGGTCGCCCCGCGCAGGTTCGATCCGACAAGCCGTGTCCGGCGGAGAAGCGCGTCCTGAAAGTTGGCGCCGGAAAGATCCGCGCCCGAAAGATCGGCGCTGGAGAAATGACCGCCCGAGAAATCGGCATCGCGCGCATTGGCACCGGTCGCGTTGACGCGATCGAAATCACCATTCGGCATCCGCGCGCCGGACAGGTCCGCCCCGGACAGATTCGCCCGTTCGAAATTGGCGCCATCCATCTTCGCCCCCCGGAACGACGCCCCGCTGGCATCCATGCGGATCATCAGCGCGCCGCGCAGATCCGAGCCGTCGAGGCGCGCTCCGTCGAGCCGGGTCTCTATGAGGTCCGCGTCGCGCAGGTCCACCTCGCTCAGGTTGGCGCCGGAAAGGATCGCCTTTTCAAGGTCCACGCCACGCATCTGGGCGCCGGTGAAGTCGGCGCCGGAAAGGTCGGCCCGCTCAAGCTCCGTGCGCCGCAGGTCCGCCCGCCGCAGGTCCGCGCCGGGCAGCACGGCCTCCTTGAGGTCCGCCTCGCGCAGCACCGCACGCGAAAGCTGCGCCTTGTCGAGACTGAGGGCCCTGAGCTCCGACAGCCGCAAATCACAGCGCTCGCACATTCCCGTACGGCGAAGCTGCTCCTGCGGCGTCTCGTCGGCGGCGGCATGGGACACCGCCGCGAACGCGGCAAGCACGACAACTGCCAAGGGGCGGGAGATTTCGCCGATATGCGGGAGCGGCATCACACTCGGTCCTTCTTCGAAGCACGTCCCTGAAATCTAGGACGCCTGGCGCCCCATTTTAAGGGGGCGTGACCGGAAGCCGACCAGCCGTCACCAGGAATACGTACTTCCCGCAGGGGCAGCTTCACGCCATGATGGTCCTGAAAAAAGGCGCCCACGGGAGCCTGTGAACAGTATGGGGCCATCCGCGCTCCGGGGGGACAAGACATGAAACAGTTCAGCCTCGCCACGGTTGCGGTGCTAGCCTTCCTTGCCGCCTTCGCAGGTCCGGATCCGGTCGCGCGGGCGGCAAGCGTTCTCGCCCGCATCGACATTTCCGAACAGCGCATGACGGTCTTCGTGGACGGACGGCGCGCGGCGCGCTGGCCGGTGTCGACCGCGCGACGCGGCTACCGCACGCCGGTCGGGACCTTTCGCCCAGGGAGAATGTACAAACGCTACTTCTCGAAGAAATATCACGGCTCGCCGATGCCGTATTCGGTCTTCTTCTACGGCGGCTACGCCATCCATGGCACCAATGCGATCCGTTCGCTCGGCCGGCCGGCATCCCACGGCTGCATCCGCCTGCATCCCGACAACGCCCGGCAGCTCTTCACGATGATCGAACGTCACGGAAAACGGAATGCGCGAATCGTCATTACCCGGTAACCTTTACCGGCGATCGCCGTGAGCCGCCCCTTTTCGTGAGGGACCGTCTCGCCTAGATTGCGGGAAGAAAGTGCCTCGCCGGACGCTTCGCAGTCGCGAGCGTCGGCGCCAAGTCCCTCGGGACCATGCGCCATGCGAGAGTGCCTGGCGGGACGAAGGAAGACAGCGGGGTCGCATTTGCCGCCTTCCCTCGTCCGCCAATCGCTGACGACGCACAACCTGACTATCAGCGTGCCAATGATGCCGCAAAACCCTTGCCAAATCGTTGGCACGCTGAAGTTCAGGATCTGGTAGGCGAAAGCCCTTGAGACCACCAGATACAGCGCCCGTTAACCCCTCCAAAACCTCTTCCGCATTGCATTTCGCAAGCCCGTCCGCAAAGTCGGGAAAAGGGTAAATCCGCCCTTAACCCTTTTGCCGGTTTTGCCCGGCCCCCTCCCTTGGGCGGAGCGATGCGGGAGGGTGATTCGCGCCTCTGATTCGCATCCGGTTCAGCGCCCGCGAACCGGCGTCCCTTGCCGGCTCACATGAACTCGCCGCGCAGGTTGATTGTGGAGTGATGACCGACATCGTCATAATGGGCCGCCGCCCAGGCCTCCGCCGCACGACGCCCGATGTCGCGCAGATGGGTGAGGAACTCCCACTCCGCGTTCATCTTCGAGGACGCCTGCAACGGCTTGAGTTCGTCGGCGGCCACCCTGTGCAGGCGCACCTTCTGGTAAATTGAGTCATCCAGCTTGCCCTGTTCGATGAGCCGGGCAACGAACTCGATCGCGCGCATTTCCCGCAGAAGCGTCGAGTTGAAGGTGATCTCGTTGAGGCGGTTGAGAATCTCGCGCGCGGAGCGCGGCGTCTCCTCCCGCTCGACCGGATTGATCTGCACGAGGATCGTGTCCGGCGTCCCGGTGGTCCCGAACAGCGGAAACAGCGGCGGATTGCCCATGTAGCCGCCGTCCCAGTAGGGCACGCCGTCGATTTCCACCGCCTGGAACACATGCGGCAGGCAGGCCGAGGCCATCACCGAGTCGCAGGTGATCTCGTCGTTCTCGAAGACGCGGATCTTGCCGGTCTGCACGTTGGTCGCCGCCACGAACACCTTGAGATGATCGCAGGCACGCACAGCCTCGAAGTCGACATTCGCCTCGACGATCTCGCGCAGCGGGTTGAAGTTCAGGGGATTGAAATCATAGGGCGAGGAGAAATGGGTCGCCAGGTCCATCATCAAAAAGCCCGGCGACAGGTCGAGACTCCATTTGCCGAGCGCGATGTCGAGCGGCGAGCGGCGCACCGGGCTGAACCACGCGCCCCGGCTCACCGCCTTCCAGAACCTTGCAAGCGCCTCGCGCGCGCCCTCCTCGTTGCCCTTGTGCAGTCCATCGGCCAGCACAACGGCGTTCATTGCCCCGGCGGAGGTGCCGCTCAGGCCGCGGATGACGAATTTCTCGCTCTCCAGCAGCCAGTCGAGCACCCCCCAGGTGAAGGCGCCATGCGCGCCTCCGCCCTGGAGCGCCAGATTGACCGGCTTGGGCGCGCCGCTCATCGCGGGCCGCCCGTGCCGCGACGCAGGACGCGAACCGTCATTGGGCCACCCAGCCGCCGTCGAGCTGCATCATCGTTCCGGTGATGCAGGAGGCGGCGTCCGAGGTGAGGTAAAGCGCCATGCTGGCCACCTGATCGACGGTGACGAATTGCTTGGTCGGCTGGGCCGCGAGCAGGACATCGCGTTTCACCTGTTCTTCCGTCAGGCCGCGCGCCTTCATCGTGTCGGGAATCTGGCGCTCGACCAGCGGCGTCCAGACATAGCCCGGGCAGATGGCGTTGACGGTGATGCCTTCCTGGGCAACTTCGAGCGCGACCGTCTTGGTCAGGCCCGCGATGCCGTGCTTGGCCGCCACATAGGCGCTCTTGAAGGGCGAGGCGACCAGCGCATGGGCCGACGCCGTGTTGATGACGCGGCCCCAGCCCTTCTTCTTCATCGCCGGAAGCGCGGCACGGATCGTGTGGAAGGAGGAGGACAGGTTGATCGCGATGATCGCGTCCCACTTCTCGACCGGAAACTCGTCGACCGGCGACACATGCTGGATGCCGGCGTTGTTGACCAGGATGTCGACCATGCCGAACGTGTCCGCGGCCTCGGCCATCATGGCGGCGATCTCGTCGCCCTTCGTCATGTCGGCACCGTTGTAAAGGCACTTCACGCCGAACTCGCTCTCGATTCCCGAGCGCTCCTTCTCGATGGCGTTCGCCTCGCCGAAGCCGTTGATGACCACGTTGGCGCCATTGGCGGCCATGGTCCGGGCAATGGCGAGACCGATGCCGGAGGTCGATCCGGTCACGAGGGCGGTCTTTCCGGCAAGCGATTTCTCAGAAGCTGATGCGGTGGTCATTGCGAGTGTCTCCTGTCCAGCAGGCGGCGCGGACCTGCGGTCCGCGCACCGTCGGCCTCGGGCGGATTACGGCCCCGGGGAGCCCCGGGATCCGGCGGGAAAACGTCAGGTCCGGCACCCGGCGTAGCGGCCATGTGCGAAATCCGGAACGGGCGTCTCCATTCAACATGGGTTGGCGCTGCACTGCAACAAGACCGCGCGACGCCTCGACGCAGCAACGAAAAATTATGTCAGATCACATCCCATCACCCGCGTGCGCCCGCCGATGGAGCCCGCGGACAATGCGATTGTCCGCCGGAATTGAGAATGACGGTACAGGGCCACGGGCGCGGAATCGCCCGCTCCGCCCCCGGTACCCGGCGGTTCAGACGGAAGGCTGGGCCGGCATCTGGCGCTCGCGCAGGATGTAGTAACCGCCCGTCAGGATGCCGATCTGAAGCGCCGTTGCCGCGAGCTGCAGAGCGATGGACAGGATGGCGATCGCAACCGCGCCGACGACCGATCCTCCGCCCAGGGCCCCGGCGGCAAAGCCGAGCACATAGTCGATCGCGCCAACCAGAAGTGCCAGCAATACGCCCGCGATCGCCATGGGCAGCCCGAGCCCCTCGCTATCGTAAAACGCTTCCCCAAGGCCCAGCTTCTCGTCGAGCGCGGTGGCCGGCAGGATCAGCGACAGGCGCATCACCGGCGGCAGGACAAGAAAGACCGCGACCGCGCCAACGACCAAAAGACTGGCCCACGATGACGAACTGCCAGAGGTAACGAGCATCGCAACGAGCATGACGATCGCCGCCGGAATGATCACGATAAACATGATGAGAAATGTTTTGCCGATATAGCGCAGCTCACGCCCGCCGAACCGCAAATGCACCGGCCCGGGGCGTTCGCGCAGCAGCAGGTTGCGATGCCAGGCAACGGCGATCGACGCACTCGAGGCGAGCCAGATCAGGGCAATCGGAATGATTGCCGCGGGAACTCTCTCACCAAGCAGTATGATCGCGAGGACCGAAAGCACCGCGATCAGCAGATACCAGGCCCAGCAGATGCGGATAAAGGCATCGAAGTCGGAAAAGAGCGCCTTCAAGGCCCCGGTGAACAGTCGCGTCGTCGTCTGGAAGAACATGAGCCCCCACAATCCCTTCAATATGGTCCCCAGGCTCCGGTCTTAGCCCATTGCCTCACCGCGAACCACCGCGAAAACACAACCCTTGCGCGGAAAATTCAATCCCGTGTCCGGTCGCGCCCCAGACCGACGACCGAGGAAACGGCGCGCCGCGCGGCATGGATGCGGGCGCGCTCGCGGGCTGCCTCGGCACGCTCCACCTCCTGCCGGCGGAGCCCGACTTCCGTCACGAAACGCTCGCGCGCCAACGCATAGCTCGTGGCGTGCAACGAGGAGAAGAGCCAGGTCGCCAGCACCATGATGCCGGCGGGCAGCAGCGCGGAGCGCAAGATCCCGACCCCGCGAAGCGCCGACACCGCCGTCTGCGGCGACAGGAGTTCGGGAAGGAAGAGCCGTGCCAGTTCGCCCGTCAGGGCCACCGCGCCCCACCACAGGCCACAGGCGACAAGGACGGCGAAGGAGATGACAAGCGCGGCAAGCGCCACGGCGATGCCCATGCCGCGCGTAAGCCGCCAGGATGTGCCAAGCGTCATGGGATCGTCGAGCGCGGCCGCGGGGAGCACCAGCGAGAGGCGTTGCACCAGCATGAGCACCACGAAGGGGCTTGCGAAGAACACGAGCGCTCCGAGCGGCCCGGTGGCGGTCGCCAGAAGCGCCGAGCCGAGCATCATCGGAGCGAGCATCAGCACGCCGATGAGCGCCAGCAGGACGATCTTCCAGCCAACGCGAAGATTGCGCGCCCCGAAGGCCAGCACGAATTCGCGCCGTCCGAGCAGAACCCGGCGCAGGTAGGCGACCCCGATGGAAAACCCGGCGATCACGTTGGCGACAATCGCCAGCATCCTGAGCGCGGCCTCGCGCCGCCCCTCGTCGGACACATCCGTGATCGGCTCCGTCATGTAGGAGCCCGTCGTGAAGCCGGTATCGGGGAGAAGCCGCGCGCTGATCGCCACGTTGAGGGCAAGAAGCAGCAGCATGTAGCCCCAGCCGGAGGCGAACAGCGTGGGGAGCCGGTCGCGGGCCAGTTCCAGCGTCCGCCCAAGCACGATCAGGATCATCCGGACCTCCCCGCCACGTTGCCGCAACGCGGACGCTGGGTCCGCAAGCTGATCACAGACATGACGCCTCCACAGCGGCGGATCAAGCCTTCGCGGACCCGCATGGCCTTGCGCACAAGCCTGCCCCGCCCTATTCAATCGGCGAGGCACCCACGACGTGGCGCGCCCCGACGGCCCGAAGACGCCCCGGCGGCACGACCACCCACACGAGTTTGGCTGAACGCATCGTCGGCATGACGGACGGCCAGGGAGTTTTCGACGGCATGACGGGCATGAGCGACAGGGCTGCAAACGGCACGGATGCGGGCGGCACGGGCATGAGCGAGGACTTCGCTCCGGCGCGGCGCCGCGTGTCGGTTCCCGTCCGGGTGGGCCAGGTCACGGTCGGTGGCGGCGCCCCGATCGTCGTGCAGTCGATGACGAACACGGACACGGCCGACGTGGATGCGACCGTCGCGCAGGTTTCAGCACTGGCCCGGTCGGGTTCCGAGATCGTGCGCATCACCGTCGACCGCGACGAAGCGGCGGCCGCCGTCCCGCGCATTCGCGAAAGGCTGGAGCGCATCGGCGTCACCGTTCCCCTGGTCGGCGACTTTCACTACATCGGCCACAAGCTTCTGGCCGACCACCCGGCCTGCGCCGAGGCGCTGGAGAAATATCGCATCAACCCGGGCAACGTGGGCTTCAAGGACAAGAAGGACCGCCAGTTCTCGGAGATCATCGAGATCGCGCTCAGGCACGACAAGCCCGTGCGCATCGGCGTGAACTGGGGCTCCCTCGACCAGGAGCTTCTCACGCACCTGATGGACGAGAACGCGAAGAGCGCGGCCCCGGTTTCCGCTTCCGCCGTGATGCGCGAGGCAATCATTCGCTCCGGTCTTCTTTCGGCGGAACGCGCCGAGGAACTCGGCATGGGCCGCGACAAGATCATCCTGTCGGCCAAGGTCAGCCAGGTGCAGGACCTGATCGGCGTCTACGCCGACCTCGCGCGACGCTGCGACTATGCGCTTCACCTCGGCCTCACCGAGGCCGGCATGGGGACCAAGGGCATCGTCGCCTCGGCCGCCTCCATGGGTATCCTGCTGCAGCAGGGCATCGGCGACACGATCCGCGTTTCACTGACCCCCGAGCCCGGCGGGGACCGCACCCGCGAGGTGCAGGTGGCCCAGGAACTGCTTCAGGTCATGGGCTTCCGAGCCTTCGTTCCGGTCGTCGCCGCCTGCCCCGGGTGCGGACGCACCACCTCCACCGTCTTCCAGGAGCTGGCGCGCGACATCCAGGACAACATTCGCGACCAGATGCCGGTCTGGCGCGAGAAATATCCCGGCGTCGAGGCCCTGAACGTGGCCGTGATGGGCTGCATCGTGAACGGCCCCGGCGAAAGCAAGTTCGCCGACATCGGCATCTCGCTTCCCGGCACCGGCGAGAGCCCCGCCGCCCCCGTCTTCGTGGACGGCAAGAAGGTCACCACCCTGCGCGGTCCCTCCATCGCCGACGACTTCAAGGTCATGGTCGACGACTACATCCGCGCCCGCTTCGGCGGCACGCCGGCGGCCGGCGAATGACCTCCCACCCCGGCCAGCCGGCCCCCCGGCCAGACGTCCTCGTCGTCAACTCCCAGGTCGTTCGCGGCGCCGTCGGCGGACGTATCGGCGTGTTCGCGCTCGAGAGGCTCGGCCATCCGGTCTGGTTCCTGCCGACCGTTCTCCTGCCCTGGCATCCGGGCCAGGGCCGCGCCCACCGCGAGGTGATGCCGGACGAAAGCTTCGACGCGCTTGTCGACGATCTGGCGCGCTCCGACACGCTGGGACGGGTCGACGCCGTGGTCACCGGCTACCTCGGCAGTCCGGAGCAGGCACGCGCCATTGCCCGGCTGGTGAAAGCCGTACGCGAGGCAAATCCGGGAATGCTGCATGTCTGCGATCCCGTGAGCGGCGACGTCAACGGGCTGTACGTCGGAGAGGACACCGCGGCCGCGATCCGCGACCATCTTCTGCCGCTGGCCGATGTCGCCACCCCCAACCTTTTCGAGCTGCAGTGGATGAGCGGCCGCACCATCGAGAGCGAAGCCGAGGCCATCTCCGCCGCGCGCGCACTCGGTCCGGCGCGGGTTCTCGTCACTTCCTCCCCCGCGCTGCGGCGCAACGCCGTATGCAACCTGCTCGTCGGCCCGCGCGGGACCATCGCCGCCGAACACGGGCTGGTGCCCGACGCGCCGAACGGCACGGGCGACCTCATCGCGGCCCTGCTGGCGTCGAACCTGCTTGCGGGCCTCGACGACGAGACGGCCCTTCACAGGGCGGCCGCGGCCGTGTTCGAGCTCGTGGCGCGGTCGGTCAAGCGCGGCGCGCGCGATCTGCTGACCGCCGGCGAACAGGCCTCCCTCGTCCAGCCCATGGCACTCGTCTCCTGCCGGCGGGTGCATGAGGCACCACTGCGTGCCTGAAACGGCCCCCGTGTGGCGCGTGGCCGGCATCGACGGCTGCCGTGCCGGATGGGCCGTGGTCGTACGGGAGAGAACCAGCGACGGAACCCTGCGCCACGAATTCCGCCTCGTCCCGCGTTTCGCGGAAATTCTCGCCGACGAAAGCCTCGCCGTGCTTGCGCTCGACATGCCCATCGGTCTGCCGGATCGGGCCGGGCCGGGCGGACGTGGCCCGGAGCGGGCAGTGCGACCGCATCTGGGCGCGCGCCAGTCCTCGGTGTTTTCCGTCCCCTCGCGCGCCGCGGTGTTCGCCACAGACTACGCCGAGGCGTGCCGGCAGGCGCTGGCCACCTCCGATCCGCCGAGAAAGGTGTCACGGCAGGCGTTCAACCTGTTCGGGAAGATTCGGGAGATCGACGCCGTGATGACACCGGATCTTGAGGCACGCGTCTTCGAGGTGCACCCGGAGCTGGCCTTCTGGCGTCTGAATGGCGAGCGGCCCATGGCCCTGCCCAAGAAGGTGAAATCGGCCGCGCACGGTCCGGGCCTCGACGAACGTTCGGCCCTGCTGGCCACGTTCGGCATCGGGCCCGCTTTTCTCGACCGGAAGCGCCCTGCGGGCGTCGGGCGGGACGACCTCGTCGACGCCGCCGTCAACGCGGTGATCGCGGAGCGCATCTCGGCCGGCAGGGCGGTCTCCTTTCCCAGGATGCCGGAACGCGACGGGCGGGGACTGCGCATGGCGATCTGGGCCTGAAGCGGCACTTGCCGCCCGAGGCCGGAAAGATCAGGGCTTGGCCGCCGGACGCGGCGCATCGGGATCCGCGACACCCGACGGCGCGGCCGAGGCTTCCTTGTCGCCGGAAGAGAAAAACCGCCCGAAGAAGGACCCGGAGGATTTCTCGGGCGTTGCCGCGAACGCCTGCTCGCGCGCCGGAGCAACGGCGGGAACCGCGCTCATCGGAGCGCTTGCCGTAGCGGCCTCAGCGCCCGCCCCCGAACCGGTGGAGGCCGTCTGCGTGGCATCGCCGACGGCAGCCGCGTCATCCTTGTCCGTATCCGCGCCGAAGAAGGACGCGATCGCCTCCTCGCGGCGCTTGGAACGCGCTTCCGCCTCGGCGATGCGGGTGACCTCCGCCTCGTCCTTGAGCTGCTTCTTCTCGACCGCCCGCGCAACGCTTGCCGGAACCTCGAAGGCCGGGCACTTGGCCGTGGCGCGGAAAGGCACGCCCTCCACCAGCGGCACCGCGTCGAACACGTAGCGCTTCTCGCAGACGTCGATCTTCGGCGGGGTCTTGGTCACCTCGAAGTGATCGTAGCCGCGCTTGAGCATCTGCCAGAAGCCGTAGTTCTCGTCATCGCGGTGCTTGGCCATGTTTTCCGCCGTCATGTGGAACGGAAACGCCTGGACCTGGAACGACCGCTGGCCGCCCTTGAAGCTCTCGCGCGCCAGGGCGTAGATGTCCTGGACCTGCGCATCGGTCATGGCGTAGCAGCCGCGCGAGGAACATGCGCCATGCACCATGAGGTTCGATCCGGTGCGCCCGTAGGCGCGATCGAACTTGTTCGGATACCCGAGATTGAACGCCAGATGATAGCTGGAGTTGGGGTTCATGAGCGCGGGCGTGATCTCGTAGAAGCCTTCCGGCGCCTGCCGGTCGCCTTCCTTCTTCTTCGGCCCGAGTTTGCCCGACCACTTGCAGATCTCGAAGGTGTCGAGAAGCGCGTAGCGCCCGGAGCGGGTCTGCTTCCAGACCTCCAGCTCGCTCTCCTGCTTGTAGATCCGCAGCATAATGGGGCTGGAAAGGCTCATGTCGAGCTGGTCCAGCCGCGCCTTCACGTCGCTGCTGACCTGGCGCAGGTGCTTGGGGCCGTAGCCGAGTTCATCCGCCTGACAGCCGGCCAGCACGAGCGCGAGCGACCCCGCGACGATCGCCTTGCGCGATCCGCCACCGATCCGACCCGCCATTGCGGCAACACTCCTGGAAAAACCCATGTCGTTATCGCGCCCTTCGCGCCCCGTCGAACCATTCCGCGACGTGCCCGTCCCCACACATGCTCCCGCATGCGCGATCAGGCTCGACACCCCGGTCGCCCTCCCCTGCCCGAGGGGAAAGCCTGCCGGGTGAATGGTTACTGCAAGGTTACCGCAACCGCAGGGGAACCTTCCAGTCCCTGCCGATCAAATCCCGGATAGCGCTGCCTGACGATTCTGGCGTTTTGGCGGCAAACCGCCAGCCAGGCGTTCCCTAAAGGGTGCGGCCGATGCCGATGAACTTGTCCCGGCGCGCCGCGCGCACCTCGGCCGGATCTATTCCGTCGAACCGGGCAAGCGCCGTCTCGATCACGCCGCCGGCGCGGTCCACCACGATTTCACGCGCGCGATGGGCGCCGCCGAGCGGCTCCTCGACGATCTCGTCGATCACCTTGAACTGCAGCAGGTCCTGCGCCGTGATCTTCATGTTCGTCGCCGCGTCCTGCGCCCGCGCTCCGTCGCGCCACAGGATGGTCGCCGCCGCCTCGGGCGACGCAACGGAATAGATCGCGTGCTCCAGCATGGCCACATGGTTGGCCGTCGCGATGGCGATGGCACCACCCGAACCGCCCTCGCCGATGATGAGCGCGATGTTCGGCGTGCCCAGGGCCATGCAGGCGTCTGTCGAGCGCGCGATGGCTTCCGCCTGGCCGCGCTCCTCGGCACCGATGCCCGGATAGGCGCCCGCCGTGTCGACGAAGGAGATCACGGGCAGCCCGAAGCGCTCGGCCATGTCCATGATGCGCACCGCCTTGCGGTAGCCTTCCGGACGGGCCATGCCGAAATTGTGTTTGAGGCGGGACTGGGTGTCGTTGCCCTTCTCCTGGCCGAGAATGGCAACCGAGCGACCGCGAAAGCGGCCAATGCCGGCGATCACCGCAGCGTCCTCGCCGTAGTTGCGATCACCCGCGAGCGGCGTGAAGTCCTCGATCAGCCCCTTGACGTAATCGATGGCATGAGGCCGGTCCGGATGGCGCGCGACCAAGGTCTTCTGCCAGGGCGTGAGCCTGGCGTAGATTTCCTTGAGGGTCTGGTCGGCCTTCGCCTCGAGGCGCTCGATTTCCTCGTTGACCTGGACTTCCTCGCCGGAAGCCGCCACGGCGCGCAATTCATGGACCTTGCCCTGAAGATCGGCGACGGGCTTTTCAAACTCGAGGAAACTGTGCATCTGGGATCGGATCCGGGCGCTCTGGCTTCATTGTCCTGACGGGCGAAACGGCAACACGCCATGCCTGCCGCATCGCGGCGCGACACTGGCGAGGCCGGCACGTCCTGTCAAGCCGTCGGGGGAGACCTCAGCGCGCGGCCTGGTCCCGCCCCCCGTTGATATCGAGCTTGCGCGGCTCCACGACAAGGGTGCCGTTCTTGGTTCCCATCTCGACGCGGTAGGGAACGTAAACTCCGCCCGACCCAAGCGGGGCAAGCCAGGCTTCCATCTTGCGGTTCTTGGCCATGTACTTGACCGAGGCGACCGAAGGGCGGTGACCGGCGACCGGGATCCAGCGCGCGGAACACACGATCACCTTGCCGTCGTAGCCACGACCCTTCACATCGCGCATCTCCTTGTAGGAGAGCTGGATGTCGAACCGGGTCCAGCCGTCGAAGATCGGGATCTTGCGCTTGCACACGCTCTTGTCCTGGCCGCCCTTGCCCGGAACCGGCATCAGAATCGCGCTGAGGGGGTCAACCACATTGCGGCGGTGCTTCTTGGTGACCTTGATCCGCTCGGCGTTCGGCTTGAAGTGCGGCATGACCCGCATGGAGCGCACCCGCCCGGATCCCTGCTCGAGATCGACGAAGAAGTCGCGGTCCGCCGCCTTGGAGGCCATCTTGTAGCGCGAGGGCAGGACCGACCGTCCGGAAAGCCAGCCGGAGGCCTCCGCCCCGCCCTTGCCGGAGGAGAACAGCGTGCCGATGCCTGCCGGCTCCATGCCGACCTTCGCGGAATAGGCATTGCCCTGAACCACGAGCGACAGCGAGCCGCGCGCGATGGTCAGCCCCGAAACGGAAATATCGTAGACACCGCCCAGACGGTTGGTCTCGGCACTCGCGGCCGGCGCGACGGCCCCCACGGCGGCGACCCCGGCGAGCGCCAGGACAAGGGAGCGCGAGCGCATGCCCGGCGCGCCAGCGGCGCCTGCGAGTACCTGCTTGAACGGGTTGACCAGCTTGAACATCGGACCCTCTCGAAAGGCCGTGACCGCGAAGCGGCCGGACTCTTCAACACGCTTCCGGCCGCCGCGCGTGTGCACCCTGCGCCCCGCCGCGCCCGAACGGCAAAAGCCTTCTGGAGCGCGTCGGCGGACAGACCGGAACATCCGGGATTGTCCGATGTCACGGTAACCGCATGGTTAACGGACTGCAAATGAGGATCCTGGAATGATCGACCGGCACACCACATACACGCCCGCCCCGCATTTCCGGCGATCTTGTCTTGACGGGAACGGACAGGTTCCTTATAGCAAGCCGACTTTTCATCCAGAGCCGCGCGTCTTTCGCCGGACCGGACCCCGGGGTCCGCGGAGTGGAGTTCCTGTTTCAGCGGGAATTTTCTCCGCCGCTCCCAAACCGACCGGAGCGCAGTGACGCGGGTCCGGACGTTACGACAAGCGATCGGCAACGATCAGACGCAGACGAACAGACAAAGAAGGTGTTCCATGGCCCGCCGTTGCGAACTGACCGGCAAGGACGTGATGACCGGAAACAACGTCAGCCACGCCAACAACAAGTCCCGTCGCCGGTTCCTGCCGAACCTGTGCAACGTTTCGCTCATCTCCGACGCCCTCGGCGCGACGTACAAGCTGCGCATCTCCGCGCATGCCCTGCGTTCGGTCGAGCATCGCGGCGGTCTCGACGCCTTCCTGCTGAAGGCTTCCGAGAGCGATCTGTCGCCGAAGGCCCGCATCCTGCGGACCGAGATCAAGCGCCGCCTCGCCGAGGCCGCCTGATCCGGCATCTGTCGGGGCCGTCCCGTACGGCCTCGCGGGATCCTGTTCGAAAGCACTACGCTGGAGGCGCCCCAAAGCGCCTCCTTTTGGCGTTTTCAGGGCGTGATCGCCACTGAGATATTCGCGCGAAACCGCGCACTGACGGAGCTGGAAGTCCATGTCCGAGACACTTGCATCCGCCTTCACCGCGCGTCGCGCGCTGATCGCCGTCGCAGCAATGGCCGCCGTGGTCGTGGCCTCCAACATTCTGGTCCAGTATCCGGTCGAGGGTACGCTCGGCGCGCTGCAGCTCGCCGACCTTCTGACCTGGGGCGCCTTCACCTATCCGGCCGCCTTCCTCGTCACCGACCTGACCAATCGCCGTTTCGGCCCGGCCGCCGCGCGCAAGGTGGTCTACGTCGGCTTCGCGCTCGCCGTGATCCTGTCGATCTGGCTTGCCACGCCGCGCATCGCCGTCGCCTCGGGAACCGCCTTCCTCGTGGCCCAGCTTCTCGACGTGTCGATCTTCAACCGCCTGCGCCGCCTGTCCTGGTGGAAGGCGCCCGTCGCGTCGTCGCTGATCTCCTCGGTGCTCGACACGCTTCTCTTCTTCACCATCGCCTTTGCCATCGCGCTGACTCCCCTGCTCGGTTTCGGCGACGATTTCGCGACCGGGTCGGCCCCCTTCCTCGGCGTCTTCGCGCTTGAGGTTCCGCGCTGGATTTCCTGGGCCGCGGGCGATCTCACGGTGAAGCTTCTGGTCGCCACCCTCCTGCTCCTGCCCTACCGGCTGATGCTGGCATGGTTCGCCACGCTTCCCGCCGAGCCCAGGGGCGCCTGAGGCAAAGGACCTCCGACGGACGCGGATCCGCGACAACAATTCCGATCACACAAAAGGCCGACCCCAAGGGGCCGGCCTTTTTCGTATCGGGCACAGGATTTCTCCGCGCGACGCGGCGGCGCCACCGCTTTCACATGGCGGGCACGGAAAGGCCGCGCCGCCGGCAGGCCGCTGTCACCGTGTTGGCCAGAAGGCAGGCGATCGTCATCGGACCGACGCCTCCCGGCACCGGCGTGATGGCGCCGGCCACCTGCACCGCCTCGTCGAAGGCGACATCACCGACGAGCTTCGTCTTGCCCTCGCCCTTTTCCGGCGCGGGAACCCGGTTGATGCCGACGTCGATGACCGTGGCGCCCGGCTTGATCCAGTCGCCCTTCACCATCTCCGCGCGCCCGACGGCGGCGACCAGAAGGTCGGCGCGCCGGCACAGATCCGCAACGTCGCGCGAACGCGAATGCGCCATGGTGACGGTGCAGTTCTCGTTCTGCAGCAACAGCGCCACGGGCTTGCCGACCAGGATGGAGCGGCCGAGCACCACCGCCTCCAGCCCGGAGAGGTCGGGCCCGAGCGCCTCCTTGGCGAGCAGCACGCAGCCCTGCGGCGTACAGGCAACGAGACCGGTGCGGCCCAGCACGATGCGGCCTGCGTTTTGCGGGTGCAGACCGTCGACATCCTTGGCCGGATCGATGGCGAGAACCACCGCATCGGTGTCGATATGCGCGGGCAGCGGCATCTGGACCAGAATTCCGTCGACGCCATTGTCCGCGTTCAGCTTTCCGACCAGGTCGAGAAGCTCTTCCTGCGTCGTCTCGGCCGGCAGCCGGTGTTCGATGGAGCGCATGCCGCACTCCTCGGTCTGGCGAACCTTGTTGGAGACATAGACCTTGCTCGCCGGGTCTTCTCCGACAAGCACCACGGCAAGGCCGGGCTTCAGTCCGTGGTCCGCGCGCAGCGTCGCCACGGCGCTGCTCACGTCGTTTCGCAGCCGGGCCGCCCGGGCCTTGCCGTCAATGAGGGATGCGGTCATGGAACCTCCGAAGGATGGTCGTGTCGAACGCCGTGGCGCAAAAACCGACCTGCCGGCCCGCCACACAGTGGGGACCCTAGCCGATCGTGCCGGCCTGTTCGGCAAGCCGAGCGACAAGACGTTGCCGCTCCGCGTCATCCGCGGCCTCGAGACGAAACTGCTTGAGCCTCGCGGTGGCGCCGGACGTCAGGCGCACCGCTCGCTTGGCGAGCCCGAGTTCCCGCGCGAGCAATTCCGCGACGGCCGTGTTGGCCGCCCCCTTGTCGGGCACGGCCCGCACCCGGACCTTGAGGACGGCGCGGCCGTCGGCAAGCACCGCCAGACCGTCGATCCCGTCGCGCGCGGCGTTCGGCGTCGCCCGGACAGCGAGCCGCACTCCGTCGGCAACGCTTTCCCATGGCAGCGGATCGCCCACCTGGAACCTCAGAACACGTAGGGGTAGATGTAGTAGGCGATCAGGCGCTGCAGGAGGAAAATCCCGAGCAGGAGCACGATCGGCGACAGGTCCAGTCCACCCATGGCGGGAATGACCCGGCGGATCGGCCGCAGAAGCGGCTCGGTCAGATTGTAGAGCACCTGGCCGATCATCGACACGAACTGGTTGCGTGGATTGACCACGTTGAAGGCATAGAGCCATGAAAAGATCGCGCTGGCGATGATGACCCAGGTGTAGAGATTCAGGATCACGAAGACGACGTCGAGAATGGCGCGCATGAGGCGAAGGGCTCCGGCTCGGACGTGAATGGTCCGACCTGATGTAGCCGGGTGACCGCCCCGCCGCAAGACCGCAGGCACACGCTCATCACTCTCGTCCAGAACAAGGTTGATGGCAGGCGGCACCCGCACCGGAGGTCCCACCCTTGCGCGGGCGAACAGGGCATCTGCGCTCGGGGATCGCACCGGCTCGCCCGGCGTCCACAGCCGCGCCGTGCGAGAGGCCTTGACAGTCCCCCCGCCTCTCCCCTAAAAGCCGCTCACGCTCAAGGAGCGGGGCCGTAGCTCAGATGGGAGAGCGCTGCAATCGCACTGCAGAGGTCAGGGGTTCGATTCCCCTCGGCTCCACCAATTTTCCCTTCATCCAGAAAAATTCTTTTATATCAAACGACTAAGACGTATGGCCCACAGCCTGCGCACCCATGTTCGTACCCGCCTTGCGTACCCATGGCATACGAACGAGACGCACGCGCCTGCGCACGACAACGGGCAGGATTGCCAGCGCCCCGGAAAGCCCTTACGACTTCTGGTCGTTCTGTTTTTCGGTTTCCCGCATGGCTTCGACAAACTTCGATCACCTGAAGGACCTCAGCGGCGAGTTGCACCGGCTCGGCGTGCTTGCCGAGCGCTTCTTCTCCGAAGACGCGAACACGTCGCTGCTGAAAAGCAGGCAGTTCTCGGAGTTCATGGTCAAGGAGATCGCGGCGCTCTCTGGCGCGTATGATCCCAATTCCCGCGAGACCACCAACGACCTCCTGCGCAAGCTGGTTACGCAACAGATCATCCCGCGCGAGGTCGCCGATGTGTTCCATGCGCTTCGCCGACGCGGCAACGAGGCCGCCCACGCGTTTGTCGGATCTGCATCGGACGCGCTTTCGGCGCTGAAGTTCTGTCGCACGCTTGGGGTCTGGTATCGGCGCACCTATGGCCGCGACCCGGATTTCAAGCCGGGTCCCTTTGTGCCTCCAGCAAATCCGCATCAGGCCGATCAGCCACTTCGGCACGAGTTGGAGGACCTGCGCCGCCAGGTCCGGGACGCGGAAGGCCGACTGGCGTCCGCACATGCCTCGGCCGAGGAGCTTGCAAAGGCCAGACAGGCGGCCGAGGAACTCGCCCGGCAGGCCCGCGAGGACAGCGCGATCTGGGAAGAGGCCGCGCTCGAGAACGAGGCATCACGGGCCGCGCTGGAGGCACAGCTCCGCGATCTCCAGGCCAGGGCGGAGGCAGAGCCGGAGCAAGTCCGCCTTCAGGTGCGCCAAGCCGCCCGTCACGCCGCCGGCCGGATGGACCTCGACGAGGCCGATACCCGTCTCCTCATCGACGTGCAGCTCACGGACATGGGCTGGGAGGTCGACACCGAAACGCTGCGACACGCGAAGGGCACCCGTCCGGAGAAGGGGCGCAATCTCGCCATCGCCGAATGGCCGACCGACAGCGGGCCTGTCGACTATGCCTTGTTCGTCGGCCTGGTCTGCGTCGGCGTGATCGAGGCCAAGCGTGAAGCCCTTGACGTGCCCGGCGCGCTGGCCCAGTCCGAACGCTATGCGCGGTCGATCCTGCTCGAGCCCGAGAACCAGCCCGGGGACGCTCCCTGGGCGGATGGCCTGGAAGCCCCTTTTCGCGTCCCCTTCGTCTTCGCCACCAACGGCCGCCCTTTCGTGAAACAGTGGCTGACCCGCTCGGGCATCTGGCATCGCGATCTGCGCCGGCCTCAAAACCACGCCCAGGCCCTGCCGCAGTGGTTCGCACCGCGCGACCTCATGGCGAAGCTTGAAACGGACGTCGATGTGGCAGCGCAAGGGCTGGCCGATGAGGCCTTCGGCAAGGGGCGGCTTCGTCCCTATCAGGAGGAAGCCGTCGCCAGCATAGAAGCGGCGCTGGAGGCTGGCAGCCGGGAGATCCTCGTCTCGATGGCGACCGGAACCGGCAAGACCCGCACCAGCATCGCCCTCATGTACCGGCTGCTGAAGCACAAGCGCTTCCGCCGCATCCTCTTTCTCGTCGACCGGACGGCGCTCGGCAAGCAGACCCAGGACGCATTGGAGACGACCGAACTCGAAGGCATGTTGAACTTCGCGCAGATCTACAAGGTCGCCGGGCTCGACCAGCGCCTGCCCGGCCCGGACGATCAGGTACAGGTGGCGACCGTGCAGTCCCTGATCGCCCGCATTCTCAACGAGCCCGACCCGGCCCAGCGCCCCACGCCCGGCATGTATGACTGCATCATCGTCGACGAGGCCCATCGCGGCTACACACTCGACGCGGAACTGCGCGAGGACGACATCGGCTTTCGCAATCTTGCCGACTACCAGTCCGCCTATCGGCAGGTGCTCGACTATTTCGACGCCGTGAAGATCGCACTGACCGCGACGCCGGCGCTGCACACCCGCGAGATCTTCGGCCACCCGGTCTATCGCTACGGCTACCGTCAGGCCGTGGTCGAAGGCTACCTGATCGACCACCTGCCGCCCAAGCGCATCGTCACCGCATTGTCGGAAGCGGGCATCCATTTCAACGGCGGCGAGGAAGTCGAGATCATCGACCCGCGCAACGGTCAGATCGACCTCTTCAGCCTACCCGACGACGTCGCCCTCGACTACGATCTCGCCGCCTTCAACCGGCGGGTCTATCCGGAAGCCTTCAACCGGGTGGTCTGCCAGGCGATCGCCGCCGAGATCCCGCCGGACAGTCCCGGCAAGACGTTGATCTTCGCCGCCCGCGACAGCCATGCCGACGATGTGGTGCGCCTCCTGAAAGAGGCGCTGGCGGATGAATACGGCGCGGCGGTGGTGCCGGAGGCGATGGTGCAGAAGATCACCGGCCGGGTCGACAATGCGCAAGACCTGATCCTGAAGTTCCGCAACGACGGCTACCCGAAATACGTGGTGACGGTCGATCTGCTGACGACGGGTATCGACATTCCCTCCATCTGCAACCTCGTCTTCCTGCGCCGGGTCAGGAGCCGCATCCTCTACGAGCAGATGATCGGCCGGGCGACGCGGCTGTGTCCGGAGATCGGCAAGGAGCAGTTCCGCATCTTCGACGCGGTCGACCTCTACGCCAAGCTGCAGGACATGACCGACATGCGACCGGTCGTGGTGAAGCCGAACATCTCTCTGGCCCAGCTGGTGGCGGATCTGGAAGCCGCTCCAAGCGAGGAGGACCGCGACTGGGTCGCGGGCCAGGTGATCGTGCGCATGCGGTCGCTCGCCGCGCGGATCGACGAGGACACCCGCGAGGCCTTCATTCGCCACACGGGATCGCCGCCCGAACAGGCGATCCAGGATCTCGCCACGCGACCTGGCGCCGAGCTGAAGGCCTGGCTCGACGCCCACCCCCGGGCCGTGGAGCTGCTGGAACGCCCGGCGGAGCGGCACAAGACCGGTCCTGGACGGGGGAACGGCATCGTCATCGCGCCACATGAGGACGAGCTGCTGCGCATCGAGGAGATCTTCGGCGAGGGCACGACGCCGGAGGACTATATCGAGGGCTTCGAGAGCTTCGTGCGGGACAACATGAACACGCTCCCCGCGCTGGTGGCCGTGACCCAGCGCCCGCGCGAACTCACCCGCAAGGAGCTCGCCGAACTCGCCGGCATGCTGGAGGACCGGCACTTTTCCGAGCGCATGCTCCGCGCCGCCTATGGCCGGGCCCGCAACGCCGACATCGCCGCCCACATCATCGGCTTCGTGCGCCAGGCCGCCCTCGGTGATCCGCTCGTGCCCTATGCCGAGCGTGTGGAAGCGGCCATCCGGCGGCTGGAGGCGCAGCGCGACTGGACGCCGAAGCAGAAGGAATGGCTGCGTCGCATCGGCCGGGCGCTCAAGGACAAGCCCGTCGCCGATCCGTCCCTGCTCGACCAGGGCGCCTTCGCCGACAAGGGCGGTTTCCGCCGCATCGCCAGGGAGTTTGACGACAGGCTCGATGACGTGCTGAAGGATCTGAACGAAGCCATCTGGACCACGCCCGCGGCCTGAGCCACTGTGCCGCCGCGATACGACCACCCATCAGGAAAACGCCAAGCCCATGAACGCCAACGCCATCGTCCAGAAGCTCTGGCGCCTTTGCGCGGTCCTGCGAAAGGACGGCATCACCTACCAGCAATATGTCACCGAGCTGACCTACCTGCTGTTCCTCAAGATGATGGCCGAGCGCGACCGCGAGACCGGCAGCCTGCCGAAGGGGCTGCGCTGGGGCGACCTGGTCAAGGCCGACGGCCTCGCCAAGCTGGAGCTTTATCGCCACATGCTGGTGACGTTGGGCGCGACGAGCACGCGGCTCGGGCGCGACGACGCCCTGCTGCTGCCGCCGGCGGACAAGGCGTCCGACGAGGAGCGCAAGCGCTATGCCGATGCCCGCGCCCTGCCGCGCATGGTGCAGGCGATCTTCGACAATGCGGCGACCTTCATCCGCGAGCCGCAGAACCTGACGACGCTGGTCACCGCCATCGACGAGCTGGACTGGTTCTCTGAGGAACGCGACCAGTTCGGCGACCTCTACGAGGGCCTGCTGCAGAAGAACGCGGAAGAGACCAAGCGGGGTGCTGGCCAGTATTTCACCCCGCGCCCGCTGATCGAGCTGCTGGTGCGGCTGATGCAGCCGGCGCCCGGCGAAGTGATCCAGGACCCGGCCGCCGGCACGGGCGGCTTTCTCATCGCCGCCGACCGCTTCATGAAGGCGCGGACGGACGACTACTTTGCATTGCCGGACAGCGGAGCCTGGCAGAAGGCGAACGCCTTCCACGGAATGGAGAACGTCCCGGGCACGCTGCGCCTGCTGCTGATGAACCTTCACCTGCACGGGCTCGACAGCGAGCATGTCGATCTCGGCGACACGCTGTCGGACAAGGGCAAGGGCCTCGGCAAGGCCGACCTGATCCTGACCAACCCGCCCTTCGGGCCGGCGGGCGGGGCGCCGACCCGCGACGATCTCAGCGTGACGGCAAGCGTCTCCTCCTACCAGCTGCCCTTCGTCGAGCATTGCATCCGGGCGCTGAAGCCCGGCGGACGCGCGGCCATCGTCGTGCCCGACAACGTGCTGTTCGAGGACGGGCGTGGGCGCCGGCTGCGCGAGATGCTGATGGACTGGTGCGACCTGCACACGATCCTGCGCCTGCCGACCGGCATCTTCTATGCGCAAGGGGTGAAGACCAACGTCATCTTCCTCACGCGGGGCAAGACCGAGACCGGCAACACCGACGAGGTCTGGATCTACGACCTGCGCGCCCAGATGCCGAAGTTCGGCAAGACCAACCAGCTGACGGAAGCCCACTTCAAGGAGTTCGAGGCGGCCTTCGGCGCAAGCCCGCTCGGCCATGAGCGGGGGCCGGACCAGGGCGAGGAGGGCCGCTGGCGCTGCTTCACCCGCGAGGAGATCGCCGCCCGCGGCGACAATCTCGACATGTCCTGGCTGCGCGAGGCGGAGGACGAGGCCGAGGACGGCCTCACCGAGCCTGACGACATCGCCGCCGCGATCCTCGGCCACCTGCAGGCGGCCATGATCGAGATCGAGGCCCTCAGCGCCGAGCTGGAGGAGACGGCACCCGTCGAGACCCCGGAGGCAGCGGAATGAGCGAGCTGCCGACGGGTTGGGTTGAGGCTCCATTAGAAGACCTGTGCCTATCAGTCAGCGATGGTGACCATCAAGCGCCAGCTAAAGCAGCGTCCGGGATCCCATTTATTACTATTTCCGCTATAGGCAACGGAAAGATAAATCTCGCCGATGTTTCTAGATTCGTACCTGCGGCCTATCAACAGTCTCTCGATCAAAACCGTAAGCCCAAGAAGGGAGACATTCTTCTTTCTGTGACGGGATCAATAGGTCGGGCCGCGATTGTTGACGATCCAAATTTTGTATTTCAGCGTCACATAGCATTGATAAGGTCAAATTGGGTGACGGATAGGAAATACATCTATTATTTTTTACTAAACCCAGATACACAGTATCAACTCAAAGAATCAGCGACCGGAACAGCCCAAAAAACCCTGCCCTTAACGAAGCTGAGGTCAGTGAAAACTCCCCTTCCGCCGCTCACCGAGCAGAAGCGCATTGTCGCCAAGCTGGACGCCTTGGGCGCCCGGTCTTCCCGCGTCCGCAAGGAACTGGAGCGCATCGACGCCCTCGTCGCCCGCTACAAACAGGCGGTGCTCTCCAAGGCGTTTTCGGGGGAGCTGACGAAGGATTGGCGGGAAGATGGCGCTCAATGGCCTCGGCCTGTTCGCCTCGACTCAGTGGCCACATCTTTTTCCTATGGATCGTCGGCGAAGTCGGCAAAGACGGGAGAAATTCCGGTACTGCGAATGGGGAACATCCAATCCGGCAAGCTTGATTGGGCCGATTTGGTATTCACTGACGATGAAGAAGAAATCGCAAAATACGCATTGAGGGTTGGTGATGTTCTCTTTAATCGCACAAACAGTCCCGCGCTCGTGGGAAAAACAGCGATATTTCGTGGCGAGCGGAAAGCAATATATGCTGGGTATCTGATACGTATCCAAGCTGGGCCGAACTTAAATCCTGAGTACCTTAACTATGCGCTAAATAGTCCCGAAGGGCGTGCCTTCTCTTGGCGTGTCAAATCGGATGGCGTTAGCCAGTCCAATATTAGTGCTTCAAAGCTCAAGGGCTTTGAGTTCGCCGTTCCCCCCCTCCCCGAACAGCGCGAAATCGTTCGTCGGATCGAGAGCGCGTTCGACAAGATCGACCGGCTGGCGGGGGAGGCGAAACGGGCGCTGGCGCTGGTCGGGCGGCTGGATGAGGCGGTGCTTGCCAAGGCCTTTCGCGGCGAACTCGTGCCCCAGGCCCCGAACGACGAGCCGGCGAGCGCGCTGCTGGAACGCATCCGGGCGGAACGTGCCGCCACGCCGAAGCCGAAACGTGGTCGAAAGGCCGCGAGGACCGACTGACGCCGGCCGGGAGGGCCGGCATTAGACGCCCAAGGGGAGTTGGCCGCATGGGAGAGGAAACCTTGCGAGGACCCGCATCTGGACCCGGGTCCCTATCCGCCTTCGACCGCGATCCGCCGGATGTCTGGCTCACATCGGCCTGGGGCTTTGATCCGCATCTCTGGGGGTTTCTCGGCTTCACCGAGGAGAGCGACCGCGCCTGGTTCCGCAAGCAAGCCGGGGAAACCCCGATCGTTGCGATTTACGTCTCCGACAATGCGAAGGCACCGGAAGGGCAGCGCGGAAGGCTGGTGGGCATCCTGCGCCTCGGCTCCAGGATCGGCCTCAACAGCGACTTCATGCCGGCAGATCTCCATCACAGCGTCTCGTCAGATCCCGAGAGTGCCGGCCGCTGGACCCATGCCATCGAGACCCTGCAGGCCTGGAAGGTTCTGCCGGGCCACGAGCCACCCATCACCGAGCTTGCCCCGCTGACGCTTGGCCCCTCGACAGGCAAGGGCAACAACCGGCAGACGATTGGCCGGCGAGGGCGGCGCATGGAGCCCGACGAAGCCCGCAAGCTGCTCGATCTGCCCGTGGTCGAGGCGCCCGTCTATCGCGGTCGGCAGACCGAGGACACAGAGCCGGCACCGCTTTCCGTCAAGCTTGCGACCAGCCGCGCGGTTGCCCGGTCGACCAGTCCCTACACGGTCGACGAGGATGACGGCCCGAAGCATCTCTATATCCTGCGGCTCACGGGGCATCTCCCCCATTTCCTCGCCCGCACGGACGCGGAGCTTGACGGTCTCATAGTCGCAAAGGTCGGTTACTCGAAGGCTCCAGACCTGCGCTGTACGGCCTTCAACCGTGCGATGCCGGCCTGCGCCTTTCGCTGGGAGGTTTGGAAGAGCGAGTCCGGCGATCCGCCGCATCCCGACTGGAAAACCGCACAAGCCGGCGAAGACGCGATGAAGCAGCGCCTTGCGGAACTCCAGGCCGAACCATTGGGAGGGGAGTTTTTTCTGGCAACCGAGGCATCCCTGCTCGCCGCCTGGCGGGCCGGGCAGGCGACAGCCAGGGCGGCCGTCGGTCGAGAGTGAGGCGGGAGGAGGGGTCTTCCTGCAGCATACACGCGGCAAAGTCCTGCCTGCCCATTCTCCGAGGACTGATCCCGGAATGTCTGCCGCAAAAATCCGCGCGGTTGATCTGATCACCGGCTCGCGCAGCATCCCCCGGGTGGGGTGGTGAGCAGCTCTGAGAGCCTGTCGCGGGAAACTGGGCGCGGCACCCTGCCTTGGCAGTCGGCGCAGCCTTGGTCGACGACCTCGGTGGCACCGCGCCGCTGATCCCTGCAGGTCAGGCCCGGGGCCCTCGCCTCCGGCAAGCTCCGGCGGGGCGCAAGATGTTGTACGCGGCTGCCGACGTTACCCCTCCGTCTTGTAGTTGCATCATAGACACGAGAGCGGCGTTCGCGTGCCTAATTGGTGGCATCACTGACATAGGGACGGCCTTTCTCCCGTGTCATCGGCCAGCGCCCAGCGATCCTGGCTACATCACCCCAACCCCACACCTGTCCCGCCGATCCCGTCCGTGGCGCCCGTCGCCGCGCTCGAGACCCGTGCGGGCAACCGAGAAGGAACCACATGAACGAACCAACCGACAGCCCACCACCACCCGCCACGTCCGAGGCGCTGGACGATGCCCCTGATTTCGCGGAGGCGGTTGCCGAAGAGGGCAAGCGTCATCCTGACGACAAAGACCGGCCGCCCCTGGACCGCATTCCATTTCCGCCATGCGTGGAAGGCAGCCGCCCTCAAGGCCGGAATAGACGGTCTTCACTTCCACGACCTGCGAGGAACCGCCGTGACCCGGCTCGCCGAAGCCGGCTGCACGCTGCCGGAGATCGCGGCGCTCACCGGTCATTCGCTGCGGTCAGTCAACGCGATCATCGAGAAATATCTGTCCCGGACAAGGCACCTCGCCGACCAGGCAATCAGCCGACTTGAGAACGGACAGAGATCAGATTTTGCAAACACGTTGCAAAATCCGGCCAATCCCGTGAAAGGGAGAAAGTCTAAGTGACTGAAAAGTTTGGTGATCCCGACAGGATTCGAACCTGTGACCCTCAGATTAGGAATCTGATGCTCTATCCTGCTGAGCTACGGGACCATCCGGGCCACCGGCTTTTTGCCGGCGGACGATCATGCGCACCGCGCAGGCACGCGGTCGCCATGCTCGCTAGATAGCAAACAACGCGCGAAAATCAAATCCCGATCCATCGCTTCATCCCCGCGATCCCCACTGTCCGGGACATGCCGTCACAGTCCCTGAAACGGGCTGTTCGCGATTGTGTCGTAAGGTTAAGTTAACCTGCCTGAGACATTAGAATGCACGGCTCACGGCCATGTTTTAGATGCATTCCTCATTTCAAGTTTCCTCATGGTTCCCGCTGACCGGAACGACCTGACATCATGAACAAGCATTCCGAGCGGTTTTGGCAGGACATTGGCCTTTCGACCGACGACACGGTCCTGATCGCGGCGCTCGAGTGCCTCCCCCACCCCGCCTGGATCTTCGACCGTGACGGACGCTATGTCGCCCAGAGCCGCATCGACCGCGACACCCATGGCGACCTGGCAGGAAAACTGCCGACCGAGGCGCAGGTCGGCCCCGAGAACGGGCGCCGCTGGCTGTCGTTCCACCGTCGCGTGATCGACGGCGAGCATTTCCACCACATGCGGGAAATGATGACGCCCCGCGGCCTCATCCATTCCGAAACCGCCGTCTCGCCGCTCATGAAGGACGGGCAGATCATCGGCGGCATCGGTGTTTCCGTCGATCAGACGAAGCGCGTCGAGGCGGAGAACGCGCAGCGCAAGGCCCAGGAT
Organism: Stappia sp. ABD4_338; assembly: GCF_056312175.1. Taxonomy (NCBI): domain Bacteria; kingdom Pseudomonadati; phylum Pseudomonadota; class Alphaproteobacteria; order Hyphomicrobiales; family Stappiaceae; genus Stappia; species Stappia sp. ABD4_338. The sequence goes on along the minus strand of NZ_CM149982.1, from coordinate 4,284,658 downwards.
CGGTTGTTGGGATTCCTGCGCATTTCCTCCGACTGGGCCTGGGAAACGGACGACCAGCACCGCTTCACCCTCGTCTTCGGCAACAAGGAACGCCTGGGAATCGACTTCGATGCCTGGATAGGCCACACCCGCTGGGAGCTGGTCGGGGTCGATCCCGAAGCGGATCCCCTCTGGCGCAGCTACCTGCGGCTTGTCCAGGCACGCGAGCCGCTGGAGGACTTCGTCTACCGAACAATGGGCTGCGACGGCCAGGAGTTCGCCGTCGAGGTCAACGCCGTTCCCCTGTACGATGCCGACGGTCGTTTTCTGGGCTATCGCGGTGTCAGCCGGAACGTGACCGAGCGCGAGCGCCTGCACCAGATGCTGCGCCGGTCGGACGTGGTCATCCGCGCCACGGGAAACGTCATCCTCCTGACCGACGGGGACGGCCTGATCGAGTGGGCAAACCCTGCCTTTTCCCAGGTCACCGGATACTCGCTGGAGGAGGCGATCGGGCAGTCACCCTGCGACCTGCTCCTCTGCGAGGACACGTCGCCAGAAACGGTCGACAAGGTCCACGCGGCCATCGCAGCCGGGCGGGACATCCGCTCGCAGATCCTCTATCGAACCAAGTCCGGCGAGCGGCACTGGTTCGACATGCACCTGCGCGCGCTTCGCGACGAGGCCGGCAACATCACCGGCCACATTTCCCACCAGTCGGTGATCACCGACCTGGTCACGGCCGAGCAGCGCCTTCGGGCCACAGTAGACAGCGTAGCCGCAGGAATCCTGCGCTTCGACGCCTCCGGCGCCGTCGTGGAGTGCAACCCCGAAGCCTGCCGGCTGCTGTCCATGGACGAGGCCGACATCCTGCGCGCGACCGTCTCGGCGCCCACCTGGAGCATGGTCGACAGGAACGGCAGTCCCCACGCATGGGAGCGGACGCCCGCCGCCAGGGTCCTTGCGCACGGCGATCCCATCCGCGACGAGATCATCGGGGTGCGGCTGCCCGGCGACGGGATCCGCTGGCTGCGTGTCAACGCCAACCGCATCACGACGGGCACGCACACCGCGCCCGACGTGATCATGAGCTTCATCGACATCACCGGCGACGAGGTGCAGAAGCACGAACTGGACGCCGCCCGCCGGCTCCTGCACGACGTCATCGAAGCCATTCCCGACGCCATCGCGGCCTTCGACGGTGATGAACGGCTGATCCTGTGCAACGAAGCATACCGGGAGATGTATCCGCTTACCGCAGACGCGATCCGGATCGGGGCTTACTTTCCCGAACTTCTGGACCGGGGTCTCGCCGCTGGCCAGTTCGCAGACGCCGGGACCACGCCGGAACAACAGGCCAACTGGCGCTCCGCCCGGCTTTCCGCGTTTCGCGGCAACACGACGTCTCCATCCTTGCAACAGCTCTCCGACGGGCGCTGGCTCCAGATCCGCGAGCGAAAATCGGATTCAGGCGTAAGCGTCGGCGTGCGAAGCGACATCACCGCGCTCAAGAACGCGGAAATCGCCATCCGCCGGATGGCCGAAACGGATTCGCTGACGGGGCTGTCGGACCGATCGGTGATGATGCGCGAGATCGCCGAGACGCTGCACGCACATCGGGACCAGACCGGGCAGGCGCTTTACGTCATGCTCGACCTCGATCACTTCAAGTCGATCAACGACAGCCTGGGCCACGACGGCGGCGACCAGCTTCTCTGCGTGATCGCCAATCGCCTTCGGCGCGCCATCCGCAAGTCGGACATCGCCGCGCGCCTGGGAGGCGACGAATTCGCGCTGTTGCTCGCGCCTCGCACCGATACGCCAGACCCGGAAGCCGTTATCGCGCGGCTGCACAAGGCCCTGACCGCACGCGTGAGCATTGCCGGCCGGTCCTTCCGTCCGGGCGTTTCCATGGGCGTGACCCGCCTCCCCACGGACGGCCCGGCGCCGCGCGATCTCATCAAGAATGCCGACATCGCGCTCTACCGGACCAAGGAACGCGGCCGCAACGGCTGGACCTTCTTCGAACCCGGCCTTCGCGAGCGGTTCGAGCGCCGCCGGTCGCTTGCGGACCGGCTGCGCCGCGCCCTTTCAAACCGGCAGATGGAGCTGCATTTCGCCCCGCAGATGGCCCTGCGGAGCGGACAGGTCATCGGATTCGAGGCCTGGCCGGTCCTGCGCCACGACACGATGGAGCTTGACCAGGATGCGCTGACGGCCGCCGCCGAGGAAGCCGGCCTCGGCCTGCGGCTTGCGGAAAGCACGCTCGAGCAGGCCTGCGCCGCGCTTGCAATGAGCCGCGCGGCGGGCCGGGACACGGGAATCGTCGCGGTGAATCTCACGCGGGAACCCCTGCGTGAGCCCGGCTTTGCCGAAACCGTTCGCGCGACCCTGGCGCGCCATGACATCGCACCGGCGAGCCTGGCCTTCGAGATCGGCGAAACCGCCTTGTCAGACAGCGACCCGGAACCGGAGCTCGAGACGATGGCACGCCTCAACGCGCTCAGAGTGCGGCTGGTTCTGGACGAATTCGGCCGCTCGAGCGCCGCCCTGACGCACCTGAGGCGCATACCCGAGCTCAGCCGGATCAAGCTGCATCACGCCTTCACCGCAAGCCTGCTGGAGGGCGCGCGCGACAGGCGCGCCGACGCCTCCGCGGACACCGCGATCGCACGCGCCGTCATCGAGCTCGCACACGGGCTCGGCATCGAGATTTCGGCTGATGGCATCGATAGCAATGAGGCCGCCGCAACGTTGGCGGCACTCGGCTGCGACATCGTTCAAGGTGCTGCGGCCGGGCCGACCCGCAGGTCTCCCGACCTTCGGGCCTGAAGCCTACTTCACGCCTTCCAGATTGAGGCTCACGAGGCGGCCGGTGTCCTTCGCCATGTGCGGAAGATACGCCTGCGAATAGTCGTCGAGCCCGCTGTGCTCGGTCTTGCGCCAGTCCCAGCGGCGCACGGACGAAAAGCCCACCTCGAGCAGGGCTTCTGACAGCACTTTCTCGTCGAAGGCGACCTTGTGATAGTCGTACTGGTCACGCTGCCCGCCCACGATCAGACCGAGAACCTGCGGCAGGCCGATGCCGTTGTCGGGATCGACGTAAAGCTCCGCCGCGGCCTGAAAGTCGGGCACCGCCAGGCGCAGAACGCCTTCAGGCGCAAGCACGCGGCACCATTCCGCCAGCACGGACTTGAACTCGTTGCGGCCGAAATGCTCCAGCACGTGGCAGGCGTAGATCAGTTTGACCGTGTTGTCGGGAATGAAGGAAAGGTCCTCCACCGGCCCGATCCGGTCCACATGGGGATAGTCGAGCGCATCCACATGATAGAAGCCGGGAATGTGCTTCACGCCGCAGCCGAGATGGAGTTTTTCGATCGTCATCCGAAACTTGCCATGTTGGCCGGCTGTATGGCCGGCGGGGACAGTAAAGTCGGGTCAGGCCGCCGTCCGCGATGCCTTGTACCACGCAATCGTATCGCGAATGCCCTGCTCGAGCGAAATCTTCGGGCTCCAGCCGAGCGCTGAAAGCCGCGAGGAATCCATCAGTTTTCGGGGAGTACCGTCGGGTTTCGTCGCATCGAAGGCAAGCCGCCCCGAAAAGCCCGTCTCGCGCGCGATAAGCCGTGCCAGATCGCCGATCGAGATTTCCTGCCCCGACCCCACGTTGAGCGGCAGGTCCCCGTCATAGGTCTTCAGCAGGAAGACGATCGCGTCGGCGAGGTCGTCGACATGCATGAACTCACGCAGCGGCGTGCCGCTGCCCCAGACCTCGACCGTGTCGTCGCCGCGCTCCTCCGCCTCGATGAACTTGCGGATCAGCGCTGGCAGGACGTGGCTGGTGGCGAGGTCGAAATTGTCGTTCGGGCCATAGAGATTGGTCGGCATGGCCGAAACATAGGCAAGACCGTGCTGCTCGCGATAGGCCTGGCACAGGTAGACACCGGCAATCTTGGCGACAGCATACCACTGGTTCGTCGGCTCGAGCGGCGCCGTCATCAGCGCCTCTTCCCGGATCGGCTGCTCGGCGAACTTTGGGTAGATGCAGGACGATCCGAGGAAGACCAGGCGGCCGACGCCCGCATCCGCGGCCGCGCCGATGACATTGGTCTGGATCTCGAGATTATCGCGCAGGAAATCGACCGGCTGACGGGCGTTTGCAAGGATGCCGCCGACCCTTGCCGCGGCCACGACCACCGCATCGATCCGCTCGCCGGCGAAGAAGGCGCGCACGGCCGCCTGGTCGGAAAGGTCGAGTTCGGAGCGCGTCCGGGTAACCACCTCGGCCGCCTCCCGCTCAAGCCTGCGGCAGATTGCCGACCCGGCCATTCCGCGATGACCGGCAACGAAAATGCGCTTGCCCGCGCTCAGGATGCTTTCGCTCATGGCGCTTACTCGTCCCGCCCGTAGGCCCGTCGTGCCAGCCGCTCGACCCTGAGAAGCTCCAGGTCGGCATCGACCATGTCCTCGACAAGCGCCGCAAAACCCGTGGTGTGGGTCCAGCCCAGCTTCTCGCGCGCCTTGGTCGGGTCGCCAAGCAGGAGATCGACCTCGGTCGGGCGGAAGTAGGCCGGATCAACCGCGACCAGAAGCTTTCCGCTCTTGCGGTCGTGGCCCTTTTCCTCGACGCCCTCGCCGCTCCAGACCACGTCCCGTCCGACACGGGCGAACGCGCGCTCGACGAACTCGCGAACCGTGTGCGTCTCACCCGTCGCCAGGACATAGTCGTCGGGCGTGTCCTGCTGCAGAATGCGCCACATGCCCTCGGCATAGTCGCGTGCATGGCCCCAGTCGCGCTTCGCATCCAGATTGCCGAGATAGAGCTGTTCCTGCAGCCCCAGTTCAATGGCCGCCACCGCGCGGGTGATCTTGCGGGTGACGAAGGTCTCGCCACGCAGCGGGCTCTCGTGGTTGAACAGGATGCCGTTGCTGGCGTGAATGCCATAGGCCTCGCGATAGTTCACCGTCATCCAGTAGCCGTAAAGCTTCGCGGCGGCATAGGGCGAGCGCGGATAGAACGGCGTTGTCTCGCGCTGCGGCACTTCCTGCACCTTGCCGTAAAGCTCGGAGGTCGAGGCCTGATAGAAGCGGCAAGTCGACTCGAGCCCGAGGATGCGCACGGCTTCAAGGAGACGCAGCACGCCGATTGCATCGGCGTTGGCCGTGTACTCCGGCGTCTCGAAGCTGACCATGACATGGCTCTGGGCCGCGAGATTGTAGATCTCCGTCGGCCGGATTTCGCCGACCAGCCGGATAAGGTTGGAACTGTCGGTGAGATCGCCGTAGTGGAGAAAGAAACGCGCATCCCGCTCGTGCCGATCCTGCACGATCGGGTCGATACGGCCGGTGTTGAACGAGGAAGACCGGCGCTTCAGCCCGTGCACCTCATAGCCCTTGTCGAGAAGCAGGCGGGCGAGATAGGCGCCATCCTGACCGGTCACGCCGGTGATGAGGGCTTTGCGTGCGGACATCGGCAGTTCCTTGGGCGGCGGGGCGTCTGACTTGCGATCGGACGCCTTTCCTACTGCACTGCCGGAAAGGTGGCAACCGCCGGAAAGCCGGTGGTTGCCGCATCATGTGACGTCGCGTGCACCGGCATGGCGCCGTCGCCGTGCCGCCCCGGCTCAGCCGCTGTAGGCGATCTTGTCCGGCTGGACCTTGAGCAGCGCCTGGCGCAGCTTCTCCAGCGCCCGGTTCTCGATCTGGCGCACACGCTCCTTGGAGATGCCCAGCGTCTTGCCGAGCGCCTCCAGAGTCGCGCCCTCCTCGCTCAGGCGGCGTTCCCGCACGATCCTGAGTTCGCGTTCGCTCAGGACACCGAGGGCGCTCTCCAGCCAGCGATGACGCCGCTCGCCGTCGATCGCCCCGCCGACCATCTCCTCGGGCAGCGGATCATCCGAGACGAGGAAGTCTTGCCTGTCGGCGCTGGTGCCGTCCCCCTCAACCATGGGGGCGTTGAGCGACGTGTCGGGTCCGGAAAGGCGCGCGCTCATGGTTTCCACGTCGCCACGCTTGACACCCATGGTGGTCGCGATGCGGTCAACGAGTTCGCTCTCGCTGATCTGCGTGACCCCGCTCGACAGTTTCGCGCGCAGGCGGCGCAGGTTGAAGAACAGCGCCTTCTGCGTCGACGAGGTCCCGCCACGCACGATGGACCAGTTGCGCAGGATGTAATCCTGGATCGAGGCGCGGATCCACCAGGTGGCATAAGTCGAGAAACGCACCTCGCGCTCCGGCTCGAACCTTGCCGCCGCCTCCAGGAGCCCGATATGTCCCTCTTGGATGAGGTCGCTCATGGACAGGCCGAAGTTCCTGTATTTGGCCGCGACCGCGATGACGAGACGCATATGGGCGAGGCTGAGGCGTTCAAGCGCGGCCTCGTCGCCATCGCGACGCCAGGACACGGCGAGATCGCGTTCTTCCTCGCGGGAGAGATAGGGCGCGTTCATGGCCGCGCGAACGAGTTGACGTCGGTTACCGGACAGATAGCTCACGGTCGGATCCTCCGCGTCTTGCGAAACTGTACTTGAGTACGCAACGACACCGGTTTCGGTTCAGTCGCTTCCGGTCCGGCAAGCTCCCCCGGCACTCGGGCGGAGCGGCATGCCTGCTGGAGGCACGCCAGCCAAGGGTATCGCGTCACATGGAACAGACTGTGACGCCCCGGCTCACGCAGGGCCTCCATTGGAAACGCGGAACAGGACGGAACGGTTCCATCCGCCACGCACCGGCAAGCGACACTTGCCGTCAGAATGCAATCCGGACGCAATCAGCACCAATAGGACTTGCGATCATGGTCAATCAGATTTTCTGATAACCATTGCCATGAGCGTCCGAAAACAAGAAAGCCCGGCACGAGGCCGGGCTTTCCATTGTTCAGGATCGAAACGCCGAAGCAGCAATCACGCCGCCTCGGTCTGCTCCGTCTCGCCGTCATCCTCGCCGGGCGCCGCGGCGGGCTTGCGGCCGGCCGACTTGGCCAGGTTTTGCTCGATCTGACGGATCGCCTCGGTGTCCGAGCACTTCTGGACAGCCGCGATCTCGCGGGACATGCGGTCAAGCGCCGCCTCATAGAGCTGACGCTCGGAATAGGACTGCTCGGGCTGCGTGTCGGAGCGGAAAAGGTCGCGAACGACTTCGGAGATCGAGATCAGATCGCCGGAGTTGATCTTCGCCTCATACTCCTGGGCGCGGCGGCTCCACATCGTGCGCTTCACGCGCGGACGCCCGCGCACGGTCTCCAGAGCCTTCTTCACGGCGGCCGGATCGGCGAGCTTGCGCATGCCCACGGACGCGATCTTGGCCACGGGGACGCGGAGCGTCATCTTGTCCTGCTCGAAGTTGATTACAAGAAGCTCGAGTGCATAGCCTGCGACGTTCTGCTCCTCGATGGCCGTGATCTGGCCGACGCCATGAGCGGGATAGACGATGAACTCGCCCGTCTTGAACCCCTGTCGCTGCGAAGTCTTCTTCATCGTTGTTGCCATACGCCTATGCAACTCCTGCATTTCGGCCCCCTGCGGGCCTGGGGCGGAGATCCGCCCGTCCACGGAGAAACGCACGCCGACGCACCCGCCCGATCCGGGTCCATTGCCGTACGTTATTCGCTGATCAGTTATCCGAACATGAAACTCCAGTCGAAAAGGCGAGATGCCACGGGCAGTCGTGCGGAGACTGGGCCGCAACCATAAAAAAACCTCCGTCGGGAGGGCGAGACCGGACCATCGGTAACTGAGGGAAGTAGACTACCACAAAAACTTCAAAAATCAAAATACTGCGACATGCGAGCATTGCCGGCCCGCACGGAAGGCGGTCCGGCAATGAAATTTCACTTGCCTGTCCGACGCTTCGCGGGACCTGTGCCCGCGGCCCGCGAGGTCAGTCCCCGGAACCCGGTTCCGCCGAGAAATACGCCTCGTACTTGCCGGTCTTGCCGTCGAATTCCTCGGCCTCGGGCAACTGGTCCTTCTTGACCGTGATGTTCGGCCACTTGGTCGAATACTCTGTGTTGACCTCGAGCCACTTCTCCAGCCCGGGCTCCGTGTCCGGCCGGATCGCATCCGCAGGGCATTCCGGTTCGCAGACGCCGCAGTCGATGCACTCGTCCGGATTGATGACGAGCATGTTCTCGCCCTCGTAGAAACAGTCGACCGGGCAAACCTCGACACAGTCGGTGTACTTGCACTTGATGCAGTTGTCCGTGACGATATAGGTCATCGTTGTCCTCTTGCGGCGCAGGCCCGCGCGGTTGCCTCCCCTTGGGCGGCCTCGCCTGATCCCGCGCCTCGCAGCGCCCCGTCTCTCCCCTCCGGGGGCCACAAGGCAAAAACGGCACGGCTTCGCGCGCCATCGTTTCAGGCAATCTGCGTATCGGGTTTGCCGAAAGGCTTCAAGTTCGGAATATGTTGCCGGTCAGTGGCGAAAGAGAACGATTTTGCGAAGTTGCCCCGGACAACCTCTTAAGCCGCCATCGTTTCGATGAAACGCGCGGACGGTTTTCCCGAACGCGGGACCGATTGCCGCAGCGGACCTGCCCCGCTCACGACCAGTCGCCACGCAGCCTGTCGGTTGCCCGGCGATCCCGTTTCGTCGGACGTCCGCTTCCCCGCTCACGGCGCGCCGGATCCCGCCCCTGTGCAGCGAGCGGGCGTCCGGAGCCATCGTCCTTGACACTCCCCTCGTCGGCGCCGCCAGGGGCACCGGCCGCACCGGCTGGCAAGGGAGAGATCAGTTCGTAGAGTGTTCGGGCCTCGGGCGCCGGGCCGCGCCGGGTGCCCGGCAGAAGCACCTTCATCACGAGAATGCGCTCGGCAACGGCGACGGTCAGAACGTCTCCCGCGCGCACCGTCTTCGACGGCGTCGTCGTCTTGTCGCGATTGATGCGCACATGCCCGCCGGCCACAAGCTTCTGGGCCAGGCTGCGCGACTTGACCACCCGCGCGAACCACAGCCACTTGTCGACCCTTTGCGCCGGCGCCGAAGCGCCACCGCCCGTCTCGGTGGAAGATCCCACTCCTCGCTCCTCCCGTCCCGGCGCGTCGCCCGCTCGCTCCAAGGCATCATGGCCCGGGTCACGTCACAGGTCACCGGGCGGCGCGGATCAGGATTTCGGCTTCTTCTCCAGATCGGCCTTGAGAGCCGCCAGCTTCGCAAAGGGCGAATCCGGATCGATGGTCGCCGGACGGTCGTTGCGACCGCCGGGTTTTCCGCCGCGCGGCTTGCCGCCATCGGGACGCGGGCCGCCCCGGCCCGCACCGTCACCGCTGCGCGCGGGACGTCCACCCTTGTCGGAACCGAACTGGTTCACGGTCCTGGGCTTGCCGCGCGGCTTGCCGCCATCGCGACGACCGCCCTCGCCCTGTCCCTCGCCGCCACGGCCCTGATAGCCGCGACGCGCGCCCGCGCCGTCACGCGGACGACGGTCCCGGCGACCGGGCCGCCAGATCTCGATCGTGACCGTTTCAAGTTCGGGCTGGCCAAGCGGCAGCACGGGCGTCTCTCCGGCTTCCCCGGCGACACCATCCGCCGAAACCGAAACAGCGGGATCCACCTCGCTCACGGTCGAGGGAGAGGGGTCGACGGCAGCGGAGTCCCCGCTCTCGCCCATTGGCGCGCTCGCGGCCGCAGGCTGCGCGGCAACCTCGACCGTCGACGCGTCGTCGGCTGCGCCCGGCGTTTCGGCGGGACCCTCGCTTGCGGTCACGGCAGGAGCCGGGTCGCTGCCGTCATCGGCTGCCGGCTTGGGCACTTCGGCGCCGGCCGCCTCCGCCGGAGCGGCAACAACCGGGCGCTGGATCTCCCGCGTTTCCGACCGGTAACCGAGGGATTTCAGAACGGCGGAAAAGTCCTCGCCGGCGCAACCGAGCAGGGACGTCATGGCCACCGTCACGGTGAACCCGCCACCTTCCGCGATCGCCCCTTCCGGCGGCGACACGGCGGGGTCGAGCGGCTTCCACGCCAGAAGCGGCCGGATCAGGTCGGCAAGACGCTCGAGGATATCGATGCGGACGGCGCGCGGGCCGCATACCCGGAAGCCCACCACCTTGTAGAGCGCGGGCGAAATCTCCGGATCAACGGCAATCGAGGTGCGACCGGAGGCCGAAAGCTGCGGCAGTTCGTCAAGCCCCGGCATGTCGGGCGAGCCGTTCTTGAGCGCCCAGAGCTGCGCGATCAGACGGCTTGGCGCCGGCTTCAGGAGCGCCGGCACGAAGATATGATAGGCCCCGAAGCGAACCCCGAGCTTGCGAAGGCCGGCGCGCATGGTCTGGTCGAGCTGACGCACGTCCTCGGAAATCTCCGAGCGCTCCAGAATGCCGAGTGATTCGACCAGCCGGAAGGCAACACCGCGGGCAAGCCCTTCAAGGCCCTCGCCCTCCTCGAGATCCCGCAGCGGCTTCACGAGCGTATCGATATGGGCCTTGAGCCAGAGCTGCAGCCGGGCCTCCGCCTTTTCGCGATCCGCCGTCTCGAGCGTGTCGTCGGCGAGAAACATCAGCGCCGGGGCCAGTTCGCTTTCACCCGGAATAAGGCGGCCAACGACCTCGCCCTGCCAGCGCAGCGACCCGTCGGACGACAGCGCGAACGCCTCATTCGCGGCGCGCGACAAACGGTCGGCGCGTGCCGACAGCTCGCTTGCGAGCGCCTTCTGGGCCACTGCCCGCAGCGCTTTTCCGTCGCTGCCGTCGGCAGCCGGGTCCGGCGCGAAGCGGAAGCCTTGCAGCTTTCCGACATGCTGCCCCTCGACAAGCACGTCCCCTGCCGTGGTGATTTCCGCTTCAAGCATGGCGTTCTCTCTCAGCCGTCGCATCAATACGCTGGTCCGCCTGTCGACAAAGCGCTGCGTGAGCCTGTCGTGCAAAGCGTCCGATAAACGGTCTTCTACGCCGCGCGTGACCCCTTGCCAATGGGCAGGATCGGCAAGCCAGTCCGCCCTGTTGGCGACAAAGGTCCACGTGCGGATGTGTGCAATGCGGTTCGCGAGGGTGTCGATGTCGCCGTTGACCTTGTCGGCAAAGGCGACCTGACGCGCGAACCAGTCGTCCGGGATGGCCCCATCCCGGGTCATGTAGCCATAGATCCCGGCCACGAGATCGGCATGGTTCGCCGGCGCGATCTTGCGGTAATCGGGGACCTGGCAGACATCCCAAAGCAGTTCCACCCGATCCGCCGACGAAGCCACCCGGCGGATCGACTCGTCTCGCACCGCATGATCGAAGGCGGTCTCGTCCGCCGAGGGCGGCGCGCGGGTAAGTCCCTGCTCGCGCGGCGCTTCGTCGAGCGAATGGCGCAGGCTTTCGATTGAGGAAAAATCAAGTGCCCGGTTGCGCCACTGGAAAACCTTGAGTGCGTCGAAGCGGTGGCTTTCCAGCGCCTCGACGAGTTCGTCGTCGAAGGGATCGACCCGGCCGGTCACCCCGAAGGTTCCGTCACGCGTGTGTCGGCCCGCACGCCCGCCGATCTGGCCGATCTCGGACGGCGTCAGCATCCGGTACTGGTATCCGTCGAACTTTCGGATGCCCGCGAAGGCAATGTGATCGACGTCGAGATTGAGGCCCATGCCGATGGCGTCGGTCGCAATCAGGTGCTGGACGTCGCCGTTCTGGAAGAGCTCGACCTGGGCATTGCGGGTGCGCGGGCTGAGCGAGCCGAGCACCACCGCCGCGCCACCGTGCTGGCGGCGGATCAGTTCCGCGATCGCATAGACCTCGGATGAGGAAAAGGCGACGACCGCGGAACGCGGCGGCAGGCGCGTGATCTTCTTCTGCCCTGAGTAGGCCAGGATCGACATGCGCGGCCGGGTCACCACGTTGATGCCGGGTATCAGCCGTTCAAGCAGGGGGCGCGCGGTCGCCGCGCCGAGCAGGAGAGTTTCCTCGCGCCCACGCATGTTGAGCAGGCGGTCGGTGAACACATGGCCGCGCTCGAGATCGGAGGCGAGCTGCACCTCGTCGATGGCGACGAAATCGACCGACAGGTCGAGCGGCATCGCCTCGACGGTGGCGACCCAGAACGTCGCCTCCTTCGGCACGATCTTTTCCTCGCCCGTCACCAGCGCGACGCGGCTCTCGCCCACCCGCGAGACGATGCGTCCGTAGACCTCGCGCGCAAGAAGCCGCAGCGGCAGTCCGATCACGCCGGAACCACGCGCGATCATGCGCTCGATGGCAAGGTGGGTCTTGCCCGTATTGGTCGGCCCCAGCACCGCGGTCACGGTACGTGCGCGCACGCTCGCAGGAAGCTGCGCCCTGGGGGACTGCAAGAATGCGGATTGAACCATATCGTGCGACGACGCGAGGCGGCCTTCTGGCAACGGCGGTCGGGGCCGGCCGGGACGACGCCCGCGCACGACCCGATGAATTCGTGCGCCCGTTACCGGTCCTCCCCGTCGCGGGACCACGAGACACACGATGATCGTCCGACAATGGCAAAAAGCCGGGCGACCGTGTTTCGTCTGGTAGCATAGTCCGCGCGCGGCTGTCCTCACCTTTTCGCCGTCCGCAGGCGCCCGAAGCGTTGGGAGCGCCCCGGATTCTCCGACGGTCGAGAGCAGGAATATCGACATTTATGCCGATGAACAGAACGAGTCCGGAACAAAGCCGGACCGAATCGCTTCCTTCATCGGATTCATGGTTCGTTCTCCACAAGATCTTGCGATACAGCGCATCAGGCCCGCAAAATCGTGAATCAGACCATGCGTTTGCATCGCAACGATTCGGTTCGGGCGGGATTCCGTTTCCATCCGCCGCTTCTTGAAAAACCGTAAACCGGATCATGAAAATTTTCAGGAAATCCGAAACGTTTCGACGAAACCGGGAACGAAGCCTGTCCGAATCGCTGACCTGATGATGTTCCTGTTTTGGTCCACCCACATCCGGTAACCGCCGGGCACGCACACACCGGATGTGGTGAACACGCCGATCGCGCCGCAAGGAGTGCCGCCCATGACGTTAAGCATATCGTATCGAAACGGGACATTGCTCGACGAGCATGTCACGACCGCAGCCCTCCCGCGCCCCTGCCCGCCATAGGCGACGCCTATATGCACCGCAACACGCGCGCTTTCCAAGCAGGCCCACGGCTTGTAGAAACCATTCAACACCGTCAATCAGGAGGGGCAGACTTGGCCATTCGCAAGATACTCGTCGCCAACCGCTCGGAAATCGCGATCCGCATCTTCCGCGCGGCCAACGAGCTGGGAATGAAGACGGTCGCCGTTTTCGCCGAGCAGGACAAACTGGCCCTGCACCGGTTCAAGGCGGACGAGGCCTACCAGATCGGAAAGGGCCCGCACCTTGCGGAAACGATGGGCCCGATCGAGGCCTACCTGTCGATCCCCGAGATCCTGCGCGTGGCGAAAGCGGCCAACGTCGACGCCATCCATCCCGGCTACGGCTTCCTGTCGGAAAGCCCGGAGTTTGCTGAGGCGTGCGCCGAGGCCGGCATCATCTTCATCGGCCCGTCGCCGGAGACCATGCGCAAGCTCGGCAACAAGGTCGCCGCTCGCAATCTTGCCATTTCGGCCGGCGTGCCGGTCATGCCCGCGACCGATCCGCTGCCCGACGACATGGACGAGGTGCGCCGCCTTGCCGCCGAAATCGGCTATCCGGTCATGCTGAAGGCCTCCTGGGGCGGAGGCGGACGCGGCATGCGGGTCATCCGCGACGAGGAGGCCCTCATCCGCGACGTCGAGGCGGCCAAGCGCGAGGCGCGCGCCGCGTTCGGCAAGGACGAGGTCTATCTGGAAAAGCTCGTCGAGCGTGCCCGTCACGTCGAGGTGCAGATCCTGGGCGACAGTCACGGCAACCTGGTTCACCTGTTCGAGCGCGACTGTTCCATCCAGCGCCGGCACCAGAAGGTGGTCGAGCGTGCACCCGCCCCCTATCTGGACGACGCCCAGCGGCACGAGCTTGCCGGCTACGGCCTGAAGATCGGCGCAGCCGCCGATTATTGCGGCGCCGGCACGGTCGAATTCCTGATGGATTCCGATACCGGAGCCTTCTATTTCATCGAGGTCAACCCGCGCGTCCAGGTCGAACACACGGTCACCGAGGAGGTGACGGGCGTCGACATCGTCAAGGCTCAGATCCGCATCAGCTCCGGCGCCATGATCGGCGATCCCGCCTCGGGCGTTCCGCCCCAGGACGAGATCCACCTCAACGGCCACGCCCTCCAGTGCCGCATCACCACCGAGGACCCGGAGCAGAACTTCATTCCCGACTACGGCCGCATCACCGCCTATCGTGGCGCGACCGGCTTCGGCATCCGCCTTGACGGCGGCACGGCCTATTCCGGCGCCGTGATCACCCGCTACTATGATCCGCTGCTGGAAAAGGTGACCGCCTGGGCGCCATCCGCCGAGGAGGCGGCCCAGCGCATGGACCGCGCGCTGCGCGAATTCCGCATCCGCGGCGTCGCCACCAATCTCGTCTTCCTGGAAAACGTGATCGGCCACCCGGATTTCCGCGCCAACTCCTACACCACCCGCTTCATCGACGAGACACCGGCGCTTTTCGAGCAGGTGACCCGTCGCGACCGGGCGACCAAGCTGCTGACCTACATCGCGGATGTTTCCGTGAACGGGCATCCCGAAACCCGAGACCGACCACGCCCGCCCGCCGATGCACCGACTCCCGTCGCGCCGGTCTACGACGGTCCGGCACCCGAGGGCACGCGCCAGCTTCTCGACCGGCTCGGGCCGGACGGCTTCGCCCGCTGGATGAAGGAGGAGAAACGCGCGCTCGTCACCGACACGACCATGCGCGACGCCCACCAGTCCCTGCTGGCGACGCGGATGCGCACCTTCGACATCGCCGCCATCGCCGAGGCCTACTCCACCGGCCTGCCGCAGCTCTTCTCGCTGGAGTGCTGGGGCGGAGCGACCTTCGACGTCGCCATGCGCTTTCTCACCGAAGATCCCTGGGAGCGCCTGCGGCTGGTGCGCGAACGCGCGCCCAACATCCTGCTGCAGATGCTGCTGCGCGGCGCCAACGGCGTCGGCTACGCCAACTATCCCGACAATGTGGTGCGCGACTTCGTGCATCGCGCCGCCGAGGGCGGCATCGACCTGTTCCGCGTGTTCGACTGCCTCAACTGGGTGGAGAACATGCGGGTCTCGCTCGATGCGGTCCAGGAGACGGGCAAGTTGTGCGAGGGCGTCATCTGCTACACCGGCGACCTGGGCGACAGCGCGAGGCCGAAGTACGATCTCGCCTACTATGTCCGCCTGGCGAAGGAACTGGAAAAGGCCGGATGTCACATTCTGGGCGTCAAGGACATGGCCGGCCTGATGAAGCCCGCTGCGGCGAAGACGCTCTTCACCGCGCTGCGGCAGGAAGTCGGCATGCCGATCCACTTCCACACCCATGACACGTCAGGGATTTCGGCGGCGACGGTCCTTGCGGCCGTGGACGCCGGAGCGGACGCCTTCGATGCGGCCATGGACGCGCTCTCGGGGCTGACCTCCCAGCCGGCGCTCGGCTCGCTGGTCGCGGGCCTTGCCGGCCACGAGCGCGACACCGGCCTCGACAGCGCGACCATCCGCGAGATCTCCTTCTACTGGGAAGCGGTGCGCAACCAGTACCGTGCCTTCGAGAGCGACCTCAAGGCGCCGGCCTCCGAGGTCTACCTGCACGAGATGCCCGGCGGCCAGTTCACCAACCTCAAGGAACAGGCCCGCTCGCTGGGGCTGGAGATGCGCTGGCACGAGGTCGCCCAGGCCTATCACGACGTCAACATGCTCTTCGGCGACATCGTGAAGGTCACGCCCTCGTCCAAGGTCGTCGGCGACATGGCGCTCATGATGGTGAGCCAGGGCCTGACGGTCGCCGACGTCCTGTCGCCGGACAAGGACGTGGCCTTCCCCGACAGCGTGGTGCAGATGATGCGCGGCGATCTCGGACAGTCGCCCGGTGGCTGGCCGGAAGAGATCCAGAAGCGCGTTCTCAAGGGCGACACGCCGATCACCGTTCGCCCTGGCTCGCTTCTCGAGGATGACGATCTCGAAGCCCGCCGCAAGGAAGCGGAAGAGAAGACCGGCGAGAGCCTCTCGGACCAGGACCTCGCCTCCTACCTGATGTATCCGAAGGTCTTCACCGACTTCGCCGCCGCGCGCGAGATCTACGGCCCGGTGAGCGTCCTTCCCACGCCCGTCTATTTCTACGGCCTGGGCGTCGGCGACGAGAGCCTCATCGACCTGGAGCCGGGCAAGACCCTCGTGGTTCGCTGCCAGGCCATCGGCGAGACCGACGAGAACGGCGAGAAGAAGGTCTTCTTCGAGCTGAACGGCCAGCCGCGCATCATCAAGGTGCCGGACCGGGCCCACGGTTCGGCCGGAGCCGGTGCAAGGCGCAAGGTCGATCCGGGCAACACGGCCCATGTGGGCGCACCCATGCCGGGTGTTATCTCCACCGTGGCGGTGAAACCCGGCCAGCAGGTCGCCAACGGCGACGTGCTCGTCTCCATCGAGGCGATGAAGATGGAAACCGCGCTTCACGCCGACAGGGCCGGAACGATCGCCGAGGTGCTCGTGACACCCGGCCAGCAGGTCGATGCCAAGGATCTGCTCGTCGCGTTCGAGGCAAACGGAGACTGACCCCGGGGAGGGAGGACGACGTGACGCTGATCCTGGACGGAAAGGACCTCGCCCGCGCCTTCCTGCACCTTCAGGGCCTGACCGATCCGCCCGGACGGCGGATCGATCAGGCCGGGGTGGCCGGCCTGATCGACCGTCTCGGCTTCGTCCAGGTCGACAGCATCAACACCGTCACCCGCGCCCACCACCAGATCCTGTTCTCGCGCAATCAGACCTACCGCGAAGACCAGCTCACACGCCTGCTCGAGCGCGACCGCGCGCTGTTCGAGAACTGGACCCACGACGCGTCGGTCATTCCCGTTTCCTCCTGGCCCTACTGGCGCCACCGTTTCGCGCGGGAGCGCGAACGGCTGAAGGCACGCTGGACGAACTGGCATGGCGGCGACTTTCACGCGGAGATCGACAAGGTCCACGCGCACATCCGGGAGAACGGACCCTCACGCGCCCGCGATTTCGACTCGGATCGGGAACGCAAGGAGCCAGGCTGGTGGAACTGGCACCCGGGCAAGACGGCACTGGAATATCTCTGGCGATGCGGCGAGATCGCGGTGACCGCACGCGAGAATTTCGCCAAGATCTACGACCTGTCCGAAAGAGTCGTGCCTGACACACACTTCCACGATGAGGTGAGTCACGAGGACTTCGTCGACTGGTCCTGCCGTTCCGCGCTGGACCGGCTGGGAGCGGCCACACACGGCGAGATCGCGGCCTTCTACGATCTGGTGCGGCCGGACGAGGCAAAGGCGTGGTGTGAACGCGAGAGCGGACGCTCGATCCTGGCGGTGGAGATCGACCACGGTCCCGGCGAGCGCCGTCGCGCAGCCTATGCACGTCCCGACATAGAGGCAATCATCGCAAACGCCCCCGAACCGCCGGCGCGTGTCCGCACGCTAAGCCCGTTCGACCCGGTGCTGCGCGACCGCAAGCGCGCGGAGCGCCTGTTCGGCTTTTCCTACCGGATCGAGGTCTTCGTCCCCGCCCCGAAGCGGACCTACGGCTACTACGTCTATCCGCTCCTGGAGAAGGATCGCCTGATCGGACGCATCGACATGATCTGCCGCCGCGCGGAGGGGATTCTGGAGGTCACGGCCTTCTGGCCGGAAAAGGGCGTGCGTCTTGGCGACGGGCGGCTGGCACGCCTTGAGGCCGAACTTTCCCGCATGGCGCGTTTCACGGGAATGGAGCAGGTCCGCTTCGCCGACGGCTGGCGCCGCGCGCCAGCCGTGCAGGCCTGAGGCCGGACGCCGCTTCAGGTGCAGAGCACCTTCTCGATCTTGCCGGGCGGGTGACCGGTAAGCGTCTTGTCGACCTCCGCCACGATGCGGCTCGTCACCTCCTTGTGGAAGGCCTTGCGAAGATCGCCGAGCGTCACGGGGGGCGCGACGACCACGAGCTTGGAGAACTTGCCCTTGTGCGCGAGCGCGTAAAGCCGGTCCGCGATATCCTTGGCGAAGCGGTGCTTCTCGATCATGTGCCAGTCGGTGGGCTCCATGGCACTGCGGTGGGATCCCGGGCCGTCGGACTTGCGTCCCGGTGCGTCCGTGCCCTGTTCCGTGGTCGAGGGGTTGTCCTGCTCCAGCACTTCCAGAACCTGCAGGTTCGGGTAGTCCGCATCGCCCTCGTTGCGGAAGAAAAGAGCCTTCTCGCCGTCTCCGACAAGCACCCAGCTATCGTGTTCGATACGCAGACCGGTCATGGTTATCCTCCTGTTCCGGCTTGGCTTCGAATGGAACGGCATCGCCGCCCACAATTCTCAGGTAGGTGTCGAATTGTGGCTTTGCACGGGCAAATCGACCATTGGTCCGGCAAGCAAGCGCTCCTATCGGGCGGCCAGTTCGTCCAGAAGCCGCTCCGCCCCCCGGCTCAACATGTCGAAAACATCGTCGAACCCGCCCGGACCGCCATAGTAGGGGTCGGGAACATCGCGATCGAGAAAACGCCGCAGCCGGCCCGAAGCCTCCAACGCGGGCGCCCGTGCGCCCGCACGGCGGCGCAATTCGGCGAGATTGTCGCCGTCCATGGCAAGCACGAGATCGAAGCGCTCGAAGTCGGCGGGTCGGACCTGGCGCGCCCTGAGCGGGCTGATGTCGATGCCGTGCCGCGCTGCGACTTCCACCGAGCGCGGGTCGGGCGGATTGCCCACATGCCAGTTCCCCGTCCCGGCGGAATCGATCTCGAGATCGCCGGGCATACCCTTCTTGCCCGCCCGATCGCGCAGGATTCCCTCGCCGAGTGGCGACCGGCAGATGTTTCCAAGGCAGACGAAGAGAACGGAGCGCATCGAACCTCCCACGCGGCTTTCGAGGATCACAAGGACCGGTCCTGGCGTTTTCGCCGCTGACGCCTATCTTCGCAAGCAGGTGACGACATCACGTACACAACAGGGAAGGGACACGTCATGACGCAGACCCAGCGCAAGGATGACCAGACCGAGACCCTCGAGGACGCACTCCGCGGATTGTCCGGCTGGACACGCGACAAGGCGGGAACCGCGATCACCCGCAGCTTCACCTTCGCCGACTTCCGCAAGGCCTTCGCCTTCATGAGCGAGGTGGCGTTGATCGCCGAAAAGATGGACCATCACCCGGACTGGTCCAATGTCTACAATAAGGTGGAAATCACGCTCACAAGCCACGATTCGGGCGGCCTGACCCGACGCGACGTACGCCTGGCACGGGCCATCGATGCGATCACCGGCACCTGAGAATGCGGACGGTCAGGCTCCGCGCTCGATGAGAAAAACATGCAGGTCGTCTCCGCCACCGCGCTCGATCAGGCGGTGGCCGGCTTCCTGACAGTAGTGTGGAATGTCGATCACGGACATCGGGTCGCTGGAGGTGACCCTGACCCGCGCACCGGGAGACAGCCTCCCCATGGCCTTACGGGTCTTGAGCACCGGAAGCGGGCACTTCAGGCCCTTCAGATCCAGTTCGAGATCGATCCCGTCCGTTCCGCCCGAGGCATCCGATTCCGCCATGACCCTACTCGCATCCCCTCTGATGCCGCACCATGCGGCAGGCTTTCAGCCCTCTTTGACACCTGACAGGAGCATAGGCCCGCAATGACCGACGACAAGCCCGAGGCAACCGACATCCTCGATTTCTGGTGGACTGCCGGTCCGGCGAAATGGTTCGCGAAGGACGACGCCTTCGACGCGGAGATCCGCGGGCGCTTCCTGCAAAGGGTGGAACAGGCCGCGGCCGGAGAGCTCGACGCCTGGGCAGAAACGCCGCATGGCGCGCTCGCCCTTCTGATCCTGCTGGACCAGTTTCCGCGCAACCTCTATCGCGGGGACAAGCGTGCCTTTGCAGCCGACGGCCGGGCGCGCGAGATCGCGGCCCGCGCGCTCGACAACGGATTCGACCGGGCTTTTCCCGTCAACGCCCGCACGTTCTTCTATCTGCCGTTCGAGCACTCGGAAGACATCGCGGACCAGGAGCGCAGTGTCGACCTGTTCCGTCGCCTTGGCGACCAACAGACCTATTTCTACGCCTTGCTGCACCTGGACGTGATCCGGCGCTTCGGCCGCTTTCCCCACCGCAACGAGGCACTCGGGCGCGCGACCACCGCAGCCGAGGCGGCCTATCTGTCCGACGGCGGTTTCGGCGCCTGAAATGCGCGCCCGCCACGCACCGTGAGACAATGCCGGACAGGCGGCCCGCCGGAGCCGCCTGTCCGGCATTGCACAAGAAATAATCAATCCAAAAACCGCATTAAGCCTATAATTTAGGCAAACAAACAGAGTCCCCAACAGCCCCAAAGCCATCCTCCCGAGGGTCTGAACGCCCCTTCGCGGGACAATTCAACTTATTGATATCACTATATTTTACAGGTTTTCTCCCGAGATCTTCCCGCACCGCACCACGAGTTGGCACGCTCCTTGAAGATAAGGGGGTGGCGTCTGACGGACCCATGGCGCCCGAAAGGGATCCGGGTCCGAAGCACTCCACCTCATGGGAGCGACTGTCCCGAGGGGGGCACCAGTCCCTAGGGGAATGCGCAGCAGGGAAAGGAACGGAAGCGAGCATGAAAATCGTGATGGCCATCATAAAGCCGTTCAAGCTCGACGAGGTGCGCGACGCCCTCACGAGCATCGGCGTCCAGGGACTTACGGTGTCGGAAGTGAAGGGGTATGGCCGGCAGAAAGGCCACACCGAGATCTATCGCGGCACGGAATACGCCGTGAGCTTCCTGCCCAAGCTGAAGATCGAGGTCGCCGTGGCCTCCGACCTCGCCGACAAGGTCGTCGAGGCGATCGCCGGAGCGGCCAAGACCGGCCAGATCGGCGACGGCAAGATCTTCGTCTACGCGCTCGACCAGGTTCAGCGCATCCGCACCGGCGAAACCGACGCCGCCGCGCTCTGATCCATCCGACCGAAGGATACTCCGATGAAACTTCGCTTTGAAAAGGCCGGACTGGCTACGCTTGCGCTTCTCGCAGCGACCGGATCGGCGCTCGCACAGGATGCCGCCCCGGCGGCGGAGGCACCGCAGTTCGCTCTCGCCAGCGACACGGCCTTCATCTTCAACACGCTGCTGTTCCTGATGGGCGGCTTCCTGGTCATGTGGATGGCCGCCGGCTTCGCCATGCTCGAGGCCGGTCTCGTCCGCACCAAGAACGTCTCCATGCAGTGCCTGAAGAACATCGCGCTCTACTCGGTCGCCGGCATCATGTACCTGCTCGTCGGCTACAGCCTGATGTACACGGACGTGAACGGCGGCTACATGGGCACGCTCGCCATCTACGGCTGGCCGGCCGCGGGCACCGCCAACGAAGGTGACTACTCGGTCGCCTCCGACTGGTTCTTCCAGATGGTGTTCGTCGCCACCGCCGCCTCGATCGTCTCCGGCACGCTGGCCGAGCGCATCAAGCTGTGGCCCTTCCTCATCTTCACCGTCGTCCTGACCGGCTTCATCTACCCGATCGCCGGCTCCTGGCAGTGGGGCGCGGGCTGGCTCAGCGAGATGGGCTTCTCCGACTTCGCCGGCTCCACGCTCGTCCACTCGGTCGGCGGCTGGGCCGCGCTCACCGGCGCCATCATCCTCGGCGCACGTCGTGGCAAGTATTCCGAGGGCCGCGTGATCCCGATGCCGGGTTCGTCCATGCCGCTCGCGACGCTGGGCACCTTCATCCTGTGGCTCGGCTGGTTCGGTTTCAACGGCGCCTCGCAGCTCGCCATGGGCTCCAACTCCGACGTGTCCGACATCTCGCGCATCTTCGCGAACACCAACCTGGCCGCCGCCGGTGGCGTGGTCGCCGCGATCATCCTGACGCAGGTGCTCTACAAGAAGGTCGACGTGACCATGGCGCTCAACGGCGCGCTGGCCGGCCTGGTCGCCATCACCGCCGAGCCGCTGATGCCCTCGCCGATCCTGTCGATCCTCATCGGCGCCGTCGGCGGCGCGATCGTGGTCTTCACCGTGCCGCTGCTCGACAAGCTCAAGATCGACGACGTGGTCGGCGCGATCCCGGTCCACCTCCTGTGTGGCATCTGGGGCACGCTCGTCGTCCCGGTCTCCAATGCCGACACGTCCTTCGGCACCCAGTTCATCGGCGTGGTCGCCTACGGCGTCTTCACGGTCGTGACCAGCGCCATCGTCTGGTACGTGCTGAAGCTCACCATGGGCATCCGCGTGTCGGCCGAGGAAGAGGCCATGGGTCTCGACAAGGCCGAGGTCGGTGTCGAGGCCTACCCGGAGTTCGGTCAGGGCAGCCAGCGCGTCTGATCCCGACCACACTTCTCCCGAGACGGTCTTCCACCAGAAGACCGCACCTCACGGGCCCGGAGCTTCGTGCTTCGGGCCCTTTTTCGTGGCCCAAGGCCCCGCCTTCGGAGCCTCCGGCCTCTGCCCCCTTGTCGTGGCCTGGCGCAGCCCGCATTGTGCCGCCGAGCCGATTCCCGTCCCGCCACACGCAGTCGGCGGGCACCGACCGACGAGGAGAACCGGAATGCCGGTGTTCGTTTCCATCCCGCTGACCGTCGCCCCGCTTCTCGTCTACAACCTGCTCGCGTTCTCGCTGCTCGGCGACACCGGGGGCGATCCCTGGCAGGCCCCGATCCTGACGATGGAACTCGTCTCGGGGGCGCGCTTCACCCTTGTCGTCGGAGACCTGATGATCCTCTCGGGCCTCGTGCTGCTCTTCATCGAACTGCTGAAGGCAACGCGCACGGGTGTCTCCGCGCTGACCGACCACATTCTCTCGACGCTGGTCTTCATCGCCTATCTGGTCGAATTCCTGACCGTAAGGGCGGCGGCGACGTCCGTGTTCTTCACCCTGATGGCGATCTCGCTCGTCGACGTCATCGCCGGCTTCTCGATCACCATCACGGGCGCCCGGCGCGACTTTGGTGTCTCGCCCCACGACGGCTCCCGATAGAGGCCGAAACAGCCGGTCGACGCATTCCCCTAGGGAAAAAGTTAACAAAGGGTTATCGACTGGCACGTCGCTTGCGCTACATTTCCCGGCAATACCGCCAGTGTCTCAAATCGACACGCCGGGAGAGCGTTGATGAGAATATTCGCGGGAAATCGTTCAGCCACGGGACGCGGGCGTGCCGGACACGCCGCCCGAACCCAGGCCGGGACAACAGGCGCAGGCGCGCGCGCGGCCCAGACCGAGGCCCGGTCGAACGCGCTTGTCGTCACCGCGGTCGAACCGGTCGCGAAGCTCGACACCAACCGCTTCGCCAGGCTCTATCGCCCCAACGCCGGGCTGATCGCCCAACTCGTTGCGCTGCGTGACAACATGCACCAGCAGCGCGCGCGCCGCCGCGCCGAGCCGGCCGAGGCGGTCAACGCCTACCGGACGGTCGAGCGCCAGCCGCGCACGCCCCAGCAGGGCAGGGTGCTCAGCGTGAGCCGCTGAGGGGCCCCACGCCTCGATTCCCAGTCCACCTCAATTGCCAGTCCTCGACGAAAACGGCCGGTGCAATGCACCGGCCGTTTGCATGTCTGGCGGAAGACCGCGGTCCTCAGTATCCGATCGCAAGTCCGTCCTTGCGCGGATCCGACCCGCCGACGAGCATGTTCCGCTCCCGATCGAAGAGGATCGCCTGTGCGCCGCCGATGGGCTCCTCGACCATCGTGATCTCGTGGCCGCGCGCGCGCAGTCCGGCAAGCGTCGCCTCTGGAATGCCGCGCTCCGCCTGCAGCACATGGGTCTTTTCGTTGAAGAACATGCGGGGCTGGTCGATGGCCACCTGGGGGTCCATGCCGAAGTCGACCATGTTCGTCAGCACATGCGCATGGCCGCAGGGCTGGTAACCGCCGCCCATCACGCCGAAAACGAGATGCGGCAAGCCGTTCTTCAGGGCCATCGCCGGGATGATCGTATGAAGCGGCCGCTTGCCGCCATCAATGCAGTTGGGATGTCCCGGTTCGAGACGGAAGCACGCGCCACGGTTCTGAAGCAGGACGCCGCTCTTCGGCGCGCAGATACCGGACCCGAATCCCTTGTAGACCGAGTTGATGAGCGAAACGCCCAGCCCCGTTTCGTCGACGACGCACAGATACACCGTATCGGAACCCGGCCCGAGCAGGGCCGGGGGAATGTCGTCCATTCGCCGCTCGGGAGAAATCCGCGCCGCCAGCCGGTCGAGATAGCCTTCACTCAGGAAGGTCTCGGGTCCGTGTGGCATGAAGGCCGGATCGGCGAGATAGAGATCACGAACCGAATAGGCGAGACGCCCCGCCTCGAGTTCCAGATGGAACCGCTCCGGACCGAGCGGATCGAGGCGGGAAAGGTCAAAGCGCTCAAGAATGCCGAGCATCACGAGAGCAATGAAGCCCTGGCCGTTCGGCGGCAGCTCCACCATCTCGAGATCCCGGTAGGGATGGCGCACCGGCGGCATGTCGAGAACCGTCATGCCCGCGAGGTCCTCGAGCGTCATCAGCCCGCCCTTCGCGGCGAGCGTGGCGACGATATCCTCGGCAACCGGGCCTTCGTAGAACCCCTTTGCACCCTCCTTCGCGATGCGCTCCAGCGTATCGGCAAGCGCCGGGTTGCGCATGGTGGCGCCGGCCTCGGGCGCCTTGCCGTCCACGAGAAAGGCGGCGGCCGCCCCGGGGTCGGCGGCAAGCTTGTCGCGATTGCGCGCCCAGTCGAAGGCAACTCGCGGCGCGACCGCATACCCCTTGCGCGCATAGCCGACGGCGCGCGTCAGAAGGGCACCGAGCGGGCGGCTTCCGTGAGCCTCGACCAGCGTCTCCCAGAGCCGAACGACACCTGGAACGGTGACCGAATGGGGACCGCGGTCGTCGATTTCGCTGACGCCGAGGTCCGCGAGGCGACCGGGCGTTGCCGCGAGCGGTGCCGGCCCCGAGCCGTTGAAGCCGCTGAGCTGGCCGTCTGGCTTTGCCAGGATCGCGAAACCGTCTCCGCCGATACCGGTCATCTGCGGCTCGACCACGGCGAGCACAGCAGCTGCGGCAATCGCGGCATCCACGGCGTTGCCCCCGTCCTGGAGCACCTCGAGCGCGGCGGCACTGGCAAGCGGATGCGAGGTGGCGACCATGGCGTTCGGCGCATGGACGGCCGAGCGGCCCGGAAGGTGAAGATCGCGTGTCACGATGGGGTCCTCTGATTGTTCTGGAGCCTCGTCTCGTCCGGCTTAGGGCAGGACGACGTCCGCCGCCATTTTTGCCGGCAGAGTAAGGGTGCTTGTTCGTTTTGTCCGTTGGTCGTCAACTGGCGGGCTGGTAGCGATTGGTCGAGATTACACCGGAACGGTAGCGGAGATTGTCGCCAATGGGAAAACTTACTCTTTCGCTTTGTGAAAAGATCATCGGGGAGGCGTTCGCCAAGGGCGCGGAACTCGGATTGAAGCCGCTCACGGTCGTCGTGCTCGACGCGGGCGGCCACACCATCGCCCTGATGCGCCAGGACGGAAGCTCAATCATGCGTCCGCAGATCGCCAGCGGAAAGGCGTTCGGCGCGCTTGCGGTCGGCCAGGGGTCGCGCTGGCTGGACAATGACGCCCGCAACCGTCCGCATTTCATCCAGGCGCTGAACGGCGCGGCCGGCGGCAACATCGTTCCCGTGGCAGGCGGCGTTCTGGTGCGTGACGGGGAAGGTGGCGAGATCATCGGTGCGGTCGGCATCACCGGCGACACCTCCGACAACGACGAGGCCTGCGCGATCGCCGGCATCACCGCGGCCGGCTTCGTCGCCGACGGCGGCTGAGACGGAACACACCGGGCGGCGCCTTTGGTGCCGCCCGCGTCCCTCAAAATGAACGCCAGCGCGTCACTCCTTGTCGGACGAAAGCGAATCCAGCCGCTTCTGCATCTCGAAAAGCTGCTTCTTCAGGTCGTCGAGATCCTCGGCGCTCGCGGCCGGCGAGGCGGGGGTGTTGCTTCCGCCCTGTGCCGGTGACGACTGCCCCTGACCCTCCTGCGCGCCGGGCTGGCCGGTCTTGCCACCCCCGAACGGCAGGAACATGCGCATCGCCCTGTCGAAGATCTCCGCATTGCGCTTCACCTGATCCTCAAGGGCATCGAACCCGAACGCCCCCGACATCTGCTCGCGCAGGCGATCCTGGTCCTTGGTGAGCGAGCTCATCGAGAAGTCGAGGTAGCTCGGCACGACGTTCTGCATGCTGTCGCCATAGAAGCGAATAAGCTGGCGCAGGAACGTGATGGGCAGAAGATTCTGCCCCTTGTTCTCCTGCTCGAAGATGATCTGGGTCAGCACGGAGCGGGTGATCTCTTCTCCCGACTTCGCGTCGAAGACCACGAAATCCTCTTCTCCCTTCACCATCTGCGCCAGGTCCTCGAGCGTCACATAGGTGCTCGTGCCGGTGTTGTAGAGGCGTCGATTGGCGTATTTCTTGATGATCGTCGGCTCGGTCGTCTTGGCCATGTTGTCTTCCGGACTCGCGGCTGTGCGCCGGTCCGTTTCGCGCACCGGCGCCTCCCCCTCGGCGGACCTGTTCCTGACGGGGTCCACCCTCCAACTGCTTCGCACGATAAGCCAATTCCGGGCGCCGACACCACCGTTTTGTCTAAGACGCTCGCCCGCCCCCGCTTTTGGGAGTACGACCAATTCATGATCGCGCCGGGCGCCGGCTTGCCGCATGGATACGGGGAGTTGCGGTTGACTACACCCGTCCGGGCGGCTCTAGTTGGCGCAAAGCGCGCAAGACAAAACGAGAGGGGCGCGCTTCCCCGGGAGGTCCGGATTTCGGAGGCATCATCATGAGCGCAAACACCGACGTCGTCATTGTCAGCGCCACGCGCACCCCTGTCGGATCCTTCAATGGATCCTTCGCCAACACCCCCGCACACGAACTCGGCGCCACCGTCATCAAGGCGGCGATGGAGCGTGCCGGCGTCGCCGCGAACGAAGTGGACGAGGTCGTTTTCGGCCAGGTTCTCACGGCCGGCCAGGGACAGAACCCGGCCCGCCAGGCGGCGATCCTGGCCGGCATCGACCAGGGCGCAACCGCCTGGGTTCTCAACCAGGTCTGCGGTTCGGGGCTTCGGACCGTCGCCATCGGCATGCAGCAGATCCTGGCCGGGGACGCCTCGATCATCGTTGCCGGCGGTCAGGAAAACATGTCGCTCTCGCCGCACTGCGCCCACATGCGCGCCGGCTACAAGATGGGCGACTACAAGATGATCGACACGATGATCAAGGACGGTCTGTGGGACGCCTTCAACGGCTACCACATGGGTCAGACGGCCGAGAACGTCGCCGAGAAGTGGCAGATCTCCCGTGACGATCAGGACGCCTTCGCGGTGGCCTCGCAGAACAAGGCGGAAGCGGCCCAGAAAGCCGGCCGCTTCAAGGACGAGATCACGCCGGTTACCATCAAGGAACGCAAGGGCGAGCGCGTCATCGAGGATGACGAGTACATTCGCCACGGCGCCACCCTCGAGGGAATGGCCAAGCTGCGCCCGGCCTTCGCCAAGGACGGCAGCGTGACCGCGGGCAACGCGTCGGGCATCAACGACGGCGCCGCCGCGCTCGTGGTGATGAGCGCCGCCGAGGCCCAGCGTCGCGGCCTGACCCCGCTGGCCCGCATCGCCTCCTGGGCGACCGCCGGCGTCGACCCGGCCGTGATGGGCTCCGGCCCGATCCCCGCCTCACGCAAGGCGCTGGAGAAGGCCGGCTGGAAGGCGGAGGACCTCGATCTGGTCGAAGCCAACGAAGCCTTCGCCGCCCAGGCCTGCGCGGTGAACAAGGATATGGGCTGGAACCCCGACATCGTGAACGTCAATGGCGGCGCCATCGCCATCGGCCACCCGATCGGGGCGTCGGGCGCGCGCGTTCTCGTCACCCTGCTGCACGAGATGGGCCGCCGTGACGCGAAGAAGGGTCTCGCCACGCTATGCATCGGCGGCGGCATGGGCGTTGCGCTCTGCGTCGAGCGCTGAGAAATCCGTGTCGGGTCGGTTCGCCGTCAGGCAATGTCGGCCCGACACACCGCATGACGCGCAGGTCGACCGAGAAACAATCAGAAATTGACAAGAATCATGGCGTCCGCGGAACGCGGGTGCCATGACGGCCGCAGCCAGGAGTGAAGTCTGAGTTTCCGGCAATCACCATAATCGCTTGTCTTGAACGGCATGAGGAGAGGACGTCCATGAGCAATGTGGCAATCGTGACGGGAGGAACGCGGGGTATCGGCGCCGCGATCGCGAAGGCACTGAAGGCGGCCGGTTACACGGTGGCGGCGACCTACGCGGGCAACACCGAAAAGGCCGAGGCCTTCAAGGCCGAAACCGGCATTCATGTCTACAAGTGGGACGTTTCCGACGCCGAGGCCTGCCGGGAAGGCGTGGCCCAGGTGACCTCGGAGCTCGGTGCGGTCGAGGTGCTGGTCAACAATGCCGGCATCACGCGTGACGGATGGTTCCACAAGATGGATTACGAGCAGTGGTCGGCGGTGATCCGCACCAACCTCGATTCCATGTTCACCATGAGCCGTCCGGTCATCGACGGAATGCGCGAGCGCAACCACGGCCGCATCATCAACATTTCCTCGATCAACGGCCAGAAGGGCCAGCTCGGCCAGACGAACTACTCCGCGGCGAAGGCCGGCGTGATCGGTTTCACCAAGGCGCTGGCCTCCGAGACGGCCCGCAAGGGCATCACCGTCAACGCGATCTGCCCCGGCTATGTTGACACCGACATGGTCGCAGCCGTGCCGGAGAAGGTGCTCGAGGGCATCATCTCGGGCATCCCGGTCGGACGTCTCGGCAAGCCCGAGGAGATCGCGGCGGCCGTCGTCTATCTCGCCTCGAAGGAGGCCGCCTTCATGACCGGCGCGGTGATGACCGTCAACGGCGGCCAGTATTTCGCCAACGGCTGACCGGCCCATCCGGCAGGAGCTGCCGGCACAGAGCGATCACTAGGGCCCCCGTCGCGCGACAGCCGTGGCGGGGGCCTTTTCATGCGTGGGATCGGCGCATGAAAAAGGGACCGGCGCCGCAACGCCGATCCCTTTGTCAAACGCGCAAACCCCGGCCGCATGGCCGGGGTGAAGTACTTGCCGGATCGACGGCGGCTTGCACCGCCTCAGCCGGAAAGTCGGATCAGACGCCGTCCTTCGGCGCCAGAACCTGACGACCACGGTACATACCGGTCTTCAGGTCGACATGATGCGGGCGGCGCAGCTCGCCGGAATCCTTGTCCTCGACATAGGACGGCTGCCGCAAGGCGTCGGCGGAGCGACGCTGACCGCGCTTCATGCGCGAGGTTTTTCTCTTCGGAACGGCCATTGTTCTTCTCTCCGTCGTGCAATATCCCGCGAACCCGGACCGGGTTAGCCCGGGGCGTGGGTCCACGCGGTGTGCAGGAATGGCGGGCTTATAACGAAACTCGCGGGCTTTTGCCAGCCCGAAAGCGCTATTTTTTTGCCCCGGCCTGCGTCAATTGCTCCCCGGAAAACCGGGAAGACACTCCAGATGCGGATCAATCGCCGCCGCCCGCCCGCGATTGATCCGCGCGAGGCGCGCGTGACCCGGTTTGGGACGGGCCGGATTGCGCGCGATTGGGTTCGGCAGGGCGGTCGCGAGCCGTGCGGCCTGCTCACGCGTGAGATCCGCCGCCGGACGACCGAACCAGGCCTGCGCCGCCGCTTCCGCACCAAAGACCCCCTCGCCCCATTCGGCGATGTTGAGATAGATCTCGAGGATCCTGCGCTTGGACAGCATTGCGTCGAGCATCAGCGCGAGCGGAAGCTCCAGGCCCTTTCGCACATAGCTTCTTCCGTTCCACAGGAACAGGTTCTTGGCCACCTGCATGGTGATCGTCGAGGCGCCACGGACATCCTCGCCCTCGCCCAGCGCATCGATCTGCCTGTCGAGCGCCTCCCAGTCGATGCCGCCATGCAGGCAGAAGCGTGCATCCTCCGAGGCGATCACCGAACGCACGAGATGCGGCGAGATTTCCTCAAGAGGGACATAGGTGCGGTCGACCCAAAGCCCCTGGACCACCCGTGCCAGCATCAGCGTGCTGACGGGCGGGGCCACGGTATAGAGCAGCGTCAGAACCGGCGGCAGCGCGAGAAGCAGCAGGAACAGGCGAAGCACAAGCCGCATGCCCCTGCGGCGCATCGGCCGCCGACGCGAAGCCGTCTCGCCCGCTTCATCCCTGCGTTTGCGCCGGAAAATCACCCGCCCACCCCGCTCTCAGCCCGTTTCAACCGGTTCTTTCCCAACGGCGCAGGCCGAGGCCGGTTCCTCGCCGCTTGTAACAAACCCGCGCAAGGCGGCCGCCAGCGCACGCGCGTCCGCGCCATGGGCGGAACGCCTGCGCCATACGATCGCAAGTTCCCGCTGTGCCCCGGCCTCCTCGATCGGCACGATCGAAAGCCGTGTGCCGCGCGCGATCCCCGCCTCCACGGCTATGCGCGGCACCAGGGTCACGCCCAGGCCATTGTCCACCATCTGCACCAGTGTCGTCATCGACGAAGCGCGAATATCCTCGCTTTCGCGCGGCGCTTTCCCCGCGAAAGCCATCAGGACGTGTTCACGCAGGCAATGTCCATCCTCCAGAAGCAGGAGCGGCTCGCGCTGAAGGCGGGCAAGCGAGACCCGCGCGTCCTGCCCGAGAGGATGCCCCTGCGGGACGGCGACGAACAGCGGATCGACGCCGATCACCTCGCAGGCGAAGTCTCCCGTGTCGTGCGGAAGCGCGATGAGCGCCACGTCAAGACGTCCGTCTCGAAGGTCCTGCAACAACACCCGTGTCAGCTCCTCGCGAAGGACGAGACGCAGTTGCGGCTGCGCGGCGCGCAGGGCGGGCAAGGCCTGCGGCAGCAGGAAGGGCGCAATCGAGGGAATGACGCCGAGGCGCAACCGGCCCGACAGCGGCGCCGCCGCGATGCGCGCATGTGCCGCCATGTCCTCGGTCTCGCGCAGGATCGCGCTTGCCCGGACCAGCACGCTCTCGCCCGCCTCGGTCAGCGACAGGACCTTGCCGGAGCGGTCGACGAGTTCCGCGCCCAGGCACGCCTCGAACTGTCGAATCGCTCCAGACAGCGTCGACTGGGTCACGTGACACGCCCGCGCCGCACGCCCGAAGGAGCGGTGCTCGGCGAGTGCGACAAAATACTGCATCTGCCTCAGGGTGGGGAGCATCCGGCGAAAAGCACTCAGAACGTTGGGGCAGGTCGGCATGGACCGGAAGGGCCAGCGCGTCTTCGGAAAAACCGATTTCTGCAATCGGATTTATCGGTTTGACCGATACGCGCAAGCTTTGCATACCCGCTCTCATTGCACCGCACAACAAGCGTGTGCAAGCCGTATTCCAGGCGACCGGCCTCCTCCCTCCGGCCGGGCCAGACAGCAGGAGATCATGATGATCGGTATTGGCGACAAGCTTCCCGAGTTCGAGATCGTCGGCGTGAAGCCGGGCTTCAACCAGCACGAGGAGAACGGCGAAAGCGCGTTCGAGACGCTCACCGAGAAGAGCTTCGAGGGCAAGTGGAAGGTCATCTTCTTCTACCCGAAGGACTTTACCTTCGTGTGCCCGACCGAGATCGCCGAGTTCGCCCGCCTTGCCGGTGACTTCGAGGATCGCGACTGCGTCGTCCTCGGTGGTTCGACCGACAACGAGTTCTGCAAGCTCGCATGGCGCCGCGACCATCCGGACCTGAACAAGCTTCCGATCTGGTCGTTCGCCGACACCAACGGCTCGCTGGTCGATGGCCTCGGCGTGCGCTCGCCGGACGGCGTCGCCTACCGCTACACGTTCATCGTCGACAACGAGAACACCATCCAGCACGTCTATGCGACCAACCTCAACGTCGGCCGCAACCCGAAGGACACGCTGCGGGTTCTCGACGCGCTTCAGACGGACGAGCTCTGCCCGTGCAACCGCGAGGTCGGTGGCGAGACGCTCGCCGCCTGAGGGCCTCGCCCTCACGACCTTCATCGAGACGGACGGCGGAGCCCTGGCTCCGCCGTTTTCCCGTTCATGCCCTCGAAACGCGCCTCGCGCAAAAGCCGGGTTCGCCACGGAGACCGATCATGTCGATTGACGCCCTGAAGGCCGCATTGCCGGACTTCGCCAAGGACACGCGCCTCAACCTCTCCTCGCTTGCCAGCGACGAGACCTTCACCGACCAGCAGAAATTCGGCCTCATGGTCGCCTGCGGCATTGCCAGCCGCAACCCGACCGTACGCGCCGAACTGCTGGACGAGGCCGCGCCGCATCTTTCCGCCGAGGCGCTTGGCGCGGCAAAGGCCGCCGCCACGATCATGGCGCAGAACAACGTCTACTACCGTTTCGTACACCTCGCCTCGAACGCGACCTACAAGACGATGCCGGCAAAGCTGCGCATGAACGTCATCGGCAAACCGGGCGTCGACAAGGCCGACTTCGAGCTCTGGTCGCTGGCGGTCTCCGCCATCAACGGGTGCGGCATGTGCATCGATGCCCACGAGGACGTGCTGCGGAAAGCCGGCATGTCGAGCGAGCAGATCCAGACCGCGATCCGCTACGCGGCCATCATCCAGTCGGCCGCCGTCGCGCTCGAGGCGGAGATCGCCGCCTGAGCCGCGCCGGCGCGGTTGACCTTTGGCGCGTTTCGCGACACTGAGATTACGAGACATGACCACGGGCGGTGCGGTCTCCGATCGTACCGCCCGCAGCATTTTCGCTCCGGCACGGAGGGGCCCCGCGCAGGCGGGACCGTGCCAGCGGAAACCAGCAAGCGGAGGCAGTGCTTGACCCATCAGGATGCGTCCGACGGCGATCCCGTCCGCCTGCTCGCCGGTTGCGCCCGGCGTGTCGAGGCAGCACTCGACAATGCCCTTGCGACGTCAGCTCTTGCCGGCGAGCACGCCCGTCCGGAACGCCTTGTCGCGGCCATGCGCCATGCGGCGCTCGGTGGCGGCAAGCGGCTTCGCCCGGGCCTCGTCCTGGCCTCGGCACGACTTTTCGGCCGTGACGACGAGGGAGTGATCCTGGCCGGCGCGGCACTGGAATGCATCCATTGCTATTCGCTGGTGCACGACGACCTGCCTGCCATGGACGACGACGATATGCGTCGCGGCCGCCCGACCGTGCACAAGGCCTATGACGAGGCGACCGCCATCCTGGCCGGCGACGCCCTGCTCACGCTCGCCTTCGACCTGATCGCGGATCCGGCCGTGCACGCGTCCGCCTCCGTGCGCCTTGAGGCATCGCGCGAACTCGCCCGGGCCGCCGGTCATGGCGGCATGGCGGGCGGCCAGATGCTGGATCTAGCCTCCGAGCACCGCGACCGCAGCGAGCAGGAGGTCCGCCTTCTCCAGGCCATGAAAACCGGCGCGCTGATCCGCTATGCGGCACGCACGGGCGCGCGTCTTGCCGATGCGACTGAAGCCGACCTCGAACGCATGACACGCTTCGGGGAGATCATCGGACTTGCCTTCCAGCTTGCCGACGACCTTCTGGACGTGGAAGGCGACGCCGCCCGCCTGGGCAAGGCCGCCGGCAAGGATGCGGATGCGGGCAAGGCGACGCTCGTCGCACTCAAGGGCACGGCAGAAACACGGGCCGAACTCGAGGGACTTGTTGCGGAAGCTGAAGCCCTTCTCGCGCCTTTCGGGGAAAGGTCGCTTGAACTTGTGGCGCTTGCCCGCTTCGTGGCCGACCGCGACAGCTAGTCAGGCAGGCGCGGCGTGACCATGACGACGCTTCTCGATGTCTGGAGGCATACGGTCACCGCGACCGGTCCCGATCTCGTCCTGCCCGACGGGTGCCGCGACCTGATCGTGGTCTGCGTGCCCGGCGCGGCGCCCACGGCCTTCGTCAGCGAATTGCACAGCGCGCCGGTTCTGGCCACGGGCTTTCCGCCCGGAACGCGGCTGACCGGTTACCGTCTTGCGCCGGGCATGCGGGTAGAGACCGGGCCTCTTCTGTCGAGGGTCGTCCACATGGCGGAAGACCCCGGCTCACACCTTTCGCTGATCGAGGAACATTGCTCGCGCGACGCGGGCATCATCGAGGCTTTCGCCGGTATCGAGGCGGCCCCCGTCACGACGGCGGCGGACCTTGCGCGGCGCCTGTCCCTCACGCCCCGGACCCTGCAGCGGCTGTTTTCGGCAAACCGCCTGCCCGCGCCCGGCTTCTGGTTGCGCCTCGCCCGTGCAAGGCGCGCGGCGCTGGGACTGAGGGGCGGCGCCTGCCTCGCGGAGATCGCCGCCGACGCCGGGTACGCGGACCAGGCGCATATGACACGCGACTTCCGCAACTGGTTCGGAGCGACACCGGCACGGCTGAAATCGGATCCGTACCGGCTTTCGCTGCTGGCTCAGTCCGGGCTCGCGGTGCCGGCGACAGGCGAGCAGATCTCGACAAGATAGCCGTCGGGATCGGACACATAGGCTGTCGTCTGGCCCCAGTCCTCCTCCCGCGCATCCTGAACCAGGCGTGCACCCGCCGCACGGGCCGTTGCAAGCGCGCCCGCGACATCGTTGGTCTCGAGCGCGATCTCGAAGACGGGCGCCTCCGGGACGGCCCGCGACGGCGCCTTGCCAAGCTGCGTCATCAATGCGTGCGAGGAAAACGCCAGCCTGGTTCCACCCGTCGCGAGTTCGCCGTAGGCACCGCTTTCATGCAGGAACCCGGTCTTCAGGCCGAAGGCACTCTCGTAGAATGCCAGCGAGCGGGCGACATCCTCCACATAGAGGATCGTGTAGCGAAATTTCATGAGGGAGACCTCCTGTTCGACTGTTCCCGCATCCGGATACAGCGCCTCGGCAAGCCCGTCTTGAAGATTTGCGACACGCCCCGAGGCAGACCCTAGAACGCCGCACCCAGAAAGCTGCGCATGTGAAAGGCGGCCTCGTCATATCCTTGAGCGTGATCGCGTCCGAAGGGGCAGGCGCGTCGCGCCAGACACCCGCGATGACAGTCGGCGGAGGGGTTCGCTGCAAGCCATGACAGGCAGCGGGGCACATCATACCCTCTGGAGGAGAGCGCCCCGGCGGGACAGGCGGAGATGCACGGCGTGTCGGCGCATGTGGGACACGGACCGTCACGACCGTCTCCGGTCACCGGCAGGACCTCCCGGGCAAGAAACGCCGCACGCAGGCCCAGCCACGGGCCATGAGGCTCATCGGCGAGCACACCCATGGGCGAGCGCGAAAACCCGCCGGTGCGCAATGCCCAGCGCTGGAACGGATGGTATGGCGGCCCGTCAAACGGAAAGACCACACCGAGCCGCGCGCCGTCCGCAAGCACGGTGAGTGCCGCGCGCGTATAGCGGTCGAGCGGATCGGGGGCACCATCGCGCCACTCGGCCCGTTCTTTCAGGATCGGAAGAAGCGTGTTCGACAGGCTGCCGACGACGAGAACGGTGGCGGCGGGCGCACCGTCCGGCAAGGCGGGAACGTCGTCATCGGGTCCGGGGCGAAAACCGCCCGCGACAAGAAACCCGGCGCGGGCGAGGCGCTCGCCGAAGTCGGCAAGCCATGCCCCGTCCCGCGCCGGGCCGGTCATCACTTCACGCGGTCGCGCTTGGCAAGCGTGCGAAGGCGCAGGGCGTTCAGCCGGATGAAGCCGGCCGCGTCCTTCTGGTCGTAGGCGCCGTGATCGTCCTCGAAGGTGACGAGCTCTTCCGAGTAGAGCGAATACGGCGACCGGCGACCGACCACGATCACATTGCCCTTGTAGAGCTTCAGGCGAACGTCACCGGTGACCTTCTCCTGGCTCTTGTCGATGGCGGCCTGCAGCATCTCGCGCTCGGGCGAGAACCAGAAGCCGTTGTAGATGAGCTCCGCGTAACGCGGCATCAGCTCGTCCTTGAGATGCGCCGCACCGCGATCGAGCGTGATCGACTCGATCGCGCGATGCGCCTCCAGCAGCACGGTGCCGCCAGGCGTCTCGTAGACGCCGCGCGACTTCATACCCACGAAGCGGTTCTCGACCAAGTCGATCCGGCCGATGCCGTTGTCGCGACCGTAGTCGTTGAGCTTCGCGAAGAGCGCGGCCGGCGACATGGCCTCGCCATTGAGCGAAACCGCGTCTCCCTTCTCGAAACCGATGGTGATCTCGGTGGCCACGTCCGGCGCGTCCATCGGCGACACGGTGCGCTGGTGGACGTACTCCGGCGGCTCCTCCCACGGATCCTCGAGCACCTTACCTTCCGACGAGGAATGCAGCATGTTGGCGTCGACCGAGAAGGGCGACTCGCCACGCTTGTCCTTGGGCACCGGGATCTGGTGCTTCTCCGCAAAGTCGATCAGGTCGGTCCGTGACTTGAAGGTCCAGTCACGCCAGGGCGCGATCACCTTGATGTCCGGATCCAGCGCATAGGCGGAAAGCTCGAAGCGAACCTGATCGTTGCCCTTGCCGGTCGCGCCATGGGCGATGGCGTCGGCGCCGGTCTCGTGCGCGATCTCGATCAGGCGCTTGGAAATCAGCGGCCGTGCGATCGAGGTGCCGAGCAGGTAGGTCCCCTCGTAGACGGTGTTCGCGCGGAACATCGGGAAGACGAAGTCGCGGATGAACTCCTCGCGCAGGTCGTCGATGTGGATTTCCTTGATGCCGAGCAGTTCGGCCTTCTTGCGCGCCGGCTCGAGTTCCTCGCCCTGGCCGAGATCGGCGGTGAAGGTCACCACCTCGCAGCCGTACTCGGTCTGCAGCCACTTCAGGATGATCGAGGTATCGAGGCCGCCTGAATAGGCGAGCACCACCTTCTTGATGTCTTTGTGAGCCATGGGGTCCGTTGTCCAGTCCTGGGCGGGGTTGCGGCGATCCGGCGGGCCGTCTCACGGCGCGCGGGTCTGCCGGCGGATGAAATCCGGCCGCACTGTAGCTTCTGCGCGCGCGAGCGCAAGCCGGGAAAGCCCTGTATCCGGCGTCCCGCTCACCCGCGAGAGCCGGGCTCCCAGCCTTCCGGCGCCATCTCGAAGCCGGCAAACTCGAAGCCCGGAGCCACGGTGCATCCAACCAGCGTCCACGCGCCCAGGCTCTCCGCCGCCTGCCATGCATCGGCAGGCACCACGCCCTGCGGCCGCTCACCAACGCCGAGGTCCGGCCCGAGCGTCAACGTGCGAGCATCCTCGCCATCCTCGGAAATCCTGAGGGCAAGCGGCGCGCCCGCGTGCCAGTGCCAGGTCTCCACCGCGTCGACCCGGTGCCAGGCCGAGCATTCCCCCGCCTGCAGCAGGAAATAGATCGCCGTCGAACGCGCGCGGCCGTCTCCGTCCGTCAGCGGATCGCGGAAGGTCTCGACGTAGTGGCCGCCTTCCGGGTGCGGCGTCATGTCGAGCAGATCGATGATCTGCGCGGCGGTCATGGCGGTGTCTTGCATCTTCATCCTTCCGGTCAGGCATTGTCCTTGCGGCGGCGGATCTCCGCGAAGACCTCCGCGTCGCTCGCGTCCTCAAGGCCGAGCCTTGCGCGAATGGCCGGGTCGGCCGCCCGAAGGAACGGGTTGGTGGCCAGTTCCTGCGCCATCGTGGTCGGCAGTGTCGCACGCCCGTCCGCACGCAGGCTCTCCACCTCCCGCGCCCGCTCCACGAGCCTGGCATTGTCCGGATCGATCGTGAGCGCGAAACGGGCATTGGCGAGCGTGTATTCGTGGCCGCAATGGATCGCCGTTTCCCCCGGAAGACGCTCGACGAGACGCGCCAGGGACTCCCACATCATCGTCATGTCGCCTTCGAACACGCGCCCGCAGCCAAGCGAGAAAAGCGTGTCGCCCGTATGGGCGAACTTGAGCGCCGGCGCATGCCAGGAAATCTGGTCGAGCGTGTGCCCCGGCGTCTCGATCGCGTCAAAGGCGATCCCGCCGATGGTGACCGTGTCGCCGTCGCCGACGCCCTCGTCGAGCCCGGCGATCCTGTCGCGCGACATTTCCGGTCCAACGGCCCGCGCGCCGGTTTGCGCCTTCAGCGCCTCCAGCCCCTGCACATGGTCGAAGTGGTGGTGCGTGATCAAGATGTCGGTGAGCGTCCAGCCCGTATCGGCAAGCGCCTTGAGATAGGGAGCAGCCTCGGGAACATCGAACGCAATCGTGCGCCCGCTTTCCGGCAGATGCACGAGAACGCCGAAATTGTCCTGCAGGCACGAAAACTGCCGGATCCGCGCCATTTCGTCTGTGGTGCCCATGCTGGAACTCCTTGTGGTTCGAGCCGGGGTCAGACTGCACGCCCGCTCCCGCGCGCACAAGACCCGGCGCGGTGGCATCCAGGCGAATGTCCGAACGGGTTGCATCCCGGTCCCGGGAAGGGTTCAATCGCACCCCGGCCGGCGATGCAAGCGGCCGACACCGTTCTCCCGAGGGACGCCGTCGCCTGCCCATGTATCTCGACGCCAGACACCAGCGAACATTCTACGACCTACCGCTCGGGCGCATGCTCCGCGTGCTCGTGGGCGCGCGCGTGCGTGCCTTCTGGCCCGGGCTCTCGGGTCAGCGGATGATCGGCATCGGTTATGCCGGCCCCTACATGCGCCCCTATCTCGACGAGGCCGAGTGTTGCGTCGCGGCCATGCCGGCCCAGCAGGGCGTGGTCGCCTGGCCGCGCGGAGGGCGTAACTCGGCCACCCTGGTGGATGACGACGACTTGCCGTTTCCCGACCATGTGTTCGACAACGCCCTGGTTGTTCATGCGCTCGACCATGCCCGCGACCCCGAGGCCGTGCTGCGCGAGGTCTGGCGGGTTCTCGTGCCCGGCGGACGGATCCTGGTCGTGGTGCCCAACCGGCGCGGCCTCTGGGCGCGGTCCGAGATCTCGCCCTTCGGATACGGACGCCCCTACTCCCGCCGGCAGATAG
This sequence comes from Stappia sp. ABD4_338, assembly GCF_056312175.1. Taxonomy (NCBI): domain Bacteria; kingdom Pseudomonadati; phylum Pseudomonadota; class Alphaproteobacteria; order Hyphomicrobiales; family Stappiaceae; genus Stappia; species Stappia sp. ABD4_338. The sequence goes on along the minus strand of NZ_CM149982.1, from coordinate 4,245,866 downwards.
AGGCGCTTCTGCGCGACTGCCAGTTCGAGCCACGCGGTAGCGGCGAGGCGCTGTTCATGCCGCCCACGCGCTCCCGGCTGCTCCTGCGCGGCGCCCGGACGTGGGAGGGCATCGGCCGGCGGCTCTGGCCGGCCTTTGCCGGGCTTCTCGTCGTGGAAGCGGAAAAACAGGTCTATCGCGGCAATCTGGTGCGCGAGGAACGCGTGACGCGCTCCTTCCGTCCGCTGTTCATCCCCGACGGAGCCACGACCGGTCTGTCGGGGCACGGGCTCGGCAGCGGCGCGACGCGGCGGGTCAGCGCTTCAGGAGAAACAGGGCCTGCTCGCCGATCAGGTTCCACACCCACCACGGCGCGGTGAAGCCCACCGGTTCCCCTCGCGCATTGAGCGCCATGGCCTTCTCCATCTTCGCATCCACCTCATCGCACATGAGCACGAAGTCACGAATGGTGCAGAAGTGGATGTTCGGCGTGTCGTACCAGCTGTAGGGCAGGTAGTCGGTTACCGGCATGCGCCCCTCGAACATGAGCTGCAACCGGTTGCGCCAATGCCCGAAATTGGGGAACGACACGATCACGTTGGCGCCGATGCGCAGGAGCTCGCGCAGGACCTGGCGCGGTGCATAGGTCGCCTGCAGCGTCTGACTGAGGATCACGAAGTCGAAGGCATCGTCGGGATAGTCGGCGAGATCGCGGTCCGCGTCGCCCTGCACGACGGACAGGCCGCGTGCCACGCAGGCGTTCACGCCCGCCTGGGAAAGCTCCATGCCGCGCCCGTCGACTTGCCTCTCTCGCACCAGAAGGTCGAGAAGTGCGCCGTCGCCGCAGCCGATATCCAGCACCCGCGCGCCCGGGGTCACGAGATCGCAGACGAGCCGATGGTCTCCACGTTCGATCACGTTCGTGGTCGTGTGGTTCATGCTCCTGCCTCCGCGGATGCCTCGAGCGGAGCGGGAATGCCGCGCGCATGGGCGGCACCGGTGAGGAAGCCCAGCACGGTTCGGAACATTTCCGGCTCGTCGAGCAGGAAGGCGTCGTGTCCGCGATCGCTCTCCACCTCGACGAAGGAGACATTGGCCGCCGCCGCATTGAGCGCACGCACCACCGCCTTGCTTTCGGCGGTCGGGAACAGCCAGTCGGAGGTGAAGGACATCACGCAGAAGCGGGTCGGCGAATGCAGGAACGCACGCGCGAGCGACCCGCCGTAGTCGGCGGCAAGGTCGAAATAGTCCATCGCCCGCGTCACATAGAGATAGGAGTTCGGATCGAACCGGTCGACGAAGGTCATGCCCTGGTGCCGCAGGTAGCTCTCGATCTGGAAATCGGCCTCGAACCCGAAGGTGATCTCCTCGCGGTCCTGCAGGTTGCGGCCGAACTTCCGGTGCAGCGCCGGATCCGAAAGATAGGTGATATGCGCGGCCATGCGCGCCACCGCCAGTCCCTTGGAGGGGCGCACGCCGCGCTCGAAATACCGGCCGCCGCACCAGTTCGGGTCCGCCATGACGGCCTGCCGGCCGACCTCGTGGAACGCGATGTTCTGCGAGGAATGACGCGCCGCCGAGGCGATCGGCAGGGCGGTGAAGACCCGCTGCGGATAGCTCGCCGCCCATTGCAGCACCTGCATACCGCCCATGGAGCCACCGACCACCGCGAACAGCGTCTCGATGCCGAGGTGGTCGAGAAGCACGGCCTGCGCGTTGACCATGTCGCGGATGGTGACGAGCGGAAGGTCCAGTCCCCACCGCTGCCCCGTGGCCGGATTGGTGGAAGCCGGCCCCGTGGTCCCGAGGCAACCGCCAAGCACATTGGCGCAGATGACGAAATAATGGTTCGTGTCGACCGGGCGTCCCGGACCGACCAGCATCGACCACCAGCCCGGCTTGCCCGTCAGCGGGTTCTGCGAGGCCACATACTGGTCGCCGGTCAGCGCGTGGCAGACGAGGACCGCGTTCGAGCGGTCGGCATTGAGCGTGCCATAGGTCTCATAGGCGATCTGCCAAGGGTCGAGAACCGGCCCTGAATCGAGCTTGAGCGCCTTGTCTCCGGAAAAGCGCACGACCTGGCTCGTCGGCGTGTCCGCCTCGCTTGCCGGCGAGGCACGCAGGGTCGAGCCTCCTCTGTCGTGGTCCTGCCCGCTGGTATCGTCCCTCATCGCGCCCTGGCGCTCCTGCTGCATTTGCTCCGTGCGACTGCGCCCCAACGGTCGACCTTTTCGCCGAAACGGCGCGCCGGGGGCGCAGGCAGTCGGGAGGTTCGAGAGGTAGGAGCCCGATCTTGCAAGGTCAATGTTTTCTTTTGCCAACACCCGGTCAACTGCCTATGAATGGCGCGGTTCCGCTCGCGTCCTGGTGACAGTCGCCATGGACCGCACGGACAGCGTTCCCACCCGCATGAACCGGTCGAGACACATGCAGCCGACGACTTCCGCCACCAGCGCCGACACCGTTTCCTCCAGCCGCCCGATGCCGCGTCCCGGCGTGATGGAGATCGCGCCCTATGTGCCCGGGCGCACCAAGTCGACCGGCGGCGGCAAGCTGTACAAGCTGTCCTCGAACGAGACGCCGCTCGGCGCCAGCCCGGCAGCCATCGAGGCCTATCGGGGCGAGGCCGCGCACCTGGAGCTTTACCCCGACGGTGGCTCCTTGATGCTGCGCGAGGCGATCGCGGACGTGCATGGCCTCAATGCGGACTGCATCATCTGCGGCAACGGGTCCGACGAGATCCTCGAGCTGGTCGCGCGCGCCTACATCGGCCCCGGAGACGAGGCCGTCTACAGCGAATACGGCTTCCTGGTCTACAAGATCGCCATTCTCGCCGCCGGCGGCACGCCTGTCGTCGCCGCCGAGAAGGACATGACCACGGACGTCGACGCGATGCTTGCCTGCGTCACGGACAAGACCCGCGTCGTCTTCCTCGCCAATCCGAATAATCCCACGGGCACCTACCTGCCGTTCGACGAGATCCGCCGCCTCCACGCCGGATTGCCGCCGCATGTACTGCTCGTGCTCGACGCGGCCTATGCGGAATACGTTCGCCGCAACGACTACGAGGCGGGCATCGAACTGGCGGCAACCGCCGACAACGTTCTGATGACGCGCACCTTTTCCAAGATCTACGGCCTTGCGGCCCTGCGCATCGGCTGGGCCTACGGGCCCGCGCATGTCATCGATGCGCTGAACCGCATTCGCGGCCCCTTCAACGTCTCCGCGGCCTCGCAGGCCGCCGGCAGCGCGGCGATCCGCGACCGGGCCTTCCTCGACGCCGCCGTCGACCACAACGACACGTGGCTGCCCTGGGTGACGAAGGAGATGGAAGCGCTCGGCCTCACGGTGACGCCGAGCGTGGGCAACTTCGTGCTGCTGCATTTCCCCCGCGACACGGGCAAGACTGCGAGCGACGCGGACCGATATCTGAGCGACCGTGGATGCGTGCTGCGCCTGGTCGGGGCCTATGGCCTTCCGGACGCACTGCGCATGTCGATCGGCTCCGAGGAGGCCAATCGCACTGTTGTCGCCGTGTTGAAGGAATTTCTCGCGGCGTGACCTTTCAGGACGCGGAACGTCGAACCGCTCCGCTCTCAAAGTCAAAGCCTGCACCATGTCCAAACCGAAGTTTCGCCGCCTCGCCCTGATCGGCATTGGCCTGATCGGCTCCTCGATCGCCCTCGCCGCCCGCCGCGAGGGGCTGGCCGATGAAATCGTGATTTCCACGCGCTCCGAGCACACGCTGAGACGCGCGGAGGAGCTGAACCTGGGCGACCGCTACTGCCTCGACGCGGCGGACGCCGTGGCCGGGGCGGATCTCGTCATCCTCTGCGTGCCGGTCGGCGCCAGCGAGGCGATCGCCAAATGGATCGCGCCGGCACTGGCGCCGGGCGCGATCATTTCCGACGTGGGCTCGACCAAGAGCTCCGTCGTGCGCCAGATGCAGCCGCACCTGCCAGCGAACGTGCATTTCATTCCGGGCCACCCGATCGCCGGCACGGAGGAATCCGGCCCCGACGCCGGCTTCCCGGAGCTGTTCCGGAACCGCTGGTGCATTCTGACCCCGGTCGAGGGAACGGACGAGGACGCGCTCGCGCGCCTCTCCGGGTTCTGGGAGGCCCTGGGCTCGATGGTCGAGGTGATGGACCACGAGCATCATGACCTGGTGCTCGCCATCGTGTCCCACGTACCGCATATCATCGCCTACAACATCGTCGGCACGGCGGACGACCTGGAGGCGGTCACCAAGTCGGAAGTCATCAAGTACTCCGCTTCGGGCTTTCGCGACTTCACCCGTATCGCCGCCTCCGACCCGACCATGTGGCGGGACGTGTGCCTGCACAACAAGGACGCCATCCTGGAGATGTTGTCGCGGTTCTCGGAAGATCTGGCGGCGCTTCAGCGCGCGATCCGCTGGAGCGACGGCGCCGCGCTCTTCGAGCTGTTCTCGCGCACCCGAGACATCCGTCGCTCGATCATCGAGGCCGGCCAGGATACCGCCGTGCCGAACTTCGGCCGCGATACCAAGGATGCTGCGGAGGCATCCGACGCAAACTGACGGTGAAGCGGGAGGGGAACCACCCCTCCCCTCAATCGTCGAGCAGCACGATCTCGTCCCGCCCGGCGCAGGTGGCCAGCGCCTCGCGCACGCTGCGTCCGTCGCCAATCGGCGCCTCGGGCCAGATCTCGGCAAGCGGCACGAGCACGAATGCGCGCTCGCCCATGCGCGGATGGGGAACGGTAAGCCCTTCCTCGTCCACCTTCGCCTCGCCGTAGAGGAGCAGGTCGATGTCGATGGTCCTCGGCCCCCAGCGCACGTCGCGCACGCGGCCCAGTTCCTTCTCGACCTCAAGACACCGCGCCAGCAGGTCCGCCGGCGCCAGATCCGTCTCGATCACCACGCAGGCGTTGCGGTAGTCGTCCTGCGGCACCGGCCCCCAGGGCGGGGTCCGGTAGTCGGACGAGCGCGCGACGATGTCGATGCCGGGCGTCGCCGAAAGCCTGGCCAACGCCTCCGCCAGGTTGGCGCTTGTGTCCCCGAGGTTGGACCCGAGTCCCAGTGCCGCGCGTACGCGCGTGCCGCCGCTCATGCCAGCCCCTCCTGCAGGGTCGCGGTCACGATGCGTGCCGCATCCGCATGAGGCTGGACGTTGTGGACACGCACCATGGACGCTCCCTTCATCATCGCGATCGTGTGCAGGGCGAGCGATCCGTAAAGCCGGTCGTCGGTCTCGACCGACAGGACGGCGCCGATCATGCGCTTGCGCGATGCCCCGACCATCAGCGCGCGACCGTGCCGGGCGAAATGCTCCAGCCGGTTGATGATCGAGAAGTTCTGTTCCAGCGTCTTTCCGAACCCGATGCCGGGATCGAGCATCTGCCGCTCAGCCGGGATGTTCGCACGTTCGGCGATTTCCATCGACCGCTCGAAGAAGCGGTCGATGTCGGCGAAAATGTCCGCCTGCGGATCGGCCTTTTCCCGGTTGTGCATCATGATGATGCCGGCCTGCGCCTCCGCCACGACGTCGGCCATGGCCGGATCGTGTTGCAGCCCCCAGACGTCGTTCACGATCGCCGCCCCGCGCGCGCAGGCGCGCCGCGCGATTTCCGCCTTGTAGGTGTCGATGGAAACCGGGGTGCCAAGGGCGATCACGTCGCCGATCGCAGGCTCGAGACGGCGCCATTCCTCGTCGAAGGAAACGGGCGTCGCGCCCGGCCTCGTGCTTTCCGCCCCCACGTCGATCACATCGGCGCCATGGGCGATCATCTTGCGTGCGCTGGCGACCGCGTCATCGGGATCGAGGAACCGCCCGCCATCCGAAAAGGAATCCGGCGTCACGTTGACGATGCCCATCACCAGCGGCCGCTTCAGGGAAAGCCCGGTTCCACGAAAGCGAAACTCTGAGGGTGCCGAGACAGGGGCCATGGGTGCGATCCGTCGTTCACGGCACGTCGCCGCCGCTAGAGAAACTTCCGCCATCGCAGCCCCCGATGCGCGAACGGGTGGGCCGGACAACGATCGGCCGCCAGCGGTTTACCGCCGGGTCGGCGAGGTCTTGCGCGCTTTGCTACCGCACGTCAAGCGCCGATCATGCGGGCCGGGCAGCGGCAAGTCGGCCAAACAACATGTATGACCCGACGGCGATCGCGGCCATGCACGGCGGCACGATCGCGATGCTGAGAAGCGGATCGCCAATCGCGGCCGCGACAAGGCTCCCGAGGAGGCCTGCGCCGAACTGCAGGAAGCCCATGAGGGCGGAGGCCGCGCCCGCGATCTGCGGAAAGCCCTGCAAGGCCGCCGTCGTCGGCCCCGGCAGCGAGATCGCCAGGCTGAAGGCATAAAGGCCGACGGGAAGCATGGTGCCGAGGAAGCTCGGATCGCCAGAGGTGGCCTCGATCACCATGGCCAGGCTGGCAAGCAGCAGCCCGCACATGGAGTACGGCAGAAGCCGGGATGCATCCATGCGGCGCAGGAGCTGGCTGGTCAGGATCGTTCCGGAAATGAAGGAGCCCGACTGCACCATCATGCCGAAACCGAACTGCGTCGGCGACAGGCCGACCCGGTCGATGATGACGAAAGGCAGGATCGAGGCGAGCGTGTAGATCGTGCCGATCCCGAAGCCGACCATCAGGCTCGGCTGCAGGAAACGCGGATCCCGGATCAACCGCGCATAGTTGGAGAAGAAGCGGCGGGGCGCCATGTGCCCGCGATCGATGAAGGCGTTGGTCTCGTGCTGCAGCCAGATCACGACCGCGAGCAGGACAAAGCCGTAGATCAGCATGGCCCAGAAGATCTCGCGCCATCCGAACAGCTCCAGCGTGATCGCTCCGATCGTCGGCGCGAGCGCCGGGCCAAGCGCGAGCATCATCGCGATGGTGTTCATGATCCTGGCGGACGCCTGTCCCGTGAACTGGTCGCGCACGATGGCGCGCGAGGCCGCGACGCCGACGGACGCGCCGATGCCCTGAAGCGTGCGCGCGATCAGCATCCACTCGATGCTCGGTGCCCATGTCGCGACGATGGTCGAGGCCAGATACAGAAAGAGGAACCCGATGGTCACCGGCTTGCGGCCGAAGGCATCCGTCAGCGGACCGCACAGGAGCTGCGTCAGCGCGAAGCCGGTGAAATAGGCCGTCAGCGTCAGCTTGATCATCGACTGCGACGTCGAGAACGCTTCCGCAAGCACCGGCATCGCCGGCGTGTAGAGCGCCATGGTGATCGGCCCGATGGCGACCAGCGCCGCGCCGATAACGGCGGTGCGCCGTTCCCCCATCAGCGGACCGGGATGCGCAGTGGTCCCGACGACGCTTGCCGGGGACGCTGCCGCGCCTGTAGAACAGGTAGGGGGAGGTGTCATTTGCGCTCGGGTTCCGAAACTGAGGAAAGGTTGTCGTGGATCCGTGCAAGCAATGCATAGGCAAGCTTGCCTTCCTCGTCGCTCATGCCGTCGAGAGCGGCGGCGCGAATGCCGATCGCAACCTCGTGAATGCGTTCAAGCACCCCCTGCGCCGCATCGGTAAGGACCACGCATTTGGCCCGGCGGTCGCCCGGGTCGGGCCGCCGCTCCACATAGCCGGCGGCCTCCAACCGGTCCAGAACGCCGCTCAACGTCATCGGCTCGACACCCAGACGCTCCGCAAGCGCGCCCTGGCGGAAGTGCGGATAATGCTCGATGAAGGCAAGCGTCCGCGCCTCCGATGCCGTTAGGCCGGTGTCGGTCTGGGCGAGGGCCCTCTCGAAACGGCGTCGCAGCAAGCGCGCGATATCGCCGACAAGAAAACCGACCGGGCGCGAGAGGATGTCCGGATCCATAAGTCATCCATATTTTATGGGTTCCTTATCATCTAGGCGGCGTGCGGGTCCGTGTCAAGGCGCATGCGGGTCCGCAACGGCAATGCTGCATTGCAAGAGTGCGCCCCCCGGTTTATAGAAGGCCGCGAAAAGCCGCGGGTCCAAGCACCCGCGGCAACTGTTTTTGGAGCACTCACCACATGGATTTGCGCAACATCGCCATCATCGCGCACGTCGATCATGGCAAGACGACCCTGATTGACGTGCTCTTGAAGCAGTCCGGCTCCTTCCGCGACAATCAGCGTACGGAAGAGCGCATGATGGACTCCAACGATCTGGAGCGTGAGCGCGGCATTACCATTCTCGCGAAGGTGACCTCGCTCACCCATGGCGACACGCGCATCAACATCGTCGACACACCCGGCCACGCCGACTTCGGCGGCGAGGTGGAGCGCATCCTGCACATGGTCGACGGCGTCGTGCTTCTGGTCGATGCCGCCGAGGGTCCGATGCCGCAGACCAAGTTCGTGCTCGGCAAGGCCCTGAAGCTCGGCCTGCGCCCGATCGTGGCGATCAACAAGATCGACAAGCCCGACCAGCGTGCGGAGGAAGTGCTCGACGAGGTGTTCGACCTCTTCGCCGCACTCGACGCCGATGAGGACCAGCTCGACTTCCCGGTCCTCTACGGTTCGGCCAAGCAGGGCTGGATGGCGACGGACCCCTCGGGCCCGCAGGATTCGATGGACCCGCTCTTCGACCTCGTGCGCACCCACGTGAACCCGCCCGTCGCCGAAGAGGGCGCGTTCCGGATGCTCGCGACCACGGTGCAGTCGAACCCGTTCCTGGGCCGCATTCTCACGGGACGCATCGTCTCGGGCGAGGCGCTCCCCAACATGGCCGTGAAGGCGCTGTCGCGTGACGGCAAGGTCGTCGAGACCGGCCGCATCTCCAAGGTGCTGGCGTTCCGCGGCCTCGAGCGCCAGCCGATCGAGAAGGGCGAGGCGGGCGATATCGTCTCGCTGGCAGGCCTGTCCGAGGCAACGGTTTCCGACACGATCTGCGCTCCCGAGGTCGCCGGGCCGATCGAGGCCCAGCCGATCGATCCTCCGACGCTCTCCATGACCTTCCGCGTCAACGACGGGCCGCTTGCCGGAACCGAGGGCGACAAGGTCCAGTCCCGTGTCATCCGCAAGCGCCTGATGGATGAGGCCGAAGGCAACGTCGCGCTCAAGATCGAGGATGCGGAAGACGCCGATGCCTTCATCGTCGCCGGTCGTGGCGAGCTTCAGCTCGCCATCCTCATCGAGAACATGCGCCGCGAGGGCTTCGAGCTTTGCGTCGGACGTCCGCGCGTGGTCTTCCAGACCGGCGAGAACGGCGAGCGCCTCGAGCCCATCGAGGAAGTCATCATCGACGTGGACGAGGAGCACTCGGGCATCGTCGTGCAGAAGCTCTCCGAGCGGAAGGCCGACCTCCTCGAGATGCGTCCGTCCGGCGCCGGCCGCACCCGGCTGGTGTTCCATGCCCCGACGCGCGGCCTGATCGGCTATCAGTCGGAGCTCCTGTCGGACACGCGCGGCACGGCGATCTTCAACCGCCTGTTCCATGCCTACGCTCCGCACAAGGGCGAGATCCCCGGCCGCCACACTGGCGTCCTGATCTCCAACGGCGACGGCGAGTCGGTGGCCTACGCGCTCTTCAACCTCGAAGACCGTGGCCCCATGCTCATCGATCCGGGCGTCAAGGTGTACAAGGGCATGCTGATCGGCGAGCACATGCGCGGCAATGACCTTGAGGTCAACGTTCTCAAGGGCAAGCAGCTCACCAACGTGCGCGCCGCAGGCAAGGACGAGACCGTTCGCCTGACCCCGCCGATCCGTCTGTCGCTGGAGGCCGCGCTCTCCTACATCAACGACGACGAACTGGTGGAAGTCACGCCGAAGAACATCCGCCTGCGCAAGGCGCTGCTGGATCCGCATGACCGCAAGCGCGCCGAGCGCGCGGCGAACAAGCAGTCCTGACCGGCGCCTCGAGCATCGGCATGAGCAACAGGAAAGGGCCGGGAGATCACCTCCCGGCCCTTTTTCATATTCCGGCAAAGCCAGGCCTTCGTGTCAGCCGCGTGCGTCGGAGACCTGCAGCAGCAGGACAAGGCCGACCGCGAAGAAGACGAGGATCACCGCCATTCCGGCGGCCTGGCTGGCCGTTACCGCCGTGACGACGCCGACAAGCGCCGGCGCCATAAAGCTCGTCACCTTGCCCGACAGGGCGAACAGGCCGAAGTAACGGGTAAGCGCGGCCGGCGGCGCCACGTGAACGAGAAGCGTGCGCGAGGCTGCCTGAAGCGGACCGGCCGCCGCGCCCAGAACCCCGCCGAGCACCAGGAACACCTTTTCCGGAAGGCTGGAGAACAACCCCGCTCCCGGTGTCGCCGGATCGGTCTCGATCACGAAGAACATGGTGTCCCGATCGACGGAGACCAGGCCGAGGCCACAAATGATCAGGACCACCAGCGCGCCCGCGATCACCCGTTTCGGTCCCAGCCGGTCGTCCAGCCGCCCGCCGATGAACGCGCCGAGCGTTCCGGTGATCGTCAGCAGGATGCCGAAGGTGCCGATCTCGAGGCTCGACCAGCCGAGAACGCCCGCAGCATAGATGCCACCGAAGGCGAAGAGCGCCACCAGCCCGTCCTTGTAGATCATGTTGGCGATCAGAAAGACCGCCACGCCCCGGCTGGCGCGCGCCTCGCGCAACGTGTTCGCCAGATCGCGAAGCCCGTCGCGCGCGGCATGCGCAAACGAAACGGCCCGGCGCGGCACGTCCGGCACGAAGAGAAACAGCGGCAGCACGAAAACCAAGTACCAGATGGCGGAGAACGGTCCCGAGGCCCGGTCACCGGCGCGCGTGGCCGCATCCAGGCCGAACACCGGCTCGAGCCCCAGCAGCGTGCGGCCGGTCTCCGGGTTCGCGGCCATGAGGCCGAGCACGAGCACCAGCGAGAGAAGACCGCCGAGATAGCCGACCGCCCACCCGCTTCCCGACAGCCGCCCGAGTTTCCGGCGCGGCACGAGATCGGGCATCATCGCGTTGGTGAACACCGTCGCGAACTCCACGCCGAGCGTTGCCATCGCAAAGCCGCAAAGCGCGATCCAGAGCGAATACTCGCCCCCCGGAACCGCCCAGTCGAGCATCCAGGCTCCGGTCAGGAACGGCAAGGAGAACGCCAGGATCCACGGCTTACGCGCCCCGGTCCGGTCGGCGATCGCCCCGAGCACCGGCGCCAGCACGGCGATCGCCAGCCCGGCCGCCGCGGTCGCATAGCCCCAAAGGGCCTGCCCCTGTGCCGGCGTCGAAGCGACCGCCGAGGCGAAATAAGGCGCGAAAACGAAGGTCGTGACCAGCGTGAAGAACGGCTGAGCGGCCCAGTCGAAGAAGAGCCAGCTCCAGATCGCCCGGCGACCGGCCCCTTCGTCCGGCACCTGGCCGGGGTGAAGCGCCGCGCCGCCGCCGGCAAGCGGCTCAAGTCCGACACCGGCGCGGATCGGTCCCTCGACCGCATCCGGGGAGGAGGCATCCCCCTCCCCGCACTGCGGTTCCCTCATCGCGCGAGCTCGGCAAGAAGCCCCGCCGCCACCGAGAACTTGGAGACCGACAGGTCGCCCTCGATGATCTCCCCGGCGGCACGCGCGGTGCGTCCCACCCGGGCCTCGTTGGCATCGAGCCAGGTCTCGAAGCCACCCGAGGAGAGCGCGTCGATGGTGACCTCGCGGTGTGCAAGATCCAGCGTCGCCTTGGCCCGGTCGAGCGCAAGCCCGTCGTAGTAGTCGGTGATGCGCAACTCGCGTGCCTTGGCTTCCATGACGCCGAGGCGGAAGTGCCCGGCGACCTTGAAGAAGACCTCGGCCACTTCATCGAGCTTGCGCCCGCTGCGCTCGGCGATGAGGATGATGTCCGGGATTTCCGTTTCCACCGGCAGCCGGGCGATGCGCGCGGCAAGCGGATCGGGAACCCCGCCGGCCGCAAGCCGTTGCTGCTCGCCCTCGATTTCCGCCCGGGCCGCGTCCGCCACGGCCGAGACAATGCTCGGCGACAGGCCGTCGATGCCTTCCCGGAAGCGAGTCACGACGCTTTCCAGTCCGGCGTCGAAGTCGACGTTGCGCAGGAACCAGACCGTCTGCTCCAGCACAAGGTCCTGCACCGCCTTGTAGAGGTCGATCTGCAGGGCGCCATTGATACGCGTGTCCAGCGCGTCGATCTCTCCGTTGAGCGCGGTGAGCCCGTAGGCATCGCGCACCGCCGCGAAGGCCTGGGCCACATGCACCGGATCCGCGCCCGTCTGGTCGACGATACGCGTCGGGAAGGTCGGCCCGCCCCGGTTGATCATCGAGTTGGCGAGCATGGTGGCGATGATCTCGCGGCGCAGCCTGTGGCCGCGGATCTCGTCCGCGTAGGTTTCCTGCATCTGCGGCGGGAAATAGCGGAACAGCTCGCGGGCCAGATACGCGTCGTCGGGAACCGCACTGGCGAGCAGCCGGTCGAACAGCGTGATCTTCGCGTAGGCAAGCAGCACGCCGATCTCCGCACGCGTCAGCCCGCTTTCCGCCGCCGCCAGCTCGTCGAGCGCGGCCTCGTCGGGAAGCTGTTCAACCACCCGGTCGAGCAGGCCTTCCTGCTCGAGCCGGCGCATCATCCGCCGCTGGTAGCCGAAGTCCTCCATGCCCCGGCTTTCCGACAGGCTGATCGCCAGCGTCTGCAGATAGTTGTTGCGAAGCACGAGCCCCGCGACCTCGTCCGTCATCTCCGCAAGAAGGACATTGCGGTCGGCAACGCTCAGCCGGTTGCCGCGCACCGCCGCGCCCAGCGCGATCTTGATGTTCACCTCCATGTCCGACGAGTTCACGCCGGCGGAGTTGTCGATCGCATCGGAGTTGCTGCGCCCGCCACAACGGTTGAACTCGATGCGCGCAAGCTGGGTCATGCCGAGGTTCGCGCCCTCGCCCACCACCTTGGCGCCGAGTTCCCTGGCCGTGACGCGGATCGCGTCGTTGGCGCGGTCTCCGGCATCCGCGTCGCTTTCGCTGGTCGCGCGCACATAGGTGCCGATGCCGCCGAACCAGAGAAGGTCGACCTGCATCTTCAGGATCGCGTTCATCACCTCCTGCGGCGTCGCCTTGGGCTTGGCGATGGACAGCAGGTCCTGCAGGCGCGGCGACAGCGGGATCGATTTCGACTGGCGCGAGAAGATGCCGCCGCCCTCCGAAATCAGGCTGGCGTCATAGTCGTTCCAGGACGAGCGGCCCAGATCGAAGACGCGCTTGCGCTCCGCCCATGTCGCCTCCGGATCGGGGTCCGGGTCGAGGAAGATGTCCCGGTGATCGAAGGCCGCGACCAGACGGATCGCCTTCGACAGCAGCATTCCGTTTCCGAACACGTCGCCGGACATGTCGCCGACACCGGCAACGGTGAAGGGCTCGCTCTGGATATCCCGGTTCATCTCGCGGAAATGCCGCTTCACGGCCTCCCACGCTCCCCGGGCCGTGATGCCCATCTTCTTGTGGTCGTACCCCGCCGAACCGCCCGAGGCGAAGGCATCGCCGAGCCAGAAGTTGCGGCTTTCGGAGATGGCGTTCGCCGTATCGGAGAAGGTCGCCGTGCCCTTGTCGGCGGCGACGACCAGATACGGGTCGTCCTCGTCATGGCGCACGACGCGCTCCGGCGGCCACACCTTGTCGCCGGAGAGGTTGTCGGTCACGTCGAGCAGCGAGGAGACGAAGATCTTGTAGGCCTTGGTGCCTTCCGCAAAGATCTCGTCGCGGCTGCCGCCTGCCGGCAGCGCCTTGGGCAGGAAGCCGCCCTTGGCGCCGACGGGCACGATCACGGCGTTCTTCACCTGCTGCGCCTTGACGAGACCCAGCACCTCGGTGCGGAAGTCCTGGGCGCGATCGGACCAGCGCAGACCGCCGCGCGCCACCTTGCCGAAACGCAGGTGCACGCCTTCGACCAGCGGGCTGTAGACGAAGATCTCGCGGAACGGACGCGGACGCGGCAGCTCCTCGATGCGCTGGGAATCGAACTTGAAGGCAAACGTCTGCTTCGGTTTTCCGTGCGCGTCGAGCTGGAAGAAGTTCGTTCGCAGCATCGCCTCGATAACGTCGCCGAAGCCCCGCAGGATCCGGTCGTCGTCAAGGCTCTCGACCTTGTCGAGGCTCGTGGCGAGGTCGCTTTCCACGCGCGCGGCTCCGAGCGAGCGATCGTTCCCCTCCAGATCCGGATTGAAGCGCAGGTGGAACAGTTCCACCAGCCGCGCCGCCACGTCGTGGTAGCGGTTCAGCGTGCGCCACATGTAGTCCTCGGAGAAGCGGATGCCCGCCTGGCGGAGATACTTGGACAGCGCCCGCAGCATGGCGATGTCACGCCAGGCAAGACCCGCGTTGATCGCCAGGGCATTGTAGCCGTCGGACTCCGCATCGCCGCGCCAGATAGCCAGCGACAGTGCCTCGAGGCGTGCCTTGAGATCGTCGGTGAGCTCTATTTCCTCGCCGCCGGTCGGCTCGATGGTGATGTCGTGCAGATAGGCGAGCGGGCGGTCGACCGGCGTGATCCGGTAGGTCCGCTCGTTGATGACGCGGAAGCCCATGTTCTCCAGGATCGGCACGCGCGCGGACAGCGGAATCGGCCGCAGGTGGTGGTAGACCTTGAGGCCGAGCCTGTTGGCCGGATCCTGCTCGCGATGCGCGAAGCTGAGCGCCGTGTTGGCCGTCTCGCTCAGGGTCTCGACGATCCGGATGTCGGCAAGAGCCGCATCCGCGTCATAGACCTCCCGGTAACCGGCCTGGAAGGCATCCGCATAGCGCGTCGCCACCTCCAGCGCCTTGTTGCCTCCGTAGGCGACCCGGAGCGCCTCGCGGAAGCCGTCCGCCCAGGTGCGCACGATGCCCGCGACGGCCTGCTCCAGGATCTCCTGCACGGGATCGGGTGTTTCACCCTGATCGCGGCCGATGATGAAGTGGACGCGCGCGAGAGGGCCTTCCGGATAGGCCACGTACCAGGCGGACAGGCGCCCGTCGAAAACCTCGGCGAGATAGGCGCCGATGCGCAGGCGCACCTCGGTGGTGTAGCGGTCGCGCGGCACATAGCACAGGATCGACACGAAGCGGTCGAACTTGTCCCGGCGCGCCAGCACACGCACCCTCGGGCGCTCGTCGAGCTGCAGGATCGCCATGGCGAACTCGTAGAGCAGCGACGGCTCGATCTGGAACAGTTCGTCGCGCGGGTAGCTCTCCATCACGTTGAGCAACGCACGCCCGGAGTGGCTGTCGGGGTCGTAGCCGGCGCGCTCGACGACGGAGGCAACCTTTCGCCGCAAGAACGGAATGTGCTCGCTCGACAGGGTGTAGGCCGTCGCGGTGAACAGGCCCACGACGCGCAGCTCACCCGCCAGTTCCCCTTCCTCGTCAAAGAGCTTGATGCCGACGTAGTCCATGTGGACCCGCCGGTGAACTCGGCTCTTCACGTTCGCCTTGGAGACGATCAGCGGCTCCGGCTTCATCAGGAAGTCGCGGATTTCCGGCGTGATGACCACGAATTCGGATCCACGCCGCAACACCCGCACCTCCGGGTCGGCGAGGATGCCGAGCCCCGTGCCCTTGCGGTGGGAAAGCTCGCCCGTCGCGACACCGCCCTCGAAGTAGTATTCCCGCATCCCGAGAAGGATGAAGTTGTCCGCCTCGATCCATTCCAGGAACTGGACCGCCTCCGCGAGTTCGTCGACCGGCACGGGGGGCGGCGTGTCCTTGTAGGTGCCGATCGCCGTTCCCAGGCGCTCGCGCATCGCGCGCCAGTCACGCACTGCGGACCCGACGTCCGCCATCACCAACTCGAGGCTCTCGCGGAGCTGGCTGCGCTCGATGTCCGCGTCGATCCGCGCCACGTGAATGTGGATCAGGCTCTCGCGCCTGGCCCCCTCGACCCCCGACTTGCCCGTGCCGTGGCAGGCGATGAGCTTACCCTTGTCATCACGCTCCACCGTGAGGATGGGATGAAGGACAAGACGCGCCTCGCAGCCGCTTGCCTGCAATTCCGCCATGACCGAGTCGACCAGGAACGGCATGTTGTCGTTCAGGATCTCGACAACGGTGACATCGCCCACCCGGCTTCCCTCGCCGGTGGCGGCCGGATTGTAGACGTGGATGCGATAGCTGCCCGGCTCGTGGGAGGACAGCTGCGACCAGGCCTCGCCGGCAATGGCGGTCAGGTCCGCGGCCGTGTAGCCGACCAGGTCTTCGGCCGCGCCGCGCGCAAAGACATCCCGCGCGAATGCGCCGACGTCCGGTTCGAGTCCGTCCGCCACCGCCTGGATCAGCCGGGTTTTCGCTTGCTCTCGTGCTTCGGGCATTGTTCCCTCGCCTGCCAGGACCGGTGAGGGCCGGTCCGGCACTCCTGTGGTTCTTGCGTGCAACCGGCGCGGATCCGGAGTGTCGGAACCGAACGGTCGCCACCATGCTAGGACGATATGATTGAAGAAGAAATGACCAGCCATGCAGGTGTTCGCGAATGAACCGTGAACGCGACGCCATGGCGGATCGTGAAAAATGCAGGAGGAAATCGGCATGAATGACCGCGCAACCGCAGGTTCCGGCGTTCCCGAAGGGGTTGTCGCGCTGAAGCTGGATCAGGAAACACCCCTGTCCGAACGCACCGAGGCGTATTTTGAAAAGTGCCGGGAAAAGCTCGGCATGGTTCCCAACGTGCTGGCCGCCTACGCCTTCAACGAGGAAAAGCTGAACGCTTTCACCGGCATGTACAATGACCTCATGCTGGCCGACAGCGGACTGTCGAAGCTCGAGCGCGAGATGATCGCCGTCGCGGTCTCGTCCGTGAACCGCTGCTTCTACTGCCTGACCGCCCACGGCGCGGCGGTGCGCCAGCTCTCCGGGGACCCTGAACTCGGGGAACTCATGGTCATGAACTACCGCGTCGCCGATCTTTCGCCACGCCAGCGTGCCATGCTCGATTTCGCCGTGAAGCTGACGGAACGGCCGCACGAAATCCTGGAAGCGGACCGCCAGGGCCTGCGCGATGCCGGGTTCTCGGACCGCGACATCTGGGACATTGCCTCCGTCGCCGCGTTCTTCAACATGACGAACCGGGTCGCCGCCGCAACGGACATGCGCCCGAACGCGGAGTACCACGGCCAGGCCCGTTGACGGGCGGCCGAAAACGGAAGCCGCCCTGTCCCGCAAGGGAGACATGACAAGGACCGCCGCTTCGGTGTAGAACGCGGTCCTTGCCGGGGCGGATCCCCGGCCCTTTAACGAAATTCGGAGATGGAGCCATGGTCGCGAAAGTGTTCATCGACGGCGAAGCCGGCACGACGGGTCTGCAGATCCGCGAGCGCCTCGGCCGTCGTCGCGACATCGAGCTTCTCACGGTTCCCTCCAAGCTGCGCAAGGATCTCGGCGCACGGGCCGAGCGGCTCAATGCCGCCGACGTGGCGATCCTGTGCCTGCCGGACGACGCGGCCCGCGAGAGCGTTTCGCTCATCGAGAGCACGACCACACGCGTGATCGACGCCTCCAGCGCACACCGGACCGCCCCGGACTGGGATTACGGCTTTCCGGAGATGACGCCGGAGCAGGCGGACCGCATCGCCGCGTCCAGACGCGTGAGCAATCCCGGCTGCTATCCGCAGGGCGTGATCGCCTGCGTGCGCCCGCTGATCGAGGCAGGCCTTCTGCCGGCCGACTTCCCGGTCACGGTGAATGCGATTTCCGGCTATTCCGGCGGCGGACGGCAGCTTATCGAGACCTATGAGGCAGACGGCGCGCAGAACCCGGCCTTCCTGCCCTATGCGCTCGGCTTCCGTCACAAGCACCTGCCGGAGATGACGCGCTATTCCGGCGTGTCGTCGACGCCGATCTTCGTTCCGGCGGTCGGCAACTACGCCCAGGGCATGGTGACGATGGTGCCGCTGCGCCTGGAGGGACTCGAGCGCGCGCCGAGCGGCGAGGAGATCCACGCCTGCCTCACCGAACGCTATGCGTCGATGAAGGGCTCCTTCGTGGACGTGGCCCCCTTCGTTCATGCCGACCGCGTTCCCGAGCTCGACCCGGAGACCTTCAACGGCACCAACCGGATGCGGCTGCACGTCTTCGCCAGCCAGGACCGCGCGCAGGCGGTGCTGGTCGCCGTCTACGACAATCTCGGCAAGGGCGCTTCGGGCGCCGCCGTCCAGAACCTCAATCTGATGCTTGGCGTCGACGCGGCCGAAAGCCTCGCCGCCTGAGCGCCCTCACGTCCGCAGGAGACCGGAAAGACATGGAGAAATTCGACAAGCTGACGGGTGTTGCCGCGCCGCTGCCGTTCATCAACATCGACACGGACATGATCATCCCGAAGCAGTTCCTGAAGACGATCAAGCGCACGGGCCTCGGCACCGCGCTGTTCCACGAGATGCGCACGCTCGACGACGGCTCCGAGAACCCCGACTTCGTTCTCAACCAGCCGGCCTACCGCAACGCGCAGATCCTCGTCGCGGGCGACAACTTCGGTTGCGGCTCCAGCCGCGAGCACGCCCCTTGGGCACTGCTCGATTTCGGCGTGCGCTGCGTGATTTCAACCAGCTTCGCCGACATCTTCTACAACAACTGCTTCAAGAACGGCATCCTGCCGATCGTCGTCTCTGAGGACGAACTCGAAAAGCTGATGGACGATGCGCGCCGTGGCGCCAATGCGACGCTCACCGTCGATCTCGAGGCCCAGGAGATCCATGGACCGGATGGCGGCGTCATCACCTTCGACATCGATCCGTTCCGCAAACACTGCCTGCTGAACGGCCTCGACGATATCGGCCTGACCATGGAAAAGGCCCCGATGATCGACGGCTACGAGCAGAAGCTCGGCGAAAACCGCCCCTGGGCGTGACGGAACAAGGGCCGGCGGTTTCGCCGGCCTTTTTCTTTTGCGTGGCGGCTTGCACACGCAATCTCACCAAGGGTTGATCGGCCGTTTGGAGACAGTCGCGCGGTGCGCGCCTATGTCTTGCCCGTGCGGGGCAACGACGGAGTGACGATGACGGCCACGATCATGGGCACACTGGGCGCACTCGCCCCCTGGCGGGAGCGCAACGGGCGTTTCTCCCCCTTGCGCCTTTGCGTGTTCCTCCTGCTGCTGGCGCCCGGCGTCTGGCTCGCGGCAAGCCTTGCCGCCGGAACGCTCGGCGCCAAGCCGGTGACCGAGGCCATTCACCAGAGCGGAAGCTGGGCGATCCGGTTCCTCGTTCTCTCGCTGCTTGTCACGCCCTTGCGCAGGATAACCGGCTGGGGCCGGATCATCGGCCTGCGCCGCATGATCGGTCTGGCGGCGGCGGGGTATGCCGTGATCCATTTCGCCCTCTACTCCCTCGACCAGGGCTTCGACCTTGCCGTGATCGCGCGCGAGATCGTCCTGCGGATCTATCTGGCCATCGGCTTCGTGGCGCTCGCGGGCCTTGCCGTGCTCTCCGCGACATCGACCGACGGCGCGATCCGTCGCATGGGGCCGGCCTGGCACCGGCTGCACCGGATCGTCTATCCGCTGACCCTGCTTGCCTGCCTGCACTTCTTCATGCAGTCGAAGGCGGATGTGAGCGAGGCCACGCTCATGGCCGGAGCCTTCACGGTCCTCATGCTGTGCCGGGGCGCAACAAGGGTGGGGCTGCCCCTCGCCTCGCCTCTCGTGATCGCGGGCGTTGCCGTGGTGTCGGGCCTCGCGACGGCGGGTATCGAGTATCTGTGGTACGCGCTGGCAACCGGCGTGCCGGCGGACCGCGTCCTCGCCGCGAACCTGGATTTCAGCTATTCGATCCGGCCCGCATGGTGGATCTTCGGCGGGACCATGGCATTTGCCCTGCTCGCCGCCGTGTCGAGGCTGGTCGACCGGTTCAGGAACCCTCGCCGGATGCAGGTGCGCCGGGAACCGCAATCAGCGCGGTCCTGAGCGCCTCGAGGTCTTCCTTCAGCCGCGAAAGCGGGACGCCCGCGCCGTCACAGGCCTCCATGATGCGATGCGGCACCTCCAGCGCCCGTTGCCGCAGGCTCCAGCCTTGCGCGGTGGGCGCCACCAGCACGCGACGCTCGTCCGCCTCGTCCCGCCGACGCCCCACCAGACCGGCCTGCTCCAGGCGCTTGAGGAGCGGCGTCAGCGTTCCGCTGTCGAGGATCAGCGCCGCGCCAAGATCCTTCACCGAAACCCGCTCCCGCTCCCAGAGAACCAGCATCGCCAGATACTGGGTGTAGGTCAGTCCCAGTGGCGCGAGCACGCGCTGGTACACCCGCCCGAGAGCGAGCGTGGTGGAGTGCAGGGCGAAACAAAGCTGGTTCGACAGGAAAAGGGCTTCCTCCCCGTCGATGTCCCGATCTTCGCCTTGCTCCGTCATTTCGCCCATTCTCCGTTGGCCCGCCGTCAGGCAGCCTGCTTCGCTCCCGTATGCCGCGCTGTCAAGCATATCCGGATTTTATATTGCACACAATTTAATTGTACACTATCTATATGGATATCGGCCCGCCGCGGTCTCCTCCGGGAGACGTGGCGCGGTCGCATCACCGCAGCAATGGAGTCACTCATGTCCGTTCTCTACACCGCACACGCCACCGCCACCGGCGGACGCACCGGCAACGCCAGTTCCGACGACGGCCGCCTCGAGGTCACGCTCTCCACGCCGAAGGAACTCGGCGGCGACGGCGGCCAGGGCACTAACCCCGAGCAACTTTTCGCCGCCGGCTACTCGGCCTGCTTTCTCGGTGCGATGAAGTTCGTGGCCGGCAAGGAGAAGATCGACCTTCCCGCCGACGTGTCGATCACGGCGGATGTGGGCATCGGTCCGCGCGAGGACGGCACCGGCTTCGGCATCGAGGTGACGTTGAACGTTTCACTGCCGGGAATGGACGGCGAGACCGCACGCGGCCTCGTCGACAAGGCGCACATCGTGTGCCCCTATTCCCATGCGACGCGCGGCAACATTCCTGTCGAGCTGAAGCTGGCCTGACACCTCACGGGGCGTCCCACGCACCTAGTCCTCCGGCGCCTCGCGCCGGAGGCTTGCACGCAATTCCGCGCTTTCCCGGTCGATCTGCTCAAGCACATTGCCAACGCGCGAAAGCGCGCCGACCGTGCTGCGGAACTCCGCCGCACGCACGTCGAACAGCCGGCGGGCGATGTCGGGAAACTCCTGCAACATGCGCTTGAACAGCGCGCGACGGATGCGAATGACCTCGCTCGCCCCGCTGGCCACGGCACGCGCGGGGCGCCGGGTCTCGACCAGAAGCGCGGTCTCGCCGACCAGGCTGCCCGGACCGAAAGTCACGGGCTTGGCCGATCCGTCCTCAAGCTCCAGCGTGATCGCGCCGCTTGCCACGACAAGTCCCGCATCCGCGCGCTCGCCGGCGCTGAACAGGACCTCACCGTCACGGTAGGTGACATTCTCGGCCGAGAAGGCGAGCAGGCGCAGCTGCTCATCCGGGAATTCGGAGAGCAAGGGCACCTGTCGAAGCAGTTCCATATCCCGGGCGAGACTCATGCTTCGAGACTTACGATGAAGCCGCGAGCCTCACAAGAGCGATGTGGCACGGCTCAATCGCGCCCTTCGCCCTTGAGCCAGTCCCGCCACTGGGAGCGCGTTCCATAGAACACGTTGCGGTCCACGTTCCCGTCGACGCCATCGACCCGCCCCGTGGCCGTGTACTGCCAGAAAACCCAGTTTCCGCGACGTTCGTACTTGCGGTCCGGATGGCTCGCCACCGAGCGGAGCCAGAAGTCGTAGTGGTGCTTGGCGCCCACCAGCCGATCCCGGTGGAAATCCACGGAGGAATAGATCACCGGCTCCTTGCCGTAGTGCGCTTCGACCGCCTCGAGGAACTTGCGCATGTCGCGGATGACCTGGTCGCGCGGCGGGCGCTCGCGGCAAGTCTTGGAGTGGGCGTTCCACTCCATGTCCAGCACCGGTGGCAGCGCGGTCGGGTCGACGGGGACATTCTGGATGAACCAGGAGATCTGCTCCTCCACCGGACGGCAGAAGTAGTAGAAGTGATAGGCACCGCGCGGAACGCCGGCGGCGCGCGCCTGGTTCCAGTTCTCCATGAACTTCGGATCGACGTAGTCACCGCCCTCGGTCGCCTTGATCCAGGCGAACTCCGTGCCGGCGCGCTTCACGCGCCGCCAGTCGATGTCGCCCTGATAGCGGGAGACGTCGATGCCGTGAATCGCGAAGTCGTCCGGCGTCGGATCCGGAAACTCGAATGCCGCGCAGGCGGACAGCAACAAGGCACAGATCAGGCTCAACACGCGCGTGGACATCACTCTCTCTCGGTCCGGGCCCCTCAACCAGAACCCGGACAATTAAAGGCAAACCCTTAAGGAACCGCTTACCAATGGGAGTGAGTCGCTCCCGGTCACGGACGGTCCATGCGCCTGCCCCGTTCCCGCCAAAACCTAGGGCACAGGTCGAATAACGCAACGGCAGGGGCGAATCGCGGACCTCCATTGGACCTCGTGCCCCGCCACCTTGCATCGAACGGCGCTTTGCTGGCATGTGATCGGCACCATTTCAGTCACGCTGCGAGAGGCCCATGACCGACAGTCCCAAGGATCGCCTGACGATCGCCACCTGGAACATCAACTCGGTTCGGCTCCGCCTGCCGATCGTCGAGAAGCTGATCCTCGAACACGCGCCCGACGTTATCTGCCTGCAGGAAACCAAGTGCCCGAATGGCAACTTTCCGCTCTCCGCACTGACCAAGCTGGGCTACTCGCACATCGCGCTGAACGGCCAGAAGGGCTACCACGGCGTCGCGACCATCTCCCGCCGCCCCTTCCTCGACGAGGATCGCGTCGACTATTGCGCCAAGGGCGACAGCCGGCACGTCGTGACGGGCATCGAGTTCGCCGGCTCCCGCTTCGCCCTGCACAACTTCTATGTTCCCGCCGGCGGTGACGAGCCGGATCCGGAGATCAACGACAAGTTCGCCCACAAGCTTGCCTTCCTGGACGAGATGGAATCCCGCCTGGGAGACGAAAACGGCGCGCGGATCGTCGTCGGCGATCTCAATGTCGCGCCGTATGAGCACGACGTGTGGTCGCACAAGAAGCTGCTCAAGGTGGTCAGCCACACGCCCATCGAGTGCGAAAAGCTGGAAGCCGTGCGCGGCGGAGCCGGGCTGGAGGACGTCATGCGCCGCTTCGTGCCTTCGGAGGAAAAGCTCTACACCTGGTGGAGCTACCGCGCGAAGGACTGGTCGGCCGCGGACAAGGGCCGCCGCCTCGACCACGTCTGGGCCACACCCGATCTCGCGGGCGCGGTCACGCGCATGGACGTGCTTCGCGACGCGCGCGGCTGGGAGAAGCCCTCGGACCACGCACCGGTGATCGTGCGCCTGGAGGCGTGAGGCGAAAGGGCGCTCAAGGCCGGATCATCCGCCCCCACGCGATCAGGGGCGGATGATCACCTTGCCGCGGGCCTTGCGCTCGGCAAGGCGCCTGAGCGCCAAGGGCGTCTCCTCCAGAGGATAGATCCCGTCCACATGCGGCACGATTGTGCCGGACGCGACCCAGTCGAGGAGCTGGGCCATGCTGTCGCGATGCTCGTCCGGCTCACGCACGATGGCATCGCCCCAGAACACGCCCAGCACGTCGCAGCCCTTCAGCATGACGAGATTGAGCGGCAGTTTCGGGATGTCGCCAGCGGCGAAACCGACAACGAGATAGCGCCCGCGCCAGCCGGTCGCCCGAAGCGCCTGCTCCGTGTAGCGGCCGCCGACCGGGTCGTAGACCACGTCGACGCCGGCGCCATGGGTCAGTTCCTTGAGCCTGAGCTTCAGGTCTTCCTCGTCGTAGTTCACCAGTTCGTCGGCGCCATGCTCACGCGCGAGCGCCAGCTTTTCCGCGCTCGAGGCGCAGGCGATCACCCGCGCGCCCATGGCCTTGGCGATCTCCACCGCCGCGAGGCCGACACCGCCGGACGCACCGAGCACAGCCACGGTCTCACCTTCCGCAAGCCCCGCACGGTCGCGATAGGCGTGAAGTGTGGTGCCATAGGTGACAGAAAGACCGGCGGCGGCTTCAAGCGGCACCGCGTCCGGCACCGGAACGAGGTCGTCTTCCGAGGCGATCACCGCCTCGCGCACCGCGCCCCAGCGCACGTAGCCCATCACCCGGTCTCCGGGTTCGAACAGCTCCACGCCCTCGCCAACGGCAATGACGGTGCCCGCAAACTCGGCGCCCGGCGAGAACGGCAGCTCCGGACGGAACTGGTACCTGCCTTCGATGATGAGCGTGTCGAAGAAATTGAGGGCGGCGGCGGCAACGCTCACCAGCACCTCTCCGGGACCGGGCTCCGGCCGAGCAATTTCGGCGATAACGAGCGTTTCCGGTCCGCCAAGACGTTCACAAAGAACCGCCTTCACGTCGTCCCCCCAAGTTGCCGGCCGGACCGGCCGGCGTCCCAACCCTTGCACGAATTCGGTAGCACACCAGAGATATGGTTAAAAGTAACTATACGTTGCGTGACTTGCCACAGGCGCCACGGACCGCTATCCCCGCCGCAGGCGCCCGTTCGCGCCCTTTCACGATCCGTCACGAAACAAGGCAGGACACATGCGCGGTTATTTCGCCGTGGGCGCGGAAGGCATATCCAAGCCGATGAACCTCGGCAACCTGATGCGCTCGGCGCACGCCTTCGGCGCGAACTTCTTCTTCACGATCGATGCGCACAGCCGCATCCGCAAGGCGCCGCCGTCCGATACATCCAAGAGCTCCGGCCATCTGCCGCTCTTCCACTGGCCCGATATCGACTCCATGGATCTTCCCCATGGCTGCCAACTCGTCGGCGTGGAACTGACGGATGACGCCGTGGACCTGCCGAGCTTCATGCACCCGCTGCAGGCGGCCTATGTGCTCGGGCCCGAGCGCGGCTCCCTGTCTCCAGAGATGCAGGCGCGCTGCGCGCACATCATCAAGATCCCGACCAAGTTCTGCCTGAACATCGCGATCGCCGGAGCCATCGTCCTCTACGACCGGCACCGGGTGCACGGCCAGTATGCGGAACGCGCCATCTCCAGCGTCGGGCCCCGCACCACGCGTCCCAAGCATCTGCATGGCGGCCCGATCCTGCGCCATGGAAAGAAGACCGTGAGCGATCCCGACAAGGCCAAGGCCGCCGGGCCAAAGGCCTGAACGTCAGCGCCGCGCCGAACGCCCCCGCGCGCGGGCCACGCGCGCCAGGGTCAGGAAAACGTCGCTGACCAGTGCCGTGGACAGGGCCGGCGACTGGCGCGCATCTGCCACGACCCTTGCAAGCCGCTCACCGGCCCGCGCCAGATCGGGGCTCGACCACAGGCCGAGCTGCCGCGTGACCAGGTCCTTGCGCTTGTAGAAGATCGGCGGCCTCGCGCCGTCCACCACCTGCGAGGGCGAGACACCCCGGTCCACGACCGCGCGCGCCCGCGCGAGAAACTGGAAGTGGCGCAACGCGGCACCCGCGATCACGTCCGGCCGCTGCCCCGTCGCCTCGAGCCGCTCCAGCCCGTGATCGAGCGTGTCGATGCGTCCGAGCGCCGTCGCGTCGATCAGTTCGTCCACCGCGAAGGCGGACGCCTCGCCGATGATGGCCTCCACGTCCGCCGTCTCGATACGCTCCCGGCCATGGGCATAAAGACAAAGCTTGCGTACCTCGCCCCGGCTCGCGAGCCGGTCCGCGCCCAACAACCCGAGCAGCGCCTGGCGGGCCTCGCGCGAGATCGACAGGCCTGCGCCGGTGACCTCCTGGTCGATCATCCGGTCGAGATCGCGTTCCGCATCCGCATAGCAGGCGATGGCGACCGCCTGGCGGTCTCCCTCGATCTTCTTGCGAAGGCCGGTCCCCTTCTTCAGGTCGCCCGCCTCGATCACGACGAAGGCAGTGGCGGGGTCGATCTGCCCCAGCAACGGCTCGACGGCCGGCGACAGGTTCCGCCCGGCACCGTCACGCACCCAGACCACCCTCCGTCCGCCGAACAGCGGCACCGTCATCACCTCGTCGATGAGACGCGCCGGGTCGGAGGCGACATCGCCGCCATCGAGCTTGACGAGGGAAAACGGGTCGTCGACGCCACCCGAGGCAACGGCGGCAAGCGTTGCCGCACGCTCACTCACGAGACCCACATCGGGGCCGAACACGAGAACCAGCGGCACGTCTGCCGGCGGCGCGGCGACGAAGCGCTCGACCTCGCCGGCCTTCAGCGCCACCATGACCGGCTCAGCTCCGCGACGCGAAGAAGCCGGCGAGCCGCGTCTGCAGGTCCCGCGCGACCATCTTCGCCGCGCGATCCTCCGCGTCCCGCTGGGCACGCACGTTGGCAAAGCGCTGGCTCGAGAAGTCGAACGAGGCGACGCCGAAGACCTTGCCCGTGGTCAGCGTCTGCCCGGTGGCGATGTCGCTGAGCACGTAGGAGGCGTTCACCGTCACCGTGTAGGCGGAGGGAACGTCGGCGAGACGCTCGACACCCACTTCATTGAGCGGCCGGTCGATCAGCATCTTGAGCCGGTAACGCGGCGCGGCGGCCGTGCGACCTCCGGTAAAGCCGAAGATCAGCTCGTTGCGCAGCACCTGCCCGATCCGGTCGAGGTCCTCGTCCGAGGCGGTCTGGACCGTGTCGATGTCGATGGCCGACAGCTCCTGCGTGAGCGCGGGAGAGCCGGCCGGTGTCGAGAGCGTCCCGTAAAGGGGACGGACCTGACAGCCGCCGAGCGCCAGGGCGCCGGCAAGAACCGCCGCCAGGGCGACGAAGCGCCCCGAGCGAGGGAAGGCAAGGTCAGACGACGACATTCACGATCCTCTGCGGCACGACGATGATCTTGCGCACGGGCTTGCCCTCGAGGGCGCGCTGCACGGCCTCCAGGGCGAGCGTAGCCGCTTCGACCTCCTCTTTGGAAGCCTCGCGTGCAATCGTCAGGTCCGCGCGCTTCTTGCCGTTGATCTGGACCGGCAGCGTGATGCTCGCCTCGACGAGCAGGTCCGGATCGACCTCGGGCCAGGCCGCCGTCGCCAGCAGCCCGTCCTTGCCGAGAGTGCGCCAGCACTCCTCGGCGAGATGCGGCGCCATCGGCGCCATCATGGTCACCAGATAGGAGGCGCACTCGCGCACGGCAAAGCGCATGTCGTCCCCTTCGGCACCCGACTGGTGGGCCTTGGAGAGCGCGTTGACCAGTTCGTAGAGACGCGCGACGGCCCTGTTGAACGCCAGCCCCTCGATATCGGCGGAAATCGCCGCGCAGGTCTTGTGCGTGACGCGGCGCAGCGCCAGCGCGTCCTCGCCGAAGCTGTCCGGGCGTGCCGTCTCGGCAACGCCCTCGGAGATTTCCGAGACCACGCGCCAGACGCGCTGCATGAACCGCCAGGCGCCCTGCACGCCATCCTCGGTCCACTGCACGTCACGCTCGGGCGGGCTGTCGGAGAGCATGAACCAGCGCGCAGTATCGGCGCCATAGGTCTCGATGATGTCCGTCGGGTCGACCGTGTTGCGCTTCGACTTGGACATCTTCTCCACCGAGCCGATCGTCACCTCGGTGCCGTCGCTGGCAAGATACGCCTTGCGGGCCTCGCCCTCGCTTTCGATCCGGATCTCGGCCGGCGAAACCCATCCCCCCGCCGGCGCGCGGTAGGTCTCGTGGGTCACCATGCCCTGGGTGAACAGCCCCTTGAAGGGCTCCTTCACGCCCAGATGCCCCGTCTCGCACATGGCGCGCGCGAAGAAGCGCGAGTAGAGCAGGTGCAGGATCGCATGCTCGATGCCGCCGATGTACTGGTCCACCGGCAGCCAGTCGTCCGCCACCGCCTTGGTGGTCGGCGTCGACGCCCTCGGGTCGGTGAAGCGCGCGAAATACCAGGACGAATCCACGAAGGTGTCCATGGTATCCGTCTCGCGCCGGGCCTCGCCCCCGCAGTTCGGACAGGCGACGTGACGCCACGTCGGATGCCGGTCGAGCGGATTGCCCGGCTTCTCGAAGTCGATGTCGTCGGGCAGCTTCACCGGCAGGTCGGCAACGGGAACCGGCACCACGCCGCAGGCATCGCAATGAATGACCGGGATCGGACAGCCCCAGTAGCGCTGGCGCGAGATGCCCCAGTCGCGCAGGCGGTAGTTGACCTGACGCGCGCCCTGCGGCTGGCCGTCGACCTGCTGTGCCTCGAGGCGGCTTGCGACCGCATCCTTGGCATCCGCGATGGACATGCCGTCGAGGAAGCCGGAATTGAAGATCGCCCCCTCGCCCGTATAGGCCTCGTCCGCGATGGCGAAGCTTTCCGGGTCGGCATCGGCCGGCAGCACGACGGGCCGCACCGGCAGGCCGTATTTGCGCGCGAAATCCAGATCGCGCTGGTCATGACCGGGACAGCCGAAGATGGCGCCAGTGCCGTAGTCCATCAGGATGAAGTTGGCGATATAGACGGGCAGCTCGATGGACGGATCGAGCGGATGCGTCACGCGCAGCCCGGTCTCGACACCGGCCTTTTCCGCCGTTTCGATCGCCTCGGCCGAGGTGCCGATGCGACGACACTCCTCGATGAAGGCTGCGATCTTGGGATCGCTCTCCGCAAGGCGCTCCGAGATCGGGTGATCCGGCGACAGCCCCATGAAGGAGGCACCGAACAGCGTGTCCGGGCGGGTGGTGAAGATCTCAAGATGCGTGTCGCCGGTCGGCGCCGCCTCCTTGAAGGCGAAGCGCACGCGCAGTCCCTCGGACCGGCCGATCCAGTTCTTCTGCATCAGCCGGACCTTCTCCGGCCAGCGATCAAGCGTGTCGAGCGCGGACAGAAGCTCGTCCGACCACTCGGAGATCTTGAAGAACCACTGGGTCAGCTCGCGCTGCTCCACCACGGCGCCGGAACGCCAGCCCCGGCCGTCGATCACCTGCTCGTTGGCGAGCACGGTCATGTCGACCGGATCCCAGTTGACCTTGGAGTTCTTGCGGTAGGCGAGGCCGGCCTCGAGCATGTCGAGGAACAGGCGCTGCTGCTGGGTGTAATATTCGACGTCGCAGGTCGCGAACTCGCGCGCCCAGTCGAGCGACAGGCCCATGATCTTGAGCTGCCCGCGCATGGTGGCGATGTTCTCGTAGGTCCAGTCGCGCGGATGAACCTTGTTCTGCATCGCCGCATTCTCGGCCGGCATTCCGAAGGCGTCCCAGCCCATCGGATGCAGGACGTTGAAGCCCCGTGCCCGCTTGTAGCGCGCAACGACATCGCCCATGGCGTAGTTGCGGACGTGGCCCATGTGGATGCGTCCCGACGGATAGGGGAACATCTCGAGCACGTAATATTTCGGGCGCGGATCGTCGTTCGCCGTCGCGAAAACTCCTGCCTCGTCCCAGACCTTTTGCCAGCGGCTTTCCGCCTCGCGGGCGTTGTAGCGCTCCGTCGCCATGATTGTGGGTGCTTTTCTCGTGATCATTGCGGGATTGTCGTGGTCGGACAGTCACCAGAAATCCGCGTCGCGGTCAACCTGCTAGCGCCTCCGCCACGATGGGGAACCCCGCGCCCGCGCGCTCAAGCCCTCACCGGACCACCTCGCCCTCTTGCCCCGCGCCCGCATCCGGCGCTATCGGATGGACGGTGTTTCGTATCGCCGCTTCTCCCAACCGACCAAGGTGCCCCGCATGACCGACCGCGCCCATGAAGACACTGCCGCCGCCAACCTCGCCGGGATCCGGGACACCATCGCCAGGGCGGAGCGGGCGGCAGGGCGCGCGAGCGGTGAGGTGACGCTGGTCGCCGTGTCCAAGACCTTCGACGCGGATGCGATCCGCCCGGTGCTTGAAGCGGGCCAGCGCGTGTTCGGCGAAAACCGCGTGCAGGAGGCCCAGGGCAAGTGGCCGGGGCTGCGGGAGGAGTTTTCAGGCGTCGAACTGCACCTGATCGGGCCGCTGCAATCGAACAAGGCGAAGGAGGCGGTCGCACTCTTCGACGTCATCCATTCGATCGACCGCGAGAAGATCGCACGCGCACTGAAGGCGGAATGCGAGGCCCAGGGGCGCAACCTGCGTTTCTTCATCCAGGTGAACACCGGCGAGGAGCCCCAGAAGGCTGGCATCGCCCCGCAGGAGGCGGACGCGTTCATCGCGCTCTGCCGCGAGGAACTCGGCCTCGACATCGCGGGACTGATGTGCATCCCGCCGGTGGACGAGGTCCCCGCGCCCCATTTCGCGCTGCTGGCCAGGATCGCGGCGCGCAACGGCCTGTCGGGCCTCTCCATGGGCATGTCGTCGGACTTCGAAAGCGCCATCGCCATGGGGGCGACCCATGTGCGGGTCGGATCGGCGATCTTCGGAACCCGCCCCAGACCCTGACCGCCCGCCGCAGGCCTTGACCGGAAGGGCCGTCGCGGCGCGCCTCAGCGCTCCGCCCAGAAGTCCGGCGTCAGCAGGATGATGCCGGACAGGATCTCCAGCCGCCCCAGGATCATCTGCACCGAGAGCAGGACCTTCACCGCTTCCGGCAGCGACTGGAACGTGCCGGACGGGCCGATGATCTCGCCCACCCCCGGCCCCACGTTGGCGAGTGCGGTGATCGAGGCGCTCAGCGACGTCTCGAGATCCAGCCCGAAGCCCGCGTAGACCAGCGCGAAGATGGCGAAGGTCCCGGCGTAGAGCAGGCCGAAGATGAGCACGCCCTCGACGATGGTCGGGCTCACCGGACGCCCGTCGTAGCGGGCCTCGACGACCCGGTGCGGCCTGAGCATTCCCTTGAGCAGCGAACGGATGAAATTGAGAAGCAGCAACACGCGGAACGCCTTGAAACCGCCGGAGGTCGAACCGCTGCATCCGCCGAGAAACGTCAGCAGGAAGAACAGGGCGATCGCCAGATTGCCCCACTTCAGATAGTCGCCCGCCGCATAGCCCGTGGTCGTGATGATCGAGACCACGTGAAACACGGACAGCGTGAGCTGGCGAAACGGCGTACTCGTGTCATGCAGGTGCAGGGCCACGAAGGCCCCGATGCTGAACCCGCCGACCAGTCCGAGGAAGAACACCACCTGCCGCAGGTCGCGCAGGTCATGGAGATCGCGCCCCTCGACAAGCTTGATGAGAAACAGGAATGGCAGCCCCGACAGGATCATGAAGACGCTTGAGATCCAGTAGATCGTCAGGCTGTCGAACTGGCCCATGGAGCTGTCGGAGGTCGAGAACCCGCCGGTCGACACCGTCGTCATGGAGTGGTTCACCGCCTGGAAGAAGGTCATTCCGGCCAGGTAGTAGAGCAGCGTGCTGGTGACCGTGAGCATCCCATAGAGGCTGAGCAGGCGGATCATGAACGGCTCGAAACGCCCGTAGGGCTTGGAACTGGTTTCCGAGGACTCGATCGAGAACAGCTGGGAGCCACCGACCCTGAGACCGGGCAGCAGCCAGACGCCCAGGACGACGATGCCGATTCCGCCGATCCACTGGAGCAGCGAGCGCCACAGCAGGATCCCCGGCGGCATGGTGTCGAGCCCGCTCAGCACGGTTGCCCCGGTCGTCGTCAGGCCCGAGGTCGCCTCGAAGAACGCGTCCACGAAGGTGATGTTCAGGCCGCTCAGCCACAGCGGCAGCGCGCCCGCCAGGCCGAAGGTGATCCAGGCCGCATTCACGAAGATCAGCGTCTCGCGGGTGTTGAAACGCACCTTGGCGCTCAGGAAGGCCGCCGTCGCCACCCCCCCGATGCAGCCGACGACGAGCGCCGAGGCACTGAACACGATCCAGTCCGGATTGTCGGACATGAGGTCCGCACCCGCCGGGATGAGCATGAACAGGGCAATGAGGATCATCAGGCGCCCGATGGGCAGCGCGACGGCTCTCAGGTCCATGATGACTTCCCGGGTCTTTCGCTTGGGCCGGATCTTTCCCTTGGGGACGCAGCGGATCCTGCCGGTTCCCGCGACACTGTGCGAGCCATGCCGGCCCGCCGTCGGGTGCGCGCATCTTCTCCGTTTTGCCGCCGATTTCAAGCGGAATGCAGTGAGCCGCCGCGTTCCGCCTGGCGTTCAGGGACGCATCCCGTGCCCGCCACCGGTCCCCGCGCGCCCTTCCCGCCCCGCCCGGATGCCGGTTTTCCTTGACTTCCGGAGCCGATTGGATCATTTCCGTGCCAACTTCGAAAGAGTGACGACAATCGAAACCGCCGACCGGGACCCGAAAAGGTCTAAAGAGATCCCGGAGGTCAACACCCGACAGCGCGATGCGCCCTCGGGTGCCGCGATGCTTTGAGCCGACCGCAACGGAAAGATCCCGTTCGCGCCGGCCGGGGGTCGAGGGGCCGGCGGTCACGGACGCAAGCCACCTTTCGGAACCGGAAACCGGGCGCCAGCCGGCGCTGCACGACACGCGACAAGGGTCAGGGACACGCGACATGTTCGAAAGTCTGTCAGATCGCCTCAGCGGCATTCTCGACAAGCTGACGCGCCGTGGCGCGCTGTCGGAGGCCGACGTTTCCGAGGCCATGCGCGAGGTGCGCCGCGCGCTGATCGAGGCAGACGTCGCGCTGCCGATCGTCAAGTCCTTCACCGACAAGGTGCGCTCGCGCGCGGTCGGCCAGGAAGTGCTCAAGTCGGTCACGCCGGGCCAGCAGGTCGTCAAGATCGTCCACGACCAGCTCGTCGAGATGCTCGGCTCCGAGGCGGAGCCGATCGACCTCAACGCGCCGGCCCCCTTCGCCATCATGATGGTCGGCCTTCAGGGCTCGGGCAAGACGACCTCCACCGCCAAGATCGCGCTGCGCCTGACGAAGAACGACCGGCGCAAGGTCCTGATGGCCTCGCTCGACACCCGCCGCCCCGCCGCCCAGGAGCAGCTCAAGGTTCTGGGCGAGCAGAACGGCATCGACACGCTGCCGATCGTCGCCGGCCAGGATCCGGTGCAGATCGCCAACCGCGCCATGACGGCCGCGCGCCTCGGCGGCTACGACGTGGTTCTGCTCGACACCGCCGGCCGCACGCATATCGACGAGCCGCTCATGGTCGAGATGGCCGAGATCCGCGCGGCGACCAGCCCGCATGAGATCCTGCTCGTCGCCGACAGCCTCACGGGCCAGGACGCGGTCAACCTCGCGACCTCCTTCGACGAGCGCGTGGGCATCACCGGCATCGTGCTGACGCGAATGGACGGCGACGGCCGTGGCGGCGCCGCGCTCTCCATGCGCGCGGTAACCGGCAAGCCCGTCAAGCTCGTGGGCACGGGCGAGAAGTCCGACGCGATGGAGGAATTCCATCCCGGCCGGATCGCCGACCGCATTCTGGGCATGGGCGACATCGTCTCGCTGGTGGAAAAGGCCGCCCGCGAGATCGATCAGGCCGAAACGGCCCGCATGGCGGAGAAGATGCAGAAGGGCATCTTCGACCTCCAGGACCTCGCCGACCAGCTCAGGCAGATGGAAAAGCTCGGCGGCATGTCCGGCATCATGGGCATGATGCCGGGTGTCGGAAAGCTCAAGAAGCAGATGAGCTCGGCCAATCTCGACGACAAGGTCATCAAGCGTCAGGTGGCGATCATCCAGTCCATGACGCCGCAGGAGCGCCGCAAGCCCGAGCTCCTCAAGGCCAGCCGCAAGAAGCGCATTGCCGCCGGTTCCGGCGTTGACGTGTCCGACGTCAACAAGCTTCTCAAGATGCACCGCCAGATGGCCGACATGATGAAGCAGGTAGGCAAGGGCAAGGGGCTTCTGGGCAAGATGATGGGCGGCATGGGAATGCCGGGAGCGGGTGCGCCCGGTGCCGGAATGCCGGGCGGCGGCATGCCCCAGCTCGACCCCAAGGAACTCGAGAAGATGGCGCGTTCCGGTCAGCTTCCCGGCGGCATGCCGGGCCTGCCCGGCGGGCTCGGTTCCGGCTTTCCCGGCGGCCCCGGGCCCAAGCTGCCGGGCATGGGCGGTCTTCCGGGCCTTGGACGGGGGAAGAAGAAATGAGCGACGGCGCCGAGAACCTTCTCGACCAGGACACCGATGCGATCGCCGAGCTTCAGCGCCTGCGTAACTCGATCGACAACATTGACGCGGCGCTCGTGCACATGCTGGCCGAGCGTTTCAAGTGCACCCAGAAAGTGGGCCTGCTGAAGGCCCGACACCAGCTTCCGCCCGCCGATCCGGCGCGCGAGGAACGGCAGATCGAACGGCTGCGCGCGCTCGCCAGGGACGCCAACCTCGATCCCGACTTCGCGGAGAAGTTCCTGACCTTCATCGTCAAGGAAGTGATCCGCCACCATGAAGCCCTGCGTCGCTGAGCGACGTCATTCTACCGACAGGAGTACCCAGATGGCCCTCAAGATTCGTCTCGCCCGTGGCGGCGCCAAGAAGCGTCCGTTCTACCGTATCGTCATCGCCGACGTCCGCTCTCCGCGCGACGGCCGCTTCATTGAGAAGGTCGGCCTCTACAACCCGATGCTGCCGAAGGACGACGAGAACCGCGTCCAGCTCGACCTCGAGCGCATCCAGCACTGGATGAGCCATGGCGCCAAGCCGTCCGATCGCGTCCTTCGCTTCCTCGACGCCGCCGGCGTGTTGAAGCGCGATGCACGCAACAACCCGAAGAAGGCCGAGCCGGGCCAGAAGGCCAAGGAGCGCGAGGCTGCGCGCAAGCAGGCCGAGGAAGAGGCTGCAGCAGCGGCTGCCGAAGCCGCCGCCGGTGGCGAGGCCGAAGAGGCCGCGGCCGAGTAAGGTCGATTTTCGGAACCCCGCCGCCTGAGCGATCCGGCGGCGGGGCTTCCCTGCCGAAAATGGTCGGCTCTTTTTTCCGGGGCTGCCTGCGCGGCCCATCAAAGAACAGGACGGACCGGTGTCCAGCGACCGCATCCTGATCGCTCGCATCGGCGCGCCGCACGGCGTGCGCGGCGAGGTTCGCGTCAAGCCTTACGGCGACGATCCCCTTTCCTTCACGGACTACGGCCCCCTCGAGACCCTGGACGGCAAGCGCCGCTTCGAGGTTATTTCGGCGCGCGTGCAGAAGTCCGTGGTCGTGACCCGCTTCAAGGGCGTCGACGACCGCAACGCGGCCGAGGCCCTCAACGGGCTCGACCTCTATGTCGAGCGCGAGGCCCTGCCCGAGCTCGATGACGAAGACGAGTTCTACCACACCGACCTCCTCGGCCTCGAGGCGGCCGCTCCCTCGGGCGAGCGCCTCGGCGAGATCGTCGCCCTGCCCGATTTCGGCGCCGGAACGCTGGTCGAGATCAGGCCCGGGGCAGGCCCGACGTTCTATGTCGCCTTCACGCGCGAATGCGTTCCCGAGATCGATCTGGAAAACGGCCGGGTGGTCGTGATCCTGCCGGAGGAAACGGAAAGCCCGAAGGAGGGCGAGGCCGAGGCCGCCGGCGATCAGGCGGAGGGTGGCGCCGAGGGGTCCGAGCGCGCCTGAAGCGTGGTGTCCGGCTGCGCCTCGCACGGCGCGTCGGCGAGCGCGGCGCGGGTTTCGGACCGGACCAGCAGAATGGCCACCACGACGATGGAGACGCCCACCGAATTGGCGACGATATCGAGCAGGGATGCCTCATGGTTCGGCATGAAGCCCTGAACGACCTCGCCAAGCATGCCCATCGCCATGGCCGCGCCGGCCGAGATCCTCAGCCGGCAGCAGAAGAAGGCGTGAATGGCGAGCGTCAGGAGCCCGAAGAAAACAAGATGCTGCACCTTGTCCCAGGGATGGCTGATGCCGGTGTTGAACACCAGTCCGGCCAGCGTGCCATAGGCAAGCAGGACGACGAGCGGCAGCACCCGCGAGACCGACAGATCCATATAGTGCCGCTCGACGGCACGGCGAACGAGACCGATGAGCGTTGCAAGGGACGGCATGGCAGGCTCCACTGACGAGACCGCCGCACCCTAGCGCCCGCCGTCTTAACCATTCGTTGTCCTGAAACTCCGCATCCGGTGATCCCTGGAGACCGCCATGGCCTTCGACGCGACCGTCCTGACCCTCTACCCTGAAATGTTTCCCGGCCCCCTGGGGCTGTCATTGTCGGGGCGCGCGCTGGAGCGCGGCGACTGGTCGCTCGACGCCCGCCAGATCCGCAATCACGCCACCGACCGGCATCGTTCGGTCGATGACACGCCCGCCGGCGGCGGCGCCGGCATGGTTCTGCGCGCCGACATTCTCGCAAGAGCGATCGACGCGGCCGCGCCCGAAGGCGACCCGCGCCCGAGGCTGCTGATGAGCCCGCGCGGACGACCGCTCGACCAGGCTCGCGTCCGCGAGCTGGCCGCCGGGCCGGGCGCGCTCGTCGTCTGCGGCCGTTTCGAGGGCGTCGACCAGCGCGTCATCGACGCCCGCGGTCTGGAGGAGGTTTCCATCGGCGACTATATCCTCTCCGGCGGCGAGCTCGGCGCGATGGTGCTCCTGGACGCGGTGGTGCGGCTTCTCCCCGGCGTCATGGGCAATGCGGAAAGCGGAGAGACGGAGAGCTTCGAGACGGGGCTTCTCGAGCATCCCCACTACACCCGCCCGCGCGAGTTCGAGGGGCTCGGCATTCCGGAAATCCTCACCTCGGGCGATCACGCCCGCATCGATGCGTGGCGCAGACGCAAGGCCGAGGAGCTGACCCGCGAACGGCGCCCCGACCTTTGGGAGCGTCACGAGGAGCGCGACGACCGGCCTCGGCGCTAGGAACGGCACGTTCTGGCCGAAAATCGCCAGAAACCACATGACAAGCGCCGCGCATTGCGGTATGGAGCGCACCACTCGGGTGCCGAAATGGGGCCGCGAGCCGTCTTGGCTATGCGCGTCCCGCTGCGGAACCTGAATTCCCTTTCACCACCGGCCTCCGGCCGGATTGGCCAAAACGCGGTGAACCCGCCCCTGCGGCTCGATCGTCAGCGGGCGCTCTGACCGGCTCATAAGACAGAAGGCAGTGCCATGAACATCATCGAGCAGCTCAACGCCGAGGAAATGGCGAAGGTCGAGGCGGCCCGCAAGCTTCCCACCTTTTCCCCGGGCGACACGATCCGCGTCAACGTGCGCGTGACGGAGGGCAACCGCACCCGTACGCAGGCCTATGAGGGCGTCTGCATCTCGCGTTCGGGCGGCGGCATCAACGAGAACTTCACGGTCCGCAAGATCTCCTACGGCGAGGGCGTGGAGCGTGTGTTCCCGGTGTTCTCCCCGATGATCGAGGGCGTCGAGGTCGTGCGTCGCGGCAAGGTTCGCCGCGCGAAGCTCTATTACCTGCGCGGCCGTCGCGGCAAGTCGGCCCGTATCGTCGAGGCGACCAACACCCGCGCCCGTCGCCTGAACGACGAGATCAAGGCCGATCTCGCCGCCGCCAAGGCCGCCAAGGAGGCCGAGGCCGCCGCGGCGAAGGCGGCTGCCGCCGAGGCCGCTTCGGAGTAATCCGGCGCCCGGCGCCGCCACGGGCGGATGCAAGCGTTACAGGGTAACGAAAACGACAAAACCTCCGGCAGGATCTGCCGGAGGTTTTTTGCATTATTGCGCGAAAGTTTTTCCGTTTTGCCGCCCCTGCGGGACGCCTGTCAGTCGAGCCGGCCGAGATGGGCGCGCACCGCCACGCGCGACGTGGCCGCCGTCAGCACCGTCACCAGGAAGATGATCGCCAGCACGCCCAGGTATCCGGCGACGCCCACCGTCACATCCCCGAAGAGACCGACCGCCTCGGTAATCCCCGCCGCGCCGACCGGGCTGTCCGACAGCAATCCGATCACGATGAAGAGCACGCAGGCGGTCAGGCCGCCAGCGAGCCCGCCCTTGAGACCGAGCAGCAGGAAGTGGCGCTGGAACTCGCGGGCGATGAAATTGTCTTCCGCGCCGACGAAGTGAAGCACCTCGACCACATCCCGGTTGCCGGCCATCGCCGCACGGGTGGCAAAGACCACCGACAGCACCATCGAGGCCAGCACCAGGATCAGGATGGCGATGCCGCCGCCGACGAAGGCGCGGGCCATGGCCGCGAGCCGGTCGGTCCAGCGCGCGTGATCGTCGACGCTGGCGCCGCGCACGTCGGCGGCCACCGCCTCCCGCAGCGCCTGCAGGCTGAAGGCACGACTGTCGGTGATCTGGACCTGGATCAGGCGCGGAATCGGCAGGGTCTCGAGATCCAGCCCCGACCCGAGCCAGGGCTGGAGGAGATCGCGGGTCTGTTCGTCCGACAGCGCGTGCACGGCACCGACGCCGGCCTGCGCGCGGGCCGCCGCGATCGCCTTGTCGATCTCGCGCAGCATGTCGACCCCGTCCGCCGGGCGGATCTGGATCGTGACCTCGCGCAGCAGGTCGTTCGACCAGGATTCGGCGGCATCGTTGACGACGGTCACCGCGCCCACGGTCAGGCAGGCCAGAAAGCTCATGATGGCGACGACGAGCAGCAGCGCGCGACCGGCGACCGCCTGCGGCGGCACGATCTGCGCCGAGGGGCGCAACCCCTCGGAGTTGCCCCTTGCCCGGGCCTTGCGCTTGCGCGCGCCATCGGCCACCGCCTTCACCCGGCCCGGAAGCCTGCCGCGCCGCCCGGGACGGGGGGCCTGCGGTTCGCGCCGCTCTGGTGTGATCTTCTCAGTCATGGATCTGCAGCCGTCCGTCCGCGAGTTCCAGGCGCCGCGCGGAAACCTGCTCCATCAGGCCCAGGTCGTGGGTCGCGATGACCACCGAGGTGCCGAGCCGGTTGAGTTCGATGAACAGACGCAGCAGACGGCGCGCCAGCGGCGGGTCCACGTTGCCGGTCGGCTCGTCGGCAAGCAGTATCTCCGGGCGGGTGATGAGCGCGCGCGCGATCGCCGCGCGCTGCTTCTCGCCGCCCGACAGGACCGGGGGCAGCACATGCATGCGCTCGCCGAGCCCCACCCACTTGAGCAGTTCGACCACGTCGCCGCGATACTGGCTCTCTTCCTGACCGAGCACCCTGAGCGGCAGGGCGACATTCTCGTAGGTGGTCAGATGATCGAGCAGGCGGAAGTCCTGGAAGACGATGCCGATGCGCCGGCGCAGCGCAGGGATCTGGCCCTTCTGCAGCGACGACGTGTCCTTCCCGAACGCCGAGATCAGACCGCGCGTCGGGCGCAGGGACAGGAACAGGAGCCGCATCAGGCTCGTCTTGCCGGCGCCCGAGGGGCCGGTCAGGAACTGGAACGATTGCGGCCGGATTTCGAAGGTCAGGTCGCGCAGGACCTCCGGCCCCATGCCGTAGCGCAGCCCAACATTTTCGAATCGGATCACGGAGACCTCTTGATGACGGAACCTTGCGGGAGCCTATCGGACCCGCGCTTAACGCTTCATTAACGTTATCAGGGCGTGATGGCGGGACGGTGTCCGCGGAACCGCGCGCGCTCTCGCGTGTCGGGTGTCCGCCGCCGTTTGCCGCGTGTTTACGCTTCCGGTGCAGACTGTAGCCGATCCTGGGGTTCCTGGCAGGAGCCATCCCCGTTCCGCTTTGTGGATATGATGAGGCCCTTTCCACAATGAAGATCACCTGCCCGGAATGCTCGACGTCCTATCAGGTCAAGGATTCGCTCATCGGATCCGAGGGGCGGAGTGTGAAATGCGCCCGCTGCGGCGCCCGCTGGCAGGCCCACGCAGAGACTGACACAACCTCCATCGAGACCGAGCTTCCCAACCAGGCGGACAGTGCGGCCGAGGACGCGCGCGTGCCGGAGATGGCCGACGCGACCGCGATGGACGACGTGTCTAAGGACGCTTTTGCCGCGACCGGACCGGACGACATGGACTGGTCTGAGTCCCTGCCCGACGCCACCGACATCTCCGACGACGACAAGACGACCGACGACACCACCTTCGACTTCGACGCCTCCACCGACCTCATGTCCGCCGACGATCCTTTCGCAAGCCTGCAGGAGGGAAGCGGCGAAGAGGCGGAAGACGAGGACGAAGGCACCCAGCCCGTCGACATCGAGACGCTGGCCCGCCGCCCGAAGATCCAGGTGAAGGAGAAGTCGGAGGAGCCGGTCTACAAGCGCGTCGCGCGAGCGACCGCCCATCGCGTCCGCCAGGTGCGGCCACGGCGCGTCGTCGGCGCGGGCCTCTTCGTCTTTGCTCTGGCGCTTTTCGGTTTCGCATTCCTGTTTCGCACGCCAATCGTCGCGCGCGTCCCGGACCTCGCCGGCCTCTACGCCCTGGCCGGGTTCGAGGTGAACCTGCGCGGTCTCGAATTCAAGGACCTGCGGACCTTCCGGGAGCTCGAGGACGGGTCCATCGTTCTGGTGATCGAGGGAACCATCCGCAATGTCAGCGGCGAGCCGGCCTATGTGCCTGCCGTCCGTTTCGCGCTGCGCAGCGAGGACGCCCAGGAAATCTACGCCTGGATCGTCGAGCCCCGGGCCCGCCGCCTGGAAACCGCCGGCACCACACGTATCCGCACGCGCCTTGCATCCCCGCCGGATCTGGCCGCCGACATCCATGTGCGCTTCGTCGAGCGGGCGCGCGACAAGCAGGCGAGCATGAAATGACGTCCGATCCCGAAATCCTGCCTCTTTTCGACGAGGCGTCCATCGCCGATCGCGTGGCGGAGATGGCGCGCGACATCGCCGCCGACAGGCCCGAGCGCCTGCTCGTCGTCGCGGTCCTGAAGGGCAGCTTCATGTTCGCCGCGGACCTGGTTCGCGCCCTGCATCGCGCCGGTCTTGAACTGGAGATGGAGTTTATCCATTTGTCCAGTTACGGCGCGGGCACGGAGTCAAGGGAAATCCGGGTGTTGCGCGACGTGGAAAGCGACGTCGCCGGGAGAGATGTGATTCTCGTGGATGACATCCTGGAAAGTGGACGCACGTTAACCTTT
This sequence comes from Stappia sp. ABD4_338, assembly GCF_056312175.1. NCBI lineage: Bacteria > Pseudomonadati > Pseudomonadota > Alphaproteobacteria > Hyphomicrobiales > Stappiaceae > Stappia > Stappia sp. ABD4_338. Next base: position 4,205,329 of record NZ_CM149982.1, on the reverse strand, counting down.
GCGCGAGACCGACTCACCCAACGGGGCGCAAGATCTGTTCGTGTCGCGGCGCTACTGGACAAGCCGTCGCGCCGCAAATCCGCCATTTCTGCGGATTATGTGGGATTCGAGTGTCCGGACAGGTTTGTGGTCGGCTACGGGATGGACATGGGGCACAAGTGGCGCCAGTTGCCCTTCATCGGTCACGTCGTCCAGGAAACGGCCGCCGACGCGGACGCTTGAGAAGCGGAGAGGGACATGGCTCACATTCTTCTTGCCGAGGACGACGAGGCGGTACGCAGCTTCGTGAAGCGCGCGCTTGAACTGGACGGACATACCGTGACCGCCCAGGAGGACGGGGCCGCGGCCTCGGAAACCTTGGCGCGCGAGAACGGGCGTTTCGACCTGATCCTGTCGGACATCAAGATGCCGATCATGGATGGCATCGCCTTCGCGCTGATTGCCGCACGTGACTTTCCGCAGGTTCCGATCCTGCTGATGACGGGCTTCGCCGACCAGCGGGAACGCGCGAACGGGCTCGACGCCCTGATCCACGATGTGGTCACCAAGCCCTTCTCGCTGGCCGAGATCCGGCGTGCGGTGCATGACGCGCTCAACGGGATCCTGCGCGAGGAGCCCACGGTTCTGCGTCGTTACGCCTGACGCGACGGACCTGCCAACCCGATTTTGACCGGACCGGCCCGAGGGCCGCTCCGCCTGTCATGCGTGGCGCCTGTCCCGCACGCCCGCATGTGGGCGAACCGCGCACAGGCGAGCCTCCAAGAGGCGAGACCCCAAGCGCCACCGTCACCGCTGACGACCGACAGCCCCCTCTCTTTCCCTGATCTTCACCGGTCCCGGTTTTCGGCTCACGCCAGAGCGTTTTTCGGCTCGCGCCGGAGCAGACCATTGCGCGCGTGTCGGTTCAATACCGCCGCAGCAGCCGCTCGAGATAGTCGAGCTCGATCGACGGTCGGCCCGGTTCCGAGAAGCGGCGGCGCAGTTCCTCCAGAATACGCCGGGCCCGCTGCACATCGATCTCGTCCGGCACTTGGACACGCTCGCCGAAGTCGGGCCCTTCCGTCCGCCGCGGCCGGCCGAGCGGATCCTGATCGCGCGGCCCGCCCCGGCGGCCGGCCATGCCCGGCCCCTGGTTCTGACCCATCATCTGTTCGGCAAGCCCCTGGGCGCCCTGGCGCAGCGCGTCGAGCGCATTGCCCTGCCGGCCGACCGCCTGTCCGGTCTCGCCCTCGCCCAGACTGTCGCGCGCCTCGCCCATTTCCTCGCCGGCGCGGCCGAGGTTCTCGTTCCCCTCCATGCCGTCGCGCGCCATCTGGTCGAGAAGCTGCTGCAACTGGTCGCCAAGCTGGCCCTGCCCCTGCTGGAGCTGGCGCAAGGCCTCGGCCAGCTCTTCCGGCGACATCTGTCCGCCGCCGTTCTGCTGCTCCCGGCGCTGCTCGCCCCCCTGCCGCCGCTCGCCGTCCTGTTCGGAGCGCCGGTCCAGACGGTCGGTACGGTCCATGAGCTCCTGCTGGCGCTGGATCATTTCGCCGAGCTGGTTCAGCGCCTCCATCATCTCCTGCGTCATGCCCTGCGGCATCTGCTGCGGGCGGCCCGCCTGCAGGTTCTCGAGCATCCGCTGCATCTCGGCCAGAAGCTCGCGCGCGGCATCATTGGCCCCCGAGCGCGCCAGTTCCTCGATCCGCGACAGCATCTTTTCCAGATCCTGCGGGCTCAGCGTCTGTGCGTTGGGGTCCATCTGCTGCATCGCCTGCGGCGACTGCTCGCGCATCTGCTGCGCCAGCGCCTGCATGTAGTCCTGCAGCGCCTTGCGCAACTCGTCGGTCAGACGTGCGATTTCCTCTTCCGGCGCCCCGTCCTCGAGCGCCTTTCGCAGCGCCTCCTGCGCGTTGCGCAAGGCCCGCTCGGCCACCGAGAGATCGCCGTCCTCGATGGTCAGCGCAAGCTCCCACATCAGGTCCACGACCTCGCGCAGGGCGTCGTCGTCGGAAGCCCGCGAAAGCTCGCCCCGCACGAAACGCATGCCGAGATAGGTGCGCGCCTTCTCCTGAAACGCTTCCGGGGCGAGCATCAGCGCATCGAAGGCGTCGAGCACGCGCACGCGGGTGTTGGCGTCAAGCGCGAGATCGCGCCGCTGCTCCACGATCGCGCGCGCCAGCGGATTGGCGAAGCGGCGCTGGGGCAGGACAAAGCGATGCGCCGGGGATTCTCCCGTCTGGCCGGCATGGTCGTCGGCGCTCAGCACGAGATCGACCTCCGAGCCCGCATAAGGATGGCTGGTGAGATCGCGGATCGTCTCGCCCTTGCCCTGCCGCCCGCCACCGGCGGGGAGCGACAGGGGAAACACCGGATCCTCCAGAAGGGGACGGCGCGGCTTGTCACCGTCGAGCGCGACGATCCTCGCCGGCGTGATCCGCCCCTCGCCGGACACGATGCCGTAGTCGTCTTCCATCAGGTAGGTGAGCTTGACCGCGCCGCTGAGCTGCTCTTCCGGGTCCTGCAGAAGGCGGACCGTCGGAGCCTCGTCGGGCTCGACCTGGATCCGCCAGGCGTCGACGAGACGCTCGCCGTCGCGGATCTCGACCTCCCCGCTCGTCTCGAGCAGGCTGCTGAAGCGCACCGCTCCGGCGCGCTCGCCGGTCGCCGCGTCCACCGGAGCGGAGCCCGCCTCGCCGGACACCCGCACGGACGCCTCGGGCAGGCCAAGGGCGCGCACGGTAAGCTCGCTCCCCTGCGGAACGCTGAGCGCCTCGCTGCGATCTCGCAGGGCCGCCGTTGCACCGGTCAGAAACACCGGCGGGCGGCCGGTATAGTCCGGCGGCGTGATCCAGGCATCGATGCGAAGGGCGTCCGCCGCCGCATCGCCCGTGGGCGCGGCAAGCGGCGACAGGCGCTTCAGCCGTTCGCCGTCGGCGACGAAGAACCCGACGATCAGCAGCATCGCCGCGACGGCGCGAAGCCCCCAGGGGTCCTTGCGCCAGGCACGCGGATCGGGACCGCCGGAGCGCACCGAGGTCAGCGCGGCGCGCGCGCGCGCCAGATGCGCCTCCCACAACGCGTCCGTTCCCGGAGCCCGCGCGCCGGAAAACAGCCGGTCATCAAGGGCGGTCAGAGGGTGGTGCTTCAGGCCCGACGCGCGTTCGATGCGCGCCAGCGCCTCTCCGCGTCCCGGCAGTCGCAGGGACAGGAGCGGGCGGGCGAGCCAGAGCGCGGAAACAAGGAAGACCAGGCTTGCGGGAACCGAAATCCAGCCGGGCAGCAGCGTCCACAAGCCGACCCAGGACAGGCCCACATAGAGCCCGGCCACGATCAGGGGGCCCTGAACCACGGGCCAGACGCGTTCCCAAAGCAGGGCCGCGCGCGCAAGAAGGACGGCGCGACCGATGCGGCTGTCCGCCGCCGACGCGCCCGCCTGTGTCGTGCGGGTGCCGTTCGCCTCGTTCACCTTGTTTGCCTCCGCGGCCCGATCCGCCGGCCTGACGTCAGCCCCCTCCAGGGATCGCCGCACCCGGCACCGATCATGCCGGACGCCTTTCGCGATCCCGTGAAGGTAGGGTGGGGCGTTTCAGGTCGTTTGGCAAGGCTTCGCGCCCGCCCGACCCGCGAAAGCGGCCTCCCGGCTCAGCCCTCGTCGAGCCAGTCCGGCAGCCGGTCGGCCTCGATCATGTCCTCGTAGGACGGGCGCGGGCGCACCACGGCAAAGCGGTCGCCCTTGACCAGCACCTCGGGAACGAGACGGCGGGTGTTGTAGGTGGATGCCTGCACCGCGCCATAGGCACCGGCGGAGAAGACCGCGAGCAGGTCCCCGGCGGCGACCGCCTCCATCTCGCGGTCATGGCCGAGATAATCGCCCGTCTCGCAGACCGGGCCGACGATGTCCGCCTTGATCCGGCGCGTGCTCCCGGGCGCGCGCACCACGGGACGGATCTCGTGCCAGGCGTCGTAGAGCGTCGGGCGGATCAGGTCGTTCATGGCGCCGTCGACGATCACGAAGGTCTTCTCGGCCCCTTCCTTCACGTAGACGACCTGGCTGACGAGAATGCCGGCATTGCCCGCGATCATCCGGCCCGGCTCGAAGATCACCTTGCAGTCCAGCGGCTCGACATGCTTGCGCACGACCGCCGCATAGGCCTCGGGGTGCGGCGGCGGCTCGTTGTTGTCGCGGTAGGGAATGCCGAGCCCGCCGCCAAGGTCCACGTGATCGATCGCATGGCCGTCGGAGCGCAGGTCCGCGATCAGCCCGCCAAGCCGCGAGAAGGCCGCGTCGAAAGGCTCGAGATCGGTGATCTGCGAACCGATGTGCATGTCGATGCCCGACACCGCGATGCCGGGCAGGCCGGCCGCCTCGGCATAGACCTCGCGCGCGCGGCCCCATGGAATACCGAACTTGTTCTCCGCCTTGCCGGTCGCGATCTTGGCATGGGTGCGAGCGTCCACGTCCGGATTGATGCGGATCGAGACCCGCGCCGTCCTGCCCTTCTCGCTGGCGATGCGAGAGAGCTGCACCAGCTCCGGCTCGCTCTCGACGTTGAAGCACAGGATGTCCTGGTCGAGCGCATAGGCCTGTTCCGCCTCGGTCTTTCCGACGCCGGAGAACATGATGCGGTCACCGGGGACGCCGGCGGCGCGCGCGCGGCGCAGCTCGCCCTCCGACACCACGTCCATGCCCGCGCCCAGACGCGCCAGCGTGGTCAGGACCGCCTGGTTGGAGTTCGCCTTCATCGCGTAGCAGACCAGCGTCGGAATCCCGGCGAAGGCCTCGCTGAAGACCTTGAAATGACGCTCGAAGGTCGCGGTGGAATAGCAGTAGAACGGCGTGCCGACCTCGGCCGCGATCTTCTCTACCGGGACATCCTCCGCATGGAGGCGGTCGTTGACATAGGTGAAGTGATGCAAGGGACGTGTCCTGTCCGTATCGGTCCCGGGCCGAGCGGCCGGACCGGAAAAGCCTGTCCTGCGCCGTCAGGCTCAGATGATGGCGTCGAGGAGGAAATCGTTCCGCGGCCGGGGCGCGGCGGCGGGTGCCGTGCCGGTCGCCGGGTCGCCCGGAGCCGCGGACACGGCCGGATCGACGGCGCCCGGGGTTTCCAGAGAACCGCGCCGGCCGCAGGCGCCCACCGAGAGGGCCAGCACGGCCGCGATCACGATGCCGCGCCGCGCGAGAGGGGAAAGCGCACCAGTCGCCATGATCCGAAAATCTCCTTCACACGGGCCCCGATCGTCCGCCCCGGCCATCCGCGAGGCCGCCGGACCCGGTCGCGTTTTCCTCGCACGCGCCGGGTCGCTCCGCAAGCCCTTCGGGCCCCGTGCCGGGCTCAGCCCCGGTCCTTGTCCTGACGCGCTCCGGCCTTCGCCGCCTCGCGCTCCAGTGTCTTGAGCCAGCGCCGGGCCTGCTTGCGCACGTTGACCGGCGACGTCCCGCCATAGCTGGTGCGCGAGCGCACCGACTTGTCGACCGACAGCACCGAGAACACGTCGGCAGTGATGCGAGGCTCGATCTCCTGCAGCGTCTCGAGCGGCAGCTTGTGCAGCACGCAACCACGCTCCACGGCGGCCGCGACCGCCCGGCCCGTGACGTGATGCGCCTCGCGGAACGGCATACCCACCACACGCACCAGCCAGTCGGCGAGATCGGTCGCGGTCGAATACCCCGACCCGGCCGCCGCCTTCATGGCCTTCGTGTTGGGGGTCAGGTCGTGCACCATGCCGGTCATCGCGGCAAGCGCCAGCGACAGGCTCGCCAGCCCGTCAAACGCCTGCTCCTTGTCTTCCTGCATGTCCTTCGAATAGGCCAGCGGAAGCCCCTTCATCATCACCAGCAGGGCGTTGAGCGAACCGTAGATGCGGCCTGTCTTGGCGCGGACGAGCTCGGCGGCGTCCGGGTTCTTCTTCTGCGGCATGATCGAGGAGCCGGTCGAGAACTTGTCCGACAGCGTCACGAAGCCGAACTGCGCCGAACACCAGATCACGATTTCCTCGGCAAGACGCGACAGGTGCATCGCCGTGATCGAGGCCGCCGAAAGCGCCTCGATGACGAAATCGCGATCCGAAACCGCATCGAGCGAATTGGCCGTGGGCCGGTCGAAGCCGAGCGCGGCGGCCGTCATCTCCCGGTCGATGGGGAAGGACGTGCCGGCGAGCGCCGCCGAGCCGAGCGGGCATTCGTTCATGCGCGCGCGCGCGTCGCGCATCCGCGAGCGGTCGCGGGCGAACATCTCGACATAGGCAAGCAGATGATGGCCGAAGGTCACCGGCTGGGCCGACTGGAGATGGGTGAAGCCCGGCATCACGTCGCCGGCGTGCTCCTCGGCACGGGTCGCCAGCGCCTGGATCAGATCGCCGAGCTGCTGGTCGAGCGTGTCCAGCGTGTCGCGCACCCACATGCGGAAGTCGGTGGCGACCTGGTCATTGCGCGAGCGCGCCGTGTGCAGGCGTCCGGCCGCCGGGCCGATCAGCTCCGCAAGGCGCGATTCCACGTTCATGTGGATGTCCTCGAGCGCACGGGAGAAGGTGAACTCGCCCGCCTCGATCTCCGCGCGGATCGCGTCCAGACCGCCCGCGATCTTCTCCGCGTCCTCGCCAGCGACAATCTCACGCGCCGCCAACATGCGGACATGAGCCTTGGAACCCTCTATATCCTGCCGGTAGAGCTTGCGGTCGTAGTCGATGGAGGCGTTGATCTCCTCCATGATGGCGTCGGGTCCTTCGGCGAACCGGCCTCCCCACATGCGATTGCTCATAAGCGTGCCCCTCTGGCGCCTCAAACGGACGGATACGTGACTGATGACCAACGAAGAGAAACCGCGCACCACCCGACGTCTGGCATTTGCCGGCGTGGCCGCGGCCGCGCTGGCGGCCGGACTGGCCGGGATATACGTGATCGGCGGGGAGGATGGCAACACGCAGCAGGTCGCAGCCTGCGCCGCGAGTGCCGAAATCGCCGATGCGGTCGCCCCCTTTGCGACGGGAGAGCTCGCCGCCTTCCTCCCGGCACGGGAGCGCCGCTCCTTCGCGGACCTCGGATTCCAGGATGACACCGGCGCGGAAACGACGCTTGGCGCACTGCCGCCCAAGCTCCGCCTCGTCAATCTCTGGGCGACCTGGTGCGCGCCGTGCCGCAAGGAAATGCCGGCCCTCGACGCGCTTCAGGCGGAACTTGGCGGCGATGACTTCGAGGTCACCACGATCAGCGTCGACCAGGGCGGCACGGAAAAGCCGAAAGGCTTCCTGGACGAGATCGGCGTGAGCCACCTCGCCTTCCGCCAGGACCCGACCATGAAGATCTTCCATGACGTGCGGGCGATGGGGCGCGCGCCCGGCCTGCCCTCCACGCTGCTTCTCGATCGCAACGGCTGCGAGATCGGCGCGCTCATGGGGCCTGCGGAATGGGCTTCGGAAGATGCCAAGGCGCTGATCCGCGCCGCGCTCGAGGCCGCCGGCAAACAGACGCAGGAAAGCGGCAGCTAGCGCGCCAGGCGAGCGGACACGAAAAAGGCGCCGTCCTCGCGGGACCGGCGCCTTTTTTCATGACGGCGTGAAGGCCGGTCAGACGGTGACGTCGACCCTGCCGCCCATGCCCGCGCCGGCCGGCGGCTGCGCGGCAAGCGCCTCGGCATTCTGCGCATTCGCCTCCAGAAGCGCCGCGATGCCGGCCTCGGCATTCGCGTTCTGCTTCATGAAAGTGGTCTGGAGCGACATCTGGGTCTGCGCGGCGGAAGCTCCCGCCATCGCGGCAGCGACGCTGGACATGGCATCTCCCTGCGCCCTCGCGGGCACTTCGAATGGATCTTGCGCATGATCCTAGCCGCACGGCGTTAACGCCCGATTAAGACAACCGGAAGAGGTGGATCGCCCCCCACCTCACGGGCCTCGTGCGGAGTGACGTACCGGGGAGAAACCGTGCGGATCCGCAACAACGCGAAAGGGCGACCCGAGGGCCGCCCTTTTTCAAACCGTTCGGGCCGGGTCGCCGGCCTCAGCGGGTCGGGACCGGCGTCTCGCCGCGATAGTCGTAGAAGCCGCGCTGGGTCTTGCGGCCGAGCCAGCCCGCCTCGACATATTTCACCAGCAGCGGGCACGGGCGGTACTTGGTGTCCGCGAGCCCCTCGTAGAGCACCTGCATGATCGAAAGGCAGGTGTCGAGGCCGATAAAGTCGGCAAGCTGCAGCGGACCCATGGGATGGTTGGCACCGAGCCGCATGGCCGTGTCGATGGCCTCGACCGAGCCGACGCCCTCGTAGAGCGTGTAGATCGCCTCGTTGATCATCGGCAGCAGGATGCGGTTGACCATGAAGGCCGGGAAATCCTCGGCGACCGCGGTCGTCTTGCCGAGCTTGCGCGTGAACTCCTTGGACGCCTCGAAGGTCTCGTCCTCGGTCGCGATGCCGCGCACCAGTTCCACGAGTTCCATGATCGGCACGGGGTTCATGAAGTGGATGCCGATGAACCGCTCGGGCCGATCCGTCGAGGCGGCAAGCCGCGTGATGGAGATCGACGAGGTGTTGGTGGCGAGGATCGCCTCCGGCTTCAGCAGCGGGCAGAGCTGCGAGAAGATCTTGCGCTTGATCTGCTCGTTCTCGGTCGCGGACTCGATGACGAGATCCATGTTGCCGAGTTCTTCCATGCTCTCGGCGGCGACGATGCGCTCCAGCGCCGCGCTGCGCACGTCCTCCTCGAGCTGGCCCTTGGAGACCTGCCGCGCCATGTTGCCGTTGATGGACGCCAGACCGGACTGGATCCGGTCGCGGGAGATGTCGTGCAGCGCCACCCGAAATCCGGCGACCGCGCATACATGCGCGATGCCGCTGCCCATCTGGCCGGCACCGATAACGCCAACCGTCTTGATTTCGCTCACCATCTTGCGTTCCGATTTCGTTGGGCGGTCGCGGGCGGCGCCCGCGTCGCTGAGTGGGCTATTCATGGCAATTTCGGGCCGCCGCCGCAAGACGTCAGCCCGGGCCGTGCAGATAAAGAAGGCCCGCCGGGGACGACGGGCCTTCCAGATCGCGTGCCGTTGTGGCCGCCGGCTTCACCGGCGCGCGGCCGGTCAGCCCTTGGCGGCCTCGACGGCGGCCTTGAACTCCGGCAGGGCCTCGAAGAGATCGGCGACAAGGCCGTAGTCGGCGACCTGGAAGATCGGCGCCTCCTCGTCCTTGTTGATCGCGACGATCACCTTGGAATCCTTCATGCCGGCCAGATGCTGGATCGCACCGGAAATGCCGCAGGCGATGTAGAGGTCCGGCGCCACGACCTTGCCGGTCTGGCCGACCTGCCAGTCGTTGGGGGCGTAGCCCGCGTCGACCGCCGCGCGGCTGGCACCGACGGCAGCACCGAGCGCATCCGCCACCGGCAGGATGACTTCCTCGAACTTCTCCTTCGAGCCGAGCGCGCGACCGCCCGACACGATGATCTTGGCCGAGGCCAGTTCCGGACGGTCGGACTCCGAGAGCTCCTGACCGACGAAGCTGGACAGGTCCGACGAGGTCGCGGCCACATCCTCGATCGAGGCGGAACCGGTCTCCTCCGCCGCGGCGAAGCTGGCCGTGCGCACCGTCACGACCTTCTTCGGGTCGGACGACTTGACGGTCTGGATCGCGTTGCCGGCGTAGATCGGACGCTCGAAGGTCTCGCCGTCGATCACGGCGGTGATGTCGGAGATCTGCATCACGTCGAGCAGGGCGGCGACGCGCGGCAGCGTGTTCTTGCCGTTGGCGGTCGCGGCGGCAACGATGCCGTCGTACCCGTCGGCCAGCGACAGGATGAGCTCGGCCATCGGCTCGGCGAGCTGGGCGGACAGGCCCTCGCCGTCCGCGAGGAGCACCTTGGCGGCACCGGCAAGCTTCGCCGCCTGCTCGGCCACCGCGCGGCAGCCCGATCCCGCGACGAGAACATGGACGTCGCCGCCCATGGCCACGGCGGCGGTCATCGCCTTGTTGGTCGCCTCGTTCAGCGCCTCGTTGTCATGCTCGGCAACAAGAAGAATGGTCATGTCTTTCTCTCCTTCCCGTCTGCTTCAGAGCACGCCGGCTTCGGACTTGAGCTTGCCCACCAGCTCGGCGACGTCGGCAACCTTGACGCCGGCCGCGCGTGCCGGCGGCTCCGCCGTCTTCAGCACCTCGAGACGCGGCGAGACGTCGACACCGAAGTCGTCCGGCGACTTCTCGTCGATCGGCTTCTTCTTCGCCTTCATGATGTTGGGCAGGGACGCGTAACGCGGCTCGTTGAGGCGCAGGTCCGTGGTGACGATCGCGGGAAGCTTGACCTTCACGGTCTGCAGGCCGCCGTCGACCTCGCGGGTCACGTCGGCCGTGCCCTCGCCCAGGTCCACCTTCGAGGCGAAGGTGCCCTGCGACCAGCCCAGCAGCGCGGCGAGCATCTGGCCCGTCTGGTTGCAGTCGTCGTCGATCGCCTGCTTGCCCAGGATCACCAGGCCCGGCTCCTCGGCCTCGACGATCCCCTTGAGGATCTTGGCCACGGCGAGCGGCTCGGTCGTGGCGTCGGTCTTGACCAGGATGCCGCGGTCGGCGCCCATGGCGAGACCGGTACGCAGCGTCTCCTGAGCCTGCTGCGGACCGACGGAAACGACCACGATCTCGTCCGCCTTGCCGGCTTCGCGAAGGCGGATCGCCTCCTCGACGGCGATCTCGTCGAACGGGTTCATCGACATCTTGACGTTTGCAAGATCGACGCCCGACCCGTCCGCCTTGACCCGGACCTTGACGTTGTAGTCGATCACCCGCTTCACAGGCACAAGGATCTTCATCGGCTGTGCAACCTCCCGCTGGCGCGGCCGCTCGCTACGGCCGCCGGTCGTCATCGTGTCACATCATCGTGCCACATCCGCCCGTGGCTTCCGTCCGTCCCGTGCGGGCCGCCGGACATTCCCCAAGGGCACCCGAATTCGGCGCAAAACCGCCGGTCTGGTCTCTTTGGCGCGCGACCGTACTGGGGTGGCGGAAACCTGTCAATCTCGCGTCCCGCACCGCCGCAAACCCTGAATCGCCCGCCCGCGCCCGCGCTTACCCCTGCAGGCCGCGATCAAGAAGTGGCACGCCCCGCCGGCGCATGGGCACCACGAGAACGGCGCCCGCGATCGCGCCTGCGACATGCGCCCACCAGGCCACCTGCCGGTCGCCGCCGCCCAGCGCCATGAAGACCTGGAACGCGATCCATCCCGCCAGCAGAAGCCACGCGGGCAGGCGCAGCGGAACGCGCCCGAGCGCCAGCACCCAGACCCTCACCTTCGGATGCAGGACCAGATAGGCGCCGATGACGCCCGCCACCGCCCCCGACGCGCCGATCAGCGGCACGATGGACGACGGCTCCAGCAGCGCATGGGCAAACCCGGCGAACGCCGCGCACAGGAGGTAGAAGACCAGAAAGCGGACATGGCCCATCGCGTCCTCGACATTGTCGCCGAAGACCCAGAGGAACAGCATGTTGCCGCCCAGATGAACCCAGCTCCCGTGCAGGAAGGCATAGGAGACGAGCGAGACGCCGTCGGGCGCGATCGCCAGTTCGGGCGCGAGTTCACGCAGGTCGAACAGCACCGCCGGCACCAGCCCGAACGACAGGCTCGCCGCCTGCATGGCCGGTTCGCTGAGCCCGCCGCCCTGCACGAACACGAAGACGGCCACGTTGAGCGCGATCAGCCCCCATGTGACAAATTGTCGCCGCACGTGGCGCAGCGGATTGTGATCGTAAAGCGGCAGGAACATCGGATCTCGCTCTTGTCCGCACCCGCGGGCGCGGCCGCCTCAGCGGTTCTTGCCCGGCACCCAGAGAACGTCCGCCTGGCCCCGGTCGTTCGCATGGCGCGCGGCGACGAAGAAGAAGTCGGACAGCCGGTTCATGTAGACCAGCGCCTCGCGCGTGACCGGCTCCTGCTCGGCCAGCGCCGTAATGAGCCGTTCCGCACGCCGCGACACCGTGCGGGCGTGGTGAAGATGCGCCGCCGCCTGTGAACCGCCGGGCAGCACGAAGGAGCGCAGCGGCTCGAGACCGGAGTTGAGCCGGTCGATCTCCGCCTCGATCGCCTTCACCTGCGCCTCGACGACCCTGAGCGGCGGATAGGCCGGGTTCTCGCTCTCCGGCGTCGCCAGGTCCGCGCCGAGATCGAACAGGTCGTTCTGGATGCGCGCCAGCACCGCGTCGAGATCGGGATCGCTCTCCGCCACCGCGAGCCGGGCGAGCCCGACCACCGCGTTGGTTTCGTCGACGGTGCCATAGGCCTCGACCCGCAGGTCATGTTTGGGCCTGCGCTCGCCGGAGGCAAGGGCGGTCGTGCCGCCGTCGCCGGTCTTCGTGTAGATCTTGTTCAGGACAACCATACGGACCTCCTCTGGTTCACCTGTCAGGGACGGGAGCCGGTCAGGTAAAGCACCGTCATGACGATCAGGATCGCGAGAAACTGCAGGCCCACGCGCCAGCGCATGAGGGTCTGCGACCGCGAGGACGAGCCGCCGCGCATCATGTTCCACAGGCCCAGCAGCAGGACGACCGCCACCGCGCCAACCGCGAAGGGAATTGCCGCCCGCAGGATTTCAGCCATTTCCAGTCCTTCCAGTTCTGTCTCGCCGCCCGTTTCCGGGGCGCGTCGTCATCTGCCGGCGGGGCCGGCCTGTTCCTCTCCGCGCGCGGCGCGCGCCAGCACCCGGTCCATCATGCGCGTGCTCAGCACCCGCCGCGCCACGGCCATGACCCGCGTCGGCACCGTCGTGCGATAGCGCGGCCTCGGACGCGACGCCTCGAGCGCGTGGACGAGCTGGCGCACCACCGCCCGGGGCGGTCGCTTGAACGGCGAGGGCTCGCCGGCGGCCATGCGCGCGAGCCGTGCCTCGTAACTCGCACGATGCGGCGAGGCGGCAAGCCCTTCCTCGCCGATCACCTCGTGAAACTTCGCCATGGCGTTTTCGGTGAAGCGGGTGGCGATCGGCCCCGGCTCGATCAGCGACACGTGAATGCCGCTTCCCGCAAGCTCCAGCCGCAGGGTGTCGCTGTAGCCCTCCAGCGCGAACTTGGACGCGTTGTAGGCGCCGCGATACGGCATGCCGATGAACCCCAGGATCGACGAGCACTGCACGATCCGGCCGCCGCCCTGCGCCCTCATGGCGGGAAGGATCGCCCTCGTCAGCGTGTGCCAGCCGAAGAAATTGGCCTGGAAAAGGTCGCGAAGCGCGTCGGCGGGAAGATCCTCGATGGCCCCGGGGATCGCGAAGGCGCCGTTGTTGAACAGCGCGTCGAGGCGTCCGTCCGTTCTCTCCAGCACCTCGCGCGCACCGGCGACCAGGCTTGCTTCGTCGTGATAGTCGAGACGCAGGCTCTCGAAGCCCATGGCCTGCAGCCGGGAGACGTCCTCGTCCCGGCGCGCGGTCGCGAACACCCGCCAGTCGCGCCCGCGCAGGGTGTGCGCGGCCGCCTCGCCGATCCCCGACGAGCACCCGGTGATGAGCACGCTGCGCTGCCGCCGGTCCATCGGACGGTCCGGGCGCGGCGGGGCCGGAGCGGTGTCGGCCATGAAGCGGTTGTCCCTCCTCCGCCGGCGGAACGCGCCGGCGCGGTTTCCTACCTAGTCCGAAACGGCCGCCGGATGAAACGACTTTCGCACGAATAGCATGTTCAGATGGCCTGGCCCGCGAGCAGTCTGGGCGCCGGACCCTCCAGGCCGGCGGCCTGGCGAATGAACATCCGCTTCAGGCCCGGCATGCGGTCGACGAGGCCGAGCCCCATGTCGCGCACGGCACGCACCACGTCGAGATCGTTGGAGAACAGCCGGTTGAGCACGTCGGTCACGACCCCCATGCGCCAGGTGTCGAACCGCCGCCAGCGCTGGTAGCGCTCCAGCACGTGCTGCGCGCCGATGTCCTCGCCAAGGCGCCGTGCCTCGACAAGCACCTGCGCCAGGGCCGCCACGTCCTTGAAGCCCATGTTGAGGCCCTGCCCCGAGATCGGGTGAATGCCATGGGCGGAATCGCCGGCAAGCGCGAAGCGCGGGCGCACGAAATCGCGGGCCAGCGTGAGACCGAGCGGAAAGGCATGGCGCGGACCGGCCAGCTCGACCTTGCCGAGATGGTGGCCGAAACGGCGTTCCAGCTCGAGCTCGAAGGTGAAATCGTCGCCCTTGACCAGCTTGTCGGCATCCGCGCGCCGCTCCGACCACACAAGCGACGAACGATCGCCGATGAGCGGCAGGATGGCGAAAGGTCCCGCCGGCAGGAAGTGTTCCTCGGCGCGGCCGTTGTGCGGGCGCTCGTGCCGCACGGTGGTGACGATGCCCGACTGGTCGTAGTCCCAGCGCACCACGCCGATCCCGGCAAGATCGCGCAGTTTGGACCGCACGCCGTCCGCCGCCACCAGCAACCGCGCATGCCGGGCCGCGCCCGACCCGAGGCGAATGTCCACGCCGGAGCCGGTCATGGTGAAGCCGGTGACACTGTCGCTGGTGAAAAGGTCGACGCCAAGCGCCACCGCCCGGCGCGCCAGCGCACCCACCATGGTGCCGTTCGGCACCATGTGCGCGAAGGGCTCACCCGGCTCCACGTCGCCGTCGAAGGTCAGGAAAACCGGACGGACCGTGTCGCGCAACCTGGAATCCGTCACGATCATCTCGGTCATCGGCTGCGCCTGCGGGCGGATCTCCTCCCACACGCCAAGATGATCGAGCATCCGCGAGGCGGCGGCCACGATGGCCGAGGCGCGCGGGTCGCGCTCCATCTGTTCGATCTCGCGCAGGTCGACGACGGCGATTTCCATCGCCGGATCCGCCTGCTTCAATGCCACGGCGAGCGACAGTCCGACGTAGCCGCCGCCGGCGATCAGGACGTCGATCGGTGTGTCTTGCGCGCTCATCCGCTTCTCCTTGCGCTGTGCCGGGCTTTCGTGTCCGGCCGGGGCCTTCCCCTGCGACAGTCTTGACTTTGGGCCCGCCCGGCACTCAGGTTCGCCCACCGCCGGAGCCCGACGACCGGCCGCCCGTTTCCCCGAAGAGGTCCCCGAACATGCCTTCCGCCGTGGACGCCCTGCTCTCGATACTCGATCTCGAGCCCCTGGAACACAATCTCTTCCGCGGCATGAGCCCGCAGGTGGGATGGCAGCGCGTGTTCGGCGGCCAGGTCATCGGCCAGGCGCTGGTCGCCGCCTCGCGCACCGTGCCGGAAGAGCGGATGGTGCATTCGCTTCATGCCTACTTCCTGCGCCCCGGCGACCCGGCGGTTCCCATTATCTACGAGGTCGACCGTATCCGCGACGGCGGCAGCTTTACAACGCGGCGGGTCGTCGCCATCCAGCACGGACGGGCGATCTACTCCATGTCGGCCTCCTTCCAGAAAATGGAAGAGGGGCTGGAACATCAAACCGCGATGCCTGACGTTCCGGCGCCGGAAGACCTTCCCAGCGAGGCGGAGCTGAAGGAAAAGTTCCTCGCCCATGCCCCGGAAGCCGTGCGGCGCTACTGGGAGCGCGAACGCCCGATCGAGCTGCGCCCCGTCGACCTGACCCACTATTTCAGCCGCAAGAAGCTGGTGCCGTCCCAGAACGTCTGGGTGCGCGCCAGCGCGCCGCTTCCCGACGATCCGCGCATCCACACCTGCGTCCTGGCCTATGCCTCCGACATGACGTTGCTCGACACCTCGCTCTTCGCGCATGGCACCAGCGTGTTCGACACCGGGCTCCAGGTGGCCAGCCTCGACCACGCCATGTGGTTCCACCGCCCGTTTCGCGCCGACGAATGGCTGCTCTACGTCGAGGACAGCCCGTCTTCGTCCGGCGGTCGCGGCTTTACCCGGGGCAGCCTCTACACGCGCTCCGGCGAGCTCGTCGCCTCGGTCGCCCAGGAAGGCCTCATCCGGGTGCGGGACGGCAAGGGCGACTGAGGCACCGGCCGGCTGGCCCGTGTAGGCGTACGTTACCCGAAGCGGCCGCTGAAGCCGGTGATCGCGAGCGGATTTCCCGACAGCGCGGCCTCGTCCGGCGTGTCGGTCTGCACGTTGCCCACGAAGGCATCGAAGAGACGGCGCACGAAGCCTTCCGGCAAATCGCGGGTGATGAAGACCAGCCGCGTGGTGCGGTCGGCATCCGGCCACGCCTCGAGGCGCGTCGGCGGATGAAACACGTGCTGCACCCCATGCAGCACGACCGGATGCTCGGGGTCCTCGGCGATCCGCACGATGCCCTTCATGCGCAGGAGCTTCGGCCCGTGCGCCGAGCGCAAGAGGTCCAGGAACATCTCCAGTCCGGACGCGCTGATCGCCCTGTCGCTGGTCAGCGAGAAGGCACGAATGTCGTCGCCATGCCGGTTCGGATCATGGCCGTGATCATGCCCGTGGTGGTGGTGGTGGTGCTCATGGTCGTGGTCGTGATGATGGTGATGCCCGGCATCGCCCTCGTAGGCTTCCGCGTTGAGCCAGCGGCGCACGTCGGCGGTCTTCGTGTCGGGATCGTAGAGCCCGAGGCCGATGAGATCGCGCGCCGTCGCCTCGCCCGCCTGCGCAAGCAGCACCGGCGCCGCCGGGTTGAGCTCGCGGATGCGCCGGCGCAGGGGCGCGTCCTCGTCGAGCGCGGCCGCGCCTTCGGGCAGGTCGGTCTTGGTGAGCACGATCCGATCGGCAACCGCCACCTGCTTCACCGCCTCTTCCTGCGCGTCAAGCGTCCCAAGCCCGTTCGCCGCGTCGACCAGCGTCACCACGCCATCGAGGCGGTAGCGCATGACCAGATAGGGATGCTGCATCACCGTGTGCAGGACGGGGGCCGGATCGGCGAGACCCGTCGTCTCGATCACCACGCGCGCCAGATGCTCGGTGCGTCCGTTGTCGACCCGGCGCAGCAGATCCTCCAGCGTCGTGACGAGGTCGCCCCGGATCGTGCAGCACAGGCAGCCCGACGACAGCTCGATGATGCCCTCGTCACCGCCGGCGACGAACAGGTGGTCGAGGCCCACCTCGCCGAACTCGTTGATGATGACGGCGGTGTCGGACAGCGCCGGGTCGGCGAGAAGCGCGTTGAGCAGGGTCGTCTTGCCCGAGCCGAGAAAGCCGGTGATGACGGTCAGCGGGATCGGAGGCTTGGGCCCGCGCGCGGCGGGCGGGGAGGAAGCGGTCACGACAGGTCCTCAAGTAGGCGCGCGGACGGACGCGACGCCCGTCCGCGATCAGGCGGTTTGCATTGACGCGATCAGGGGCGCGGGGCCGCCAGCGGTCTCGGTACGATCACGAGCGGCTTGCCCCGGAAGATCGAGCCGGGTTTCGGGGCCGCATCCGCGGAAGAGGGGCTGGAGGGAACCAGGATCGCCCCCGCGGCCGGGCCGTCGTTTCCAGCCGCCACGGCGAAGGGCTTGGGCGTCGGCAGCGGAATGCCGGGCGCCGCGACCCCGCCGGAAACGGTCGCGATCGCGGACGCCGGAACACCGGCGACACGCGGCGGCGTGGCCCCCGCCGGCACGGCGACCGAAACGCGGATCGGGGCGTTGTCGCGCTGGCGCGGGCCGATGACCTCGTCCATCACCTTGGCCCAGTCAGTCTTGCCGTTCTCCTTGGTGGGCACGTCGTCATCGTCATCCCCCGCGACGGGCGCGGCAAGCCCCTGGAGCGCGGGCGGACGCGACACGCCAGCCGCCGCGAAGGACAGGACCGACCCGCCGGAACGGCTGCCGCCGCCGGCATAGGCCGCCATCAGGTCCTCGGCGCTGGGCCGCTCGTTGCGCTTGCAATATCCGTCCGCCGGAGGACGGCCGGAGACGCCCGTGAGCTGGTCGAGGCTGCGTCCCGAGCGGGAGCGGAAGCCATCCTCGAGAAGAACCCGCGCCTTCGCCGCCCGCTCCACGCCGGACGCGGCGCCGAGAATGACGGCCATCACCGTGCGCCCGCCACGCGTCGCCGTGACGACCACGTTGAGCCCGGAATTGCACACATAACCGGTCTTCATGCCATTGGCGCCGGGCACCCGGGCCAGAAACTCACGGTTGGCGGACTTCAGCAGCTTGTTGCCAAGCCGCAGCCCCGCGACCTGGAAGTAGTGCCGGTGTTCGGGAAACTCACGCCAGAGCGCGCGGGCAAGAACGGCGAGATCACGCGCCGAGGAAACCTGCCCGTTGTCGGGCAACCCGTGCGGATTGACGAAATGGGTGGCGCTCATGCCGAGCCGGCGCGCCTCCTCGTTCATCATGGCGATGAACCCCGGCTCGCTGCCGCCGATCGACTCCGCCACGGCCACCGCGATGTCGTTCGCCGACTTGACGATCAGCATCTTCAACGCCGTGTCGAGGGTAATCCGCGTGCCCGGCTTGAAGCCGATCTTGCTCGGCGGCATGGAATGCGCATTGGCGCTGACGGTCACGACCGAAGTCTTGTCGGCCCGGCCCTCGCGCATGGCCTTGAAGGTCAGATAGGCCGTCATGAGCTTCGTGATCGAAGCCGGATACCACTGGCGACGCGCGGCCTGCTGGTCGAGCACGGCCCCGGTCTCCATGTCGACGACGATCCACGCCCCGATGCCGGCCCGCGCCGGGGCGGATCCGGCCGCGAGCACGCCGGCGAACAGGACCATGGCCAGAACGAGGGACAGGACGCCCCTTCCGGCACCCATCGCCAAATGGATCACCGCATTGCTTGGCACTGATACACCTCCAGGCGACGACGAGCAGGGCGCGGGCAGCCTCTTGCGCGCCCGCGTGTCCCTTTTCTTTCTAGCCGATCCGGGCCCCGAATTGCAAAACTTCGCAAGCTCCGCGTCTCTTCGGCGGCCGCGAGGTTTCAGGATGCAAGCGCCGCCTTCGCCAGCGCGCTGGCCCGTCCCATGTCCATCGTGTCGGCATGGCGCGCGCGCAGCTCCGCCATGACACGGCCCATGTCCTTCGGCTCGCTGGCGCCGACCGCCGCGATCGCCTCGCGAACGGCCGCTTCCGTCTCCTCACCGCTCATCTGTCGGGGCAGGAAGCGCTCGATCACCGCGAGTTCGCCACGCTCCTTCTCCGCCAGGTCCTCGCGGCCGCCCTTCTCGTAGAGCGCGATGGAATCGCGGCGCTGCTTGATCATGCGCTTGAGCACCTCGATCACGATCGCGTCGTCGTCACCCGCCGCCGCCTCGCTGCCGCGCCGCTCGATGTCCTTGTCGTTGATGGCCGAGATCATCAGCCGCAGCGCGCCCAGTGCCGCCGTGTCCTTTGCCTTCATGGCGTCCTTCATGGCGCCCTTGATGTCGTCGCGGATCATTGCCGTCTCCTGGAGAGCCAGCGCGCCGGACCTGCCGCACGCGCGAAATCGGCGGCGATCATGACCGCGCGCGCCGCCAAATGCAAAACCCCTGACGACGCCTTCCGCTTGGGCAAATGCACAATATGTGGGCAAATCCGCACGCCCGGCCCGATCCGCGCGCCACGCGGCGGGAGCACCGCGACCGGCGCCCCACGGCAGCCGACGGCCACGCGGGCACACCTGGCCCTGCCGTTGCTCCACACTTGGCCCCGCTCTTGCTAACGGCATGATGGAGCGGGTGAGATACCGTTCTTCCAGAGCATAACAAAAGAGTCCGCACGATCATGCTGCCCGACCCGGCTTCCCCCAGAACGACCAGTCCGCCCGCCCTCCAGCGTGCCCGCGGGCGCGCAAGGGTGCGGTTTCTCTCCCGCGACGGCCAGACGCGGCTTGCCGACCTGGAGCAGAGCGGCTCGGCCAAGGCCCGCCTGCCGCGCACCCATGACACGATTCCGGTCGCCGTCCTGCTCAACACGGCCGGCGGCCTGACCGGCGGCGACCATCTCGAGTTCGACGCGGAGGTCGGCGAGGGCGCCCGCGCGGTCGTCACCACACAGGCGGCGGAACGCGTCTACCGCAGCGCGGAAGGCGCCGCCCATGTGGAGAACATCCTGCGGGTCGGCGACAACGCGTGCCTGGAATGGCTGCCGCAGGAAACGATCGTCTTCGACCGGGCCGAGCTGACCCGTTCCTTTTCCGCCGATCTCGCGCCCACCGCCTCCCTTCTGGCGCTGGAAAGCGTCGTCATGGGCCGCGAGGCCATGGGCGAGGTGGTGCATGGCCTGACCTTCCGCGATCGCTGGCGCATTCGCCGCGACGGACGCCTGGTCTTCGCCGACGAGACCCGCATCGCCGGCGACGCGGCGGACATTCTCGCCGGATCGGCGACCGCGGCCGGCGGGCGCGCCTTCGCGACGCTGGTCGACTGCCGCCCGGGCGCGGGCCAGGACCTGGAACGCGCGCGCGGCCTGCTCGAAAGCCTGCGCGCCCGCCTCACCGGGCTCAGGTGCGGTGTCAGTACGCTGCCCGACTGCCTCGTGCTACGCTTCGTCGCCGACACCGGCCAGGAGCTTCGCGACGGTCTCATCGGATTTCTGGAGACCTGGCGGGGCATGACCCTTCCCCGCACCTGGCATTGCTGAGCACGCATCGAGCGAAAAGGGACTTTCCATGAGGTTCGAGCCATGAAACTGACCCCGCGCGAGAAGGACAAGCTGCTCGTCGCCATGGCGGCGGAGGTCGCCCGCCGCCGCCTCGCCCGCGGCGTGAAGCTGAACTATCCCGAGGCCATCGCCCTGATCACCGACTTCGTGGTGGAAGGCGCGCGCGACGGACGCACCGTGGCCGACCTCATGAGCGCCGGCGCGACCGTTCTCACCCGCGACCAGGTGATGGACGGGATCCCGGAGATGGTTCACGACGTGCAGGTCGAGGCCACCTTTCCCGACGGCACCAAGCTCGTCACCGTCCACCATCCGATCCGCTGAGGTGCGCCATGATTCCAGGTGAGATCCTGCCCGCCGAGGGCGAAATCGAACTGAACGCCGGGCGCCGCACGCTCGAGATCGAGGTCGCCAACACCGGCGACCGGCCTGTGCAGGTCGGCAGCCACTATCATTTCGCGGAGACGAACCCGGCGCTCTCCTTCGACAGGGCGGCGGCACGGGGAATGCGTCTCGACATCCCGGCGGGAACGGCGATCCGTTTCGAGCCGGGACAGGCACGCAAAATCACGCTCGTCCCCTTTGTGGGGGATCGCGCGGTCTACGGGTTCAATGGCAAGGTGATGGGATCATTGTGACCCCGCCTGCAAAGGACATGCGACCCATGACACGCCTCGCCACCCTGTTCCTGCCCATAGCGTTCGCCGTCGCGCTCGCGGCCGCTCCCGCACGTGCCGAAACGCCCGAAGTCGATTGCGACGACCCGCAGGTGCAGATGGAAATGACCTACTGCGCGGAACAGGACTGGCAGGAAGCCGACAAGGCCCTCAACGAGGCCTACGGCGAGGCGATGGCCACCATGCGCCGCATCGATGCCGACCTGCCGGCGGATCAGGCGGGCGCCGCCGACATGCTGCGTGACGCCCAGCGCGCCTGGATCGCCTATCGGGACAAGGCCTGCGCCGCCTACGGCTACCTCGCCCATGGCGGCACGATGGAACCGATGCTCATCTACCAGTGCAATGCCGACCTGACCGCGCAGCGCACCGAGGAACTGGAACAACTCGCCGCCGGTCTCGGAAACTGAGAGACCGGCCGCCAGCGTTGCCGGAGGGGACATGGCTTACAAGCTGTCGCGTGCCGCCTATGCGGACATGTTCGGGCCGACCACGGGTGACCGGGTCAGGCTCGCGGACACGGATCTCGTCATCGAGGTGGAGCGCGACTTCACGCTCTACGGCGAGGAGGTGAAGTTCGGCGGCGGCAAGGTGATTCGCGACGGCATGGGCCAGTCCCAGCGCACCCGGGCGCGAGGGGCGGTCGACACCGTCATCACCAACGCGCTGATCGTCGATCACTCCGGCATCTACAAGGCCGACATCGGACTGAAGGACGGACGCATCGCGGCCATCGGCAAGGCCGGCAACCCGGACATCCAGCCCGGTGTCGACATCATCGTCGGGCCGGGCACCGAGGTGATCGCCGCCGAGGGCAAGATCGTCACCGCCGGCCTCATCGACGCCCACATCCACTTCATCTGCCCGCAGCAGATCGAGGAGGCGATGACCTCCGGCGTGACGACCATGATCGGCGGCGGCACCGGCCCGGCGACCGGCACCAACGCCACCACCTGCACCCCCGGCCCCTGGCACATGGAGCGCATGCTGCAGGCGGCGGAGGCCTTCCCCATGAACCTCGCCTTCGCCGGCAAGGGCAACGCGGCCCTGCCTGCGCCGCTCGAGGAACAGGTCCGTTCGGGCGCCATGGCGCTGAAGCTGCACGAGGACTGGGGCACCACGCCGGCCGCCATCGACTGCTGCCTGTCGGTTGCCGACGCCTACGACGTGCAGGTGATGATCCACACCGATACGCTCAACGAGAGCGGCTTCGTGGAAAACACGGTCGGCGCCTTCAAGGGACGCACGATCCATGCCTTCCACACCGAAGGCGCGGGAGGCGGTCACGCCCCGGACATCCTGAAGGTGGTCAGCTTCCCGAATGTCATTCCCTCGTCGACCAATCCGACCCGCCCCTACACGGTGAACACCATCGACGAGCATCTCGACATGCTCATGGTGTGCCACCACCTCGACCCGTCGATTCCCGAGGACGTGGCCTTCGCCGAGAGCCGCATCCGGCGCGAGACCATCGCGGCCGAGGACATCCTGCACGACATGGGGGCGCTTTCCATCATCGCCTCCGACAGCCAGGCCATGGGCAGGGTCGGCGAGGTGGGCATCCGCACCTTCCAGACCGCCCACAAGATGAAGGTCCAGCGCGGCCGTCTGGAGGGCGAGACGGGCGAAAACGACAATCTCCGCGTTCGCCGCTACATGGCCAAGATCACGATCAATCCCGCCATCGCCCATGGCCTTTCGGCCCATATCGGATCGGTGGAGACGGGCAAGCTCGCCGACCTGGTGCTCTGGGACCCCGCCTTCTTCGCCATCAAGCCGGACCTGGTTCTCAAGCTGGGAACGATCGCGGCCGCGCCCATGGGCGATCCCAACGCCTCGATCCCCACGCCCCAGCCCGTGCACTACCGTCCCATGTTCGGCTCCTACGGACGCGCCATGACGGCTTCCTCGGTGACGTTCGTGTCCCAGGTGGCCCATGAGGCCGGGATCGCGGAGAAGCTGAGCCTCGACCGGCTCATTCTGCCGGTCGAGAACACCCGCGAGGGCATTTCCAAGGCCTCCATGATCCTCAACGACGCGACGCCCCAGATCGAGGTCGACCCGGAAACCTACGAGGTGCGCGCGGACGGCGAACTCATCACCTGCGAGCCGGCGGAGAGCCTTCCCATGGCACAGCGCTATTTCCTCTTCTGAAGGAGCAGTCGCAACGCAGGCCGGAAACGCGCCGAAGAGCGCGCGGGACGACACGGGAGAAACGCACATGACCGCCACGCCCTACACCGTCATCGGACATCCGCAGTCGCGCGCCATGCGTGTCATCTGGATGCTGGAGGAACTCGGCGAGCCCTACGAACTGCAGCCCTTTCGTCCGCAGAGCGACGAGGTGCGCGCCCTCAATCCGCTGGGAAAGATACCCGTGCTGAAGGAGGGTGAGGCGTTGCTGACCGATTCCGTCGCGATCTGCACCTATCTCGCGGACAGGAACGGCAGGCTGACGGCTCAAGCCGGAACCCTGGCCCGCGCGCGCCAGGACGCGCTCACCCAGTTCGTCGTCGACGAGGTGGAGGGCGCGCTGTGGACCGCCGCCAAGAACAGCTTCATCCACCCCGAGGAGCTGCGCGTTCCCGAGATCAAACGGGTCTGCCGCGCGGAATTCGCCAAGGCCATGGAGCGTGCGACCCTGTTGCTTGGCGACCGCACCTGGCTGAGCGGAGACGACTTCACGCTTCCGGACCTGTTGCTCGGCCATTGCGCGGGCTGGGCGCGGGCGGCGAAATTCGATCTTCCCGCCGACGGGCCGCTTGCGGAGTATTTCGCGCGCGTGACCAGGCGCCCCGCGTTCCTGGCCGCCATGAAGCGCGCAGCCTCGGCACTGGAGAGCGCATGATTCCGGTCGCGGAAATCCTGCCCGCCGGCACCTGGGAAGGCGCGCCCGCCGACAGCGTCGTGCTGGACCGCGAGGACCGGCACCGCCGCCGCGCCGTGCTCGACTGCGCGGGCGGCACGAAGGTGCTTCTCGACATGCCGAAGGCCGTGCACCTGCACCATGGCGACGGACTGAGGCTCGGCGACGGGCGCATCGTCGCCGTTCTGGCGGCGGCCGAGGACCTTGTCGAGATCGAGGCCGCGACGCCGGACGAGCTGTTGCGCATCGCCTGGCATCTGGGCAACCGGCACCTGCCGACCCAGCTCGTCCCCGGCGCGCTGCGCATTCGCCGCGACCACGTGATCGAGGACATGGTCTCGCGCCTTGGCGGGAAGCTGACCCCGCTCGTCGCTCCCTTCGATCCCGAGGGCGGTGCCTACGGGCATGGCAGCGTGCAAGGGCACGATCACGGGCATGGCCATGCGCACGGACATGGTCACGGGCATCATCACCACGACACGGCAAGCGGATAGGCGCGTCTCATGAACGCCTCGCCCGACCTTCGCGCAGCCAGCCGCCCGGACGCGCTCTACCTGCTGCTCGCATGGCTCTCGCCGTCCTTTCCCGTGGGCGCCTACACCTACAGCCACGGGCTGGAGTGGGCCGTCGAGGAGGGAGCGGTCACGAGCGCGGACACGCTGCGGGACTGGCTGTCGGGCATCCTCGGCCACGGCGCCGGGCGCTCCGACGCAGTCCTGCTCGCCCGCGCCATGGACATGGCGCGAGGCGGCGACGAGACCGGCGTGCGCGCGCTTCTGGACCTGTCGCTCGCGCTCCAGCCGACCAGCGAGCGGCGGCTGGAGACAACGGCTCAGGGCGATGCCTTCATCACCGCGATCCGGGCCGCCTGGCCACCCGAGCAAAGGCATGACGCGCCGCCTGCGGTCAGCGTGTTCCATGGGCTTTGCGACGGTGACCGCGCCGTGCCGCGCGGCGGATGGAGCTACCCGCTCGCCCTGGCTGTTTCGGCCGCCGCCTGGGAGGTGGGCACACGCGAGACGGTAGAGGGCTTCCTTCATGCCCTGGCGGCGAACCTCGTCTCGGCCGCGATCCGTGCCGTTCCGCTCGGCCAGAGCGACGGACAGCGGGTCATGAACGCCCTGCGTCCCCTCGTCCTGACACTCGCCGACGAGGCCATGGCCGCACCGCTCGACGACATCGGCGGCTGCAGCTTCCTCGCCGACATCGCCTCCATGCACCACGAAACCCAGTACACGCGGCTGTTCCGGTCATGAGCCACTTGCCAATAATCGGCCTGCGCCAGACACGCGGCCAATGGATCGCAACCCCGACCGACGCGCGCTCGGCTCGGATCCTTGGCGTCCAGCACTGCGCGGTACTGCGCGACTTTCGCGACGGGAAATGGTCCTGGCGAGGGACGCCGACGCTCACCGACGAGGCCTTGACCTCGGGCGTTGGCGCCTGGTGGATGCTGCCACGCCACGAGGTGTGGCGTTTGCTGCTCAAGCCTGGCTTCGCCGTCGCCTTGCGCTGGGCCACAAACGCGACAGCGGACGCGCCGACCGGGTCGGTTGGAGCATGGATCGGACTGTTCCAGCTTGGATCGATCATGCTCGCCCCCCACCGAATGCATCTTACCCTGACGGATCGGATAGCGGAGATATCCCAATGACCTCACCGAACGGTCCCCTGCGCGTCGGCATCGGCGGCCCCGTCGGCTCGGGCAAGACGGCCCTGATGGACGCGCTGTGCAAGCGCCTGCGCGCGCACTACGACATCGCCGCCATCACCAACGACATCTACACCCGTGAGGACGCCGAGTTCCTGACACGCTCCGGCGCCCTGGAGGCGGCGCGCATTCGCGGCGTGGAGACGGGCGGCTGCCCGCATACGGCGATCCGCGAGGACGCCTCGATCAATCTCGCCGCCGTGGCCGAGCTCGAAGCCGCCTTCCCGAAGCTGGACCTGATCCTGATCGAGTCCGGCGGCGACAATCTGGCGGCCACCTTCTCGCCCGAGCTCGCCGATCTCACGATCTACGTCATCGACGTCTCCGCCGGTGACAAGATCCCCAGGAAGGGCGGCCCCGGCATCACCCGTTCCGACCTTCTGGTCATCAACAAGACCGACCTCGCCCCGCTCGTCGGCGCGTCGCTGGAGGTGATGGACAGGGATTCCCGCATCATGCGCAAGGAGCGCCCGTTCGTCTTCACCAACGTGAAGGCGGGAACGGGCGTGGACGAGGTTCTGGAGTTCATCGTCGCGCGCGGCGGTCTCGCCCGCGCCGCCTGAGGCGGAACGCGACCGGTTCAGGCGCCCGACAGCCGGTGCCCGAGCGCCTCGAGGCCCACATCGCGAATGCCGAGCTGGTGCAGGTGATTGACGGTGTTGATCACATAGTCGGGATTGGGGCCGGACTGGCCCGCCGCGCCGCGCACGATCTCCACCTGGCGCTCAAGCGACAGGACGCCGGCGTACTGCGGATGCTTGCGGTCGGCCACATAGGTCAGGGCGGTCACGGTCTCGCGGCTTCCGCCGGAAAGCCGCACCGGACGTTCCACCTCGCGATAGACCATGGTGGCCTGCTCACGCTCGCGCAGATAGGCGATCACCTCGTCGCGGTTCTTCTCCGCGACGCGAAACGCCATGCCCCGGCAGGCACCGCCCCTGTCGAGCCCGAGCACCAGGCCCGGCCGCGTCTCGGTGCCGCGATGGACCCAGGAATAGATGCAGAGCGAGCGATGGGACCCGCGCAGGAGACCCGGAACCGCCTCCTCGAACGCAAAGCCCGGCCGCCAGATCAGCGATCCGTAGCCGAACACCCACAAGTCGCGCATGCAAAGCCCTCTCCTGTTCGCGGGCAAGGCTTTAGCAACCGCCGCACCGCCACACAAGGTTTCCGCCTTGAAACCGCCGGCGTGACATGGTTGTGAAACGGCAACGGCGCGCCGGGCGCGCCCTCACCGAAGATCCATCGCGGAGCCAGACCCCACCATGACAGACCCCACGACCGAAGACGGCCCCGCCCCGGATTCCGGAAAGGCGCCTGCGCGCAAGTCCCGTTCGCCGCGCCGTCGCTATGTCTGGCTCGCCGTGATCGCGCTGGTCGTGATCGGCCTGTGGAGCACCTATTGGGCGATCGCCAGGGGCATGGCGCAGGATCTGCTGCACAACGCCGTCGCCGTTGCCCGCGCCAACGGCCAGGAGATCGCCTGCGGCCGCGAGTCGCTCTCCGGCTTCCCGTTTCATTTCGAGCTTTCGTGCGCGCCGCTGGGGCTGGATGACGGACAGGGCCGCACGCTGGAGGCCGAGGGGTTCCGTGCCGTGGCACTGGCCTATGACCCCCGCCACGTGATTCTGGAGGCCGATGCCCCGCTCACCGTTTCCGGCGTCTCGCCGGCGGGGCTGCCGGGACGCGACCTTCTCGCCACCTGGCAGAACGCCCGCGCCAGCGCGCATTTCGGCGACACCGGCATCGACCGTGCGGCCATGGAGCTGAGCGCGCCGCAGATACTCCTCGCCGAAGGCGCTGAAGACCCCGCACCGATCGCCCTGATTGCGGCCCAGGATGCACAGGTGCACCTGCGCGCCGCGCCGGACGGAAGCGGCGATGCCGATATCGCCGTCTCGGGCAGCGAGGTGGCGCTTCCCGCCTTCAACATGCCGCTGGAGATGGCCCTTGTCGCGCGGCTTGACGAGGGCACCCGCCTGCTCGACGGCTCGGGCGCTGATCTTGCCGCGCTGCTGTCGCGGCCCGACGCGCTGAAGGTCACCTCGATCGACGTGACGGGCGAGGGCTTCGCGCTCAGGGCGAGCGGCACCCTGTCGCTCGACGAGAAGCGCCGCCTGCAGGGCGAACTGCCGCTCACCGTCACCGGCGCCGACCGGCTTCCCGCGCTGCTCGCGCCGCTGTTCCCGGAAGGCTCCAACGCCTCGGTCGCGCTCGCCGGCGCGATCATGGCCTTCGGCCGGCCGGCGGAGCTCGACGGCGAGCAGGCGGTGACCGTGCCGCTCGCCTTCCGCGACGGGGTCGCCCGTGTCGGCCTGATCCCCATCGCCCCGCTCAGGCCGATGATGTAAGCCACGGCACCTGGAGCCGGAAACGGGAAAGGCGCCCCGAGGGGCGCCTTTTTGTCTTGTCAGGTCCAGGAGCCGGAAGCGCGGGCCTCAGCCCTGGGCGCCACGGTCCACCTGGATGATGTAGCCCTTCCAATCCGCCGGTTCGGCGATCTTGTCGTAAAGCGCGACGGCGGGCGCGTTCTTGCCCGGCACGATCCAGCGCAGTTGCGCCCAGCCGCGCCGCGAGCCTTCCGACACCAGCCATTCGATCATGTGCCGGCCGATGCCCTGGTTGCGGGCGTCGGGATGAACATAGATCTCGTCGAGCTGGCCGGTCCGCAGGCCCGTGATGATCTCCGGCAGGTCGAAGAAGATCGCGAAACCGACGAGCCCGCCGTCCGTCTCCGCGCCGATCACCTGGGCGGTACGGTCGCCCAGGATGCGCTCGGCATAGTACTGGTCAGGACGGCGGGGGGCGCCGCGCTTCAACGCCTGCGCGTATTCCGCGATCAGCGGAGCGAGGGCCGGCGCATCGTCCGGTCCGAGCGTCTTGATCGAAATCTTGCTCATGCAGTCTCCGACAATTTGGGCCGCTGCCGGACCGGATCCGCTGACGGCGGGTCCGGCAACCGGCGAATGGGCGCTCACAATGCCCCGAACGCGCAAGGCATTTCAACTGCGCATCTTTGCGGGCGGGCGCACCGAGCCGGGGAGAGGCGATTGACGCGGCCCGCGTGCATTTCGCATAGTCTGCACCCGCCTCCAGTCTGGACACCCTCCCGAATGACAGCAGATGCAAAGCGCCGCAACGCGACCCTGATCGGACTCACGGCGGTCGTCATGTGGTCGACGCTCGGCCTGTTCGGCGCGGCCTCGGGAGACGTTCCCCCGTTCCTGCTCAACGGGCTCTGCTTCGGCGTCTCGGGCCTTGCGGCAACGCTCTGGCTGGCGGCGCGCGGCCGGCTTCACATGCTGCGCCAACCCGTGGGCGTCCTGGCGTTCGGCACGCTCGGCCTGTTCGGCTTCCACTTCTTCTATTTCACCGCGATCCGCAACGCTCCGCCGGTCGACGCCAATCTCATCAACTACACGTGGCCACTTCTGATCGTGCTCTTCTCCGCCCTTCTGCCGGGCGAGAAGCTGCGTCTGCACCATGTGGCCGGCACGCTTGTCGGGCTCGCGGGCGCCGCGCTTCTGGTCGTCGGCGACCAGGGGCTCGAACTCGATCCCGCCCATCTGCCGGGCTATCTCGCCGCCGTTGCCTCGGCGCTGTTCTGGTCGAGCTACTCGGTGCTCTCGCGCCGTCTGGGCAAGGTGCCGACGGAGGCGGTCGCCGCCTTCTGCCTGGCGACCTCGGCGCTCTCCTTCGCCGCCCACGCCATGGTCGAGGAAACGGTCTGGCCGGCGGACGCCGGCGAGTGGAGCGCCGTGCTCGCGCTTGCCGCCTTCCCGGTCGGCCTTGCGTTCTTCGTCTGGGACCGCGGCGTGAAGCAGGGGGACATCCAGGTGCTGGGCGCCGGCGCCTATGCCGCCCCGGTGCTCTCCACGCTGCTTCTCATCGCCTTCGGCTTCGGCGATTTCTCCATGCGCGTGGCGCTTGCCTGCCTGCTGGTGACGTTCGGCGCGTTCATCGCCGCGAAGGACATGATCTTCCGCTCTCCGCCAAAGGGCGAGGTGGCGCCCACCCCGGGGAAGACGTAATCGGAAGGAAGGCCCGGCGCGCGATCCGCGCCGGCTCGCAGATGAAGGAGAGCGACCATGGTGACGAAGGCCCCGATCCGTCCGCGACGCAGCGTGCTCTACATGCCGGGTTCCAACGCCCGCGCTCTTGAAAAGGCGAGGACGCTCGACGTGGACGCGCTTATCCTCGACCTCGAGGATGCGGTCGCGCCCGACGCCAAGGGCACCGCCCGCGACCAGGTGCGCGAGGCCGTCGGCTCCGGCGGCTACGGCCATCGCGAGCTGGTGATTCGCGTCAACGGGTTCTCCACCCCCTGGGGCGCGGAGGATCTCGACATGGCGATCGCGGCCCGGCCCGACGCGATCCTTCTGCCCAAGGTGTCGAGCCCCGCCGACCTCGACCGGGTCGCCCACCGGCTGAACGCGGCCCGCGTGCCGGGCACGACCCGGATCTGGGCGATGATGGAAACGCCGCTCGCCATGCTGAACGCCGGCGCCATCGCGGCCGCCGCGGCCAATCCCGAAACCCGCCTCGACTGCTTCGTGATGGGCACCAACGATCTGGCCAAGGAAACCCGTGCCGCACTCGTCCCCGGACGCGCGCCCATGCGCGCATGGCTTGCCACCTGCGTCGCCGCCGCGCGGGCCTATGGCATCGACATCATCGACGGGGTTTGGAACCACCTGGACGATGACGAGGGCTTCGCCACCGAATGCCGCGAGGGCGTCGAGGCGGGCATGGACGGCAAGACGCTGATCCACCCGCGCCAGATCGCGCCCTGCAACGCGGCCTTCACACCGGCTGAGGACGACATCGCCTGGGCACGCAGGATCATCGCCGAGTTCGAGCGCCCGGAGAACGCGGCACGTGGCGCCATCCAGGTGGACGGACGAATGGTCGAGCGGCTTCACGCGGAGATGGGCGCGCGCCTCGTGGCCATTGCGGATGCCCTTGCCGCGCGCGATATGTGAGCTATCGGGGCCGCCAGTGGCGCCCCCTTGCCGAACGGAGACAGCCGCCTTGAAACTCTATCGCTTCATCACCGGACCGGACGACAGCGCGTTCTGCCACCGCGTCACCGCCGCTCTCAACAAGGGCTGGGAGCTGCATGGCTCGCCGCAGCTCAGCTTCGATGCCGTGAAGGGCGTCGTCACCTGCGGCCAGGCCGTGGTGAAGGAGGTCGAGGGCCACGAGTACACGCCGGACATCAAGCTTGGCGAATACTGAGCCCCGAGCACGGCCGGCCCGGATCGCGGCGCCGGCCGTTTCCGCCTCAGCGCGGAACCAGAACCCAGTAGTCAAAGTCGAGAACCACGGACGGGTCGTACGCCCCGTCCGCATCAGAACCGGGGAAATCCGTGCAGGGCCGGTCGCGCGTCGCGATGGTGCGCACCCGCAACGCGCCCACATCCTCGCGGCCGGAGATCGTGGCCGCTTCGAGGATTTCCGACCAGGCATGAACCGTGTCGCCGGCGAAGAGCGGCGCCACGTGGCGCCCGCCGTTGATGCCGGCCACATGGAACGCCGCGCCGAGCCCGTTGAAGCTGAGCGCGCGGGCCAGCGAAATCACGTGACCACCATAGACCAGCCGGCGTCCGAACCGACCCTGCCCCTCGCTGAGCTGGTTGAAGTGCACGCGCGCGGTGTTCTGGTAGAGTCGCGTCGCAAGCTGGTGCTCCGCCTCCTCGACCGTCATGCCGTCCACATGGTCGATGCGTTCACCCACCTTGTAGTCGTCGAAACGCCAGGGCGTGCCGGCAAGCGCCTCGTCCCAGCCGGAGGTGTCGAGGAACGGGCAGGCATCGCCCAGCCCGTCCGGCTCGATGGCCTCGGGCAGGTCCGGCACCACCGGCTCCGGCGCCGGGGAGGACGGATCGCGCTTGCGCACCATCACCCAGCGCACGTAATCGAGCACCTCGGTGCCATCCTGCCGGTAGCCCGTGGAGCGCACGTAGACGACACCGGTCTTGCCGTTGGAGTTGGCCTTGAGGCCGATCACCTCGGACACCGCGCTGAGCGTCTCTCCGGGATAGACCGGGCTGAGGAACCGTCCGCCGGCGTATCCGAGATTGGCGACCGCGTTGAGCGAGATGTCCGGCACGGTCTTGCCGAAGACGATGTGGAAGACGAGCATGTCGTCGACCGGCGCCTGCGGATAGCCCAGCGCGTGCGCGAAACGGTCGGAGGACTGGACTGCGAAACGGGAGCCGTAGAGCGCGGTGTAGAGCGCCACGTCACCGCTCGTCACCGTTCGCGGTGTTGCGTGCCGAAGCACCTGACCGATCTGGAAATCCTCGAAAAAATTGCCCGCATTGGTCTTGCTCACGACCTGCCCTTCCCTTCGCGCTTCGGTGCGCTGCAATACAATCGCGCATGGCCGGTCCGTGCAAGCCGTACCTTGGACCGAATCCGGCGTCCCGGCGAAGGGACGCAACGGAACACGCGCCGGAATCCGGAGTGGACCCTCGCCGGAGGCGCAACTAGGGTGTGCTCCACGAACGAGGCGTCTACGCGGAAGTGCGTAGTCAGCCGACGAAGGTTCCCTGGAGACACGCAATGACCAGCAACAATCAGACGTCGGGCGACAGGCCCGCCGCCAATGCCACGGCGGCGTCCGGCTTTCCCGACGCGCTTCTCAGGGGATACCTGGAGTATCGCGACCAGGCCCACCGCTCGCAACGTTCGGAGTTCGAGCGCCTTGCCGTCTACGGCCAGGAACCGAAGGTGATGGTCATTTCCTGCTGCGACAGCCGCGTGACCCCGGAGAGCATCTTCGGTGCCGGACCGGGCGAGCTTTTCGTCGTGCGCAATGTGGCCAACCTTGTGCCACCCTACGAGCCCGACATGCAGCATCATTCCACCAGCGCGGCGCTGGAGTTCGCCGTGCAGGCGCTGAAGGTGAAGCATATCGTGGTCATGGGTCACTGCCTGTGCGGCGGCGTGAAGGCGTTCCTCGACCAGGAATCCAAACCGCTCTCGCCGGGCGATTTCATCGGCAAGTGGATGACGCTCCTGGAGCCGGCGGCCAACTTCCGCTGCGATCCGGTCGAGCGCGCGCAGGACCCACAGCTTGCCATGGAATATGCCGGTGTGCGTCAGTCGCTCCTCAACCTGCGGACATTTCCCTGCGTGAGGATCCTGGAGGAAAAGGGGCGGCTGAGCCTGCACGGGGCCTGGTTCGACATCGGCTCCGGCGAGATGCGGCTGCTGGATACTGAAACGGGCGAATTCCACTCCGCCACGGATCTCGCCTGAGCCCCGCGCCGATCCCATCGCTCCCGAACGGCCCGTCGGGGCGGGGCCGCAGCCCTGCCCCGTCAGGCGTCAGTTGAAGAAGCGATAGCCGGCCGGTTTCCTCGGCCCCTCGTCATCGTCGTCCCCGTCGGGACCGGGATCGTCCGGCATGTGCTTCAGCGGGAATTCGATCGGCCGGGACAGGTCCTTCTCCCGCTTCGTCCCGCCCGGCTCCGCCGGTTTTGCGGCAGCAGCCGGAGCCTGCGGCTTGCCGACGTCCGGGCCCGTTCCGCTTGCGTCTTCGCCCGTTGCCGTGTCCGCCGCGGTGCCGGCGCTCGCCCTTGCCTCGTCCCCGGCCCCATTGTCGGACGCGCTGTCCTCGCCCGGGGCGGCCGGCCCGCTCTTCGCCGCCGTTTCAACAGGCTCGGGAGCCTGCGGAGACGTCTCCGCAGGTGCGGTCTCCGTCTTTTGCGACAAAGCCGGGTCGGGAGCCGCCGACGCGGCGTCCGTGCCGGACGCGTCCTCGGCCTGCGTCACGTCCCTGAGCGTCCCCTCGTCCGGATACGGGTGGCTGACCGTTGCATCGCTGAGAATCTCGAGCGCCTCGGCCGGACGCGCGGGCTGGGCGGGAAGGGCCTCCAGAAGACTGTCGTCGATGGCCTCGACCGCCTCGCCGTTTCCTTCGCTCGCCGGCGGCAGTGCCCAGACGAAGGCGTCCAGGCGTCCATCGACCGGCGACACCGGCGCCCAGGTCTCCGCGACCACGCCGTCCGCGATCCAGGTCGGGTCTGCCGGGGCACGCACGGCCCGCGACAGCCACTCGCGCACACGGCCACGGTCGCCGTTCTCCGCATCCTCCAGATCCGCCATGAGCAGAAACACGCGCCGGGTCGGCTCCAGCGTCAGCGCCGCCTTGAGCTTCTCGCGCGCAAGGGTATGGTCGCCCGCCTCGATGGCGACGCGCGCCAGCGCGACGGCGCCCTCCACATTGTGCGCGCGAAGGGCGGCGAGCGACTTCACCCGCTTCAGCCGGTCCTGCGCCGAATCGCCCGTGCGGGCGTTGGCATAGGCTTCGGCGAGATCTGGATGCGGCGACAGCTTCCAGGTCGCCTCGACCACCTTCATCGCCTTGCGCACATCGCCGCGCCGGGTCGCCAGACGCGCGGCCAGAACGCTTGCGGGCACCAGATCCGGCGCCAGCCCGTGCGCCTCGCCGGCAAGCGAACGCGCCGCATCCGGATCACGGTCCTCGAGTTCCAGCGCATGGGCAGTCAGCAGCACCGCCTTGTGGCGGCGGAAGGTCTTCTTGTCGACCAGCTTGGCGGCGTAGTTGCGCTCAAGCGACTTGACCGCATCGTCCCAGTCGCCGGCGACCGCCTCATAGGCCAGAACCGCATGGCCGGCCCAGGGCAGGCCCGGCACGAGGCGGGCGGCCTCGCTGGCGTAGTGACGGGCGGCCACCGGCTCGCCCAGCCGTTCCGCCTCGATGTAGAGCCCGTGCAGCCCGACCGGCTTGAGCTTGGGGTCTTCCAGCATGGCCTCGAAGCGCGCGCGCGCCTCGTCGTGACGCCCGGCGAGCTGGGCGCTCTGGGCAAGCACGAGATCGGAGGCCGGATCGTCGGCAAGCAGCTTGCCCGCCTCCTTGCCGTAACGACTCGCGGTCACCGCATCGCCCACGCCCAGCGCGATCATGGCGCGCGACAGCGCGTCATAGCCGCGATCCCGCCGCCGGCGGCGGAAGAACCGGCCGAGCAGGCCCGGTGAACGCAGGACGAAGAGAAGGAGGTTCCACAACGCGATGCAGACCGCAACGAGCAGCGCCAGAGCGACCGCTGCCGTCATCAGGCCGACCTCGATGCGATACCCCTGCCAGTCCAGCGTCACCAGTCCCGGACGATCGGCGATCCAGGCCGAACCGAGCGCCGCGACGAACAGCACGGCAATGAAGATCAAGAGGCGAATCATCCTGTCCTACTCCCCCCTCGGGCGCTGGCGTGAGCGCCGTTGCCCCGGGCTTTCCAAGCTCATTGTCCGCACGTCAGCCCGCAGTGGTGTCGCCCAGCGATTTCAGCACGTCGCGCGTGACCGCGTCCACAAGCGCATCGGCCGCGAGCCGGGCACGGGCATCGCCCGCCCAGTCCGCGCCGGCGGCCTTCGCCGCCTCCGGCAAGGTGTCATAGGCCTCGACCGCGCCGACAAGATCGTTCGCCTCGACCCGCGCCTCCATGCGCCCGAGCGCGGCGGACGGCGTCGACGCACCACTTTCGCCAGGCGTGCGGATGGAAACCAGCGAGCGGGCATTGGCAAGGAGGCTGTCCACCATGTCGCCGCCCTCGGGCTTGTCGAGCGTGGCGCTCATCGCGCGTGCCGCCGCGCCGAAGCGCGCACGCAGCTCGGCGCGTGTGGGAATGCCGCTCTCGGCACGGGCCTGCAGGGCGGAAAGGTCGGTCCCCTGAGGCAGAACACCCGCGACCGCCGCAAGTTCGGTCCGGTAGGGCGCGCCCCGGTCGATCGCCGCCTTGAGCTGGGACACGGCCACGGCCCGCGAGGCGATCTCGCGCGCGCCCGCATCGCCCATCTGCTGCTCGATCGGATCAAGCCGGGCGGCAAGCTCGGAAAGCCGGCTCTCGAGACCGGACCGCACCGTGCCGATCTCCTTTTCCATCGCGCCGATGCGCTCGCGAACATCGGCAACGGACCGGCGGATCTCGTCCACCGCGCCGTTCAGGCCCGCCAGGCTGTCGGGAACGCCGGACAGGGACTGGGCGGTGTCTTCTAGCGTCGCGATGCGCCCCTCGATGCCGGAAAGGTCCGGCGCCGCCTGCGGCTCGGGCAGGTTCGCGACCTTCTGTGAAAGCTCGGACAGCGAGGACTGCAGGCGCTCGACCGTTTCCTGCAGGCTGGCGAGGCCGGCTGTTTCCCCGGCTCCGCCGGAGGAGACGAAACGGCGCAGGTCGGCAAGACCGCTCTCCACCTCGCCAATGCGGGCCGCCGCCTCTTCCGAGATACCGGAAGCGGCCTGCGTCGACGCGGACCGCACGCTGCCCTCGAGCGTGTCGAGGCGATTGCGAAGGCCGTCGAGCGTCGCTGTCAGGCCCGAGGCCGCATCCTGCCGGTCGGCAAGGCCCGCGATCTTCTCCTCAAGCCCGGTAAGCCGGCTCTGCGCCGCCTGAAGGGTCGAGCTGACCTCCGGTGTCGTCTGGCCGGCCCCGATCAGTCCCGCCTGCTGGGCGCCATAGACGCCGCCAAGCGCCACGGCCGCACCGATCAGCGAGGCGGCGAACAGCCCGCCGAAGCCCGTGCCGGACCTGTCCTCCTCGCCGGTTGGCGCGGAAGCGGTCTTTTTTGCCGTGTCGGACACGTCCGCCTTCGAGGCGCTCGCGCCGCCGGCGGACGTCTTTTCGGAGCCCGGCCTGTCGGCAAGAATGCTCTCGCCCTTGCCGGGCTGGGCCGCGCCCGGTGTCGCGGAACCTTCCGTCTCACCCGCCTTGGAGGCGAGCGGTCCCGTCGCCCCGGAGGCGGCGAAGGCGGCCGACGACGGCTGGGGGGACGCCGGCTTCTCGCCGGAGGTCTTCGTATCACCGGAGGTCTTGGTATCGGACGTTTTGCCGTCGGACGGTTTTGTGTCGGCTGCCTTCCCGCCGGAAGCGGTCGCTCCGGCCGGTTTCGCATCGCCGGCCTTCGGCGTGTCGGTCTTCGGTCCGTCGGTCTTCGTCGTGGACGACACACCGGCCCCGCTCTTCGCGCCCGCCTGCGCCGAAGCCCCGGAAGAGGCCGTGGAGGCGGACGCTGCGGATGTCGCTCCCGTCCTGGATGTATCCGGCTTCGAGGACCCGCTCGCACCCTTTTCGGCTGCCGCCTTCACTTCCCTGGCCTCGAGATCGATCGTCACCGCCTTGCGGGAGGACGCGCCGGAGGGGCGAGTACCGCCCGCGCCGGCCTTGCCCTGCCCGGAGCCAGCCTGGGCCTTCGGGTCCGGCCGGCCACCCGGCTTTGCTCCGCCTTTCGCGCCCTCGGACGTCTTGTCGTCGGCAGCCATCGTCGCTCTCCCTTGCACGCGCCCGCCGCTTTCGCGGGCCACGGGCCGATCCGGCCCGGTGGTCAACCGTTTTTCCGGCACGCCTGCGCGCCCCGGTCCCTTCACCGGCGCGGCCCGGCCCGGTCATGTTGGCCGGTTTCGCGCCGCAACACAAATCGCGTATCGCTTAGCACGTCTTGGGCAAAAGCGCGACGAGAGCATCCTCGTCCGGCCGTTCCGCCACAAGACAACGTCCAAGTCCCGCAAGAGGTTCGCCGACCTGTTCCGACAGGACGAGAAAGGTTGCCGGCGGACGATCCGGCCAGTCGGAAAGCGCGCTCGCCAGCGCCTGTGCCGAGCGGCGCGAGTAGCACGGCGCGATCAGCTCCCCCGCGCCCGAAAGCGCGGCCCGCGCTCCGGCGTCGAGCACCGGCCGCGCGATCATGTCGTAGACCTCGACCATCTTCACGCGCACGCCGTGCGGCGCCAGAAGGCCGGCAAGGTCGCCCGAGCGCTCGCGGCCGGCAAGATACAGAACCTCGCCCGCCGGCGGCCGTGCCGCGATCAGGGCGACAAGGCTTTCAAGCGTCCCCTGCGCGACACGCACGTCGCGCGCACCGGCACGACGTGCCGCATCCGCCGTGCTCTCGCCGACGGCGTGGACGCACAGGTCGCGCAGGACCTGCCAGTGCCGCGCGAGCGCCGGCGTTCCGGTCATGGCCTCGACGGCCCGTGCGCTCGTGAGCGCGACGACCATGCCGGGCGCCGGGTCGGGAAAGCTGTCGGGCACCAGGGTGACCGGCTCCATCAGCGGCGCCACCACCACCTCATGGCCGAGCGCGGCGAAACGCCGCGCCGAACGCGAGGCCGCCGGTTCCGGCCGGGTAACGAGGATCATGGCCTACACCGTGAAGAAGCCCGGGCCGCCGCGCGCGCGCAGGTCCAGCCCGGCATCGCGTCCCATCTCGGCCGCGTCGGAGAGTGCGCCCGAGCGCCTCGTCTCGTGCACTGTCTGCCCGTCCGGGGTGAGGATGAGACCGCGAAAGTCCAGCCGGTCGCCGTCGATGGTCGCAAGGCCGCCGATGGGCGTACGGCACGAGCCGTCGAGAACGGTAAGGAACGCCCGTTCGGCGGCGAGACAGATTTCCGTCGCCCGGTCGTGGATCGGATCGAGCAGCGCGCGCGCCGCACTGTCGTCACCGCGCGCCTCGATGCAGATGGCCCCCTGGCCGACGGCGGGAAGAAAGTCCTCCGGCTCGATCACCGAGGTCACCACGTCGGCCATGTCGAGACGCCGCAGCCCCGCGTAGGCGAGCAGCGTCGCGTCGACGACGCCATCGGCCAGCTTCTTCAGCCTCGTCTGCACGTTGCCGCGATAGGTCACCACCTCGATGTCCGGGCGCATCCGCTTGATCATGGCCTGGCGGCGCAGGCTCGAGGAGCCGACCACCGCGCCGTGCGGCAGATCGGCGAGCGTCTTCGCCTTCGGAGAGATGAAGGCGTCCCGCACGTCCTCGCGCGGCAGGAAGGTGACGATCTCCAGGCCCTCGGGCAGGACGGTCGGCATGTCCTTGGAGGAATGCACGGCGATGTCGATCTCGCCGGCGACCATGGCCGCCTCGATTTCCTTGGTGAAAAGCCCCTTGCCGCCGACCTCGGACAGCGGCCGGTCCTGGATGCGGTCGCCGGAGGTCTTGATGACGATGACCTCGAAGGCCGCCTCGGGCAGGTCGTGCGCCGCCATCAGCCGCGCGCGGGTCTCGTGCGCCTGGGCGAGCGCCAGCGCGCTTCCGCGCGTGCCGATGCGAAGGATCGGGCGGGTTCCGTCGAATTCTGCGGCGTGTTTTGTTTGCAAGACGATCGGTCCTGGTGCTAGGCGAATGCGGGTTCGGAAGGTGCATCTTCCGGCCTCACGGGCAAGGCCCGTTGTCGAAACATGCGGCGAGACGAAGGAAAAGAGCGCCCGGCCCGGACGATCCGGCGTTGCGGGCGCGCTCGGCGAAGCGCGATGATAGACCCTGAAAGCGTCATGGCCAATGGCGGCGCACCGGCCCGAGGAACCGTCCACATGTCCAGCACCGCGTCGCCCTCCCCGGATCAGGCCCCGGTTCCCGCGCTGACCGTTCTCGGCATCGAGACGAGTTGCGACGAGACCGCCGCCGCCGTCGTCCGGCGCGAGCCCGACGGCACGACCACGATCCTGTCGGACGTGATCCGCTCCCAGGTCGCCGAGCACGAGGCCTTCGGCGGCGTGGTCCCGGAAATCGCGGCCCGCGCCCATATCGCCCTGCTCGACCGCCAGATCGAGCAGGCCCTCGACAAGGCGGGCCTGGCAATCGAGGACATCGACGCGGTCGCCGCCACAGCCGGGCCGGGGCTGATCGGCGGCGTGATCGTCGGCCTGATGACCGCCAAGGCCATCGCCATGGCCGCGGGCAAGCCGCTCGTCGCGGTCAACCACCTCGAAGGCCACGCGCTCACCGCCCGCCTGACCGATGCGCTGTCCTTTCCCTATCTCCTGCTGCTCGTGTCCGGCGGCCACACCCAGTTCCTGCTCGTGGAAGGCGTCGGGCGCTACCGCCGCCTCGGCTCCACCATCGACGACGCGCTCGGCGAAGCCTTCGACAAGACCGCCAAGCTGCTCCAGCTCGGATTTCCCGGTGGCCCCGCCGTGGAACGCGCGGCGGCATCGGGCGATCCCGCACGCTTTCGCCTGCCCCGCCCCATGCTCGACCGGCCGGGGCTCGAACTTTCCTTCGCCGGCCTCAAGACGGCGGTCCGCAACGCCGCCCATGGCGCGGCGCCGCTGCGGCCCCAGGACGTCTCGGACCTTTGCGCCGGGTTCCAGCAGGCGGTCGCGGACGTGATCGGCGAAAAGAGCCGGCGCGCGCTCGCGGCCTTCGCCGAAGCCCATCCGGAGGCCGAACCGGTGCTCGTCGTCGCCGGCGGCGTCGCCGCCAACGCCGCGATCCGGGAGAGGCTCGCCTGCGTGAGCGAGACGGCCAGCGCCAGGCTCGTCGCTCCCCCGCACCGCCTGTGCACGGACAATGCAGCCATGATCGCCTGGGCGGGCATCGAGCGCCTCGTGGAGGCCGCACATCGCGGCGAGAGTGTCGATGACGGCGCGGTGCCGCCGCGGCCCCGCTGGCCGCTCGACGACAGGGCGGAGCCGGTCTTCGGCTCCGGACGCAAGGGAGCCAAGGCATGAACGACGTCACGGGCGATCCGCGTTTCGAGGAAGGCGTGCTTTGCGCCGAGCGTCCGGCGCGTTTCGACAAGCTCAAGCACAAGGCCTATGTCTATCTGACGTCGGGACGCGAACTGCTTGTCTTCCGCCAGCCCGACCAGCCCTATGTGGGCCTGCAGGTGCCCGGCGGCACGGTCGATCCCGGCGAAAGCCACCTCACCGCCGCGCTGCGCGAGTTCGGCGAGGAAACCGGCCTCGCCCTGCCCCATGCGCTGGAACAGATCTGCGCGCAGGTGCTTCTCTTTGACAACGCGCTTGGCCGCGACGTGCACGACCGGCGCCTTTATCACGCGATCACCCCGGCGACCGGCCCCGCACGCCGGCGCCGGAGCTGGGAGCACTTCGAGATGAGCCCGTCGGGCGGAGGCGACCCGATCCGCTTCGAGCTGTTCTGGATCGACATCGACGAGGCGCTCGCCCTCGGCGAGGAGCGTTTCTTCACCGGCTTTCATGCCCCGCTTGCCGAAGTCGCGCGCCGCATCGACGCGAACGCGGGAGCACGCGCATGACCGTGCCGGTTCCCTTTTCCCGGCTGGCCGTCATCGGCGGCGGCGCCTGGGGAACCGCGCTCGCGCTTGCCGCCAGACGCGCGGGGCGCGACGTGCGGCAGTTCGCCCGCGACCCAAGTGTGGTCGAGGCCCTCGGCGCGCGGGGTGAAAACCCCGCCTATCTGCCCGGCATCTCGCCGGGCCTGCCGATCCGGGCGACAACGGATCTGGAAACCGCGCTTCAGGGCGCCGAGGCGGTGCTCCTCGTCACCCCGGCCCAGACCACCCGGCAGATGGCGGGCGAGATCGCGGCCCGAGTGCCCGCCGGCACGCCGATCGTTCTCTGCGCCAAGGGGCTGGAACGCGAAAGCGGGCTTCTCCTGTCGCAGGTGCTTGAGGAAGCCGCCCCCGGCTGCATCCCGGCGGCGCTGTCGGGACCGAGCTTCGCCGCCGACGTGGCGCGCGGCCTGCCCACGGCCGTCACCGTCGCCGCCGACGATGGGGATCTCGCCGATCGCCTGTCGCTGACACTGGCGAGCGCCCAGTTCCGCCCCTATGCGGCCACCGACCTTCCCGGCGTCCAGATCGGCGGCGCGCTCAAGAACGTGCTGGCAATCGCCTGCGGCGCGGTGGAGGGCAAGGGCTGGGGCGCCAGCGCCCTTGCCGCGCTGACGGCGCGCGGCTTCGCGGAGCTGTCGCGTCTCGGGCTCGCGCTCGGCGCCAGAACGGAAACACTGGCCGGCCTTTCCGGCCTCGGCGACCTGGTCCTGACCTGTTCCTCGCCCCAGTCGCGCAACTTCGCCTTCGGCATGGCCCTTGGCCGTGGCGAGGCGGCGCTTTCCGGCGGCAAGCTCGCCGAAGGCGTGCACACCGCAAGCGTCGCGGTCGCCATCGCCTCCCGCCACGGCGTGGAGGTTCCCGTCTCCGCAGCGGTCGCGGATGTGCTCTCGGGCGGCATCTCGGTGGACGGCGCGCTCGAGGCGCTCATGTCGCGGCCGCTGCGCCGGGAGGCGTGAACGCGTCCCGCCGCCTCTTGCCCGCCTCCGACAAGCCTGTATCTATGGGCAAATCCGAAAAGCCTTTCCAGATATCGAGGACCTTCATGCTCTATGCGCTGATCTGCACCGACAAGACCGGAGCCTCCCAGATCCGTCTCGACAATCGTCCCGATCACCTTGCCTGGCTGAAGGCCATGGGCGACCGGCTCAAGGCCGCCGGCCCCTTCCTCGACGACGACGGCGGCATGACCGGATCGCTTGTGGTGATTGAGGCGGGAAGCCGCGACGAGGCGCTCGCCGTCTCGCAGGAGGACCCCTACGCCCGCGCCGGCCTCTTCGAGAACGTCGAGATCCGGCCGTGGAACTGGGTCATCAAGAACCCCGAGGCCTGACCATGCGCTACTGGCTGTTCAAGTCCGAGCCGGACAAGTGGTCCTGGGACATGCAGAAGGCGAAGGGCGATGCCGGCGAGCAGTGGGACGGCATCCGCAACTATCTCGCGCGCAACAACATGCGCGAGATGAAGCTCGGCGACCTCGGCTTCTTCTATCATTCCAACATCGGCAAGGAGGTCGTGGGCGTCGTCGAGGTGTGCCAGGAGATCCACCCGGACACGACGACCGACGATCCGCGCTGGGAGTGCGTCGACGTCAAGGCCGTCTGCGACATGCCGAAGCCGGTGACACTGGCCGACGTCAAGGCCACCGAGAGCCTGTCGCAGATGTCGCTCGTCACCTCCATGCGCCTGTCGGTCCAGCCGGTGACGCCCGAGGAGTGGGAGATCGTCTGCCGCATGGGCGGGCTCGATCCGGCGGACCTGCCCGGACGATGAGGACCGGCGCGGAGCGGATCGCCTTCATCCGCGCCAACACGCGCGTCCATCCGGTGCCCCACGCTCCGGAGATCCGCCTGCATCTGGCCGACGAGGCCATGGAGCTCTGGCAGAAGACGGAAGCCGAGCTCGAGGAGATGAACCTGCCGCCGCCGTTCTGGGCCTTCGCCTGGGCCGGCGGCCAGGCGCTCGCGCGCTATCTTCTCGATCACCGTGAAACCGTTGCCGGGCGGCACGTTCTCGATTTCGCCACCGGCTCGGGGCTTGCCGCCATCGCCGCCGCGATCGCCGGCGCGGCGCGGGTCACCGCCTGCGACATCGATGCCCATGCCCAGAGCGCGACGGAACTGAATGCCGCCCTGAACCGGACAGAGCTGGAAATTCTCCACGACGACCTGCTGACGCAGGCGCCGCCGCCGGTCGATGTCATCATGTGCGGCGACGTCTTCTACGAGGAGCCCATGGCCGCGCGCGTGCTGCCCTGGCTTGAGCAGGCGTGCCGTTCGGGAACGCGCGTGCTCGTCGGCGACCCCGGCCGGACCTATCTTCCAAGGGAGCGGCTGCGCCTGCTTGCCACCTACGACGTGGAGGTCAACCGCTCGCTGGAGG
Source organism: Stappia sp. ABD4_338 (assembly GCF_056312175.1). Classification (NCBI taxonomy): domain Bacteria; kingdom Pseudomonadati; phylum Pseudomonadota; class Alphaproteobacteria; order Hyphomicrobiales; family Stappiaceae; genus Stappia; species Stappia sp. ABD4_338. Next base: position 4,162,231 of record NZ_CM149982.1, on the reverse strand, counting down.
ACCTGTCGGTCAAGCGAACGAGCGTCTTTGACCTTCTCGTGCCTGACGCAACGTGAGATTCGCCCTCCCCGGCGCGGCCTCCCGAAACCGCTTGCGCCGGCCGGGCGTTCTGGAGTGAGATACGCGCCTCGCCTGGGTCGTGTCACCCGTTGCGACCGGCGCCGACCGGAGGGTCGCGCCGCGGACTTCGCCTGACACGACATTCCCGGACATGACAAGCCAGAAACCCACAAGACCGCATTTCCAGAGGACAATCATGCCGACGATCAATCGTTTCGCCGATCTTGCCGACGAGATCACCGAGTGGCGGCGCGACATTCATGCCCATCCGGAGCTTCTGTACGACACCCACCGCACCTCCGAGGTCGTGGCGACGAAGCTGAAGGAGTTCGGCGTCGACGACGTGGTGACCGGGCTCGGCAAAACCGGTGTCGTGGGCGTCATTCGCGGCAAGAACACCGGCTCCGGCAAGGTCATCGGCCTGCGCGCCGACATGGACGCGCTGCCGCTGGAGGAAATCACCGGCAAGCCCTACGCCTCCACGACGCCCGGCAAGATGCATGCCTGCGGCCATGACGGACATACCGCCATGCTGCTCGGCGCGGCCAAGTATCTTTCCGAGACCCGCAACTTCGACGGTACGGTCGTCGTGATCTTCCAGCCCGCCGAGGAGGGCGGCGCCGGAGCCAAGGCCATGATCGACGACGGCCTGATGGATCGCTTCGGCATCCAGGAAGTCTACGGCATGCACAACATGCCGGGGGCGCCGGTCGGCACCTTCCATCTCCGCAAGGGCGGCATGATGGCCGCCGCCGACCACATCCGCATCGAGATCGAAGGCGTCGGCGGTCATGCGGCGAAGCCCAACGAGGTCGTGGACACGATCCTCGTCGGCGCGAACATTCTCCAGGCCGTGCAGTCGATCGCCAGCCGCAACGTGGATCCGCTGAAGTCCGTGGTCGTGTCGATCACCGCCTTCAACGCGGGGTTCTCCGACAACGTCATTCCGCAGACGGCCGTTCTGCGCGGCACGGTGCGCACGCTCGATCCCGATGTGCGCGATCTCGCCGAGCGCCGTCTCAAGGAGATCGTCCCGACCATCGCCCAGGCCTATGGCGCCAAGGCCGTCGTGAACTACAGCCGTGACTACCCGATCACGAGCAATCATGCGGACCAGACCGACTTCGCCGCCTCCGTCGCGGCCTCGATCGTCGGCGCGGAAAACGTGGACACGGACGTGGCCCCGACCATGGGTGGCGAGGACTTCTCCTTCATGCTCGAGGAGCGTCCGGGCGCGTTCATCTTCACGGGCAACGGCGATTCGGCGAACCTTCACCACCCGGCCTACGACTTCAACGACGAGCTGATCCCGGTCGGTTGCTCGTACTGGGTGAAGCTGGTCGAGACGGCAATGCCGGCCGAGTAAGGACCATATCGGGAAGGCGGCCCGCCGCCTTCCCGTCCAACCGGGCCGCCGCACGGCCTTCGGGAATCCGCGATTGGACGCGCTCCTCGCCAGCCTTCCGCCACTCTTCGCGCCCGGTCTCGCTCCCTGGCTGCAGATCGGGCTTGTGCTGCTCAGCATCGTCACATCGGCGGTGTCGGCGGCCTTCGGGCTTGGCGGCGGCATCATGCTCATCACCGTGATGGCGCTGGTGATGCCCATCCCGGCGCTGGTTCCCGTCCATGGCGTGGTGCAGCTCGGCTCCAATGCCGGTCGCTCGCTGGTGCTCCTGCGTCACGTCAACTGGCCGGCCGCCCTGTGGTTCGCGTTCGGCGCGGTGTTCGGCGCACTCGCCGGCGGATCGCTCGCGGTGAACCTGCCGGCCCCACTGGTGCGCATCGGCCTCGGCCTGTTCGTGCTGTGGATGGTCTGGTCGCGCGCGCCGCGCTTCGCCCATGCTCCCAAGCGCGCCATGGCGGTCGCGGGCTTCGTCGCCACCGGCCTGAGCATGGTCTTCGGCGCAACTGGGCCGATCGGTGGCGCGGTGCTTTCCGCGCTCGGTCTCGACCGGCAGGCTTTCGTGGCGAGCCAGGCCGTCACCGCACTGACCATGCATGTGTTCAAGATCGCGGTCTTCGGACTGCTCGGCTTCGCCTTCGCGCCCTGGGCCGGACTGATCGTCATGATGGTGGTCTCGGGCTTTGCCGGCACGCTGATCGGCACCCACCTGCTGGCCCGGATGCCGGATACCGCCTTCAGAACCGGTTTCCGCGCCATCATGAGCGCCCTCGCCCTGATCCTCGTCTGGCGCGGCATCGCCGGCGCCTGATCCACCCCCGTTTTCGGAGTTTCCCATGACCGACCCCGTTTCACGCGACGACGTCGCAAACGCCGCACTCCGCATCAAGGACCATGTCCGCCGCACGCCCGTCATCGAGAGCGGCGCGGGAACCTTCGGCCTCGCGGCATCGCTGACGCTGAAACTGGAGGAGCTGCAGCATTCCGGCTCGTTCAAGGCGCGCGGCGCGTTCAACACGCTTCTGTCGAGCGACGTTCCGGCGGCCGGAGTCGCCGCCGCATCGGGCGGAAACCACGGCGCGGCGGTCGCCTATGCGGCCCGCGCGCTGGGATATCCGGCCGACATCTTCGTGCCCGAGACCTCCTCGCCCGCCAAGATCGAGCGCATCCGCTCCTACGGGGCCACCCTTCACGTGGGCGGCGCGCGTTACGCGGATGCGGCCGAGGCCTGCGCCCGTCATCGCGAAACGAGCGGCGCCATGGACATTCATGCCTATGACGCGCCGGGCACCATCGCCGGACAGGGCACGGTCGCGCTGGAATGGCTGGAGCAGTCGCCCGACCTCGACACGGTGCTCATCGCCGTTGGTGGCGGCGGCCTGATCTCGGGCTGCGCGCTGTGGCTCGCGGACAAGGTCAAGGTCGTGGCCGTCGAGCCGGAGGGCTCCTGCGCGCTGCATGCCGCCCTTGACGCCGGCGCCCCTGTCGATGTCCCGGTGGAAAGCGTCGCCGCCGACAGTCTCGGCGCGAAACGCTGCGGCGATCTCGTCCACCGGATCTGCGCGAGCCGCGTGTCCGAAAGCGTGCTTGTCGGCGACGACGCGATCCTGGAGGCCCAGGCCCGGCTCTGGAGCGAAATGCAGGTGGCCGCCGAACCCGGCGGCGCGACGGCGCTGGCCGCACTCGTGGGTGGCGCCTACCGCCCGGCCCCGGGCGAACGCGTCGGCGTGCTCGTGTGCGGCGGAAACGTCGATCCGCGCATGCTTGCCCGCGACGAGGCGTGAGCCGCGCTTGCCAAGCGCCGGCCAAGCCATTAGCAGGATTGGCGAGCCGCACGTGCCGTGCCGATCAAACCAAGCTCAGATCATGAAACCATCCGAGGAAACGCGTCCATGACCACCAACAAGCTCCTTCTCCTGCCCGGCGACGGCATCGGCCCGGAAATCATGGAAGAGGTGAAGAAGGTCGTCGCATGGTTCGACGCCCGCGGCACCGCGAAGTTCGAGACCGAGACCGATCTCGTGGGCGGCTCCGCCTATGACGCGCACGGCCAGGCCATTTCGGACGCCGCAATGGAAAAGGCCATGGCCTCCGACGCTGTCATCTTCGGCGCCGTCGGCGGCCCGAAGTGGGACGGCGTCCCCTATGAGGTGCGCCCCGAGGCGGGCCTTCTGCGCTTGCGCAAGGACATGGAACTCTTCGCCAACCTGCGCCCGGCGATCTGCTACCCGGCGCTGGCCGATGCCTCCTCGCTCAAGCGCGACGTGATCGAGGGTCTCGACATCCTGATCCTGCGCGAGCTGACCGGCGGCGTGTACTTCGGCGAACCCAAGGAGATCACCGACCTGGGCAACGGTCAGAAGCGTGCCGTCGATACGCAGCTCTACGAGACCTACGAGATCGACCGCATCGCCCGCGCCGCCTTCGAGCTGGCCCGCACCCGTCGCGGCAAGGTCACCTCGATGGAGAAGCGCAACGTCATGAAGTCGGGCGTGCTGTGGAACGAGGTCGTGACCCAGACCCATTCCGACGGCTACGAGGATGTCGAGCTGGAGCACATGCTGGCGGATGCCGGCGGCATGCAGCTCGTGCGCTGGCCGAAGCAGTTCGACGTCATCGTCACCGACAACCTGTTCGGCGACATGCTCTCCGACGTGGCCGCCATGCTGACCGGATCGCTGGGCATGCTGCCCTCGGCCTCGCTTGGCGCGCCGGACCCGACCACCGGCAAGCGCCGCGCGCTCTACGAGCCCGTGCACGGCTCCGCTCCGGACATCGCCGGCAAGGGCATCGCCAACCCGATCGCCATGATCGCGAGCTTCGGCATGTGCCTGCGCTACTCCTTCGGCCTCACGGCCGAGGCGGACATGCTGGACAAGGCGATCGCCAACGCCCTCGACAAGGGCCTTCGCACCGCCGACATCGCCCCCAAGGGCGCCGAGACCATCGGCACCACGGCCATGGGCGACGCGATCATCGCCGAGCTCGACGCTCTGTCGGCCTGACGCCCCGCAGGCAGCAGCCTGAACGAAAACGCCCCGCCGGAGACATCCGGCGGGGCGTTTTTCATTTTCCTCGATGACCGGACAGCGCCGCGTCTCAGTCGCGGTGCACTTCGGCCTCGTCGAGCTTGCGCGCCTCGTCCGGCAGCATGATCGGAATGCCGTCGCGGATCGGATAGGCGAGCCGGGCGACGCGCGAAATCAGCTCCTGCGCCTGGGCGTCATATTCCAGCGTCGTCTTGGTGAGCGGACAGACAAGCAGCTCGAGCAGCTTGCGATCCAGTTCATGCACCGGGCGGTCGGCTTCGCCGTCCATGTGAGTCTCCTTCGGCTGGGGAGGACGTGCCCGCGTTACTGCAGGACGACGCCGTCATCCCCCTGTTTGCGCGCCAGATCGACCTCCGTCAACGCCACCAGCGTCTCTGCCCGGGTGCGCAGGTCCGGTGCTTCCAGCAGCGCCTGCTTTTCCGCCGGTCCGTAGGGGCTCATCATCGACAGAGCGTTGACGAGAACCTGCGTCGAAGCGCGCTCGATGCTTTCCCAGTCCGCCTCGAGGTCGTTGGCGTCGAGATACTCGCGCAGGGTGCGCACGAGCCCCTCGCGGTCCACCTCGTCCTCTCCCTTGCCGAGCTCGAAGTCATCGGCAAAGGCCTCGCTCGAGACGCGGGCGATGCGAAACGGCGTGACGGTCTCCAGCTCTTCCTCGACGTGAAAGCGCGCGATCCCGGCGAGCGTCACGAGATAGCGGCCGTCTCCCGTCTCCTGGAGCGCGGTGATTCGTCCCGCGCAGCCGACCTTCACCAGCGGCGGCGTGTCCTCGTCGCTTTCACCGTCGTCCGCGAGGGTGAAGTCGGGCTGGATCATTCCGATCATCCGGTCCGACCGCAGCGCCGCGTCGATCATCGCCACATAGCGCGGCTCGAAGATGTTGAGCGGCATTTGCGCGGTCGGCAGCAGCACCGTTCCCTCGAGCGGGAACAGCGGCAGGGTCGCGGGGATGTCGGCCGGCGAGGAATAGATCATGTTGCCTGCGCGCATGGGCTCGCCCTCCGTTTCGCTCGTGCCCGGACATCGGGCCATGCTTCCGTCATATGGACACACGAGGCCCGATCGGCCAGTGGCACCGGCCGGCCGGGTCCGCTCGCGCGGGTCCCTGACAGGAGTATACGTTCAGCGGAACAGAACGGACGACAGCTTGCGCCGGCCGTATCCGGTCGCGGGCTCCTTCGGCCCCCAGGCCTCGAAGAACTGCAGGAGCTGCTTGCGCGCGCCGTCCTCGTTCCACTCCCGGTCCCGGCGCACGATCTCGATCAGGTGATCGACCGCCGCCTGCTTGTCGCGCGCGGCAAGCGCCACAGCCAGGTCGAAACGCGCCTGGTGGTCGCCCGGGTCATTCTCGATCCGCGCCTCGAGTTCGGCGAGATCCCCAAGCGCCGCCGCCTGCTCGGCCAGCTCGATGGCGGCCTGGGCCGCGGCGATCGCCGGATCGGCCCGCTTTTCCTCCGGCACCTGCTCGAGGATCTGGCGCGCCTTGTCGAGCGCATCGGCGGCCACATAGCACTGGGCAAGCCCGCCCATCGCGGTCGTGTTGTCCGGCTCCATGGAGAGCGCGGCGCCGAAGAGCTGCGCCGCCCGACCGATGTCGCCCGCCGCGCGCGCCGTTTCGGCCTCGGCCAGATAGGTCTCGGTCTCGCTCGGCCCGACGGGACCGGCGATGCGCTCAATGAAGGCCTTCACCTGGCTTTCCGACTGGGCTCCCATGAACCCGTCCACCGGCTGGCCGTTCTTGAAGGCGATGACGGCCGGAATCGACTGAATGCCGAGCTGGCCGGCAATCTCCGGGTGCTCGTCGATGTTCATCTTGGCAAGCACGACGGCGCCGCGCGCCTCCGTCACGGCCTTTTCAAGCGCCGGGGTGAGCTGGCGGCAGGGACCGCACCAGGGCGCCCAGAAGTCGACCAGAACCGGCCGCTCGCGCGAGGCCTCGAGGACATCGTCGCGGAAAGACTGGGTGGTCACATCGCGAATGTCGCCGCCGGCGGCCGCCGGAGCCCCGCCAAGAGACACCTCGGGCCCGTTGCCGCCACCCGAATTGCCGCCGCCCATGCCACCGCCGCCGAACGCGCCGCCAAAGCTGCCGCCGACCGAATACCCGCCATTGTTCGCCATGTGAGGCGTCTCCCGTTCGTCGCCAGGCCGGCAAGCGGCTCCGAAACACCGTGCTCCGGTCCCTTGCGCAACCCTTGTGTATTGCAGCCGCTTCCGGCTCTTCGCGTGGCCCCTAACATGGGCGCCGGCCGCGTGAAATTCAAATGATCCGCACCGGCCGTGCTCAGGCCTGGGCGCCGCTGACGGCGATGACCTGGGGATCGTGTCCGCAGGCGCGCGCGAAGACCAGAAGGTCGTCGCGGGCGATGCTCGTGGTCGCCGTGTTGCGAAGGGGATGGAAGTTGAGGGGATCAATCTCCATCATCGCCGCGTCGAAGACGGGCGTCACACGATGTGCCTCGCGGTCGTTGTAAAGCGCGAAAGGCGTGACGGAACCCGGCTCCACGCCGAGAACCTCCATGAGAAGGTCCGGCTTGCCGAAGGAAAGCCGCCCCTGCGCGCCGATCTTCTGATGCAGGGACTTCAGGTCGATCTCCGCGTCATGCAGCGCCACCACCAGAAAGATCCGCCCCTTCTTGTCCTTGAGGAAGAGGTTCTTCGTGTGGCCGCCCGGCATCCTTTCGTGCACTTCGGTCGATTCCGACACGGTGAACACGGCTTCATGGTCGTGTGTGGTCGAGGCGATCCCGAGATCGTCGAGAAAGGCGAGAAGCTCTGCCCGGGTTGCCGGCATGTGGATCCTCCAGAAAGGCTTGCCTCCGCACGGCGCTGGAAAGCCGTCGCGAAGCTTCGACGCACCATGGTTTTTGCGCCTTCGATGAGGGACTAAAGGAGCGCGCCACGCGACACAAGAGCAGATGCACCCCTGCGCGTATCGATGATCGGATGGCGAAAATCCGAGCGTGCGCCACCTTCCCCGGCTCACGAAATCCACTGGTCGTCCACAATCGGAACCGCCACGGGGCGGAGTGAAAAAACGCTGTTGCAATCCGTCGTGGCTTGGTTCATATACAGCCCACCTCAGGCGCCGGCCACGGTCTGGCGCCACCAACGGATGCGGGCGTAGCTCAGGGGTAGAGCACAACCTTGCCAAGGTTGGGGTCGTGGGTTCGAATCCCATCGCCCGCTCCAGTTTGACTTCCAGATCCTGCGAATGTCCGAAGCCCCGTGAGGGGCTTTTTTGCTTTTCGGAGGCCACCCCCTGGAAGCCGCACGCGTCAGCGTGCTTCGGCCGGCATGTCGAAAGCCTCCGGCGTTTTCCCCTCCACAAGGCCGGCAATCACGGCGAGCCTGCGCTTCAGTCGCGGCGCGGCGAAATCGATGAAGCGGCGCATCTTGAGCGGCATCTGCCCTCTCGGGAGATGCACAAGGTGGACCGGCGCCGGCTCCGGCTCGAACGCCTCGAGCACACTGACGAGACGCCCGCTCCGCAAGGCCTCGAACGCCTGATAGTGCAGAAGGCGCACGAAGCCCGTTCCGCGTTCGGCCGCATCGGCCGCCGCTTCCGAGGAGGTCGTCAGCCTGGGCCGGATGGGCGCCTCGATGGCCGCTCCCGTCTTCGGGTCGCGAAACCGCCAGTCGGGCCGCCACAGGGGCGCGTTGGTCGCGATCGAGGGCACATCCGCCAGATCCTCCGGCCTTTGCGGCACTCCGTGACCTGCGATCAGCGAGGGGCTTGCACACACGATCGCGCGCATGGCGCCGATCCGCGTCGCGATGAGCCCGCTGTCGGGCAGCGGTCCGATACGCACCGCCATGTCGATGTGATCCTCCACCAGGTCCGCATTGCCGTCGCCCAGCATCAGCTTGACATCGATCTCCGGAAACAGGGCGAGGAACGCGCAGACGACGGGCAACACGTGCAGGCGTCCGAACAGCACCGGCGCCGTGACCACCAGCGTGCCGCGCGGGGCCACGAACTCGCCCGCCGCCGCTCGCTCCGCCTCCTCGACCTGCTCCAGGATGCGCCTTGCCGCGCCCGCGTAGGCGTGGCCCGCATCGGTGAGGCTCAGCTTGCGGGTGGTCCGGGTGAGAAGCTGGGTGCCGAGCACCGCTTCCAGGTCCGCCACCTTGCGGCTGAGGGTCGGCACCGGAACCTTGAGCGCGCGCGCCGCCGCCGACAGGCTGCCGTGGTCGACGGCCGCGAGGAACATTGCCATGGCATCGAAACGGTCCATGTCACCTTCTCATTTCCCGGAAAACTGAATTACGAAAATGCCAGATTATCCTGAGGATCGAGAAGGCACATCTTCGTGACATCCGAGCCATGCCGGCTCGTCAACACAGGAGATGACACAATGTCCCGCCTTGCAATTCCCGATCTCGAAACCGCTCCCGAAGCCTCGCGCGGCACGCTGAACGCCGTGCACCAGCAGCTCGGCGTGGTGCCCAACATGTTCCGCCTGCTTTCCTCCAGCCCGGCGGCGCTCGGCGCGTTCATGGGGCTTTCCGGCGGCGCGGCGAAGCTGCTCGACGTCAAGACCCGCGAGCGCATCGCCCTTGCGGTGGCACAGGTGAACGGCTGCGACTACTGCCTGTCGGCACACACCTATCTCGGCCTGAACCTGGCCAGGATCAGCCCGGAGGAGATCGCCCTCAACCGCAAGGGCGGGTCGACCGACCCGAAGGCGGCCGCGGCGGTCCGCTTCGCAGTCCTGGTGGCGCGCGAGCGCGGCCATGTGGGCGACAAGGCAGTGGCCGAGGTGCGCGCGGCCGGCTACTCGGATGCGGAGATCGTCGAGATCGTTCTGGTGGTGGCGGAAAACATCCTCACCAACCTGATGAACATCGTTGCCGACACCGAGATCGACTTCCCGGTCGTACGCGCCGCCGAAGCCGCCTGACGGCACGCGGGCCGGATCCCTCCAGGGTCCGGCCCCGTCTCCGCGACGATGGTCGCAGAACATGCTTGTCGCGCCGGGTTCCGGGGGATAGAGCTATTTCGATGAAAATCGAAATAGCTGCCAGCCAACTTGCCGCCCTCGGCAATCCGACCCGTCTCGCCCTCTACCGTCTTCTGGTTCGCGCCGGACCAGGGGGGCTTGCCGTCGGAGAAATCCGGACGAGGCTCGGCATTCCGGGCTCCACCCTGTCGCATCACGTGAAGGCGCTGGCCGCCGCCGGCTTGCTGGACCAGCGACGCGACGGCACGACCCTGCTTTGCACGGCTGCCTATCCGGCGATGAATGCGCTGGTGGAGTTTCTGGTGGGCGAGTGCTGTGCGGACGCCGAACCGGACGCGCGGCCGTGACCACGATGGCCTCCCTCTCCCGGCACGCCGGCGCCTACCCGTCATGGGCGCTTGCGGCGCTCGGCGTGACGCAGATCATCGGATACGGGACCCTCTTCTACTCGTTCGCCACCCTCGCGCCGGACATGTCCCGGGATCTCGGCTGGAACGAGGAATGGATTTTCACCGCGCTGACGGTCGCGCTTGTCGCGGGCGGGCTTGCCGCACCCTACGCGGGGCGCCTCGCCGACCGCCACGGGGCAGCCAACGTCATGTCGCTCGGTTCGATCGCCGCCGCCCTCGCGCTCGCCGGATGCGCGATGGCCAGCGGCCCTCTGACCTTTGTCGCCGGCCTCGTGACCATGGAACTGGCCTCGGCCTTCGTGCTTTATGCCGCCGCCTTCGTCGCCATCGTCCAGGGATCGGGCGGCGAGGCGCGCGGGCGCATCACCCATCTGACGCTGATCGCCGGCTTCGCCTCGACCATCTTCTGGCCCCTGACCGGCTGGCTGGCCTCGTTTCTGGACTGGCGCGACGTGTACCTGGTCTTCGCGGCGCTCAATCTGCTGCTGTGCCTGCCGCTGCATCTCGCCATCCGCAACATACGCCCCGGCGGGAATGGCCGGACGTCTTCAGGCGACGCACCCGGTCGGGCGGAGCCCCTCGAACCCGCCCTGGTTCCCCCCGCCGAACGTCCGCGCCGCCTCCGTTTCCTGTTGCTGGCCATGGCGGTGGAGGGGTTCGTGCTCGGCTCGATCCTGGTGCACATGATCCCCCTGACCCGCCATCTGGGGCTTGGCGCGGATGCAGCCTGGCTCGTCAGCCTTTTCGGACCGGCACAGGTGGCAAGCCGGCTGGTCAACATGGTCTTCGGCAGCAGCCTGCGGCAAGCGACGCTTGCCGCGATCGCGGCGGCCCTCCCCGTCGCCGGGCTGGTGCTTCTTCTCATGACGGGCACGCTCATCGGCGCCACCGGTTTCGCCATCCTATTCGGCATGGGCTCCGGACTGATCAGCATCATCGCCGGAACCGTGCCGCTGGAACTGTTCGGCCGCGAGGGATACGGACGGGCCGTCGGCCTGCTCTCCGCCGCGCGCCAGCTCGCGACCGCGGTCGCGCCCGCGCTTCTCGCTCTCATGATCGCTCGTCTCGAGGCGGTGCCGGCACTGTGGATCGTCACGATCGCCGCGGGCCTCGGCTTTCTTCTCTTCGCTCTGCTTGCCGTCTCCGTGCAGCCGCACAAGGAGGTCGGCGCCTCGAGCGGTCCCGCCCCCTTGTAAATTCCGCGCGCCGGCGGACCGCCCGCTCGTGCTATGGCATGGGCGACACTTCCGGGAGGACCCGCCGCCCATGCAGCTTCAGGCGATCACCTATTTCAACGAACTCGTGCGCTGCCGCTCCATCCGCCGCGCCGCACAGGCGCTCGGCGTCTCGCCCACCGCGATCAGCCGCCAGCTCGAGAACCTGGAGTATCACTTCGGCGCACCGCTGGTGGAACGCAGCGCGCGCGGCATCGTGCTCACGGCGGCAGGCGAGCAGCTCGCCATCCACGCCCGCACCGCCATGCGCGAGTTCGAGCAGGCCCGCCAGTTCATCGACGACATGCGCGGCCTCAAGCGCGGCACCGTGTCCGTGCGCGTCAACGGCGCCACGGGCGGCGCGATCATGGCCGACTGCGTTGCCGAGTTCCACAAGCTCTATCCCGACGTGGAGGTGGCCATCGCCGAAGGCTCCGCGCCCGAGGCCCTCAATGCCGTCGCGCAGGGCGAGGCGGATCTCGCCCTGACCATCTTCTCGCCGGCAGACAGCCGCGTGACCGCCCGCTGCCGCCATCCCCTTTCCCACGCCGCCGTCATGGCCCCCGATCATCCGGCAACGAGGAAGCCCGTTTTCGAGCTGGAGGACCTCGTGCGCTATCCGCTTGCCATGCCGGACATGTCCTTCAGCGTCCGCCGGGTGATCGAGGAAACGCTGAAGCGCGCCGGTCACCCGCCGGCCCGCGTGTCCTTCGCCGTCTCATCCATCGCCATACAGAAGGAACTGGCGCGCCTGCGGGCCGCCGTCCTGGTGCTTCCGCCCCTGTCGATCGCCCGGGACATCGACGCCGGCCTGCTGGTCACCCGACCGCTCGCGCCCGGCCTCAAGATCGACACCCACCTGCAGCTAAGCCTGCGCAAGGGTGCGACGCTCACTTTCGCCGCCGACCGTCTCGCCACCCATGTCGAGGCACGCCTGCGCGCCTACCGTGAAAGCGGTGTCCTGGGATGACCGAGCTTTAGTGCAACAGTTTCGGCAACACCATGATCACAAAATTCGCATTGAATTGACACTCGCGACGGATGCAGGCTGAAGGCACCGGATGCAGTCCCGTCCCGCACGGCCGCATCGCCGTCTGCCCGGTCCCGCGACCGGCTAGCCCGAGTGGAACCCATGAGTGAATTGCTGAGCCTGACCGCCCGCCAGATCCTTGCCGCCTATGCGGACGGATCGCTGTCCCCGCGCGACTACATGCAGGCGATCATCGATCGCGTGGAGGCGGTCGAGCCGAAGGTCGCGGCGCTGTGGCTGTACCGCCCGGAGGAGGCGCTCGCCGAGGCGGAGGCTGCCACCGAACGCTGGGCGAAGGGCGCCCCGAAGGGTCCGCTGGACGGCCTGCCCGTCACCATCAAGGAAATGATCGCCACAAAGGGCGACCCGGTTCCCAACGGGACCGCGGCAAGCGACCTCACGCCGGCGGAAGACGACGCTCCGGCGGCCGCGCGCCTGCGCGAGGACGGCGCGATCTTCTTCGCCAAGACCACCGCGCCCGACTTCGGCATGCTGAGTTCGGGCCTGTCGAGCTTCCACAAGCTGTCGCGCAATCCCTGGGACCTGTCGCAGAATCCGGGCGGCTCCAGCGCCGGCGCCGGAGCCGCCGGAGCGGCCGGCTTCGGCCCCGTGCACATGGGCACAGACATCGGCGGCTCGATCCGCATCCCGGCCGGATGGTGCGGGCTGTTCGGTTTCAAGGCGACCCAGGGCCGCGTGCCGGTCTACCCCCATTTCCCCGGCCGGTGCCATGGTCCCATGACCCGCTGCGTGGACGACGCGCTGGTCGTGATGCCGAGCCTGGCGCGCCCGGACTGGCGCGATGCCACCTCGGTTCCTCCCGAGACGCTGGACTGGAACGTGCCGCCCGCCACCGTGCGCGGCAAGAAACTCGGACTGCTGCTTGATGCCGGCTGCGGCCTGCCCGTCGACAAGGACGTGCGCGCCGCGATCGTGGCGGCCGCCGAGCGTTTCGCCGCCGAGGGCGCCGAGATCGTGGAGATCAAACCCTTCATGACACAGGAGCTGCTGGAGAGTCTGGTCTCCTTCTGGCAGGCGCGCTTCTGGGCCAAGATCAGCGACATGACGCCGGAGCGGCGCACCCGCATCCTGCCCTTCATCCTGGAGTGGGCCGCCGGCGGCAAGGAGCTGGACGGCGCCGCCGTCGCGGTCGCCTTCGAGAACACGATCGCCATCCGCGATGCCGCCGCCCGGGCCCTGCACGGGTTCGACGCGATCCTCTCGCCGGTGAATCCGACCTCGAGCTTCCCGGCGGAACTGGCCATGCCCAACAACGACCCGCGCCATGCCATGGAGCACATCGGCTTCACCATGCCTTGGAACATGGGTGACCAGCCGGCCTGTTCGATCCACTGCGGGATGACCTCAACGGGCATTCCGGTGGGCCTGCAGATCGCCGCGAACCGGTTCGACGACCTGGGCGTCCTGGGCCTGGCACGCGCCTTCGAGGACTGGACCGGCGCCATCACGGAGTGGCCGGACCTGTGATCATGACCGCGCCCGCACGTGCTCCGGCCCCCGTGCGGGCGTCAGTTCTGGCCCAGATCGCCCGGTCCCAGATCGCGCAGGTTCTGGCTGACGACGGCGGCCGCCGCCATGACATGCGGGGCCACGTGCCGGGCGAAGGCGTCGGGCTCCCACTCCGAGAGCGAGCCGGCCACGTGGATCGCCGCGATCGGGCGTCCGTCGCGCCCGCGAATGGCGGCGCCGACCGCGACTTCCCCAAGCAGGATCTGCTCGCTGGCCAGCGCATAGCCCTGGCGCCGGACGGTGGCGAGCATGTCCCGGATCTCATCGGGGTCGGTAAGCGTGCGCGGCGTGACGGCCCGAAGCGGCGCGCGTGCCAGCACATCGTCCACCTCGTCGGGCGACAGGCCCGCCATGATCGCCCATCCGCCGGAGGTCGCATGCAGCGGCACCGACTGGCCGACGAGCGTGGACATCAGGATCTCGCGCTTGCTGAGCAGGCGCCGGGCGTAGACGAGGCGAAGATCGTCGCGCAGGCTGAGGTCCACGCGTTCCCGCACGGTGCGGCGGAGCTCCAGAAGCACCGGCGTTGCGCGCACGATCACCGGATCGAACCGCTGGAAGTCGCGCGAATGATCCAGGATGCGAAGACCCGGCACATAGCCGGTGTCGGCCGGATCCCGGTCGAGATAGCCCAGTTCGCGCAGCGTGTGGACGATCCGTTGCACCGCGCTGCGCCCGACACCGGAGATCTCGGACAGCTCGCCGAGCGACAGCGGATGCTCGGCCACGTGGAAGGCCGACAGGACGTCGAGCGCGCGCGCCACAGACTGGACGAAGAGCGGATGCTCCCGGTCCACGCCATCCGTACCCCGGCCCTTCTCGAAGTCCGGGTCGCTTTCGCTGCGCATCGCCATGTGCGTTCAACTCCCTGCTGGTCGTCTCTCCCGCGCCCCTTCGCTCTTGCCGCCCCCACCCTGCGTGGAAAGGCCATTGACGAAAGTGGCAGGGCCAGCCTAACCTAAAAAGCAATACAGGTATATCGCACAGTGATACACCTTTCGACCATATGCCGCCCTCAGGATGGACTGGCCAGGATGCTCCGCCGAGCCGCGGAAACGCGCGCAACCGGCACGGATGCACAGGCGCACTCCATCCACGTCCATGCCCGGAGGCTCCCATCGTGACCCGACGCGTCGCTCTTGCCGGTTTCCTGCATGAGACCAACACCTTCGCTCCGACCCGTGCGACGCTGGCGGAATTCGAGCATGGCGGCGGCCACATTCCGCTCAGCCGCGGGCAGGAAATTCTCGACCGCAGCCCGGGCGTGAACATCGGCGTGGCCGGTGCGCTCGAGGTCGCCTCCCGCGAGAACTGGGAGCTCGTTCCGCTGCTGTGGACGGTGGCGATCCCCTCCGCCCACGTGGAGCAGGACGCCTTCGAGGCGATCATGGGCGAGATCCTGGAGCGCCTTGCCGCCGCCGGCCCGCTCGACGGCGTTTATCTCGACCTGCATGGCGCCATGGTCTGCGCCCATGTGGACGACGGGGAAGGCGAGATCCTGGAGCGCGTGCGCGCCGCCGTCGGACCTGACGTGCCGATCGTCGCGAGCCTCGACCTGCACGGCAACACGACCCGCCGCATGGTCGAAAATGCCGATGTTCTCGTCGCCTACCGCACCTATCCGCATGTGGACATGGCCGAGACCGGACGGCGGACCGCCGAGCAGCTCGTGCGGCTGATGAACGGCGAGCGGTTCGCCAAGTCCATGCGCCGGGTGCCCTATCTCATCCCCATTCCCTGGCAGTGCACCTTCATCGAGCCGGCCGCCAGCCTCTACAGGCTTGTGGGCGAGCTCGAGGGTGGCGCCGTGTCCTCGACCTCGGCGCTGACGGGCTTTCCCGCCGCGGACTTTCCGGAGTGCTCGCCGGTGGTGCTCGCCTATGCGAGCGACCAGGCGTCGGCCGATGCCGCCGCCGACCGGCTGCTGCGCTTCTTCGAGGAAAACGAGAGTGCCTTCGCGGGCAAGGCCTGGTCGCCGGAAGAAGGCGTGCGCGAGGCCATGCGCCTGGCCGCCACCGCCTCGCGTCCCGTTGTCATCGCGGACACGCAGGACAACCCGGGCGCCGGCGGCGATTCCAACACCGCCGGAATGCTGCGTGCGCTCGTGTCCGAGGGCGCGACCCGCGCGGCACTGGGCCTGATGGTCGACCCGCAGGCGGCAGCCGCCGCTCATGCAGCCGGTGTCGGAAACGAGGTGAAGCTGACGCTTGGCGGACGCACCGGCGTTCCCGGCGACGAAGCCTTCACCGGCACGTTCCGCGTCGAAAGCCTTTCGGACGGACGCTTCCGCACGTCCGGACCGTTCTACGGCGACACCTGGATGGACCTGGGCCCCTCGGCCTGTCTCTCCATCGGAGGGGTCAAGGTGGTGCTGGCAAGCCGCAAGGTGCAGCTCGCCGACCAGGAGATGTACCGCTACGTCGGCATCGAACCGACCGAGCAGGCGATTCTCGTGAACAAGAGCTCGGTGCATTTCCGGGCTCATTTCCAGCCTATCGCGGAAACCATACTCGTGTGCACGGCTCCAGGTCCCATGGCGCTCAACGCCTACGACCTCCCGTTCCGCAACCTGCAGCCCGGGATCCGGCTTTCGCCGCTGGGTCCGGGCTTCGAGATACCTCCGGAGGCCGCCGCATCGAGCTGAGGCCGCCGGGAGGGAGCGCCACGCCAACAGGTCCAGAAACAAGGCCGGGGCGGGGTGCAGACTGGCAAGAACCGACCAGACATGAAGGGGAACACGCATGTTGGAAGTGAAAAAGAGGACGCGTTCGCGCACTGCGATGCGCCGGACCGTCGGTGGCATGCTCGCCGCCGCGATGCTGGCCTCGACCGGCGTCATGTCGCCCGCCTCGGCCGAGGAGAAAGTCGTCACCGCGGTGATGCACTCCGGTCTGCGCGTGCTCGATCCGGTGCTGACCACCGCCCATATCGTGCGCGATCATGCCTACATGATCTATGACGTGCTCATCGCGCAGGATCACGAGTTCAAGCCGCAGCCGCAGATGGCCTCCTGGACGGTGTCCGACGACAAGCTCGTCTACACCTTCACGCTGCGCGACGGCCTGAAGTTCCACGACGGGGCGCCGGTCACGGCCGCCGACGCCGTGGCATCGCTCGAGCGCTGGGGCAAGAAGGATTCCGGCGGACAGCTCATCTTCGACCGCACGGAGAGCCTGACGGCGCCGGACGACAAGACCATCGTCTGGACGCTCAAGGAGACCTTCCCGCCGTTCCTCGACACGCTGTCGAAGCAGTCGGCGCTGCCGCCCTTCATCATGCCCAAGCGCGTCGCCGAGACCCCGATCGACACGCAGATCACCGAGACCATCGGCTCGGGTCCGTTCAAGTTCGTGGCCGACGAGTACCAGCCCGGCGTGAGCGTCACCTACGAGAAGTTCGACGACTACGTCCCGCGCGACGAGCCGGCGGACTGGATGGCCGGCGGCAAGGTGGTCAAGGTCGACAAGGTCAAGTGGGTCACGCTCCCCGACGCGCAGACCGCGCTCAACGCGCTGATGTCGGGCGAGATCGACTACATCGAGCAGGTCCCTGTCGACCTTCTGCCGATCCTCTCCTCCTCGGACGAGGTCACGGCCGAGGTTCGCGATCCGCTCGGCTTCCAGACCATCGGTCGCATGAACTTCAAGTATCCGCCCTTCGACAACCAGAAGGTTCGCCAGGCGGCGATGATGGCGCTCAGCCAGGCCGACGTCCTCGGCACGCTGATCGGCAATCCGGACTACTTCAAGATCTGCGGCGCGATCTTCGGCTGCGGCACGCCGCTCGCCGACGACACCGGCTCCGAGACGCTGGTCAACGGCGGCGACATCGAGGGCGCCAAGAAGCTCCTGGCGGAGTCCGGCTATGACGGCACGCCGGTCGTGCTGATGCAGCCGACGGACGTGGTCACCCTGACCGCGCAGCCGGTCGTGGCCGCCCAGGCGCTGCGCAATGCCGGCTTCACCGTCGACATGCAGCCGATGGACTGGCAGACGCTCGTTACCCGTCGCGCCTCCATGTCCAAGCCCTCGGAAGGCGGCTGGAACATCTTCTTCACCAACTGGGGTGTTCCGGAGATCAACTCGCCGCTCATCAGCCCGATGCTGAACGGCCGTGGCGACGGCGCCTGGTTCGGCTGGCCCAAGGACGACAAGATCGAGGCCCTGCGCGACGAGTTCATCGCCGCCGAGACCCCGTTCGACCAGCTCGAGGTGGCCAAGAAGATCCAGGCCCACACGCTGGACAATGTCCTCTACATCCCGCTGGGCCAGTACCTGACCCCGCAGGCCCGCTCCAACAAGCTGGTGGACATGATCCAGTCGCCGGTGCCCGTCTTCTGGGGCATCGACAAGGAAGACTGATCCTTCAAGGCAATGCGTGGCCCGGCTCGTCCGGGCCACGTGTCTTGCGGCCACCCTCCGGCCGCGGCGAGACCGTCCTCCTCCCGGGCCGGCGCCGCGTGCGAGGGTGCCGTCTGACCGTCCGGGCCTGCCCGGCTCCGGTGACGGTTTCGGGACATGTCCCGGCGCCTGTTCCCGGACCCCGTTCTCCCGTGGCATCCTGCCCGAACCGATCGCCGCTTCCGGACCGATGCACCGGCCGGCGAACCTGACTGGAAGGGGGCTTCCTCCCGATGATCGGATACATCCTCCGCCGATGCCTCGCCGTCATCCCCGTGATGGCCATCGTCGCGATCTTCGTGTTCCTGCTCCTGCGCATGACGCCGGGCGACCCGGCGGCGATCCTCGCCGGCGACGCCGCGACGCCCGAGCAGCTGGAACGCATCCGCACCTCGCTCGGCCTGAACGATCCGCTCATCGTTCAGCTCGGCACCTGGGCACAGCAGCTCGCCCGGGGAGATCTCGGCATCTCCCTGATTTCCGGCACGCCGGTGGTCGAGATGATCGGACAGCGCATCTGGCCGACCATCAACATCGCCCTTTTGACCATCACCCTGTCGGTGCTGCTTGCCGTCCCCATGGGCGTCGTTGCCGCGTGGCGCCATCGCACCACCGTCGACTACATCGTGATGACCTTTTCCGTGCTCGGGTTTTCCGTGCCGGTCTTCGTCATCGGCTATCTCTTCATCCAGGCCTTCTCGATCGAGCTCCGATGGCTCCCGGTCCAGGGCTACACCTCCCCGTCGGAGGATTTCGCCAAGTTTCTCTCCAGGGCGATCCTGCCGAGCCTGACGCTTGCGACCATCTATGTGGCGCTGATCGCGCGCATGACCCGTGCAAGCATGCTGGAGGTTCTGGGCGAGGACTTCATCCGCACCGCCCGCGCCAAGGGTGTCGCGGAGCGCGGGGTCCTCTTCCGCCACGCGCTCAGGAACGCCGCCGTCCCGATCCTGACCATCATCGGCACCGGCTTCGCCCTGCTCGTGAGCGGCGTCGTGGTGACGGAGAGCGTGTTCAACATTCCCGGCATCGGCCGTCTCACCGTCGACGCGATCCTGGCCCGTGACTACCCGGTCATCCAGGCGATGATCCTGCTGACCAGCGGTCTCTACGTGCTCATCAATCTGCTCATCGACGTGTCCTACAGCCTCATCGATCCGAGGATCCGCTACTGATGTCCGGCCCACAGAATCCAGAGTCCGGAATGCAGCCGGCCCTCGGCCTGCTTTCCCTGCCCCGGTCCTGGCGCCTCGGCGTCGGCCCGACCATCGCGGCGATCGTGCTGCTGCTCATCGTCGTCGCCTGCGCCACGGCGCAGCTCTACATTCCCCACGACCCGCTCACCATCAACGCTCTGAACCGCCTCAAGGGACCGAGCGAGGCTCATCTCCTTGGCACGGACGCCTATGGCCGCGACATCTTCTCGCGCGTCATGGTGGGCGGCCAGATCTCGCTCGTCATCGGCATCACCGCCGCCTTCGTGTCGGTGGTTCTCGGCCTGCTGATCGGCCTCGTCTCCGGTTTCTTCCGCATGGCCGACGCGATCATCATGCGGATCATGGACAGCCTCATGGCCATCCCCTCGATCCTGCTCGCCATCGCGCTCGTCGCCCTCAACGGCCCGAGCCTGTGGTCGGTGATCTGCGCCATCACCATTCCCGAGGTTCCGCGCGTGGTGCGCCTGGTGCGCTCGGTGGTGCTGAGCGCCCGCGAGGAGCCCTACGTGGAAGCAGCCATCGCTCTCGGATCCTCGACACCGAAGATCCTGTGGCAGCACCTGATGCCCAACACGCTGGCCCCGCTCACCGTGCAGGGCACCTACATCTGCGCCTCGGCCATTCTCGTGGAAGCGATCCTGTCCTTCCTCGGCGCCGGCGTGAGCACCGAGATCCCGACGTGGGGCAACATCATGGCCGAGGGGCGGATCTACTTCCAGCTCAAGCCCATGTTGATCTTCTGGCCCGGCCTCATGCTGTCGCTGTGCATCCTGTCCATCAATCTGCTTGGCGACACGGCCCGCGACCTGCTCGATCCGCGCCTCAAGAAGCGGGAGGCCTGAGATGAAGTTCAAGACCCGTAACTTCGACGACGCTCCCGTCGTCCTGTCCATCGAGGATCTGGTCGTCCAGATCGCCAACCGGCCCGACCACCAGGTTCTCAAGGGCATCAGCCTCGAGATCCGCGCGGGCGAGACCGTCTGCCTCGTCGGCGAGAGTGGATCCGGCAAGTCGGTGACCTCGCTGGCGACCATGGGCCTGCTGCCCAGGGGCGCCCTTGAGGTCGGGGGCGGACGCATCCTGCTCGGCGACCGCAACCTGCTCGACCTCGGCGTCGGCGACATGCGCGAGATCCGTGGCCGCGACCTGTCGATGATCTTCCAGGAGCCGATGACGGCGCTCAATCCGGTGATGCGGGTGGGCGACCAGATCGGCGAGGTGCTGGACACCCACCTGCGCCTTCCGGCGCGCGAGCGGCGTCAGCGCATCCTCGACATCATGGACCAGGTGCACCTGCCGGACGTGGAGCGCATCTTCACCTCCTATCCGCACGAGCTCTCGGGCGGACAGCGCCAGCGCATCATGATCGCCATGGCGCTGATCCTGGAACCGAAGCTGCTCATCGCCGACGAGCCGACCACCGCGCTCGACGTCACCACCCAGCAGCAGATCCTCGGCCTGATCGCCGAACTCCAGGAGAAGCACGGCACCGCCGTTCTGTTCATCACCCACGACATGGGCGTCGTCGCCGAAATCGCCGACACCGTTCATGTCATGCGCTACGGCGAGATCGTCGAACGCGCCCCGGTGGAGACACTCCTGCGCACGCCCACCCACCCCTACTCGCGCGACCTGCTCGCGGCCGTGCCGAGCCTCATTCCCCGCCACGCGGGCAAGGTCGACACCGGCAAGGGCCGCGACGGCAGCCACGAGGAGGTGCTCCACGTCACCGACCTGGAAAAGGCCTACGGCAAGTCCGGCTGGTTCGTGAACCGCGAGCCGACCCGCGCCGCACGCGAGGTGTCCTTCGCCATCGGTCGCGGGCGCACGCTCGGGATCGTCGGGGAAAGCGGCTCGGGCAAGTCGACCGTGGCGCGCTGCATCATGCGCCTCATCGACCCGACCGGTGGAAGCATCAATGTCGCCGGGCGCGAGATCGCGACGTTGTCGCGGCGCGAGCTGCGTGACGTGCGCAAGCACGTCCAGATCGTGTTCCAGGACCCGTTCCGCTCGCTCAACCCGCGCTGGACCATCGGGCACAGCCTGATCGAGGGGCCGCTGAACTACGGCGGCTCGCGCAAGGAGGCACTGGCGCGCGCGGCGGAACTCCTGGAGATCGTCGGACTGCCCGCGGATGCGCTCGACCGCTATCCGCACCAGTTCTCGGGCGGGCAGCGCCAGCGCATCGCCATCGCCCGCGCCATTGCCATGGAGCCGGACGTGCTTGTCGCCGACGAGGCGGTCTCCGCCCTCGATGTCTCGGTCCAGGCACAGGTGCTGGAGCTGCTCGAGGACCTGCAGAAGAAGCTCGGCATCGCG
The DNA here is from genome assembly GCF_056312175.1 of Stappia sp. ABD4_338. NCBI lineage: Bacteria > Pseudomonadati > Pseudomonadota > Alphaproteobacteria > Hyphomicrobiales > Stappiaceae > Stappia > Stappia sp. ABD4_338. The sequence goes on along the minus strand of NZ_CM149982.1, from coordinate 4,140,635 downwards.
ATCCTCTTCATCACCCACGACCTGCGCGTGGCGGCCCAGATCTGCGACGACGTCGTCGTCATGCAGAAGGGGCGCATCGTCGAGCAGGGCACGGCGAGCGAGGTGCTCGCCCATCCGAAGCACAGCTACACCCGGTCGCTCATCGACGCGGCACCCGGTCGCGGCTGGGACTTCGCAAACTTCACCGAACTGGCCCCGGCAAGCGCCTGAGGTCGAAAGGGACGGAAAAATGGCAGTCATTCCCCGCATTTCCGAGTTCGCCGGCGATCTCGTCGAGATCCGCCACGACTTTCACATGCATCCCGAGATCGGTTTCACCGAGACGCGCACGTCCGCCAAGGTGGCCGAGCTGCTGACCGCCTGGGGGCTGGAGGTGCACACCGGCATCGGCAAGACCGGCGTCGTCGGCGTGCTCCAGGGAACGAAGGGCAAGGGCCGTTCGATCGGCCTGCGCGCCGACATGGACGCGCTGCCCATGGACGAGCACACCAATCTCTCCTTCCGCTCCAAGACGTCCGGCGTGTTCCACGGCTGCGGCCATGACGCCCATACGACCATGCTGCTCGGCGCGGCCCGCTACCTCGCCGAGCACCGTGACTTCACGGGCCGTGTTGTCTTTATCTTCCAGCCGGCCGAGGAGGGTCTCGGCGGGGCCCGCGCGATGATCGAGGACGGACTGTTCGACCGCTTCCCCTGCGACGAGATCTACGGGATGCACAACAACCCGCTCGCGGAGGAGAACGAGGTCGGCGTGAAGCCGGGCGCGGCCATGGCCGGCGCGAGCTTCTTCGACATCACCGTGCGCGGCGTCGGCAGCCACGGCGCCGCTCCGCATCACTCCAAGGATCCGATCGTCATCGCGACGGCGCTCGTCCAGCAGCTCCAGTCCATCGTCTCGCGCAACGTGCCGCCGACCAGCGCCGCCGTTTTGTCGGTGACGCAGATCCACTCCGGTTCGGCCTACAACGTTGTGCCCGACCAGGCTGTCGTTTCCGGCACCGTGCGGTACTTCGAGGACGAGGTCCGCGACATGATGCACGCGCGCATGGAGGCGCTCTGCGCCGGGCTTTCAACCGCCTATGGCGTCGAGATCGTGCCCGACATCCGGCCGATCTTCTCGGTGCTGAACAACGACCCCGCCCTGTCGGAAGCCTATATCGCCGCCGCGCGCGAGATCGTCGGCGAGCCGAAGGCCTCGCTCAAGACCGAACTGGTTTCCGCGAGCGAGGACTTCGCCGACATGCTCCAGATCGTGCCCGGCGCCTATTGCACCGTCGGACACAAGGGGTCGGTTCCGGTCCACAATCCCGAGTTCGTCATCGACGACGACATGCTGCCGGTGGGCGCCAGCATCTACGCGCGCATCGCCACGGACCGGCTTGCCGTCTGACCCTTCCTTTCTCTCCTTCCTCAATCCGGCCGCGGCCCCGCGCCGCGGCCCCATGACTTGACGGATCCGCCATGACCAGCTTCAAGGACCTTCCCTTCGACACCAACGAGATCCTCGCCGGGCTGAAGCCCTGGATCGAGTGCGAGAGCCCCACCTTCGACGCCGCCGCCGTCGACCGGATGATGGACCTCGCCGCCTACGACCTCGCGGTCGCCGGCGCGCATGTCGAGCGCATTCCCGGTCGCATGGGCTTCGGCGGCTCCGTGCGGGCCACCTTCCCGCACAAGGACGCGGGCAAGCCCGGCATTCTCGTCTCCGGCCACCTCGACACGGTCCATCCGGTCGGCACGCTGGAGAAGCTTCCCTTCCGCGTCGAGGAAAACCGCTGCTACGGCCCCGGCATCCTGGACATGAAGGGCGGCAACTATCTCACGGTCGAGGCACTGCGCCAGATCGGCCGCGCCGGCCTCGAGACGCCGCTGCCGGTCACCGTGCTGCTGACGCCGGACGAGGAGGTGGGAACGCCCTCCACCCGCGAGCTGATCGAACAGGAAGCGGCCAAGAACAAATACGTCATGGTGCCCGAGCCCGCGCACCGCGACGGCTCCGCCGTGACGGGACGCTATGCCATCGCGCGCTTCAACATCCGCACCACCGGACGGCCGAGCCATGCCGGCTGGGCGCTGGCCGACGGCCGGTCCGCGATCGCCGCCATGGCACGCAAGGTGCTGGAAATCGAGGCCATGACCACGGAGGACTGCACGTTCTCCGTCGGCGTGATCCATGCCGGACAGTGGGTCAACTGCGTCTCCTCCTTCTGCGACGCGGAGGTTCTGTCCATGGCCAAGCGTCAGGAGGATCTCGACCGGGGCGTGGAGCGGATGCTCTCGCTTTCCGGCGAGTACGACGACGTCATCGTGGAGGTGACACGTGGCGTCACCCGGCCCGTGTGGGAGCCGGACGCCGGCACGCTGGCGCTCTACGAGGTAACGCGTCAGGTCGCCTCGGAAATCGGCTTCGACCTCACCCACTGCTCAGCCGGCGGCGGCTCGGACGGCAATTTCACGGGCGCCATGGGCATCCCGACGATCGACTCCATCGGCGTTCGCGGCAAGGATCTGCACACCCTCAACGAGCACATCTACATCGACAGCCTCGTGGAACGCGCCCAGCTCATCGCCGGGCTCATGCTGCGCCTGAGCTGAGGGCGAAGATCTTGCGGCGCGGCTTTGGCGTTGATGCCCGCGCCCGGGGATGCTAGCTCAGAAGCTCAAGGTTTTCTGACCCAAGGGAGGTTGATGTGAAAACACGTCGTTTGGCATTCATCGGTGCCGTTATTGGTGGTGTGTTCGCGGCCGGCATGGCTCTCGCCCAGCAGCCGCAGTTCTTCCGCATCGGCACCGGCGGCACCGCCGGCACCTACTATCCGATCGGCGGCCTGATCGCGAACGCGATCTCCAATCCCCCGGGTTCGCGTCCCTGCGACCAGGGCGGGTCGTGCGGCGTTCCGGGCCTCATCGCCACGGCGCTGTCGGCCAACGGTTCGGTCGCCAACGTGAACGCCATCGCCGGCGGCACGCTGGAGTCCGGCTTCTCCCAGTCCGACGTGGCGACCTGGGCCCATTCCGGCACCGGCATCTGGGAAGACCGCCCGGCTGTCGAGAAGCTGCGCGCCATCGCCAACCTCTACCCGGAGACGATCCACCTGGTCGCCTCGGCGGACAGCGGCATCAAGGGCGTCGCGGACCTGGAAGGCAAGCGCGTCTCGCTGGACGAGCCGGGTTCGGGCACGCTGGTCGACGCCCGCATCATCCTCGAGGCCTACGGCCTGTCCGAGGACAAGGTCGATGCCCAGTACCTGAAGCCCGACCAGGCGGCCGAGCGCATGCGTGACGGCGCCATGGACGCCTTCTTCTTCGTCGGCGGCTTCCCGGCCGGCGCCATCGCCGAGCTGGCCAGCCAGCATGACATCACCCTCGTGCCGATTTCGGGCGGCGAGGCCGACGGCGTGCGCGGCGAGTACACCTTCTTCGCCAAGAACGTGGTCCCGGCCGGCACCTACGAGGGCGTCGAGGGCGACGTCGAGACCCTGTCCGTCGGTGCCCAGTGGATCACCAGCGCGGACCAGCCGGAAGAGCTCGTCTACGAGATCACCAAGGCGCTGTGGAACGACAACACCCGCAAGCTGCTGGATGCCGGTCACCAGAAGGGCCGCCAGATCACGCTCGAGACGGCAACCGACGGTGTCGGCATCCCGTTCCACGCGGGCGCGGAGAAGTTCTACCGCGAGGCCGGCGTCCTCAAGGACTGATTCCAAACCCATATTCGCGACAAGACAAGAAGCGACCCGGTTCCTCGTCGAGCCGGGTCGTTTTGTTTGCGGTGGCTTGACGCCGGCTCTAACCTTACGGCAAAGCAACGCCCGGCCCTGACCGGCCGGAATGGCGCAGACCGCCCTGAAGAGGCGGCGACCAGACGAGGGACTGACGAATGGGGGCAACACCCGACACCGAGCGCGCCGAAGCGCTGACCGAAGCGGAAATGAAGGAGCTCGAGAAGCGCTTCGACCCGGAGGTCCGCTTCCGGCCACTGCCGAGATTCCTGGCCGGCCTCGCCGGCGCGGCACTCTTCGTGCTGTCCTGCTATCACTACTACACGTCCGGCTTCGGCATCCCCCAGGCGACCACGCACCGGGGTCTGCATCTGGCCTTCACGCTCGGGCTGATCTTCCTGCTCTTCGCCGCCTGGGGCAGCGAGAAGGAGCCGCGCTCGGGCCTGCTGCGGCCGCTCGGGCTTCCCCTCTATGACTGGCTGCTCGCCATCGCGGGCGTGGTCTCGGCTTTCTACGTGCCCTGGATCTTCAACGAGCTCGCGTTCCGCGTAGGCGCTCCGCTGCCCATCGACGTGATCATGGGCACCATCCTCATCGTCACCCTGCTCGAGGCCACCCGGCGCGCCATGGGCTGGCCGCTGCCGGTGATCGCGCTGCTGTTCATGGGGTACGCCTACTTCGGCCAGTCCATGCCCGGCATTCTCGTCCATCCGGGCGCGAGCTGGACCAACATGGTCAATCACCTCTACCTCACCAGCCAGGGCATCTACGGCACTCCGCTGGGCGTGATCTCGACCTATGTGTTCCACTTCGTCCTGTTCGGTGTGCTCGCCACCCGCATCGGCCTGGGGCAACTCTTCATCGACCTCGCCTCGGCCCTTGCCGGCCGCTACTCGGGCGGTCCGGCCAAGGTCTCGGTGCTGTCCTCCGCGATGCTGGGCTCGATCTCCGGCTCGTCCATCGCCAACACGGTGACCACCGGCTCGCTGACCATTCCCGCGATGATCCGGATCGGCTACCCGCGCCACTTCGCGGCGGCCGTGGAAGCGGCAAGCTCCACCGGCGGCCAGATCACGCCGCCCGTCATGGGCGCCGTCGCCTTCCTCATGATCGAGTATCTCGGCGTGCCGCTGACCACGATCCTGACGGCGGCCCTGGTTCCCGCCTTCATGCACTTCTTCGGCGTGCTGGTGCAGGTGCACCTGGAGGCGAAGGCGCGCGGCCTGCGCGGCCTGACGAAGGAAGAGCTTCCCGTCGCCTGGACCGTGTTCAAGGCCGGCTGGCTGACCACGCTGCCGCTCTTCGTGCTGGTCGCGATCCTGCTTTCCGGCCGCACGCCCTATGCCGCAGCCTTCTGGGGCATCTCCGCCTGCATCCTGGTGCTGCTGATCCAGAACGTCATTCGCCACGATCTGTCCGACGCGCTGAAGCGCAGCGTGCACGACCTGTGGGACGGCTTCGTCGTCGGCGCCAAATACTCGCTGTCGGTGACGGCAGCGGCCGCCCTTGTCGGCATCGTCATCGGCGTCGTCACGCTGACCGGCGTCGGCTTCAAGATCGCCTACATGGTGACCTCGGTCGCCGCCGAATGGGCGCAGGACGTCAACGGCTGGCTCTCGGTGCTTCCGTTCCAGCTCACCAGCGTTGAATCCCTGACGCTTCTGTTCACGCTCATCATGACCGCCGTGGTCTGCATCCTCATGGGCTGCGGCATTCCCACGACGGCCAACTACCTGATCATGATCGCCGTCGCGGCGCCGATCCTGAGCATGCTGGGCGTGCAGCCGCTGGTGGCGCATTTCTTCGTGTTCTACTTCGGCGTTCTGGCGGACATCACGCCACCGGTTGCGCTCGCCGCCTATGCGGCCGCCGGCATCGCGGGCGCCAATGCGTTCAAGGCGGGCAACACGGCCTTCCGGCTCGGCATGGGCAAGGCGCTGGTGCCCTTCGTCTTCGCCTTCTCGCCGTCGATGCTGCTCGTGGTGGACAATTTCTCCTGGCAGGAGTTCTTCCTGGCCACCGCCGGCGCCATGGCCGGCATCTGGATGCTTTCCTCGGCCTTCGCCAACTGGCTTCTGGGACCGCTCCACGGCTACGAACGCGCCCTTCTCGTGGTGGCCGCCATGCTTCTCGTCGCGCCCAACCTGATCGCGACGCTGATCGGCATCGTTCTGGTCCTGCCGGTCTTCGCCCGCCAGATCATGGACCGCCGGCAACCAGCCTGAACCGGTACGTCTTCTCGGAAGACGGAAAAGGCCCCGCAACCGGATGGCTGCGGGGCCTTTTCATGTCCGTACTGACGTCGGGGTGGCCGGAGTGGTCACGCCCGTCAGAACCGGGCCGAGAGGCGCGCGGTCAGGGAATGCTCGCGGGCGTCTTCCGCGATCTGGCCGGTGTATCCGAGAGAGAGCCGCGCGCTCTCGCTCAGCGACAGCGACGCGCCCACCTCCACAAACGCCGCATCGCGCGAGATCGGCGCACCCGCGACCGTGAACGGCGTGCCGCCGGCAAAGCTGGCGGTGGTGAGCGGCGTCACGTCGCCAAAGGCATGACGCCAGCCGAGCGCACCCGTCAGCTCGAGCGGCAGCGTGCCGAGCCCGACGCTTGCGGATCCGCGTGCGCCCAGCGTCGTGAAGGCCGTCGACATGTCCTGCGACTGACCCGCAAGGGCCGCAGCACCCCCCGCTTCCGTGAAGCCGTCCGTGTCGAGCCCCACCCAGGCAAGACCCGCGAAGGGCTCCACCGTGCCCGGACCCATGTCGAAGGCCCAGCCGGCCTCGCCGAAGACCTGCGCCGTTCCGGCACGGTAGCCCGCCGTCGGCGCGCCGACGAGCGCGCCCACCGCCACCGTACGGTCGCTCTCGATATCGCTCCAGCTGTAGGACGCGCCACCACGCAGCGAGAGAAGCCCCGCCCCGGCGGCAAACGAACTGCCGCCATAGGCGCCAAGATGATAGCTGTCGGCCGACGCGCTCGAGCCCCGTCCCGCAACGTTGAGTTCCGTGCGGCTGTAGCCGGCGAACACGCCAAGACGCGTCGCCTCGAAGGCCGCCACGTCCGCACCGATCAGGAACCCGCCGGTGTTCTCGCTCACCGACGCCGCATTGCCGTTGCCGTCCTTGCGGGTCCAGGAGCCGAAGCCCTCTCCCCAGACCGCCCAGCGGTCCGCGGCCTCCGGCGCGGGCGCCGCAAGGACCCTGTCGGCGGGAGATCCCGTGCCGGACGCCCCCGCATAGCCCAGGATGGGAACCACCGGCGCGGCACCGCCCGTGCCCGAAGACCGCAGGCGGTTGTTCACCGTCGTGCGCAGCATCCGCGCGCCTTCAACAAGGCTCGACTGCAGGCTGGCATGCACCTCACCGGACAGGCTGTCGAAGGACGCGCCGAGAACGGACGCGTTGTCCGGCAGGGCGGCTGCCGCGTTGAACACGGCATTGCCGGGTCCCGCCGCCTCGGCCGCCGCCGCCGTGGCCCGCTGGTTGGCGGTGCTCACCTTGTCGGAGAAGCTGATGTCGTTGCGTGTGAGCGTCAGGTCGACGGTGTAGTTCACCCGGTCGTAGACCAGCGACGCATCCAGGAACGCATAGTCGGAGGCGACGCTGTCAAAGGAGCCCGTCAGGCCCGTGCCGCCTTCAAGGATGCGGTAGGTCGCGATCGGATTGTAGCTGCCGGAAAAGCCGATGTGCTGCACCGTGCCGCCGTTGATGACGATCGCGCCGGAGGCAATGGTCTTGTCGCTGGAGGTGCCCGCCGGATCCACCTCGACCTCGTAGATCGACCCGGCGTTGAAGGTCGCGTCGCCCGCCACATTGATCGTGCCGATGGAGTTGCCGGGGCTGAGAATGCCGCCGGCATTCACCGTGGTCTCGCCGACAGTGCCGGTGCCGCCAAGCCGCGCGCCGCCCGCGAGCGTCGTCTCGACCGGCGTCGAGAAGCTGCCGTTGACCACCAGCTTCGCCGTGTTGGCGATGCTGATGCTGCCGAAGTCGATGTCAGAGCCGGTCAGCGTCAGCACGCCCGAGGTCAGGTCGAGCGTGTCGGCCTGCACGCCGCCGGACAACGTCCAGGCGCTGCCCGCCATGGTCAGCGTGCCGAACCCCTTCAGGTCCTCGTCCTCGCTGCCCGTCCCCTTCAGCGTCAGCGTGTCCCCACTGTCCGCCTGAACCTTGCCGATCAGGTTCGAGCCCGTGTCCAGCGTGAGGTCGTAGCTGATCGTGCTCCCCTTCGCGATGGCGAATCCACCATTGCTTGTCGCCTCGATCGTTCCGGAGTTGAGGATGGTCGCATGGCCGGTCGAAGCAAGGGTGCTGTCGTTCGTCATATACAGCCCGTGGCCACCGCGAATGGTACCTGCGTTGGTGATTTCACCTTCCGTGAGGCCATAAAAAAGAACGCCGTTGTTGCTGCCCGACAACGTGCCCGTCGCCGTATTGGTCAGGCTCGCGTCGGAGACGTTGTAGAACAGGGCGCCATGGTACTTCGTGCCGGTGATCGAGCCGCTGTTGGTCAGAGTGGCCTTCACACTCGACATCTCATACCAGTTGCCGAGCCACACACCGGTGTCCGCCGACATTGTCCCTGTCTGCGCATTGATCACCGTGCCCGACTTGGTGAAAAAAACCGCGCTGGTGTCGAAATTCATCAAGTTGGTCGACGTGATCGAACCCGCGTTGTCCAGAAAGGCAGCGGAAGACTGGACATCGACCACAATGGAATCCGAGGAGATCGTCGCCCCGGCGCGATTGTATATGGTCGCGTCACCCTTGAAGTAGAGGACACTCAGATTGCCCGTGTTGTGTATGCTTCCCGAGTTGTCGATGAAGTTCGTGCCCGTTCCCGGATTCTGAATGGACCCCTCGATCGAGGCTCCGGCATTGTTGGTAAGCGAGACGCCGCCACTGGTGACGAGAAGGCCGTGGTCCTCGCCTTCGATACGTCCGGAGTTGCCGATGGTGATCCCGCCGGCGGAGAATACGGCGGTGCCGCCATCAAGGGCCTCGATGACACCTGTCGTTCCGACCGTGATCGTATCGTCCGCATGAGAGACGATGGCGGCGCTGCCCGACCCGTTCGAGCGGATCGCGCCATCGATCAGAATCGTCCAGGCAGAGGTGTCTGTCACCAGCGCGCGTTGCGAAGCCCCGCCGAGAACGATCGACCCGCTCCCGGTCACTTGAAGGGTTCCCCCGCCGGGATGCAGGGTGTCCATGATGATCGGGACCGTGACAGTGTTGTCGATCGTGACGTCCGGCGCCGCCCGTGCCGCCTCGCCCATCGGCACGACACATGCCAGCGAAAGCCCCGCCAGGGCCGTTCCCGTACGCAACCTGGAAAGATAGCAGCGCCGACGCCCGACCGCGCGACGCTCAAGCACCGCTTCTTGCAACAAATCGTACATGACGCCCCCCAGCGTACTCATGTCATCCGCCCCGCGCGGGCGGATGCTTCAAGCATTTCGACAAGGAAATTCCTTTGATTCCCAATCTCTAGGTCCCCTCGAGGAAAGCGGCAATCACAGGAATCTTTCATGCCGGCGACCGGCTGGGGCCGGAAACGGGCCCTCTATCGCACCGCAGCCAAAAAGTGACGTAGCGTCTTATTCAGAAAGTAACCTCTCGCCGAAAGGGCCCCTCCGTCATCGCGCCGGCGCCGCTGCGTCACACGCCTTGCAATCCTGCGCGTTTTGGCGCCGTCCGTTGCGCGAAGGTAACACTCCTCTCCGCCTCACCGGCTGCACGGGATCCATCCCGCATCCATCCTGTCCAGCGTGATATTGCTTTGAGTGCCGCTGCCCGAACAGTCCTCAGGGAAGACGAGATCGACATGAACAGGCGTATCTTCTGCTTCTGGACCGGCACAAACGAGATGCCGGAAAACCGCAGGCGCGGGCTGGAGAGCCTGCGTGCCAATTCGGGCTGCGACGTCGAGCTGATCACGGCCGGGGACGTGGCCGCCTTCGTGCCGGCGGCCGACCTGCATCCTGCCTATCCCTTTCTCAATCTCGCCCACAGGGCCGATTTCCTGCGCTGCCACGCCATGCTCCGGCACGGCGGCGGCTATGCGGACATCAAGCCGCACCACGCGAGCTGGCTGCCCGCCTTCGACCTTCTCGAGCGCGACGAATGGCTCATGGCCGTGGGATACGGCGAACCCGGCGACGGCGCCATTTCCAACATGTACAGCTCGAGCCGGGAGCTCGGCGAACCTCTCCACCGTCAGGCCGGAGCCTGGCTGCACCGCAAGTGGCTGCAGGCCCAGTATCCGCACCTGATCGGCTGCTGCGCCTTTGTCTTTCGCCCCGATACGCCCTTCGTCCGCGCCTGGTGGGCCGAGATGAACCGCCGCCTCGACGCCCTGCTGCCCGCCCTGCGCAAGAACCCGGCGCGATTGCCGAAGGAACGTCCTGGCGACATGATCGACGGCATGCCGTCGCGCTATCCCGTTCCCTGGACTCATGTCTTCGGCGACATCTTCCATCCGCTGACGGGGCGCTATCGGCGAAGGCTTTCGACGAGCCTGCCTCCGCCGGACTTTCACGACTACGAGTGAAACGCCGGTTCAGCTCGACCCGCGCACGACGAGTTGCACGGGCACCTCCAGGCTGAGCCCGTCCCCGGATCCCGGCCCCTCGCGGGGTGTTTCCAGGATGCGCACCACCGCCTGAACGAAGTCCGGTACCGACTGCGCCACCGTGGTCAGTGCATGGGACGGCCAGCCGGCTTCCGCGATGCCGTCGAACCCGATCACCGCCACGTCGTCCGGGACCGCCACGCCCAGTTCGTGGCGGGCGGTGTTGAGAAAGCCGAGCGCCGTGCGGTCGGTGACGCAGAAGGCCGCGTCCGCGAGCCCGTCCGGCAACAGCGCACGCGCGGCGGCGGCCCCGGCGGCATAGTCGTCCGCCCCGTCCGCGATCTCCCGGCAGGCGATGCCTGCCTCGTCCATGCGCGCAAGAAACCCCTGTGCGCGCCGCAGCCGGGTCGGCGTGCGCGCGGCGCTTCGGATCACCACCGGCCGCCTGCGCCCGCGTGCCAGGAAGTGCTCGGCGGCGATACGGCTACCGCCCAGATCCTGCGTGCGAATGCGATCCACAACCATTCCGCCGGCATCCCGGTTGACGAGGATCATGCGCTGGTTCCCGCGCTGGCACTGTTCCACGATCTCCGCCGGCGGCGCGCCCGAAAGAACGACCACCGCCCGCACCCGGTACTCGAGCACCAGCGTCATCAGCGCGCTCATGTCCCGCGCACCCGCATTGAGCAGAAGCGTGTGCAGGCCGCGCTCCATCAGCGCCGCGCTCAGCGCATCGAGCTGCGTCGCGATGAAGGGTTCACTGAGATTGGACACGACCAGCGCCACGAGATCCGACGGAGCCCCGTGCAGGCTGCGCGCCAGCCGGTTGACGCTGTAGCCGAGCTCTTCCGCCGCCGCCATGACCTTTCGCCTCACCGCTTCGGAGACGCTCGCTCCGGGCGTGAAGGTGCGCGACACGGCCGAACGCGAGACCCCCGCGCACCGCGCCACGTCGAGCGCCGTGACGAAACCGCCCCGCCTTGCCGGAATTCCCTCGCTCATATCCGTCCCGCCTTCCCATCACGCGAACAGCGATAAAAATAAGCCGGCAATAAAATCCCCGGATACCTTCGAGCGCCGTCATAAAACTGAAGCACATCCAGTCTAATTTGCACACGTGTGCAGTCAAGCTCAAACACGCTTCAGGGATAAATTTTTTCCTGAAAATACAATGTCTTGGGAAGTAAATCCGTGGTCGCCATCAGCCTCGACACCGTCTCCAAATCCTATGGCGGAAAGCCCGTCCTGTCCGACGTGTCACTCACCGTCGAGGACGGTGAATTCGTCGCCATTCTCGGCCCGTCCGGCTGCGGCAAGACCACGCTCCTGCGCCTGATCGCCGGCTTCGAGACGCTGGACGACGGCGCCATCCGCCTTGGCGGCGCCACCGTGTCCGATGCGCGCGCCACGCTGCCGCCGGAAAAGCGCAACGTGGGCATCGTGTTCCAGAACTACGCGCTGTGGCCGCACATGAGCGTCGCCGACAACGTGGGTTACGCGCTCAAGGTCGCCGGCCTCTCCCGTGGCGAGCGCGACACGCGCGTGGCGAGCGCGCTGGAGACCGTCGGCATGAGCGATCATCGCGACAAGGCGCCAACCGCGCTGTCGGGCGGTCAGCGCCAGCGCGTGGCCCTGGCACGCTGCCTTGCCGCCGGCCCCTCGGTGATGCTTCTCGACGAGCCGCTCGCCAATCTCGACGTGCACCTGCGCGCCTCCATGGAACGCGAGTTCGTCGACTTCCATGCCCGCACCGGCGCCAGCATGGTCTACATCACCCACGACCAGGCCGAGGCCATGGCGCTTGCCGACCGCATCGCGGTGATCGACCGGGGCCGGCTGATGCAATACGCGGCCCCCGAAACGCTCTATCGCGAGCCCGCGAACGACATGGTCGCCGCCTTCATCGGAAACGGCCTCGTGCTGCCGGCCGATGACATCGCCACGCTCGGTTCGGGCCGCGCCACGGCCAACATCTTCGGCATCCGCCAGACGCTGCGCTGCGCCCGCACCCAGGCGGCACGGGCCTCCGGCACGGTGAATGTCCATCCGGCCGACCTCGCGCTTGCCGAAACCACCGATGACGGCTTCACCGCCACCGTGGAACGCGTCATCTTTCGCGGCGGCCACAAGCAGATCGAGTTCCACGCCGATGCCAGCCCCGACCTGGCGCTGACCCTGAACGCCCCGACAGACCGATCGCTTGCGCCCGGAGACCGGATCTCCGTGCGCATCGAAGACGGCTGGGTGATCCCGGCCCGAGCCTGAGCCCTCCCGCTCCAACACCGAGGTACTTCCATGCGTCTTGCAGCATCCGCCCTCACCCTTCTGCTTCTGGCGGGCACCGCCCATGCCGAGAAGCTCGTTCTCTACACCTCCCAGTCGCCCGAGCAGGCGCAGCAGACGGTCGACGCCTTCCAGGCCGAGCATCCCGAAATCGAGGTCGAGTGGACCCGCAACGGCACCTCCCAGCTCATGAACGTGCTGCGCGCGGAAATCGCCGCCGGCGACCTGAAGCCGGACGTCCTTCTCGTCGCCGACACGATCAACCTCGGCCAGCTCAAGGCCGAAGGCCGCCTCATGGCCTATCCGGAAGCCAAGGTCGGCACCTACGACAAGGGCACCTACGACAAGGACATGACCTTCTTCGGCACCAAGGTCATCTCCACCGGCATCGCCTACAACACCCAGTCGGCCAAGCCCGTCGAGACCTGGGCCGACCTTCTCGTCGAGGAAAACCGCGGCCAGATCGCCGTGCCGTCGCCGCTCTACTCGGGCGCCGCGCTGAACCACCTGCACGCGCTCATCAACGCCCCCGAAATCGGCTGGGACTTCTACGAGAAGCTCGCCGACCTCGACATCGCACCGGAAGGCGGCAACGGCCCGGCCATCAAGGCGGTCGCCGGCGGCCTGGCGAAATACGCGATCGTCGTCGACGCCAACGCGCTGCGCGCCAAGGCCAAGGGCTCGCCCATCGACTTCGTGTTCCCCAAGGACGGCGTGAGCTTCATCACCGAGCCGGTGGCGATCCTGTCGACGGCGAAGGAACCCGAGGCCGCCAAGGTGTTTGTCGACTTCCTGCTCTCGCGCAAGGGCCAGGAACTGGTCGCCGAGCAGGGTAACCTGCCGCTCGACCCGGAAGTCGCCTCGCCGGAGGGCTTCCCGAAGCTGAGCGACATCACGCTGCTGCCGATCGACGCCGGCCAGGCGGTCGAGACCGACGCGGCCGTGCGCGAGAAGTTCACCGAGATCTTCGGCGGCTGAGGCGATGTCCGACATCGCAACGACCATGTCGCGGGGGGGCCGGCGTCTGCCGGCCCTTCTGCCGTCCTCGCAAGGGGCCGTGCTCGTCCTCCTGCTGCTGTTCGTCGCCGCCCTGTCGCTGGCGCCGCTGGTGCGCCTGGCGGTCACGGGGATCGCGCCCGCCGGCTTCATCGATCTCGACCGTCTCGCCGATCTCCTGCTGAAACGCCGCGTCGTCACCGCGACACTGAACTCGCTCGAGGTCGCAGCCCTCTCGACCGTGATCGCCGTCGCGCTCGGCACGCTTGCCGCGCTGCTGACCGCGCTCACCGACATGCGCGCCCGCACCGCCTGGGTGTTCGGCTTCGTGTTGCCGCTCATGATCCCGCCGCAGGTCACGGCCCTTGCCTGGGTGCAGGCCTTTTCGCCGACGAGCCCCGTGCTCGGCGCGCTCGGCCTCGCCCTGGAGCCCGGTGCCCGGCACCCGCTGTTTTCCGCCACGGGCATCATCGTGCTTCTCGGCCTGACCAACGCCCCGCTCGTGTTCCTGACCGTGCGCGCGAGCCTCGCGCGCCTGCCGGCAAGCCTTGCCGAGGCCGCCCGTGCCGCCGGCGCGGGAAACCTGCGCCTCGTTGCCACGATCGTGCTGCCGCTCGCCCGCGCGGGGCTTCTCGCCGGCGCCGGCCTCGCCTTCGTCTCCGCCATCGGCAACTTCGGCATCCAGGCGATGCTCGGCATCCCGGCACGCTTTCCGACCCTCGTCACGCTGATCTACCGCCAGATGAATGCCTACGGCCCCTCCGCCCTGTCGGACATGGCAACGCTCGCCCTGCTCCTGTCCACGGTCACGGTCGCAGCCCTTGCCTTCGCCGGCTGGGCCGGACGGCGCGGCAACCTTCAGGTCGACGGATCCGGCGGCACCATCCGCATTCCGCTCGGCCGCGCCCGCCCGCTGGTCGAGGCCGGCGCCTGGGCCTTCCTCCTCGCGACGCTCGCGCTTCCGCTCTCCGCGCTTGTCGCCACCTCGCTGGTCTCCGGCTACGGCCAGGGTCTCACCTTCGAGACGCTGACATTCGAGCACTACGTCAACGCCCTCTTCCGCCACAGCCAGATCCGCGAGGCCTTCGCCACCAGCTTCACGCTCACCGGCGCGGCGGTGGCGATCCTGCTCGTCGTGTCGCTGTTCCTCGGCTGGTTCCTGACCTTCCGCCGCGGACCGGAGGTTCGCGCGGCGCACATGGCGGCGGAACTCGCCTACGCGCTGCCCGGCGTCATCCTGGGCGTTGCCATGATCCTGTTCTTCCTGCGGCCGCTGCCGGTGCTCGGCTTCAGCCTCTACGGAACACCCTGGATCATTCTCGCCGCCTATCTGTCCAACTTCCTGGCGCTTGCCCTCAGGCCGATCCTTGGCGGATTCGCGCAGGTGGACCGCTCGCTCGAGGAGGCCGCCCGCGTCGCCGGTGCCGGCTTCCTGACGCGCATGCGCGACATCATCGCGCCACTGGTCGCGCCCTCGCTCTTCGCCAGCGGCATCCTCGTCTTCATGACGGTGCTGAACGAGATCCAGGTATCGATCCTGCTCGTGTCCTCCAGCACCCGCACCATCGGCCCGATGATCGTCTTCCTCGACGAGGCGGGGTCCTCCACGCTCGCGGCGGCCGTCGGCTGCCTCATGGTGCTGGTGGTCTTCGCCCTGATGCTGGCCGCCTCGCTGGCCTCCCGCCGGTTGCCGAAGGGAGCCCTGCCTTGGCAAGACTGACCTGCGTGAGCGGCATCAACGGCAAGCTCCCCGCCGCCTTCCTGCTGGAGACGGCAGGCGCCCGCCTGCTGCTCGACCTGGGCGAGGGCCCCGAACCCGGCGTGTTGCCGGACCTCACCGGCGTGGGTGAAGTGGACGCGATCCTGATCTCCCACGCCCATCAGGACCATTGCGGCGGGCTGGCCCTTGCGGCCCGGCTCGGCAATCCCCCGATCCACGCCACGGCGACGACCTTTCGCCTGATCGAGGCGGAGTACGGCGCCGGTTTCATTCCCGGGGACAGACGACGCCTGCTGCCGGAAAGCGGGCCCGCGACGGTCTGCGGCGTACCGCTCACGCTTGGCCGGTCAGGCCATGCGCCCGGCGGCGTCTGGATCCATGCGGATGCGGCCGGCGGCATCCTCTACACCGGCGACTGGAGCCGGGAATCGACGCTACTGCCCTTCGACGGCCCGCCCCCCGCGCGCGTTCTGGTCACCGACGCCTCCTATGGCGACCGGGACGAACCGCTGGCCGACCAGATCGAGCACATCGCCCGCGAGGCCTCCTCCGGCGCGGTGCTGCCGGTTCCCGCCGGCGGGCGCGGCCCCGAGGTGGCGCTCGCTCTCGAGGCCAGGGGGCTGGCGCCAAGACCCTGCCCGCGCCTTGTCGCCGAGCTTCGCGACATCGCCGACGGCCGGGTCGCGGGCGTTTCCGCCCGGATCGCGCGCGCCGCCGCACGGCTGGCGGACGCGACGGCGGGACGGACCGACGACTGGCATCCCTCGGACATCATCGTCGCGGCCGGCTCCAACGCGGAAACGGGCTTGCCCGCCGACCTTCTCGCGCGCATCGGCGAGGGGTTCCGCTTCATCTTCTCGAGTCATGTTCCGCAGGGAACGCCCGCGCATGACCTGCTGCGCACGGACCGCGCGAGGTGGTTCGCCTGGAACGTCCACCCGTGCCTCTCGGACACGCTGGCGCTGGCACGGGAAACCGGGGCGGAGCATGTCCTGCCCGTCTTCGCCGCCCGCGAGACCATGACCGGGCTCTGCACCGCCCTGGGGGAGCGCCTCGTGCTTGACCCCGTCCTCGATCTTGGCCCATCACGGCCTGCCGAACGCACCGGATCCCGCGCCTCATGACCGACCACGCTCCCCTTCTCGCCCCGCATCTGGAAGAAACGCAGGAAGACCGGCTGCCGGTGCTGCTTCCCGTCGCCGAAATGCCCGGCGCGACGCTCTACCTCGGCAACCGGATCGCCGCCGACGACGGAGCCCTGCTTCTGGAGCGCGGCATCACCTCGACCATGAACCTTGCCGTCAACATCGAGATGGCGCCGCTGACGCTTGCCGACGGCACCGCCGTGCGGCGCACCCATGTCGGGCTGATCGACGGCACGGGAAACACGCCGCCCCACCTTCTGGGCGCGGCACTCGTTCTCGCCGGCATCCTTGGCCAGGCAAGCCCGGGCAAGAGCCACTATCCGCCGCACCGCGCCGGCAACGTCCTGGTGCACTGCCGGGGCGGTCGCTCGCGTTCGGTCAGCGTCCTGGCGCTGTACCTCGTGCTTGCCCGGCCGGAACTGCATCCGGATCTCGAAACGGCGTTCCGTCACCTGCGGCACCTGCGCGGCCTGCCCGCGAGCCAGCCCAACGCGGACATGCTCGCCCTGACGGATGCCGCCCTCGCCCTTGCCGGCGGACCGGGACTGCTCGCCCGCTGACATCCCGCACAGCAAGGGCGACGCCGGTCAGTCGTCTCCGGATCCGGCCTGCCTGAACGCGGGCGCGGCATCGATCAGCGCCGCCTCCTCGCGGGCCATGTAGTCCCGCGTCACCGGCAGCGTGTGGTTCGTCTTCGCGATCTGGATCTGGAACACCATCAGGTCCTGCCAGCGGAAGGCGGCTTCCGATCCGGCGAGATAGAAGTCCCACATGCGGCAGAAACGTTCGTCGAAACGCTCCGCCGCCTCCTTCCAGCGCGCATGGAAGCGCTGCCGCCAGTGCTTCAGGGTCTCGGCGTAGTGCAGCCGCAGGATCTCGATGTCGGTGACGACGAGGCCCGTGCGCTCGATGACCGGCAGCACCTCCGACAGCGCCGGCATGTAGCCGCCGGGGAAGATGTACTTGCGAATGAAGGGGTTCGTCGCGCCGGGCACGCCGCTGCGGCCGATCGAATGCAGAAGCATCACGCCGTCGTCGTCCAGAAGCCGCGCGCAGGTCTCGAAGAACTGCCGGTAGTGGCTCACGCCCACGTGCTCGAACATGCCGACCGAGACGATACGGTCGTAGCGCTGCGACAGACTGCGATAGTCGCGCAGCTCGAACGACGCCCGCGCCGCCAGTCCCTCCGCCTCCGCGCGGGCGCGGGACACCTCGTGCTGGTCGCGCGACAGCGTCACGCCGGTCACCGAGGCGTCGAAGCCGCGCGCCAGATAGAGCCCCATGCCGCCCCAGCCCGAGCCGATGTCCAGGACCCGCAGGCCCGGACGCATGGCGAGCTTGGCGGCGATATGGCGCTTCTTGGCGAGTTGCGCCTCGTCGAGGCCCGCGTCGGGACTTGCGAAATAGGCGCAGGAATACTGCATGTCTTCATCGAGGAAGAGCCGGTAGAAGTCGGCGGACAGGTCGTAGTGATGCTGGATGTTGCGCGTAGCGCGACCCGCGGGGTTGTACTGGTGCAGTCGCCGGCCGAGCATCCGCAGCCGGTCGATGGTCCTCGCGGCCAGACTTGGCGCGCTCTCGTCCCCCATGTTGAGGAACACCACCTTCAGAAAGTCGAGCAGATCGCCCTGAACCACCTCGAGGTCGCCATCCATGTAGGCCTCGGGCGCGGCAAGCATCGGATCCAGCGCGATGGCAAGGGCGGCGCGCCGGGTTCTGATCGCGACATGAACCGGTGTTCCGGTTCCGTCGCCATAGGTTCTGGTCGTCCCGCCGGGTCCGCTGAAGGTCAGCGTGCCGGTTCGGATCAGGCGGGTCAGCAGGCGGTCGAGCGGTCGATCCATGGTCGTCCCTTTCGGCGGGTGACACGGCGGCTCATGGCCGTCCGGCCCGGCGGCGGGAAGAAGAAGCTGATTGCGCGTCGGACAGGACAGGGCACATGGACGCTGTTCCGGGTGCACCGGGGTGTGTCGTTTCGTCTCCGGTGCGCGGACCGTGAAAATCCGCGCGGCGGGCTGACGCGGCTTTCGCCGCGCCTCATGCAATGCAATCCACTTCAGGTAGTTTGACCCGATCCGCGCAACGGTCAAGCCCGCGACACGGCGCCCCCTTGCATGACGGCTCCACAACCGCATGGTGGAGGACATGACCATCCGGTGCGCGATACCGCCGAAAACGCCGGCCACCAAGAGCCGTGAGGCCCCATGACCGAGTTCCTTGCAAGCCTTGCCGCCTTTCTCGCGGCCCACGCGATCCCGCCGCATCCGCGCGTGCGGCCGCGCCTGATCGCCGCCTTCGGCCGGCGCACCTATCTCGCCGCCTATTCGCTCCTCTCGCTCGTGCTGCTTGTCTGGCTGATCTCGGCGGCCAGCCGCGCGCCCTATGTGATGCTGTGGGAGCCCGCCGCCTGGCAGGCGCATCTGGCGCTCACCTTCATGCCGCTCGCCGCCTGGCTGCTGATCGCCGGCCTGAGCGAGCCCACGCCGCTTTCAGTCTCGCTCATGGCCCCGCCGGACCCCGCCGACGACTGGCGTCCGGGACCGGCGGCGAGCGTTGTCCGCCACCCGGTTCTCGCGGGCTTCCTGCTCTGGGCACTGCTGCATCTCGTGGCCAACGGCCATCTCGTCGCGCTGATCCTGTTCGGAACCTTCGCCGCCCTCTCGCTCGGCGGCATGGCCCTGCTCGACCTCAGGGCGCGGCGCCGGCTCGGGCCGGATCTCTGGCGCCGGCTCGCCGGCCGGACCTCACGGATTCCGTTCGTGGCGCTCGTCTCGGGACGCGCGCGGCCGGCCTTCGGAAGGCGGGACCTCGCGATCCTCGCCCTCACGCTGGCGCTCTTCGCCTGGTTCCTGCTGCAGGGGCACCTCTGGCTGATCGGACGCGATCCGCTCGCGAGGTTCTAGGGTGTGGATCCATAAATGAGGGTGCGGACGCACACTGGGCGCTTCAGCCGTCCTTGTTCTCGCCCGTCTCAACGGTGTGGCGGGCGACAAGCGGCATCTGGGACAACGTGAACACGATGGTCAGCGGCATCACGCCGAAGACCTTGAACGACACCCAGAAATCCGTCGAGAAGCTGCGCCAGACAACCTCGTTGATGGCGGCCAGCACGAAGAAGAACACGCCCCAGCGGAAGGTGAGCTTGCGCCATCCCTCGTCGTCCAGGTGGAAGACGCTGTCGAAGACATAGCCGAGAAGGGACTTTCCGAACGCGAGCCCGCCAAGCAGGATCGAGCCGAACAGCACGTTCACGATGGTCGGCTTCAGCTTGATGAAGAGCTCGTCGTGCAGCCACAGGGTCAGCGCGCCGAAGACCAGCACGACCACACCGGAGACCACGGGCATCACCGGCAGGCGCCGGGTCAGCGCCCAGGACACGGCCAGGGAAAGCGAAATCGCCACCATGAAGACCGCGGTGGCAAGGAAGATCGGATCCCCCAGTTCCTTCAGCACCGGAAACTGGTCTGCGAGCGCCGCACCGCGCGAATTGGCGAAGAAGAACAACACCAGCGGCCCGAGCTCCAGCACGAGCTTGAGCAGGGGCGAAAGTTCCTTGCGGCCTGGTTCGTTCGGACCCTTCTCGAATTCCATCAGCTGCCGCTCTCCCGTCCCGCGATCGCGTCGGCGAAGTCCTCGGCCCGGAAGGGCTCCAGATCCTCCACACCCTCGCCCACGCCGATGAAATGCACCGGCAGGCCGTGCTTTGCGGCGATGGCGACGAGAATGCCGCCACGCGCCGTGCCGTCGAGCTTGGTCATGACCAGGCCGGTGACACCGGCCGTCCGGCCGAAGATCTCCACCTGATTCATGGCATTCTGCCCCGTCGTCGCATCCAGCGTCAGGATCACGTCATGAGGGGCGGCCTCGTCGTGCTTGCGGATCACGCGCA
This sequence comes from Stappia sp. ABD4_338, assembly GCF_056312175.1. Classification (NCBI taxonomy): domain Bacteria; kingdom Pseudomonadati; phylum Pseudomonadota; class Alphaproteobacteria; order Hyphomicrobiales; family Stappiaceae; genus Stappia; species Stappia sp. ABD4_338. The sequence continues at coordinate 4,120,310 of NZ_CM149982.1, read as the reverse complement.
CGACCTTTTCCAGCTCAGCCATCAGTTCGGCGCGGTTCTGCAGCCGCCCGGCCGTGTCGACGAGAAGCACGTCGACCCCCTTCTCGCGCGCCGCCTTCATGGCGTCGAAGACGAGGCCGGCCGCGTCCGCGCCCGTGTCGCGCGACACCACCTCGGCACCGGTGCGTTCGCCCCAGATCCTGAGCTGTTCGACCGCCGCCGCGCGGAACGTGTCGCCCGCCGCGAGCATCACCGACTTGCCCTCGGCGGCGAGCTTCGCCGACAACTTGCCGATCGTCGTGGTCTTGCCGGTGCCGTTGACGCCGACGAACAGGATCACCTGCGGGGTGTGATCGCCCCTGACCTCCAACGGCCGGGCGACCGGCTCCAGCACCTTCGTCACCTCCTCGGAGAGAATGCGGCGCACCTCCTCGGGAGAAATTTCCTTGTTGAAGCGTCCGTCGCCGATGCGGTCGGTGATCGCCATCGCCGTGTCGAGGCCGAGGTCGGCCTGCAGCAGCAGGTCCTCCAGCTCCTCCAGCGTCGTGGCGTCGAGCTTGCGCTTGGTGAAAAGCGAGGTGATGCCGCCGGTCAGCGACGCCGACGAGCGCGCCAGCCCGTCGCGCAGGCGGGTCAGCCAGGAGCGGCGCGGGGTGGCCTCGGCTGGGGCTTCGGGTTCGGCGGATGCCTCGGTCTCCACCTGCGGGGCGGGATCGACGGGAGGTTCGACCGGCTCGGCGCTGTCGGCAGCCGCCTCGTCTTCGCTCTCGCTGTCCGCTCCGGCGTCGGCGTCCGGTGCAGCGTCCATCGCCTCCGCGAGTTCGCGGGCGATTTCCTCGTTCGCCTCGGCTCCCGTGGCCGTTTCCGGCTCCGTCTCCGGCACGATCTCGACCCCGGCGTCGGGCGCCGGCGTCACGGACTCCGCCACCGGCTCTCCGGCCTGCTCGTCCCGGGTATCAGCCGTCGTGTCGGGAGAGCTGTCCTCATCGGGCGCGGACGCGGGCGCGCCTCCGTCCTCCGGGAGCTCCTCGCGAAGCGCCTCGGTTTCGGGCCGCTGCTCGTCTTCAGGCGTCGGCTTGCGTCCGCCGAAGAGGCGTCCGAGAAATCCGCGCTTGGTGTCGCTCATGCTGCCTGCTGCCTTGCCGGAGTTGCCAGGAGATGGCGCCCGGTATGCCCGGTGACGGTCAGCTTTACAAGGTCGCCGGCCTGAAGCGCGGTGTCCTCGAACTCGACCTGGGTGAACTGCTCCGAGCGGCCAAGCCCCTCACGCTCCACGAGAACCTCGCGCGTGCGCCCCACCTCGCCGTCCAGATGCGCGAGCAACGCCGCCTCGCCCTTCTCGCGCAGCCTCGCGGCGCGCTCCTTGACGATGGCACGGCCAAGCTGGGGCATCCGCGCCGCCGGCGTGCCCTTGCGCGGCGAGAACGGGAAGACATGCAGATGCGTCAGCCCGCAATCGTCGACGATGGCGAGCGAATTGGCGAACATCTCCTCCGTCTCGGTCGGGAAGCCGGCGATGATGTCGGCACCGAACACGACGTCGGGACGCAGGCGGCGCACCTCCTCGCAGAAGCGGATCGTGTCGTCGCGCAGGTGCCGGCGCTTCATCCGCTTGAGGATCATGTCGTCGCCCGCCTGAAGCGACAGGTGCAGATGCGGCATCAACCGTTCTTCCTCGGCGATCGCCCGCATCAGGGCCGGATCGGCCTCGATGGAGTCGATCGAGGACAGGCGCAGCCGCTTCAGGTCCGGCACCAGCTTGAGGATCTTCTGCACCAGGTCGCCGAGCTTCGGGGTTCCGGGCAGGTCCGCGCCGAAGCTGGTGATGTCGACACCGGTCAGCACCACCTCGCGATAGCCGTTTTCCACCAGGCGGCGGATCTGGTCGACGATGACACCGATGGGCACCGAACGCGAATTGCCGCGTCCGTAGGGAATGATGCAGAAGGTGCAGCGATGGTCGCAGCCGTTCTGGACCTGCACGAAGGCCCGGGCGCGCCCCTCCAGCCCGTCGATCAGGTGACCCGCCGTCTCGCGCACGCTCATGATGTCGTTGACGCGGACCTTCTCACTCTCCTCGATGCCGAACTGCGCCACGCGCCCGTAGGAGGCGCGCTCCAGCTTCTCGGTGTTGCCGAGCACCAGGTCGACCTCGTCCATGCCGGCGAACGTGTCCGCCTCGGTCTGGGCCGCGCAGCCGGTGACGATGATGCGCGCTTCCGGGTTCTCGCGGCGCGCCTTGCGGATCGACTGGCGGGCCTGACGCACCGCCTCCGCCGTCACCGCGCAGGTGTTGATTAGGATCGCGTCGCGAAGGCCGGCGGCCTCGGCCTCGCGCTTCATCACCTCGGACTCGTAGGAGTTGAGGCGGCAGCCGAAGGTGACGACGTCGATGCTCACTTGACCACCTCGAGGATCGGCCGGTCGCCGGGCCCGGTTCTGGAATAGGTGAGCGTCTCGCGCTCCAGCACACCCTCGAACTCGATTTCCGTGTCGCCGGTCATGAGGATGTGATCGTCCGCCTCGCGCCACTCGATGAGCAGCGGCCCGCCGGGCAGGTTGACCGTGACCCGTCGTCCCGTGCGGTTGTCGCGCGCCGCCGCGACCCCGACCGCACAGGCGGCGGTGCCGCAGGCCCGGGTCAGCCCGACCCCGCGCTCCCACACCTTCACGTCGATCTCGTGGTCGGACAGGACATGCGCCAGCGAGATGTTCGCGCGTTCCGGAAACATGGGATGGTTTTCAAGAAGCGGACCGACGCGCTCCAGATCGTAGGCGTCGATGTCCTTCACCCAGAAGATCGCGTGCGGATTGCCCACATTCACCACCGAAGGCGTATGCAGGATCGGCGCGTCGATGGGGCCGATCTGCAGTTCGATGGCGCGTGTGTCGTGAAACTCCTCGGCAAGCGGGATCTCGTTCCAGGCGAAGCGCGGCACGCCCATGTCGACGCTCACCCGGTGCGGATCGTCCGTCGCGAAGGCGCGGAGCAGGCCGGCGTTGGTCTCGATGGTGACCCGGTCGACCCCGCGCTCCTCCATCAGCAGGCGCCCGATGCAGCGTGTGGCGTTGCCGCAGGCGTCGACCTGGCTGCCGTCCCGGTTGTGAATGCGCATGAAGGCATCCACCCCGGCGGGGCTCGTCTCCACCGTGATCATCTGGTCGAAGCCGATGCCGCCGTCGCGCGCGCCGATCCTGCGGATCTCGTCGACATCGAGCCGCACGGGTTCGCCACGAGCGTCCCAGACAACGAAATCGTTGCCGAGCCCGTTCATCTTCAGGAAGGGTATGCTCTCGCCGCCCATGGTCGCGGAAATCCGTCACATGCCGGACATGCCGCTGATGCCTGCCCGGGAGGTTTCGACCTTGCCCGCGCCGCCCGGCACCGCCCGTTCCGCCTTCATGGCGGCGTCGGGGCCCGGGACAAGCGCCTCATGGCGGGTCCGCGCTCGATGCGGCCCGCCGGTCCGGTCTTCTGTTGCACGACTATATGGCGGAAAAGCGCGCGCGGTTCCAGTGCCCGCGCGCGCCATTCCCTCGTATCCGCGCCACGGAGCGCGTGTCAGAACCGCGCGCCCTCGCGAATGAAGGTGCCGTTCTGCAGGTCGTTCACCGCCTGGATCAATTCCTGGCGGGTGTTCATGACGATCGGTCCGTGCCAGGCCACCGGCTCGCGGATCGGCGCACCGGAGACCAGCAGGAAGCGTACACCGTGCTCGCCCGCCGTCACGGTCACCTCGTCTCCGGTGCCGAAACGCACCAGCGTGCGGTCGCCCGACATGTCGCGCACATGCACCTCCTCGCCGTCGACTTCCTTTTCAAGCAGCACGCCGAACGGACGCGAGGCATCGCGGAAGGACGCCGAGCCCTCGAACACATAGGCGAAGGCCTGCCTGTAGGTGTCGACCGGCAGCCGCTTGGTGCGCCCGGCCGGCACCGAGACGTCGAGATACTGCGGATCGGCGGCGATGCCGTCGACCGGACCGTTCCGGCCCCAGAACGATCCGCAGATGACGCGCACCACCGTGCCGTCGTCGTCGACGATCTCCGGGATCTCGCCGGAAGGGACGTCCTGATAGCGCGGGCTGGTCATCTTCAGCGAAGACGGCAGGTTCGCCCAGAGCTGGAAGCCGTGCATCCGCCCGTTCGGATCGCCCTTGGGCATCTCCTGGTGCATGATGCCGCTGCCGGCGGTCATCCACTGGATGTCGCCCGCCCCCAGCGAGCCGCGATTGCCGAGGCTGTCGCCATGGTCGACCGTGCCGGACAGTACATAGGTGATGGTCTCGATGCCCCGGTGCGGGTGCCAGGGGAAGCCCTTGCGATAATGTTCCGGGTCCTCGTTGCGAAAATCGTCGAACATCAGGAACGGATCGAACTGGGTCGGGTCCCCGAAGCCGAAGGCCCGGTGCAGATGCACGCCCGCGCCCTCGAGCGTGGGCTTCGCGGCGGTGGACTGGACAACTGGTCTGACGGACATGGCCTGTCTCCTCGTGTTCCGCGCGCCCGCGTCCTGCAGGGGCACGGGCCGCAATGCGGATCCTCAAGCACAAAGATAGGCGTCGGAGAGGCCCGCGTCAGCGGGTGCCATGCGGACGCAGTGTTCACGCCACGGTTGACAGTCTCCGGCCCTGAACCCGGCTCACACGCTGACCACGAGCGGCGTTTCGGGCCCGATCCTCTCCAGAAGCAGCAACATGTCGCGGCGGGACACCGCGATGCAGCCCTCCGTCGGCGTGTAGCCGGGCCGGGCAATATGGATGAACAATGCGCTGCCGCGCCCGGCAACCGGCGCAAGCACGTTCACGTCTGGCACCAGCACCACGTCGTAAAGCCCGTCGTCGCGCCACATGCGCTCGTGCGAGGCGTCAAAGGGCAGCGCGACGGGCCGGTTGTAGGCGGGGTGGCCCGGCGCATCGCACCAGCCCAGCTCCGGCGACAGCGGCACCATCGGCAACCGCGTGCGCGGGCGGACCATCCGGTCGGGGCGGTAGAAACCGAAAAGCACGGGAAACACGCCCGTCACCGTCTTGCCGTCACCCTCGCGCTTGGAGCGGGTCATGCCCGAACGGCCCAGCGCACACGCGAGCGTGATCGCCCCGACCGACAGCCGTCCTTTCGTGGCGCGCGCACCGCTTGCCCGCACCACGCAGGGCGTTTCCCCACCACAAGGGAGAGGGGCGCGGGCGAAACGGGCGGCCGCCAGGCGGGCGCGGGCGGCAAGCAGGGCTGGAACCATCACCGGACACTCAAGGTTGCGTGAACGAGATTTGTTGCGCGCCGGGCCGGGAAACGTCAATCCGGGCTCGCGTGATCGTGTTCGCTTGCCTAAGTGTTGCGAAGCGGATTTGAATGATCCGGCGGAGGGTTGGCGAAACGCGCCGGCCGGACGATCCACCGGAGTCAACGGAGGACCCACGATGAGCGCACGCAAGATCCTGATCGTCGACGACGACGACGACCTGCGCGAGGCTCTGGTCGAGCAGCTTTCGCTCTACGACGAGTTCGAGACCCGCGAGGCCCCCAACGCCGCGACAGGGCTCCAGCTCGCCGAGAACGGCCATGTGGACCTTCTGCTGATGGACGTCGGCCTTCCCGACATCGACGGGCGCGAGGCGGTCAAGCTGCTGCGCAAGAAGGGCTTCAAGGCGCCGATCATCATGCTGACGGGCCATGACACCGACAGCGACACGATCCTGGGGCTGGAGGCGGGCGCCAACGACTATGTGCCCAAGCCGTTTAAGTTTGCCGTGCTTCTGGCGCGCATCCGCGCCCATCTGCGCTCGCACGAACAGAGCGAGGACGCGGTGTTCACCATCGGGCGCTTCTCCTTCCGTCCGGCGCAGAAGCTCATGACCGACGAGAAGGGCTCCAAGATCCGCCTCACGGAGAAGGAAACCTCGATCCTGAAGTTCCTTTACCGGGCCGGCGAGAAGCCGGTCACCCGGGACGTGCTGCTCACCAAGGTCTGGGGCTACAATTCCGGCGTCACCACGCACACGCTGGAAACCCACATCTACCGCCTGCGCCAGAAGGTGGAGCGCGATCCGTCCAGCGCCGAGCTCCTCGTCACCGAGGGCGGCGGTTACAAGCTGGTTCCCTGAGGGCGCAATGCGCCGGCGGAATGAAGCGAACGGGATCCGCCCTCAGGCGGCGGCTTCCGCGCCCCGACCGACGATCTCCACCACCTCGCGCATGATGTCGGTGAGCTGGAAGTTCTTCGGCGTATAGACCGCCGCGACGCCCATGGCGCGCAGCCGTGCCGCGTCCTCGTCCGGGATGATGCCGCCGACGACAACGGGAATGTCGTCGATCCCCGCCGCCGCGAGCCGCTCCATCACGTCGCGCACCAGCGCCAGATGCGACCCGGAGAGGATCGACAGGCCGATGACATGCACGTCCTCCTCCAGCGCGGCATTGACGATCTGCGCCGGCGTCAGCCGGATGCCCTCGTAGACCACCTCCATGCCGCAGTCGCGGGCACGAACCGCGATCTGTTCCGCGCCGTTGGAGTGGCCGTCGAGACCGGGCTTGCCGACGAGGAACTTGAGCCGGCGCCCCAGCTTGCGCGACACCGTGTCGACGGCCTCGCGCACCGGGGCGAGCTCGCCCGCGTCGGCCCTGGCCGCCTTGCCGACCCCCGTCGGCGCGCGGTACTCGCCGAACACCTCGCGCAGCGCCGCCCCCCATTCGCCCGTGGTCACGCCGGCCTTCGCCGCGGCGATGGACGGCTCCATGATGTTGGAGCCCTCGCTGGCCGCGCGCTTCAGCACCTCCAGCGCCTCGGCCACGGCCGCGTCGTCGCGCGCCTCGCGCCAGGCCGTAAGGCTCGCCACCGCCTCGCCCTCCACATGCTCGGGCACGGTGAGGATACCGCCGTCCTCGCCGGCCGACAGCGGCGAGGGCTCGGTCTCGGTGAAACGGTTGACCCCGACCACCACCTGCTCGCCCGCCTCGATGGCGGCAAGCCGGTCCGCGTTGGAGGCGACCAGCGCCTGTTTCATGTAGCTGGTTTCCACCGCCGCGATGGCCCCGCCCATGGCCTCGATGCGCTGCAGTTCAGCGCGCGCGGCCGTCTTGAGATCCTCGACCTTCGCCGTGATCTCGTCCGACCCGTCGAAAATGTCGCCGAACTCGAGAAGGTCGGTCTCATAGGCCAGGATCTGCTGCATCCTGAGCGACCATTGCTGGTCGAAGGGACGCGGCAGGCCCAGCGCCTCGTTCCAGGCCGGAAGCTGCACGGCCCGGGCGCGGGCGTTCTTCGACAGCACCACGGCCAGCGCCTCGATGAGGATGCGGTAGACGTTGTTCTCCGGCTGCTGTTCGGTCAGCCCCAGCGAGTTCACCTGCACCCCGTAACGGAATCGGCGGAAGCGCTCGTCCTCCACATCGTAGCGGGTGAGGCAGATCTCGTCCCAAAGCTCGGTGAAGGCGCGCATCTTGCAGATTTCGGTGATGAAACGCATGCCCGCGTTGACGAAGAAGGAAATGCGTCCCACCGCCTCGGGAAAGTCGTCCGGCTCGATGGCGCCAGACGCCCGCACCTCGTCCAGGATCGCGATCGCGGTCGCCAGTGCGAAGGACAGCTCCTGCACCGGCGTCGCCCCCGCCTCCTGCAGATGATAGGAACACACGTTCATCGGGTTCCACTTCGGCATCGCCCGATAGGTCCAGGCGATGACGTCGCGGGTCAGCCTCAGCGAGGGCCCCGGCGGAAAGACGTAGGTTCCGCGCGAGAGATATTCCTTGATGACGTCGTTCTGGGTCGTGCCGGAGAGCTTCGTCCGGTCCGCGCCCTGTTCGTCCGCCGCCGCCACATAGAGCGCCAGCAGCCAGGGAGCCGTGGCGTTGATGGTCATGGACGTGTTCATCTGCTCGAGCGGGATGCCGTCGAACAGCGCCCGCATGTCGCCCAGATGCGCGACCGGCACGCCGACCTTGCCCACCTCGCCACGCGACAGCACGTGATCCGGGTCGTAGCCGGTCTGCGTCGGCAGGTCGAAGGCCACCGACAGTCCGGTCTGCCCCTTGGCGAGATTGCTCCGGTAGAGCGCGTTGGAGGCGGCGGCCGTGGAATGCCCCGCGTAGGTGCGGAAGATCCACGGGCGATCACGCCCGCCCGCTGTTGCACCCGTCCGCTTCCCGCCCGTCTCGCTCATCTTTTTCTCCCGCAACCGGGGCTCTTCGTGCCGTTGCCGGCGGCCCCTCCCGTCCTGTTCGCCAGCCCCCCGGGCAGCGGTCCGAAACCGCCCGTCCGGCGACCTGCCGCCCACGGTGGCGTGTCCCTCCCGGACACACAATCCTATTGCAATGCAAAAATCACTCTTGGGCAAACACGAAAATTAAGCAATAGTCGAATAGCGGAGCATCCGTTTTTCGAACGATAGTTTCGTGAAGCTGGCGAAACATCGCTTCCGCCCGTCAATTCGGGCTGAAATGATGATGCATCGCAACATGATGCGGCCACCCGTCATCCCCGCAAGGCGGGATCGGGTGGGGAGGACTGCCCGTTCCGGCCGGACTGGGGGCCGGGGCGGCGCCACGGAATACGGACGGGAGGACGACAGCAGAATGGCCACAGCGCAGCAAGCCAACGACAATCGGGAAGCGGGAGACCGTCCTGTGAAGGATCTCTATGAAATCGGCGAGATCCCGCCGCTCGGCCATGTTCCGAAGAACATGTACGCCTGGACCATCCGCCCGGACCGTCACGGTCCGCCGGAAGAGGCGATGAAGCTCGAGGTGGTTCCCACCTGGGAGCTCGACAGCCACGAGGTGCTGGTCCTGGTGATGGCGGCGGGTGTCAACTACAACGGCATCTGGGCCGGGCTCGGCGAGCCGATCTCGGTCTTCAAGGTGCACGACATGCCCTTCCACATCGCGGGATCGGACGCATCGGGCATCGTCTGGGCCGTCGGCTCCAAGGTGAAGCGCTGGAAGGTGGGCGACGAGGTCGTGATCCACTGCAACCAGGACGACGGCGACGACGAGGAATGCAACGGCGGCGATCCGATGTTCTCGCCCACCCAGCGCATCTGGGGCTACGAGACGCCGGACGGCTCCTTCTCCCAGTTCTGCCGGGTGCAGTCGCAGCAGCTCATGCCGCGCCCCAAGCACCTGACCTGGGAGGAGAGCGCCTGCTACACGCTGACGCTCGCCACCGCCTACCGCATGTTGTTCGGCCATGCGCCGCACCAGCTTCGCCCGGGCCAGAACGTTCTCGTGTGGGGCGCCTCGGGCGGTCTCGGCGTGTTCGGCATCCAGCTCGCGGCGGCGGCCGGCGCCAATGCGATCGGCGTGATCTCCGACGAGGACAAGCGCGACTACGTGCTCTCGCTCGGCGCCAGGGGCGTGATCAACCGCAAGGATTTCAACTGCTGGGGCCAGATGCCCAAGGTGAACTCACCCGAATACGCCGAGTGGCTCAAGGAGGCGCGGCGCTTCGGCAAGGCGATCTGGGAAATCACCGGCAAGGGCAACGACGTGGACATGGTGTTCGAACACCCCGGAGAGGCGACCTTCCCGGTCTCCACGCTGGTGGTGAAGCGCGGCGGCATGGTCGTTTTCTGCGCCGGCACGACGGGCTTCAACATCACCTTCGACGCCCGCTATGTCTGGATGCGCCAGAAGCGCATCCAGGGTTCCCACTTCGCCCACCTCAAGCAGGCGTCCGAAGCCAACAAGGCCGTCATCGACCGGCGCATCGACCCCTGCATGAGCGAGGTCTTCCCCTGGGACGACATTCCCGCCGCCCACACCAAGATGTGGAAGAACCAGCATGCTCCGGGCAACATGGCCGTGCTCGTGAACGCGCCGGTGACAGGGCTGCGCACGCTCGAGGATGTCCTTGCCGCGGGGCGCGAGTAAACGCGCCCCGGCGATTCCGACCCGGTCGCGGAGGCGGGATGCCGCCTGCCTCCGCGACACTCTTCCGGCACTCGACAGGAGCCGGCAAGCGTGAAAGGCTTTCTCAATCGCTGCCGTGTATACGCTCCGATCTTCACCGAACGCACGTGCCTGCCTTCAAAAGGCCTCCGGAGCGTTCGATGACACCCGGCGTGTGCCATGCCGCCCGTCCGGCGGCTTCTCCCCGAGCGAGGCCCCATGACCTTTCGCGCTTCCTTTCCCCTCATTTCCCTTGCCGTCGCCGGCGCTCTCGCCGCCACCCTGGGGGCCTGCACGCCCGACCGCGCGACCGTGCCGCCCTATTACGCCGATCTAGCCCGGGTCGATGCGCAGGTGGATGCCGCCACCGCGGCCCAGATGATCTCCAGCTATCGCCAGAACAACGGCAAGCCGCCCCTCACCGTCGATCCCGCGCTGATGCAGGCCGCCCGCAAGCAGGCCGTCGCCATGGCGGAGGCCGGTGACGTGCGCGCCTCGCTGCAGCCCGGCAACACGCTGAAGGCCCGCCTTGCCGCCGTCGGCGAGCCGAACACCCACGCCGTCGAGAACGTCAGCGCCGGCTACCGCACCCTTGCCGAGGCCTTCTCCGGCTGGCGGGAATCCCCCTCCCACAACGCCGTTCTGCTTGACGACAAGGCGACCCGGATGGGAATCGCGACGGCGCATTCCTCCGGGTCCAAGTACCGGGTGTTCTGGTCGCTGGTGCTTGCCGCACCGCCGACCGCCCGGTAAACCTCCCCGGTCGCCGCGCGGGACGGCGGCCGGCACAACCGAACGAGACCAGATGATCGACGGACTTCCCCCCGCGACGAGCCTCGAGGTGCTTTCGGACCGCTTCCGCTGGCAGCTCCCGGACAATTGCAACATGGCGTGGCTGGCCTGCGACCGGCACGCCGCCGTCACGCCCGACCGGCCGGCGCTCATCCACCTGGGACCGGGAGGCGAACGCCAGTCCTGGACCTACGGCCGACTTGCGGCCGCATCCAGCCGGCTCGCCAACGCGCTCGCCGCCAATGGCGTGGCGCGCGGCGACCGGGTCGCCCTGCTCTTGCCCCAGGCGCCCGAGACCCTGCTCACCCATCTGGCGGTCTACAAGCTCGGCGCCATCGCGGTGCCGCTCGCCAGCCTCTTCGGCGCCGATGCCCTGCGCTATCGCCTCACCCATTCAGGCGCCTCGGCAATCGTCACGGATGCCGCCGGCCTCGCCAAGATCGATGCGCTCGACGACGCCCTGCCCGACCTGCGCCTGCGCATTCTCACCGGGCCCGTCGCCGGCGCCTTGCCCGCGGGCACCGCATCCTTCGACGCGCTTCTCGCCCGGGCGAGCGAGCGCTTCGACGCCCGCGTGAGCGGGCCGGACGAACCGGCGCTGATGATCTACACCTCCGGCACCACGGGCCAGCCCAAGGGCGCGCTGCACGGGCACCGGGTGCTGCCCGGCCATTTGCCCGGCATCGCCATGTCGCAGGAGTTCATGCCGCGCGAGGGCGACCTTCTGTGGACGCCCGCCGACTGGGCCTGGGCGGGCGGTCTGCTCAATGCGCTGTTTCCCGCCCTTACCTTCGGCGTGCCGGTGATCTCGGGCGGGCTTGCCCGCTTCGACCCGGACGAGGCCTTCGCCTTGATGGCGCGCGAGAAGGTGCGCAACGCCTTCATTCCGCCGACGGCGCTGAAGATGATGCGCGCCGTTCCCGATCCGCGCGCGCGCCATCCGCTTGTCCTGCGCAGCCTGGGCTCGGCCGGGGAGGCGCTCGGACGCGAGACCTTCGACTGGGCCATCGCGGAGCTCGGCCTTCCGGTCAACGAGTTCTACGGCCAGACCGAGTGCAACGCTGTCATCGCCTCCTGCGCCGGTCTCGGCGTCAGCCGCTCCGGCACCATCGGGCGCGCGGTGCCCGGCCACGAGGTGGCGGTCGTCGACGAGGACGGCGGCAGGCTCGCCCCCGGCGAGCAGGGCCAGATCGTGGTGCGCGCTCCGGATCCGGTCATGTTCCTCGGCTACTGGAACGACCCCGACGCCACCCGGGCCAAGTTTCTCGGCGAGTGGATGCTCACCGGCGACCAGGGCATTGCCGACGAGGACGGTTACATCCGCTTCGTGGGGCGCGACGACGACCTCATCACCTCGGCCGGCTACCGCATCGGCCCGAGCGAGATCGAGGACTGCCTGCTGTCACACCCGGCCGTCAGCCTTGCGGCGGCGGTGGGAAAGCCCGACGCGCTGCGCACCGAGATCGTCACCGCCTTCATCGTTCCGTCAGAGGGGGTGACGCCCGACGCCGAGCTTGCGGATCGTATTCGCGACCATGTGCGCACGCAGCTCTCCGCGCACGAATATCCGCGCGAGATCCACTTCGTCGACGCACTGCCGCTGACCACGACCGGAAAGGTCATCCGCCGCCATTTACGCGAGCGGCTGTCGAAGGAAACGCTCGCCGCCGGATCGGCCTGATTATCGCGCCCCGCGCCTGCGTCTCAGCGCATCGCGCAACCGGCGGGCAAGGGCGCGCGCGCGCCCTTCAAGCGCGATGTCGCGGGCACCGAGCCACACCCGCCACCGGGCGCCCCGTGCCGTGGAACAGAGCCCCGTGCCGCAGGACACCTCCCCGCGCCACAGCGGCGCGATCATCGCGTGTCCCGGAATGGCGAGCGAATCCGCGTCCGTGATACCGGTCTCCTCCGCTCCGTCCAGGGTCGCGCGCATGGCCGCCCGTGCCACCTGGGCGCCGGGCGAATAGGCGTCGAACGCCTCGTCATGGGCGATCTTCCAGGCATGGAACCTTGCGCCGTCGCGAATCTGCACCAGCATGGCGACCGGCTTGTCTCCCAGTGCGATGCGGTCGATCACCAACCGCCCCCGTGCCGCAAGCGACAGAAGGAAGTCTCGCGCGAAACCGGCCCGCGCGGGCTCGACGGCAAGCGCGGTTCCCGCACGCCCCTTCCAGCCCGAGGCCTCCAGGTCCAGGAACGCGTCGATGGCCGCCGCATCCACCTCGCCGGCGCCGATCCGCGTGACCGTCAGTGGCCCCTGCTCGGCAAGACGACGCCCCAGCCGGCGCAATTCCTTGCGCCGGTGCGCCCGAACCCCGGCGAACTGCGCCTCGCCCTCGCGCCCGGTCGCATGTCCGGCGCGAACGCTCCGCCCGGCCACGCGAAAGGCGCCGTTCCCCTGTTGCACGGCCGCGCGAAGCATGTCCGCCACCGGTCCGTCCGTCCGCAGGAAGGGCAAGGCGACCAGCCGCGTTCCACACGCCCCGGCCGCCCCTTCAAGCAGAAATGCGAGCGCCGCCACGGCGGCGTCCCGGCCAAGGCGACCGTCCACCAGCGGCGTGCCGAGCGGCCCGTAGGCTCCGGCGAGCCCGCAGGCGGCGGGCATGAACAGTCCGGCGCGCGCCCGGCGAACGGGCAGCAACGCGAGACAGGCGCCGGCGCCATCGCGCACGGCCACCACATGCACGCGCCCGCCGTGATCGACGCCCTCCAGATAGGGCAGCAGAAATTCGGGCCGGAAGAAGGGGTTGGGCTCGAGCGCGGCATCCGCGAGCCGCGTCCAGGCAGGCAGATGCGGTTCCGCCTCGTGCGGCGCGAAGACGACAAGCGAAAGTCCGGCCGCGCCGCCAACGCCCGGCACGAGCGTCAGGTCGGGCCGTACGGGCGGCTGTCCTGCGGGCGTCTCCTCCACCATGCGCTCCACGTTTGCCACTGTCGGGTCCCCGCTTTCTCGTCGCGCATCTCGCGCAAAACGCGTGAACCCACTCTGCCACAGCCGGACATCCGGCGCGCGGACAGGCTTAACCCTTGGTTAACCGACGACCCGTCTCACACGGCCCCGCCATCGCCGCTGCCGCGCCACACCAGCGGGTCGACCCCGAGGCGTCTCCGCGCCTGGCAGGCGAGCGCGCCGGCCTCGAACACCATTGCGCTCGCGGTCGCCACCGCCGCGCCGAGGATGCCGAACAGCGGGATCAGCGCGAGGTTGAGCGCCACATTGAGCACGAAGGCCGCCATATAGACGCGCGCGCAGGCGGACTGCTGGTCGGCCATGGTCAGCAGCGCGTCCACGGGCCCCACGGCGGCGCGCGCCAGCACGCCGACGAGCAGCACCAGGATCACCGGGTAGCCGGACAGGAACCCGGGCCCGAACAGCGACAGCAGGAAGGGGCCGGCGAGCGCCAGGACACCGCAAAGGGCGAGCGTCGGCCAGAAGGTCCAGCGCGCGGCGGCATCGACCAGCCGGGCGAGCTCCTGTCCCTCGCCGGCATGATGCAGGCGCGAGAAGCGGTGCGCGGTCGCCGAGCGCACGGCGAAATAAACGAAATGGGCAAGCGCCGGTGTCTTGGAGGCCGCGAAATAGATCGCCACCTGGTCCGGCGGCAGGAAGAAGCTGACCATCACCACGTCGGCGCTGGTGATGAGCTGGAAGAACCCCTCGACGAAGAGAATGGGCAGCGACAACCGCAGCCAGATGCCGAAGGAAAACGACTCGCGCGCCGGCCGCCGCCTGGGCGCGTCTCCGCGCAGGCGCGCCAGCTTGCGGGCCACGACGAGCCCCTGCACGAGGGTCACGCCCCAGGTGGCGACGATGGTGACGAGACAGGCGGAGGTGGCGGTGGCCGGGGCACCCCACAGCACGGCGCCGATCATGCCGAGAAGGATCGCCAGCGGCCGCCAGATGAAGGTCGGCAGCATGGCGAGCAGCGTCCAGTCGTGGGCACGCGCGATGCCGTCCTGGATGCTGCCGATGGTGAACATGGGCAGGCAGACGGCGCCGAGCACCAGTGGCAGGACGTAGTAGGAGGCGATCAGGTCGCCGGAGAGATGCACGACGGCGATCCCGACGAGCGCCACCAGCGTCGCGGCCAGCCCGCCGGCCGCGCGGCTTCCCGCCAGAAGCGCCGTCAGCCGATCCTCGTCGCCGGTCGCGCGATACTCGGGAATGAGCCTGAGGACGGAGGAGGAAAAGCCGAGCGGCGTGAAGATGCCCAGCACCACCACGAAGGTCCACACCACCGCGTAGATGCCGTACTCGTGGCCGCCCATGAGCCGGGCAAGCAGCACCTGCATCACATAGGCGAGGGCGGCGCCGAAAATGCGCGTGGCGAAGACGACGAGCGCCATGCGCTGCGCGCGCGCCTCGTCGGCCTCGCCCGACAGAACGCCGCGCAGCCGCCGCCCGACGGGCGCAAGGCGCGTACGCAGCGGCGACGGCAGCACGCGAAGCGCCAGCCGTTCCAGCATGGCCTCGACGCGCGCACCCGCCCCCGGGGAAGCCCGCCTCGTCACGTGGCGCGCCCCGCCCGTGCCTGCCCAGAAAGATGAGGGGTCCTCGCCCGCGTCATCCCGTTCCTTCCCCTTCCACTGTCACGGCGAGCGGTTTTCACCGGCCGTGTCCCGGATCATCATGCATTCCGTACATTTAACATTCCTTGCGAGACCGGCCGAAGTCCCGCCTCGGGCAAGGCTCACGATTGCGTGAAGGGTTTTCGGGTCGCCGCGACCGCTGCTGGGGACGAGCCCGGACGCTTGCGCGAAATCTCGTCGTTTCCTCTTGCGCGGCGCGCCCGTGTCCGCTATCAAGCGGCCACCTCGGCACGGGTCCCGGTCAGGGCGGAACGGCTTATGCCACGACGTCCTCTCGCATGTCTGGTGGGAACGGGCCTCCTGATCCGGGGGACGGAAGCGAGCTTCCGTGCGGCGAAGCGCAAGAGCGTCTCGCAAGACAGACATGACATAGCGGGCGACCTTCGACCCGCGTTTGGTGCGCCGGTGTAGCTCAGTTGGTAGAGCACGTCATTCGTAATTAGCGGGTCCGCTAGAGAATGAGGTTCGAAGCCAGCGGGTTGGCGGGGAAATGAAGAATATAGTAGGGCGATAGTAGGTCGCTCTGCGTTTGGTAGGCCGCATTAGCTCAGTTGGTAGAGCACATCATTCGTAATGATGGGGTCAGGTGTTCGAGTCACCTATGCGGCACCACTTCCTCCAGAGATTTAGAAGTCAGGACGTTTGGCAGAGTCGTAGCCCACGTTCGCGGTGAGCGAAACACTTCTAGTCTGGCAGTTCGTTTAGAAGGTGCTCGGCCAGAGCGCGAGCGGCCATTGGCGGCGGCGAGAAGGCAAGGTGTCGTTGCCGGAATATGCCCACTAGAAGCGACGCTGCGAAGCACCAGAAATGATCGTCGTCCGACAAAGGCGTATTGTGCAGCAACGTCGTCAATCTGGTCTTGATCGAAAAGTAGTCGCAGTTCCCGCCATATTGCGGGGTGACCTCGTGGAGGATCAGCGCTGCAAGCGCAAGTCCCATCGAACGCTTCCTTAAGACCTCAAGATAGTTGTGGCCGTGACCCTTGGCGTATTCCGCCAGCTTTGCGGTCATAAACTCCCGAGCCCACACGTCCGCCTGCAATTCTTCCTCCTTCCTGTCATCGGGACGTTTGCCGTCGAAGTCGAGCATTACGTGCCTGAACTCATGAAAGAAGGTGAAAGCTGTGGCTAACACTGTGAGGTCGAACGTCGCTTGATACTGATTGTCAGCGATAGCGTTTCGATCTGTTGACGGACGGGGGATGTCGTCGGGCCACGGTGCAGCGTTAACGTCTCGCTCATTGATGAGGCGGAGAGCAGCGGCAAGCCTTTCTTTGTAGTTGCGCTCTACCTCCGGAAGGTCGCTATCGTCATCAAACAAATCCGTCAGGGTTTTTCCGCAAGGCTCCGACAGGACAACGTGAGGGCTGTAGCACTCTATCGCGCGCCAGCCGGAAAAGCCGATCAGCCAGAACACTTCCATCGTTTTCGGATTAAACTTGATCCGCTCTTTGGTGGCATCGAGGGTAATGCCCGGACCGTCATCCGCAACGACGACGTCTGGATGGTACTTAACCCAGAGGGCGTCGATTTCGTCGCTCCGCTCTGGCGTAGCACCTTTCATGAGCGCCTGTATGATGTCTTTCGGCTGCTGCAAATCCAATGTCTTCATGCTTCCGTCCAGCAACCCGCCATTCTGCGCAGCTATACACTCTCCGCAGCAAAAAGCGCTGCCACATCTACTCCCAGCGCGTCGGCAACCTGCTCAACAGTCTCTAGTGTGACATTCATTTGCCCGGCTTCAATGCGGCTGACATAAGCCTGATCGGCGCCAATCCGCATCGCAAGCTCCTCTTGCGATACATTCAATGTCTTTCGCTGTTCTCTAACGGCTAGGCCGAAACGCTTCTTGATCTCCATGACCAAGAAGGAGCCGATAACCTATACAACTATCCATGTATTTTGATACATATTCCTGCTAAGCTGCCAGTACGAGGTCAATTCGGGGCATCCGATGGAAAACTACAATTTCTGGCAGGACTTCTTCGACACCTATCAGTCGCTGTCGGACTGGATGAAGACGCTGTGGCTGATCGTTCCTCCGACGTTCGCGCTGGGCGCGCTTTGGCTCGGCCTCGATTACCGGCTCAAGAGCAGGTCTCCAAAAGCAACCGGGAACGGAATGCTCGCCTACACGGTGTTCGCCGATGAGACCGGGATCTGGCGAATCCATGCCCATCAGGACGCGGAAGCGGTGGCCGATGAGCGGCCCGAGGCAACCGTGCTGCCCCTGCCAGGCGCACACGCCCACACCCTGCCCAAACCGCCCGCCTCGGACGTCTGAGGCGGCTCTGAGGGCACACTAAAAGCCCGGCAGGTATAGCTGCTGCCGGGTTTTGTGGTTTTGAGGGGTTAGGCGGGTTTGCAGCGGTAGCGCGCGGTTGGCGCAAACCCGCAATACCCTGTCAAACCCGGCTATGGCTTCACGGTTGCCACTATCGTCAGAACGGGGATGGCCCGGCATCCTTTCCGTCCCGCGCCGTCGCGCTGACATCACGAACACGATAGGACTTCACACCCGAGCCATCAGATTCTGACAGCAGCACCAGACCGCCGACGATCCTGTCGACATGCTTGGCCAGAAACCGACCGACGCTGCGCGCGTTGAAGTGCTGGTATCGGGTGGTCGCGATCAACTCCGTGACAAGGTCCTGTGCCGGTCCCTTGCCTTGCTTATCCGCCATCGCCGCCAGTTCGGCGAGGGTCACGGGACGATCCTGCAGGGCCGACCGCCAGAGGCGAAGCAGATCGAGCAGCACCGCCTTGGCCGGGTCATCAGCAAGAATGCGCTCACGGGTATCGGCCGGATCGTCATGCCCGAGCCACAGAAGGGCTTCGCGCACAAGGTTCCAGGCTTCGAACGAACCGATTGTGTCGCGTGGCATCGGTCGTCCTGCCTCGATATAAGCGCGCAACACGGTCAGTCCCGCCATGACCAGTTCGGGGCGATTGGCCCGCGCCTCGACCCGTGGATCAAAGCTGAACTGTCGCTGGTCCGGTCGTTCCATGCCGGGGTCCATCCGACAGATCAGCGCGCGCCGCGTGACGTCGCCAGAGAGGGTCAGATTGTTCCCGGTCGCCATGACGAGGCAGCGTGTGGGTAACGTCCGCATCTCCGATTTGCCGAGAATGCGCGGGCGCACCCGTTCTTGCGTCAGCATGGAGCACAGGAAGTCGCCCTGAATGGGCCGGTCGCAATTGTCGATGATGATGACCTGATCGCCTGCCATGAGTACAGAGGACAGCCGCTTTTGATCCTCCTCTCCATTATAGCCCTGCGACAGCATCGCCGGCTTGTGCCCCGTGGCGATCACACCGATTGTCTCGGCGAGCAGCGATTTGCCCGTCCCCGCCGTTGGGGCATCGATGGCGAACAGCGGGGCGGCCGGAAACATCGGCCTGACCAGCGCCGTCAGCACTGCGACCAGCGTTACACTTCTGTCCGCCTCGCTGGCAAAGCAGAAATCGCGGAACGGCTTGGCGAGGACGGCGATGGCCTTTTCCGCGTCGGCCTTGGTCGGTGCTTCCGGGACCGCCGGAAACACCACATTCCCCGGATCGTAGAGTAGAGCGGTAGCAGGGTCGTATCCCGACTCCTGCAGCACCGTGCCGTCCGCCCGGAGCGTCGGGCTCTGGATCACGCCCTGAAGGAACGGAACCCGCCAATCGCCCACACGGGCCAGATAGGACACGGGCGCTTGCGCAGGCGGATCAACGCGCCTGACCGTGTCGTCTTTCTCCTTGAGCCATTTCGACGTGAGCGCGAATTGTTCGCGGAGCCATGCCGCGACGACCGGTTGAAGAATCAGTGCGCCGCTGTCGCGACCCACGCCATCTTCCTGGGCGCTGACGGTCAGACGCACCGGACGAACAAGGCTGTCATAGCGCTGGTATATCGGCACGCCCGCAGCAAGCAGAGCCGCTTCCGCCGCATCGACCGCTTGCGGCAGGAATCCGGGACGGACGAGGATGGCCGCGCCGTCCTCGCCCGGTCCGTCGCCGGAGATGCCAAACCATCCCCGGAGGGTGTCGGCCATCGGCTCGATACCGAGATGCTCGCAGAGCGCCGGTATGCCCCAGACGTCTTCGCCCGCGTCGAGGCGTTCACGTGCCACAGCCGCCTTGCCGCCGCGTTTGGCCGCTTCCTCGTCGCCGGCGAGCGTTGCGACGTGCTCGACCCAGCGGTCAACGTCATCGTCACCCCAACCTGCACGCACGAGAACGCCAGTCAGGGCGAGACAGATATTGTCGCGATTGCCCCGTGTCGGCGGATATTTGGACAGCACCACGGCGAGGGCAGCCGTTACCCCCGCCCGCCGCGATATGTCCTCGGGGTCCGCGTTAGGAACACTGCGCGGGTCATCGTGCCAGCGCACAGTTTCGCCGTTCGGGTGCACCGATGGCGGGACCATGGTCTGCAGCCCATCGCCGCGAAGCTCCAGCACCACAGACCGTTCCGCCTCGAACAGGTGGGTAGCGCTGGGCGGGATTTTGTATTGTCGGTTCTTCGGCAGCTTGCACCGGGCGAGGCGATGGCTCTGGGGTGATGTCGCCCGACCGAAGCTTGGCAAATCCGGTATGACGGCTTCCGCGATCCGCGCCGCTTCGGGCCAGTCGAAGTCGAGATCGACCAGCCCGCCCGACCTGTCGCCCAGCGCGATGCCCACATTATTGGTCGCGCCGAACTTGCGTGACAGTTCTTCGTCGGACAGGCGGGGCAGATCGCCCCACCTGCCCTTCGGCGCTTTCTTGCGCTCGGGGAGCACGAGCGGCTCCCAGCCGAGCCGGTTATAAAAGACCGCCGCGCCGGAGGGCGAGGCGAACTGCTGTTCCGCGGTGAGGCTGAAATCAGTCATGGCTACCAGCCTCCGGATCACAGACATTCCGCTCGACGTAGAGCAAAATGTCCGACCAGCGGTAGCGGATTGCGCCGCCCTTTTCCGAGGTCCCGAAGCGGATGTATTTGGGTCCCCAGCCGTAAACCCGTCCCTTGCACAGCCACGACTCGCTCATGGTGGTGAGGGTCGCGACCTGACCGGTCGTCAGGAGCCGGTCGGGGTGGCGGGGTTGCGCTTGGATTGCGGGAGTAAACGCGCCATCAGTATGGGCGCGAGACAATGCTGCGGTTTGCATAGCTGAGACTTTCGAGGTGAAGCGTGCGAGCACGCATTGGTTGAAGCCAATGCCTGAAATCTCGGCGATCGTTCTCCACCTCGGTCGGGAGTCTCACCCGCAAACGGGGGCCATACTATAGGTCACCCACCGCAACCGGACATGTCCGGCAGATGCTTGTGAAGGCATCTGCGGTTATAATGGCAGACCAGTCTGGTGATTTCAATCTGAAGGGGCGTTCCGCGAAAGCCGGTCCAACGATTAGCTCTTAAGTGATTGATCTCTGTGCGCGATGTGCCGCCTCGATCAGTAGCGCGCAGAAACACCCCATTCCTCTAGTTCCGCCAATATGCGCCCGACGGCTTCTTCTTCCAGCGCTGCGGTGATGGGGTCAGGCTCCATCGGGCGCGTCTGGGCGGACAGGCGGTAGCGCTGAGAGAGAAACCGCGCAACGGCGCGAAGCTCTGCAGGTGTGGAGCAGCCCACGACCTTACGCGCCGCCGCTTCGGCCAGTTGCGCAATTGGTCGGGCTGAGGCCGTAGCAGCCGTTCGGCTGGATGGTATCGCCGCAAGTTCGGCCTCGCAGATGTCCCGCTGCCGCTCCCGAACCATGTAGCGGACCGCCTGTTCAATCTGCCGCTCGCGTTCCGTGACCGGCCCGACAAGCGCTCTCATGGCCGTGCCCAGCCGTTCCTGCTGACGGCCTTCGGTCTCGGGCGTCGTGTGCGCCTTGATGATCGCCAGAAGGACGCGTTCCAGCACGCTTGATCCATCGCCGAACGGCGCAAGATAGGTGGAGTCACTGCCTGACATCGGCCAACTCCAGTATCCGGGCCGCGACCTGTTCCACCGGCCCGCGCAAGCGCTCGGCGTTCACGACGATATAGCCGCCCGTCACGTCGCCATTGGCGCGGTGGTTCAGCAGGCGCTTGAGCGCGTAATAGGGAACGTCGAGGCTTTCGGCGATGGTGATGAAGGTGCGCCGCAGATCGTGAAGCGTGAAGGTCACGCCCGATCCGGCGCTGACGCGGAGCAGGAATTTCTTAGTCTCCTTCAAATGCCCGTCCCGCCCTGGACCGGGAAACACGTAGGGCGTCTCGCCTGCCTGCTTCTTTCGCTCGGTCAGCAGGTCCACAAGGAAGGACGACAAGGGCAGGTGCAGCGGGTCGCCGTTCTTCGTCCTGGGCAGGTGCAGCGTCCGCGCGGTCAGGTCCACATTCTCCCAGCGCAGCGCCATCAATTCGCCCCGGCGCATGCCGGTGAACAGCGCCATGAGCAGAAAGTCGCGGGCATAGCCCGGCTCGGCCATGACCGCCTTCCACCATTGGGGCAAATCTTGCGCCGTTACCAGCGTCTGCCGCCGCTGCTCGCGGTGCCATGCCCGCGCCTGCGTCAGGATGGTAACCGGGTTGGGCGGGAAGTCATCATGCGTCGCGGCGGTGAAATTATAGACCGACCGCAGATGCCGCATGACATTGTTCGCGGTGGTCTTGCCGATTTCCGCCGATAGCTCCTGATGACGCTTGAGCACCATTTGCCGGGTGATTTCACTGACCGGCTTCTTGCGCCACGCCTTGAGATAGATCCGGGATGAGCGCGAATAGTTCAGCACCGTATGCGGCGACAGATGCGGGCGCGCGGCGAAGAAAGCATCGAACGCATCGGCCAGCGTGACGCGGGACATGACCGACTGTTTCTTCTCGGCGTTGGGATTGCGCCCCTCGGCCATCTCGCTCAGCAGGGTGAGCGCCTTCTTGCGGGCAATGTCGGCAGCGAACAGATCGGCCCGGCCGATGGTCACCCGGCAAGAGCGCCGGTCCACCTGACCCTCGGCGAAATAGACCTTGGATTGCCGCCCGACCCGAAGGCCGAAGCCCGGCAAAAGCGTGTCGCGATAAAAGGCTTGTCCGCTCTGGGTGAAGGGCAGTGCGTCAACGGACTGACGCGTCAGACGTAGACTGGGCATGGTGAGACCTCCTTCCGGCCTCACCTCAAACTAACGTCAATAACGTGAAATTACTAGTGATATCAGAGACTTATGATGAAAAAAGACATCCTGTCCATGATCCGGAAGCTACATCCAACACGCGCGCACGCGCGAGGGAGCGAACATCGGAATCGGCAGTGTCAGTCGAGCCAAGGTTACAAAAATGAGCCTCGCAGCGCTGGCCGCGAGGCTCGTTCTTGGTAGCCCGTAGGCGTTAGGTCCGGTCGTGGACCTGTGCGAGAGGCGCGACCTTCTTTGCTGCGTCGACACCCGCCTGAGCGGACTGCTTGGAGGTGTAGACCTCGGAGTGGCACAGGGTTTCGCCGTTGGCGGCTTTCAGGCGCCAGAAGTACCCGCCTGCGTTCGCGCGAAGGATTTCAAACATGTTGATGGCCCTCCTTGGGCCAGAAAATGAGACCCGTCCGAAGCGCCGGGTCATTGATCTTTAAGGAGGGGCCAGCTAGGGTAATGGTCTTCAAGCATGCCTAGCGGGCTTCGGCCCCGGTATTCGGAAATCGGCTGGTTTACGAGGCCAGCCGGTTTTCCGTCCAGTTTGCCTTTGGGGTCAGATACGGCCCTTTAGGCGGCAGTTCGTCGGGGCTCGCCGGCGGAACATCTGGAAACCGCTTTCCATCCTTTACCTCAGCGATCCGGCCCTGATTGAGGCCGAAGAACGCTGCGATATCGTGATGGCGGTCGCCCCGCTCGATCATTCCCCGGATGAGCGCCGCATCGCGCTCGGTGATTGTGAGACCGCTCGGCCTCGCTCGTGATGCCATATATTTCTCCATGGTTTCGTCGCCGGATTCTGGCCCGGCACCTTCAATATGAGGGAGAGTCGGCGCATCGTCAAGACAAAATCTAATTTTAGCATTCTGTAGCGCGCTACGACTTTGATGTGTCTTGACATTGTAACGCGCTACGGACTATAAACCGCCCATGAGAGAGCAAGTCAGTTTTATCAACCCAGCCGCCACCCGAGCGCGCCTGATGGATGTCTCGGACGTCTTTTCCGGCGTTGGGGTATCGCGCGAGGAAACAGTGGTCCGTCCGGGCGAGCGGATGCCAGTTATTGGAGTGCGCGACCTTCAGGACGGCGCAGTCGCTCAACGGGATGCGTTGGACACGGTGGGGTTTTCATCCCCCTCCAAAGCTCTTTCCTATGCGGTCCAAACTGACGACGTGCTCGTCACAGGGCGCGGGACGCTGCTGAAATTCGGCCTTGTGGGGGATGAGACAGCAGGCGCCATCGCCAGCGCGAATATCATCGTTGTTCGCCCCGGCCCTGATGTGATGGGAGGCGCCCTGTTCGCGATCCTGTCCAGCGAGGTGTTTCGCCCGAAAATCGAAGTTTTGCGGCGCGGGGCGACCACGCTTTTGTCCCTGTCGCCAAAGGATCTCGCCAAGCTCGAAATCAATCTGCCGTCACGAGGCGAACAGGAGCGCATCGCCGCCCTCGTTAAAGAGACGCAGATCGCCTATCGCACCGCCCTGGAGGCCGCCGAAATCCGCCGCACGCTTGCGCGGCGTCTGATTGACGCGCGCCTGTTCGGCGGCAACCAGAAAAGTTGAGGGAAATATGGCCAAGCTCACACGCACCGAACTGGAAAACCATCTCTGGAAGTCTGCCGACATCCTGCGCGGTTCCATCGATAGTTCCGACTACAAGATCTACATTTTCGGCTTTCTGTTCCTGAAACGGTTGTCTGACCGGTTTGAGGAAGAGGCCAAGGAGGCGATCCGTCAGGGTCTGCCGGAAGAGGTCGCCTATAGCGATCCTGACGAACATGAGTTCTTTCTGGTTGAACGTGCGCGCTGGTCATCCATCAAGAAGCTGACAACCGGCATTGGCGATCACCTGAACAAGGCGTGCGCCGCGATTGAGGACGCCAATCCTTCCATTGAAGGCGTGCTGGCCAATATCGATTTCAACTCTGAATCGCGGCTGGGCGACGCCAAGAACCGCGAAGGCGTTCTGTCGCGCCTGATCGACCATTTCTCGCGCATCGACCTGTCCAATGCCTCGCTGTCCGAACCGGACATGCTGGGCCGCGCTTATGAATATCTGATCGACAAGTTCGCGGACGATGCAGGCAAAAAGGGGGGCGAGTTCTACACCCCTCACCACGTCGTGCGTCTGATTGTCGAACTGCTGAACCCTCAGCCCGGCATGCGTATCAGCGACCCCACCTGCGGTTCGGGCGGCATGCTGGTTCAGGTCGCCGAGCATGTGGCGAAGCTTGAAGGCAAGCGACTGGGCGAAGCGCTCAACATCACCCTGCATGGGCAGGAAAAGAACCTTGGCACATGGGCCATCGCCAAGATGAACCTGCTGCTGCACGGGCTTCGCGATGCGCGAATTGAAAAGGGCGATACGATCCGCAATCCGCGCCTGCTCGACCAGGACGGCAATCTGTTCCTTTATGATCGTGTGATCGCCAACCCGCCCTTCTCGCTCGACAGTTGGGGGGCGGATGATGTGTCAGGGGACACCGAGAAGAAGGGGCATAACCGCTTCATCTACGGCATTCCGCCGAAAAATATGGGCGATCTGGCTTTCGTTCAGCACATGGTGGCGACGCTCAACGCCAAGGGCGTGTGCGGGGTGGTGATGCCGCATGGCGTGCTGTTCCGAGGCTCGGGCGATGGGCGCATTCGCAAGGCGATGCTGGAGGCGGATCTGTTCGAGGCGATCATCGGCCTGCCCGAAAACCTCTTCGCCGGCACCGGCATCCCGGCGACTGTCTTGATCCTTAACAAGGCAAAGGCGCCCGAGCGCAAGGGCAAGGTCCTGTTCATCCACGGTGCGAAGGAATTCGAGGAGCGGCCCAAGAAGAACATCTTGGGCGAAGGCAATATCACGCGGATCGTTGATGCGTTTGCGGCATGGGGTGACCACGCGGCGTTTTACGAAAAAGCCGCGGACGCCGCTGAGCTTGTCCAGCGCAAAGAGCTTTGCGAGCCCAACGACCGCTTCATGCGCGTGGTGGATCTGACGGAAATCGCCGAGAATGATTTCAACCTGAACATCTCCCGTTACATCGACACGCTGGAGCCGGAAAAGCCAATCAATGTGCAGGCCGAACTCGCCAAACTGTGGGACGCTGAAAAGGCGCGCGACGAAGCGGCAGCCCGCATGAACGCCCTTCTCAAGGAGATGGGTTATGTCGGTTGAGGTGCCTAAAGGCTGGCGGGAGGTGCGTATTGGTCAAATCGCGCGCGAAGTTTCCATCAGAAACCACGGCGGTACAGATATTCCGGTCTTGAGCATGACAAAGCACCGAGGCTTTGTTCGCTCCAACGAATACTTCTCCAAGTCTGTACACAGTACAGACACCGGGCAATACAAGATCGTGAAACGTGGACAGTTCGCCTACGCGACAATTCATCTGGACGAAGGCTCCATTGACTATCTGAAGAGCGAGAACACGGGCTTGATAAGCCCAATGTACACCGTCTTTGAAATCAACCCGGAAGACATCGACCCTGACGTTGCGCTCCGGAAGTTCAAGAGATTTGCGCTAAGTGGCCGCTTCGGCCCCTATAGCAATGGCGGGGTTAATCGCAGAAAGTCGATCCTGTTCAGAGATTTATCAGCATTCAAATTTGCGCTCCCCCCACTCGCCGAACAGCGCGCAATTGCCGAGGTCCTGGGCACGGTGGAGGCGGCTGTCGCCAAGACGGAGGCGCTGATTGCGGCGCTGGCAGAAAGCCGCGTTGAACTGACCCGTGACTTTCAGGGAAGCGAGGAGCAATCGAAATGGCCCGTAAGACCAATCGGCTCTCTCATTCGCCAGTGTCAGTATGGACTTTCGATACCACTGGATGGCGAAGGCACGGTGCCAGTCCTGAGAATGCCGGATATCGGGGATGGGCGTGTCAATCTTGATGTGGGCACCCTTAAATCAACCGATGTATCACCCACTGAGCTTGCTTCATGCGCAATCAAAGAAGGTGACATCCTGTTCAACCGAACGAACAGCCAAGCTCTGGTTGGTAAAACTGGGATTGTCAGGAACACGCCCAGCGCACAGATCGTCTTCGCAAGTTACCTGATCCGCCTTGTTACAAAGAGCGGCGTCAATCCATTCTGGCTGAATGCAGTTCTGAATCTCCCTCGCACTCAAGAGCGATTGAAGACGCTGGCTACACCGGGCGTTTCGCAATGGAATATCAACTCGAAAACGCTCAAGCGCTTTGAAGTTGCTGTACCACCGAAGGCTGATCAGGATCAGTTTGCAGACCTCTACGAGACTATCGAAGCAACACTTGAAGCCGAGCGCACTAAACTGACTGCGATGAATGAGGCGCGCGACGCCCTCGCCCAGGAACTGCTCTCAGGCCGCCTCCGGCTGCCAGACAACCTCATTGCGCGTCATCGCGGCAAAACCGGGCAGGCCGCATGACCCAAGCGAATGACCAGTTCGAGCGCGACTGGGTCGAGGAACCGGCGGCGGAGCTGCTGCGGGTGCTGTTCGACTATAAGTCCTTGTCACCAGACGATGTGCGGCGCCTGCGCGAGGGGCTTTCGACCGAGCCGGTTCTGACAGTCCGTCTTGCCGAATGCCTCAAGCGCCTTAATCCATGGCTGGACGAGGACGGCGTGCGCCGCGCGGTCGCCGCCGTCACGCGCGTTTCCGCTGTCGATGTGATGGAGGCCAATGAGGCCGCCTATACGGCGCTCACCTATGGCGTGACCGCCGCCCATACCGAAGGCGGCAGGCGGCAGGACCGCACTGTCCGGTTCTTCGATTTCGACAATCCATCCGCCAATACGTTCGAGTTCGCCCGGCAGGTCGCGATCAAAGGTCCGCGACAGGAAATCATTCCCGATCTTATCGTTTATGTGAACGGCCTCCCGCTTGCGGTGATCGAGTGCAAGTCGCCATCACTGGCCGATCCGATGGGCGAGGCGATCCGCCAGTTTCGCCGCTATGAAAGCCGGGACGAGTTCTCAGGCCTTGGCGCGCCGCGCCTGTTCGAGACGGCGCAGATTTCCATTGCGCTCGCCCGTGACACAGCGAAATTCGGCACGACGCTGACCCCGGTGCGCCATTGGGCGGAATGGAAGGATCCGTATCCGCTGACGCTCGATGCGCTCTCCGCGCAACTGGGCCGGACGCCAACCGGGCAGGATATCCTGCTCGCCGGGCTTCTCTCTCCGGCCAATCTGCTCGATCTCGTCCGCAACTTCGTGATCTATGAGACCATCGACGGGCGGCGGATCAAGAAGATCGCGCGCTACCAGCAATTCGTTGCCGTCGGTAAGGCGATCGAGCGCATTCGTACCGCAAGCAATCCCCAGCGTCGGGGCGGCGTCATCCATCACACCCAGGGTTCGGGTAAATCGCTGACCATGGTGTTTCTGGCGACCAAGCTCAGACGGCTGCCCGAGGCCGAGAACCCGACCCTCGTCATCGTCACGGACCGCACCGATCTCGATGACCAGATCACTGGGCAATTCCAGCGCTCAGGCTTCGCCAATCCCATTCAGGCGGAAAGCGGGGCGGCGCTGCGCGAGGCTCTGTCGGGCGGGGCGGGGACGACCGTCCTGACGACCGTTCACAAGTTTCACAGCGCCGTGCCGAAAGGCTCATCTGTCATTTCCAAGGCGCGCAACGTCTTCGTCATGGTCGATGAAGCGCACCGGACCCAGTATGGCGCGCTGGCCGCCCGGATGCGCGCGGGCCTGCCCAATGCCTGCATGATCGCTTTCACTGGTACGCCCATCGACAAGAAGGACCGCAACACCCGCGAGGTCTTCGGCGATTACCTGCACCGCTACCTGATCGATCAGGCTGTGAAGGATGGCGCCACTGTCCCGATCTTCTACGAAATGCGCGACGCGCAATTGCGGATCGACGGGCGCGATCTTGAACGGGATATCCGGGCGGCCTTTCCTGAACTGTCTGACGACGAGATTGGGAAGCTGAAACGCGGCATGCGGCTTCAAGAGAAGCTGGCCGGAGCAAAGGTTCGCGTTGAGGCCATCGCCCAAGACATCCTCGCGCACTATCGAAGCACCATCGAACCGAACGGTTTCAAGGCACAGATCGTGACGGTGAGCCGTGACGTCGCCGTGACCTATGTCGAGGCCTTAAGGAAACTTGGCGCGCCCGAATGTGCGCTCATCATGTCCACGTCGAACAATGACAGCGCGCGGCTGCAAGCCCATCACCTGTCCAAGAGCGAGCGCGACACCTTGATCGGCCGCTTCAAGAAGCGTGACGATCCGCTAAAGATCCTCGTGGTGTGCGACATGTTGCTGACCGGTTTTGATGCGCCGGTTGAGCAGGTTCTGTACCTCGATGCGCCGCTACGCGAGCATACGCTGTTGCAGGCGATTGCCCGCGTAAACCGCACCGCTGAGGGTAAGACCTATGGGCTAGTCGTCGATTATTGGGGCGACAACAAGCGCATCGCGGATGCCCTGGATATGTTCTCCGAAGAGGATGGCATCGCGAGCGCGCTCCGCCCGCTGTCCGAGAAAATCCAGCTTCTTGAAAGTCGCCACAGAGCCGCGATCCGGCTTTTCGAAGGGCTTGACCGTCAAGACGATACGGCATGCGTCGACCTGCTGCGCCCCGATGACATCCGCGCCAAGTTCGAACTCGATTTCCTACGCTTCGCCGAAGCCATGGACATGGTCTTGCCGGACCCAAAGGCCTTGGAAGAACCTTATCCGTCCGACCTGAAATGGCTGTCGCGCATTCGCGTCCTAGCTCGCCGCGCCTATCACGAAGAGCCGTTTGATCCCAAGGACTATGGCGCGAAGGTGGGAGAGATAATCACCAGCCATCTGTCCGTGTCGGGTGTCGAACAGTTGTTGGTGAAGTTCGACATTCTCGACCCCGCCTTCCGCCCTCATCTGGACAGCCTGCAGTCAAGCGACGCCAAGGCGGCCGAGATCGAGCACGCCATCCGCCAGGAAATCCACGTCCACCGTGACGAAAACCCTACCGCCTACGCCTCGCTCTGGGAGCAGCTTGAGCGGATCGTCAACGACAGACGGGAATCGCGCGTCTCTGCCGCCAGCGCCTTGTCCCATCTTGAAGCCATGGTCGGGAAAGCTGCAGAGCTTCGTTCTGGCTCAGGAGGCAGAAGCGACGGTCTTACCGGAACGGCTGCTGCCATTCTGCCTTTCATTGATGCTGACATACCAGACGCTGAGCGCTCTCAGAGCGCAGCCGCTATCACCAAAGCGCTTGAAGACTATGCCGAGGTTGTCGACTGGCACCAAAAAGAGGACGTGCAACGTCAGATGCGTCGGTCCATCAAGGAGCAATTGCGCAGCTTGGGACTGGATGCGCACAAGGTCGAGGCTGCAACGGCAAAGATCATGGATGTCGCCCGTGCGAGGTATGCGGGATGACGGACGCGGCGCGGCACTCCATCGTCTTTGGCGGCGAAACCTTCGCATTCCAGATCGAGCGGACCGCGCGCCGGAAAACCGTTGCGATATCGGTTGGCTTCGATGGAGTGCGCGTGCTCGCACCGTCAGACCTCGACGATGATCGCGTCCTTGGCATCGTGCGCAAGAAAGGCGCGTGGCTGCTCCGTAAGCAGGCCGCGTACCGGGAACTAGGGGGGCAGCCGGTCGCCAAGGAATTTGTGAGCGGCGAGACCTTCCACTATCTCGGTCGCCAGTACCGGTTGAAGCTCATTGCCGACGAAACCGCCGTCACCACCCGGATTGCCGCGAGAGGCTCGACCCTTGTCGCTCCGGTCCTGCCGAATGGACATCCCTCGGTCCAACGCGCCACAGTCCGCAGTGGTCTCCGGCACTGGTATCGGGCCCATGCAATTCAGCATTTCCCCGTCCGCGCGCGCATGCTGGCAGAGATGCTTGGCATTCAGACACCGATTGTCAAAGTCGTTGACCAGTCCAAGCGCTGGGGAAGTTGCGACGCCCGAGGGCGCATCCGCCTGAATTGGCGCTTGGTTATGGCGCCAATGCCGCTGGTTGATTACGTTATCGCCCATGAGGTGTGTCACGTTCTTGAACACAATCATTCGCGGCGATTTTGGCGTTCACTGGAAACCATCATGCCGGACTACGAGGAACGCCTGAGAAGACTTGATCGGATGGGGCACCAGTTCATCTGGTGATTGTTATATGAGCGACATCAAACTTTTCCGTACGGATAGCGCATCGGTAACCGAACTTCGCGGCAGTGCGGTTGCACTGGAAAAGTCGCTCCAGACCCTCATTGAACGCAATATGGAAGCCTTTCTTGGCGTCCGGTTTCTTGCCTCTGAGTTCTCCACGAGCAATGGCGGGCGCATGGACTCGCTCGGCATCGACGAGAACGGTTCGCCGGTCATCATCGAGTACAAACGGGCCAGCAACGAGAACGTTATCAACCAAGGCCTGTTCTATCTCGACTGGCTCATGGATCACCGCCGCGATTTCGAGTGGCTCGTTCTGGAGCGCTTCGGCGCTGAAGAGGTCAAAGCAGTAGATTGGACGACCCCCCGGCTTATCTGCATTGCGGGTGATTTCACCAAGTACGACGCTCATGCGGTCAACCAGATGAACCGGAACATTGCGCTTGTTCGTTATCGCCGATTTGGCGACGAGCTATTGCTATTCGAACTGCTGACCTCGACATCAGAACGGCCCGCGCGCGAAATCACAGTCAGCAGCGATGCCCAAGGCGAGCCTGCTGCAACCCGACCACGATCTCGCCAGAAGACCGTCACGCAATATCTCGCAGACGCTGACCAAGAGCTTGTCGATCTGTACGAGGCGACAAAGGCGTACCTTCTAGCGCTGGGCGACGATGTCGAGCTGAAGACCCTCGACAACTATGTCGCCTTCCGCCGCCTGAAGAACTTCGCCTGTGTCGAGGTCAAACCGCAGATCAGGCACCTCAAGGTTTTCGTCAAGGTCGATCCGGACAGCATCAAACTTGAGCCGGGTTTTACCCGCGACGTGCGCAACATCGGCCACTTCGGAACGGGCGACCTTGAAATCATCATCACCGACGTCGCCACGTTGGACAAAGCCAAGCCACTGATGGACCGCAGCTATGACGGGGCATGAGCGTACCCCATCTGCGCTAGCTACAGTTCGTCACGCGGTCGAAGAACGTGGTTACGTCCTTCTCAGGGCCTACCGTGCCAATATCAGTGGTGAGGAAGTCGCGTCCGCACTGGGGAAAGTGCTCACGCTTGGGGAAGGGTCGCCGGTACACCAGTTGAGACCGACACCAAAAGACAAAACTACTCCGAACACGTACAGCGGGATTTATGGGTTTGATGTCTTCCCTTTCCATACGGACATGGCTCATTGGCGGCACCCGCCCCGATACATAATGTTGAGGTGTCTCGTCGGGTTCGAAGAGGTGCCGACGCTCCTTGCCGATGGGGCCGAGATTGTGCGCGAAGCCGATGACAATGTTTTTGCGCGTGCATTGGTTCAACCGCGTCGACCGGTGAAGGGCAGGCTGCCACTGCTGCGCATTTTTCAGCCGAGTGAAGGCTTCGGCCTCATACGTTGGGACGACAAATTCTTCCGACCCGCCTCTCGTGCAGGTGAGCATGGAGTTGAACGCTTTCGCGCTGCGCTTAGCACGGTTTCAAAGCACAGCATTGCCTTGGTCGAGCGAGGCGACACCGTTGTCATCGACAATTGGCGAATGCTGCATGCTCGATCTCCAGTGCCTCCCGCTTGCGAGGGTCGCATCCTAGAGCGTGCCTATTTGGAGCAACTGCATTGAAGAAGACAATCAATCCCGGAAAAACACCCGCTGCATGGGACCCGGAAGCCCTCTTTGCGAAAGCACAGCGTTGTGCAGAGCAGATGATGGAAATGGATGCAGACAGTTGGCAGCATGGCCTAATGACCAGCCTCTCCCTGGAGCTTCTGGCTCGTGCGGCCCTTGCCAACGTAAGCCCGGTCCTTCTCACCGACCCTAATCAAGCGTGGGTTCAGACTTATCACGCCCTAGGCTATCCGGCGCTAGAGGCGCGAGCGCCTTCGTCGATCGCGACGGGAGAAGTGCTGAAAAGACTGGCTGCGATCTTCCCCACGTTCACCAAGGAGGTATCGAGTGCCTGCACCCGTATCACCGGGAATCGGAACGCCGAATTGCATTCCGGCGAAACTCCTTTCGATGACGCGCTGACCAGCACATGGCAGCCTCATTTCTTTGAGGCATGTGCCGTTCTGCTCGCAACAATGGGCTATGAGCTCGACGAACTATTCGGCAAGGAGGAGGCCGAAATTGCGAGCAAGCTGATCGCTGCCGCTGCTGATAAAAGTGCAAAGGCGGTCGCCGGCGACATCGAGGCACACCGAAAGGTATGGGAGGCAAAAGATGACAATGAACGCAAAGCGGAAAGTGAGGCAGCCGCGCTTTGGGCTGTAAGACGAAGCGGCCATCGTGTCGATTGCCCCGCCTGCGGATCGACTGCACTTCTGTTCGGCGACCCAGTTTCCACACCCCAGCTAAAACTCAAGGATGACGAGATAACAGAGACCCAGGAACACCTACCGACGCATTTCGAATGCGTTGCCTGTGGTCTCAAGATTAACGGTCTATCTCGCCTGAATGCCGCAGAACTGGGCGGCAGGTTCAAACGAACCAGCGTGTACGATGCGGCGGAGTATTACGCACCTGAAGAAACGTATCCTGACTTTGAAGACGACAACAATGAGCGATTTTAGGTGAACCACATATCAAGAATCCGGCTGATCCGGGACATCCCGATGCCCACGGACTCCCGCCCCCGCCCGAACTGTGAGCGCCGTTGATGGGGGGAGGTCCGGGGCAGGGGTGCAGATCGCCGATTAGTAGGGCAGATCGGGATTAGTAGTTTTCCAGTAGGGTAGCGGGGTGAACCGGGTGGCAACCGGGTCACACCCTGTGCTACTCCTCAGCTTCCGAAAGCGAAGTCTACCCAACGGCTTGTCCAATAGGGTCCAACAGAATAGTAGTGCATCTAACTCTCTGAAATCATTACAAAATACAATTCGTAATGATGGGGTCGGCGGTTCGAGTCCGTTCACCGGCACCACTTTCTTCTTCTTCCATAACACGCTCCGAAAATCCGGCTGACGCAAAAGCCGTGACCTTCCGTGTCCGGGCGCTTGCCTTGCGCCCACCCACGGTTGCAGACTGGGCGCGCGCGTCGACAGTGACGCCGCACGCCCGGGGGGATCATGAGCGATATCAAGCTTTTCAGTACAGCAGGCGAGACTGTCACGGAGCTACAGGGGACAGCGGTTGCGCTTGAAAAGTCTCTCCAGACACTGATCGAACGCAATATGGAATCCTTCCTTGGCGTCCGGTTTCTGGCGTCCGAGTTCGCGACGACAAATCGTGGTCGAATGGATTCTCTCGGCATCGACGAGAACGGCTCGCCAGTCATTGTCGAATACAAGCGCTCGAGCAACGAGAACGTCATCAATCAGGGGCTGTTCTATCTAGACTGGTTGATGGATCACCGCCGGGATTTTGAATGGCTTGTCCTTGAGAAATACGGAAAAGATGAAGCAAGCAATGTCGACTGGAGCACACCACGCCTGATCTGCATCGCCGGCGACTTCACCCGCTATGACATTCACGCGGTAAATCAGATGGATCGCAACATCGAGTTGGTTCGCTACCGGCGCTTCGGCGACGACCTGCTCCTTCTCGAGTTGCTGACCTCCACTTTTGAACGCACTTCACGGGAAAAAGCGCCTGTGCCCGTTTCGGATGCGGGCAGCACACCAGCGCCTCGTCCACGTGCCAAAGGCAAGACATTCTCGGAATATCTTTCGGATGCCGACACCGATCTGACCGACCTCTATGAGGCGCTCAAGGCACACCTTCTCGCCCTCGGCGACGATGTGCAGACAAAAGTCCTCGACAACTACATTGCTTTTCGGCGGCTAAAGAATTTCGCCTGCGTCGAAATCAAGCCCCAGATCCGTCATCTTAAGGTGTATCTGAAGGTCGACCCTCAAAGCATTGCGCTTGAGCCGAGCTTTACACGGGATGTTCGCAACATCGGTCACTTCGGCACCGGCGACCTGGAAGTCGTCATCACCGACTTCGAGAGCTTCGAAAAAGCCAAACCGCTGATGGAGCGAAGCTATGACGGTGCTTGACGTTGAAAGGTCAAGCCCTGCCCTCAGCCCCCTCCGTCACGCCTCACCGCGACAGATAGGTCGTCTTGATCCGGTTGACGATCTTGGCGAATTCGGCGACCGGCCCCGTCTCGTCTATGGGGCCGCACCCTAGCTGCAGCCGTCCAGCCAGACGTCGGAATTGTCGAGCGGCGCGCATTCGCCGGAAACAAGCCGGCCAACTCTCTCCACCCGATCAGCCAGCGCTTCGTCCCGCGTGCCGAGCCGATAGCGGCCGGGAGCGATCAGCACCGCGAGAAGAGATCGATAGTGCTCGTCCTCGATCTCGCGAGGGGGGGCGCCGTAGACCGCCTCGCTCATGCGATGAAAGCCCGTCACCCAGCCATCCGGTCCACGGCCCATCTCCAGGGTGTCGAGCCAAAGCGCCATGATTTGCGCCTTGCTCAGCTCGCTCTCCAGACCGAGCGCATATCCGGTCTGCCTGATCTTTCCGATACCCGGCGTGAAGTTCTCGAACCCGACGCGTTTTGCCAGCGACTGCGAAATGGTGGTGAGCCCCGCACCCGGCGTCGTCATGTCCACGCCGCCATGTTGCTCGAACCGCGGGTCCTGTACCGCCAGCAGCTGCCGGTAGCGCTCTTCGCCCAAAGAGGCTCCACCAAGGTCGGCGGCAAGAAGGGCGTCGGCGCGCGCTCTCAAATCGTCCGCGTCGGAAAGCGCGTCAAGATAGCCATATGCGCCATAGCCAACACATGCGACAGCCACGAGCGCAACCACACCCGCCACGACCTTGAGGATTCTTTTCATCGACCTGCGACCCTGCTCGAAAACGTTCCGATGAAGGTCATCCGCCTGAATTACGGCCTCACAACGGCGCAGGGAGCGGCGTCCTCCTGCCCCTGATCCCCTTTACCGTGACAGGTAGGTCGTCTTGATCTGGTTGGCGATCTTGGCGAATTCGGCGACCAGGGCCTCGTTGCTGTCAGCGCGGTAGTAATTCTCCGAGCCCGAGGCGCAATGGGCCATCACCTGATCCGCCGCCGAGCCCCTGGAGATCTGGAAGCCGACCGAGATGACGGTGATCCCCTTGGCCTTGATCGCGTCGCAGAGCGCCCTTGCACGTGCGCCGCTTTCCCCTCCCTGACGGGCGATCCAGTCATAGTTTCTCCGGTCGACACGGGCGGAGGAAAACCAGGTGTTGAAATCGCCGTCGGTCATCACGACCAGGTATTTCAGCACCCGCTCGTCGCTCGCCGGGGCCGGTGCGCTCCTGGCGGGCCACAGCGACGACCATGTCGACGACAGCGCGTACCAGCCCCAGGCGATACCCGTCTGGCCCGCCGTGTTGCCGCTCGCCCCCAGCCGCGAAATCTCGTAGAGCAGCGTCCCCGCCTGTGCCGAGGAGCCCGGATCGAGCGTCAGCGGCACCATCTGCGCTGACGGGCAGACGTAGCCCGACGAAGACCCTATCTGGTCGCCAGAGTACCAGTCGGAGTAGAGGTAATAGGCCCGGTTCCAGCCGGCCTGCTGGGCGCCGGGGCCGATGGGCGCGACCGAATAGGAGGCATCCGTATAGGCCTCCGGCCCGTCGCGCTCCGTCACGCAGCCGGGGTAGGAGGTGCGGCTGGCGTTCGCGCCATCGGTCGCGAGAGCCGCCCTGGCCTGGCCGATGTTGACGCCCGCGCTGTAGGGCACCATCGCGATGCGCACCTTCTCGTTGGTGTCGGCGGATCCTGGTGGAATGAGCGTGTTGACGAAGCCGGCGGCGGCCTGCCGCAGGGCCGAGATCTTGGACCCGCCCATGGAGCCGGTCACGTCGACGACGAGCGCCGCCTCGACGCTCTTGGGATAGATCGCCTGTGCCGCGGCACTCACCGACAGCTCCGTGGGCCCCATTCCCGCCAGCCGGATGAAATAGGTGGGAACGTCCGAACGCGCCGAAACGGAGATCCTGCGCGCCTTGGTGTCGATCTGGGGATCCTCGACGACAATGGCGACGCCCGGGATCGCCGAACCTTCCGCGTTGGCGCCGAAATAGGCCTCGTAGTTGTCCTCGAGGAACTGCTTGATCTCGCCGTCGGTCATGTTGCGGGTGGAAAGCTCGCGCGCCACCGCCAGCATGGCCGCGTCGAGCCCGCGCGCGATCGCCTGGCGCTGGTTGACCGCCCGGGCGAAATCGATGCCCGCGCCCGCCACCACGATCAGGAAGACCAGCACCAGCGCCAGCATCGGCAGCACGGCGCCGCGCCGGTCCGCCGAAAACCGCCGGACAACATCGCGAAACCGCCCCTGCAAGGACTTGCGTAACCCGTTCATGCGCTCGCTCTCCCGCGCCGTGAAAGGCGCATCCACTCGCGCGCGACTATCGCATGACGGAGCGTGCGGGCGGGTTAATCCGCCCGCGCGTCGGACGCGGATTTCGGAGGAAGGGTTGATGCGGCGTTAACGCGACCGCCGAAAGGCCGAAGGCTCAGGGCTCCAGCTCGGTGTCCCAGTAGAGGAAGTCGAGCCAGCTTTCGTGCAGATAGTTCGGCGGGAACAGGCGGCCGTTGTTGTGCAGGTCCTGCACGTTGGGCGCGAAGGGCATGTGCATGGGCCACATGCCGATGTCGGAGCAGGACTTGTTGGCCTTGCGCAGGTTGCACGGCGAGCAGGCGGTGATGACGTTGTCCCAGGTGGTCTGGCCGCCCCGGGACCGCGGGATCAGGTGATCGAAGGTCAGCTCCTCGCGGGAGCCGCAATACTGGCACTGGAAACGGTCGCGCAGGAAAACGTTGAAACGGGTAAAGGCAGGGTGCCGGCTGGGCTTGATGTAGCTCTTGAGGGAAACGACGCTGGGAAGCCTGAACTCGCTGCTCGGACTTCGTACGGTAACGTCATACTCGGAGACAATATTGACCCGGTCGAGGAAAACCGCCTTGAGGGCGTCTTGCCACGACCACAGCGACAACGGGTAATAGGCCAGCGGACGGTAGTCCGCATTGAGCACCAGGGCCGGATGCGCCCCTGGAGAGATGGCGACGTTCACACCTTCGCTCCTCATGCCGACGCATCGGAATCACCGAAGGGCGATCCCGGATCGCAGGCATAGTGTAGAGCGAGAGTGACAGTCTTGTGAAGTCCGTATGCGACGCAGCGTCAGCATGGCCCGCGCGCGGAAAAATCCGGCCGCGCGCGGGGATGTCGTTCCGGATCAGCCCTTGGGCCACTCGCGGATGTCGACGAAGTGGCCGGCGATCGCCGCCGCCGCCGCCATGGTCGGCGACACCAGGTGGGTGCGGCCCTTGAAGCCCTGGCGTCCCTCGAAGTTGCGGTTCGAGGTGGAGGCACAGCGCTCGCCCGGCGCCAGCTTGTCGGCGTTCATGGCAAGGCACATGGAACAGCCCGGCTCGCGCCATTCGAAGCCCGCCTCGAGGAACACCTTGTCGAGGCCTTCCGCCTCGGCCTGCGCCTTCACGAGGCCCGAGCCCGGCACGACCATGGCGTTGACGCTCTCGCTCACCTTGCGCCCGCCGATCACGGCGGCCGCCGCGCGCAGGTCCTCGATGCGGCCGTTGGTGCACGAGCCGATGAACACGCGATCGACCGGAATGTCAGTGATCTTCGTACCCGCCGTCAGGCCCATGTATTCAAGCGCGCGGCGCTTGGAGGAGCGGCGGTTCTCGTCGGCGATCTCGTCCGGATCCGGCACCGTTCCGGTCACCGAGACCACGTCCTCCGGGCTGGAGCCCCAGGTGACGATCGGCGGCAGGTTGGCCGCGTCGAGACGGATCTCCTTGTCGAAATGCGCCCCCTCGTCGGTGAACAGCGTCTTCCAGTAGGCGACCGCCTGGTCCCACGCCGCGCCCGTCGGCGCCTTGGGACGGCCCTTGATGTACTCGAAGGTCTTCTCGTCCGGCGCGATGAGGCCGGCGCGCGCGCCCCCCTCGATCGACATGTTGCACACGGTCATGCGCCCTTCCATGGACAGCGCGCGGATCGCCTCGCCGGCGTATTCGATCACGTGGCCGGTGCCGCCGGCGGTGCCGATCTCGCCGATGATCGCCAGCACGATGTCCTTGGCCGTCACGCCCTCGGGCAGCGTGCCCTCGACGAGGACGCGCATGTTCTTCGCCTTGCTCTGGATCAGCGTCTGGGTGGCGAGCACATGCTCCACCTCCGATGTGCCGATGCCGTGGGCAAGCGCGCCGAAGGCGCCATGGGTGGAGGTGTGGCTGTCGCCGCACACGATGGTCATGCCGGGCAGGGTGAAGCCCTGCTCGGGGCCGACGATGTGCACGATGCCCTGCCGGTCGTCGGTCTCGCTGTAGTACTCGACGCCGAACTCGGCCGCGTTCTTCGCCAGCGTGTCCACCTGCAGCGCCGACTCCGGATCGTCGATGCCGTGGCTGCGGTCGGTGGTGGGCACGTTGTGGTCGACGACGGCGAGCGTGCGGCCGGGCTGGCGCACCTGGCGGCCGGTCATGCGCAGGCCCTCGAAGGCCTGCGGGCTGGTCACCTCGTGCACCAGGTGGCGGTCGATGTAGAGGAGCGACGTGCCGTCCTCCTGCGTGTCGACGACATGGTCGTCCCAGATCTTGTCGTAAAGGGTGCGTGACGCGGTCATGGCTGGCTCCTCGAAATGAAGGGCTGATGTCTTTGGCGCGCGCGCAAGGCGCGCCCGGATCGGAAAAAGACGGCGGCGGCCACGCGGATGCGCGGGCCTAGCCGTGGATCTGAAGTCGGGGAAGGGCGCCGGCGTCGAAGGTTGCGCTCAGGCGCGCGTGGAACCGGGCGGGAAGGCGGCGCGCGTCCTGCAGCACGACGCGCACCAGAACGCGCGCGGATCCGCACCGCGCGCGCGCCGTGGCGCCCCGCGCGACGGGTCTTTCCATGCTGCGGTCCGAAACCGTCCGCACTCTCACGCCATCCCTCGAACTCGCGCGCGAAACGTCATCCAGAAGGCCCCGGCCGCGCGACCGTCCGGGAACCCGTGTGCCCATCCCCCTTCAATGGCGCAAAATGGCGAGCCGGGTCAAGGCGCGCGTGGTCCGCGCGCCCGTTGCCCAGGCGTCAGTTCATCATGTCCGGCAGGAACAGGACCAGCGCCGGGATCGAGGCGATCAGTGCCAGGCGCACCACGTCGGCGAGCACGAACGGCACGATACCGCGAAAGATCGTGCCCATGGGCACGTCCGGCATCACCGTCTTCAGCACGAAGACGTTGAGCCCCACCGGCGGGGTGATGAGGCTGATCTCGGTGACCACCACCACCACGATGCCGAACCAGACCAGATCGAAGCCCAGCGCGGCCATGACGGGCGCGAAGATCGGCACGGTCAGAAGCACCATGGACAGGCTTTCCAGAACCATGCCAAGGAACAGGTACACCACCAGCACCAGCGCCAGGATCGCCTGCGGCGGCAGTTCGGAGGCCCGCGCCATGTCGGACAGCGCCGTCGGCAGGCCGGCGATGTTGACGAAGCTGGAGAACACCAGCGCCCCGATGAGCACCATGAACATCATGGTGGTGGTGGCGGCCGTGTCCGCCAGCGTTTCCAGCAGGGTCGACCAGGTCAGCCGCCGCCGCGCCAGCGCGATCAGAAACGCCCCGCTTGCGCCGATCCCGGCGGCTTCCGTCGCGGTGAAGATGCCGGCGTAGATGCCGCCGATCACAAGGGCAAAGAGCGCCAGGATGCCGGTGACGCCCTTCAGCGCGGCAAAGCGCTCGCGGTAGCTCATCCGCTCGGCCGGCGGGCCCGCCTTCGGGTTGAGCCAGCACACGATGCGCACCGCCGCCATGTATCCGAGAATGCCGAGCGCGCCCGGCACCACGCCGGCGATGAAGAGGCGGGCGATGTCCTGCTGCGCCGTGACGCCGTAGAGCACGAGAATGACGCTCGGCGGAATGAGGATGCCGAGCGTCCCGCCCGCGGCGATCACGCCGCTGGCCAGCCCGTCGTCATAGCGGTAGCGGCGCATCTGCGGCAGCGCCACCTTGCCCATGGTGGCGGCGGTGGCGAGCGAGGAGCCGCATACCGCGGAAAAGCCGCCGCAGGCGACCGCGGTCGCCATGGCGAGCCCGCCCCTGCGGTGGCCGAGCCAGGCATGACAGGCGGCATAGAGCTCGTCGGACAGCCCGGCCCGCGTCACCAGGTTGCCCATCAGCACGAAGAGCGGCACCACGGACAGCGAATAGGACAGGCCGGTGTCGAAGGTCGTCTGGCCGATGATCGCCATGGCCGGCATGAAGCCGAGGATCATGGTCAGGCCGAGACCGCCGACCAGCGCCATGGCGAAGGCGATGGGAACGCCGGCGAACATCACGACGACGAGAATGAGGAGACCGGGAAGCCAGGTGTCCATTGGGGGCGGGATCCTTGCTCGGCCGGAAGCCGCCCGTGCCGGGCGCTTCCGCGACAGTCAATCGGGTGAGGGCGGAACGGGCCGGAGGCCCGCGCCGGATCGTTTCGCCGGGGCGGGGTTCAGCCGTCGCGGCCGGGCCTCAGCGCCAGCCAGGCGGCCACGAGTGCCGCCAGCCCGCAGAACACCGCCATGAGTGCCGCGACCGGCCCGAGCGGAATGCCCAGATAGACCGTGGCATCGCCATAGTTGGTGTAGTCGCGCGCGCTCACGCCGAGCCGCCACGTGAAGAGGACCAGCATCACGGCCGTGACGAGGCTCGCCGCCCGGGCGAGCACCGCACGCACCCGGCGCGGCATGCGCGAGGTGAAGAGGTCGACCGTGACGTGCTCGCGCCGCGCCGTGACGATCGGCAGGCCGACGAAGATGACGAGGGCGAGCAGCACCTCGGTCAGTTCGAAGGCGCCGGGCAGGGGCGCGTTGAACAGGTAGCGGCCGATCACGTCGACGAAGGTGACCAGCATCATCACGATCAGCAGCAGGGCGGCGGCAAGCGAGAGCCCCCGCACCGCCCAGCGCGCGGGTGCCGACGCCCCGGCGCCGTGACGCGCCGGGGGTTCGGTGCCCGAGCCCTTGACCGAGGTGCTCATTTGGCGGCGGCGACCTCTGCCTTGAGCATGTCCATCGCGGCCTGGCCGTCGATGCCCGCGGCCTTGGCGGCCTCCATGAAGCCGGCGTTGACGCCTTCGAGCTTCTCGGTGATGGCGGCGGTCATGGAGTCGTCGGCCCTGGAAAGCGTCACGCCCTTGTCGAGCATGGTCTTGGTGCCGGCCGCGTCGGCCGCGTCCCAGGCCTTGCCCGCCATGCGCGCCATCGCCTCGCCGGAGACGGAGTCGATCGCCGCCTTGTCCTCGTCCGACAGCCGGTTCCAGGCATCGCGGTTCATCACCACGAAGAACGAGGTGTTGTAGAGGCCGCCGGGCACGGAGATCCCGTGGCGGACCACTTCGTCGATGCGGAAGAACGGCACGGACTCGGCCGGAAACAGGATGCCGTCGGCCACGCCGTTGGCCAGGATCTCATACACCTGCGGCGAGGGCGCCTGCACGCCGATCATGCCGAGACGCTGGGCGATCTCCGAGACGATGCCTCCGCCGATGCGCATCTTGAGGCCCGCGAGGTCCTCCAGCGACGCCACGTCCTTCTTGGTGGTGTAGATCATGCCCGGGCCGTGGGTGAAGACGGTCAGCAGCTTCACGCCGTCATGCTCGCCGGCCTTGTCGAGCATCGCATTCTGGACTTTCCAGTAGGCGACGGAGAGCGCCTCCGCGCTGTCGGACAGGAACGGTCCCTCGACGAGCGAGGTCAGCTTGAAACGGCCCGGCGTGTAGCCGTGCACGCTGTAGCCGACGTCCGCCACGCCGGAGCGGATCAGGTCGAACTGCGCCGGCGGCTTGCCGATCGGCGAGGCCATGATCTCGACCTTCACGCGTCCGTCCGTCGCCTCGGCCACCTGCTCGCCCCAGGGCGCCAGGATGTCCTTCACGATCGGATGCGACGGCGGCAGCCAGTTGGAGACGCGCAGCGTGGTCTCGGCGTCGGCCGGACCGGCAAGGCCCAGCGCCGCAACGCCGGCAAGCATGGCAAGAAATTTCCGCATTGTGTTCCCCTCTCTCACACAGGACCGCGCTGCGGGTCAGGCCTTCTTTGGGTCCTTGACCGGGTCGCGGCCGGTTGCGTCCCGCGCGCCGAGGGCATCCTCGGCGATTTTGCGGAGCATATCCAGTTTGATCTTGCCGAGCGCGTTGCGCGGCAATTCCTCCACCATAACAACGGATTTTGGGTGTTTGTATCGCGCCAGGCGGCCGTTGAAACCCGCCAGGACGCCCGTTTCGTCCACCGCTTCCCCGGCCTTCGGCACGACGACCGCGACCGGGCTCTCGCCCCAGCGCGGATCGGCGACCCCGACCACCGCCGCCTCGCCGACGATCTCGATCTCGCGCAGGACGCGCTCGAGTTCGGCCGGATAGATGTTCTCGCCGCCGGAGATGATGACGTTCTTGATCCGGTCCTTGAACCAGTAGACGCCGTCCGCGTCCCGCATGGCCAGGTCCCCGGTGCGGAACCAGCCGTCGGCGAAGCTCTCGGCGGTCGCGTC
Organism: Stappia sp. ABD4_338; assembly: GCF_056312175.1. Classification (NCBI taxonomy): domain Bacteria; kingdom Pseudomonadati; phylum Pseudomonadota; class Alphaproteobacteria; order Hyphomicrobiales; family Stappiaceae; genus Stappia; species Stappia sp. ABD4_338. Next base: position 4,077,387 of record NZ_CM149982.1, on the reverse strand, counting down.
CTCGCGCCCCCAGTAGCCGCGCGTGATGTTGCCGCCCATGAGCTGGATCTCGCCGATCTCGCCCGTGCCGGCCTCCCGGCCGTCCGCCATCAGGCGCACCCGCGTGCGCGGCCCGGCCCGGCCGATGGAGCCGAACTCGGCAGCAGCGTCACCGACCCGCTGATAGATGGAGACCGGTCCCGTCTCGGTCGCGCCATAGACCTGCAGCACGGGAACGCCCCGCTCGATGAAGGGCTTCATCAGCGAATGGGGAACGTCCGAGGAGCCGGTGGCCACCAGCCGCAAGGAGGCGAGATCCGCCCGCGACCAGTCGGGATGCGCGATCACCGCGGCAAGCGTCGCGGGAACGAGAACGGTGAGCGTCGGGCGTTCCCCGCGAAGCGCTGCAAGCGTCGCGGCCGGATGGAACCTGTCGTGCAGGATCACCGTCGCGCCTTCGCGCAATGCCGGGGTCGTCTGGATGTTGAGCCCGCCCACATGGAACATGGGCAGCACCGTCAGCACCCGGTCGGCGGCCGTGATGTCCTGCATGTGGCAGGCATTGTCGGCATTGGCGGCAAGCGCGTCCTGCGTCAGCACCGCGCCCTTCGGCCGCCCGGTCGTGCCCGAGGTGTAGACGATGAGCAGCGGCGCCTCGCCGTGCCCCTCGCCGGAGCCCGGACCAAGCGCGTCGAGACCGGCGGTCTGCGCGATCAGCCCGCCCCGCGCCGGGTCGACGAGCCGCGCCCCGGCGTCCCCGGCGATCACCGCCGCCGTTTCCGCGTATTCCGGGTGATGCAGCAGGAGCCGCGCGCCGCAGTCCGCCACCGCATGGGCGAGTTCCGGCGGCGCCAGCCGCCAGTTGAGCGGCACCAGGATCGCGCCGAGCCGCGCGCAGGCGAACAGCAGCGCCAGCATGTCCGGGGCGTTGGTTCCCAGATACGCGACGCGTTCGCCCGGCCGCACGCCCTCGTTGTCGCGCAGGTGACGGGCGATGCGCCCGACCGCGCCGGCCAGATCGCCATAGGTCAGCGTCTCGCCGGCGAAAACGATGGCGGCCTTGTCGGGCGAGGCCTGCGCGTGGGCCTCGATCCAGGCGTCGATCGACGTCACTCGTCGGTTTCTCCCGGCAGGTACAGGCTTTCACGGCCGATGCGGTCGAGGCAGATCTCGGCCGTCCACGGCAGCATCAGCGAGCCGCAGCGGCTGTCGCGGTACATGCGCTCCAGCGGCAGCGTCTTGAGCATCGACTGGCCGCCGCAGGTGCGGACCGCGAGCTGGCAGATCTCGTTGGCGTTCTCCATCACCGTGTAATGGGCGGCCCAGGCGCGCAACATCTGCTCGCGGGTCGGATCGGGGCGCGCCTCGGAGATCGCCTGGAACCACAGCGCCTTGGTCTGTTCCAGCATGATCTGCATCTGGGCGACGCCGATCTGCTTGGTGGGGAACATGCGCCGCTTCACCGGCGGCAGGCCGGGCCACTCGCCGCGCAGGTATTTCACCGTGAAGTCGTAGGCCGCCTGGGCGATGCCCATGTAGGTCGGCGACAGCGTCATGAACATGTGCGGCCAGCGGTTCGCCGCCTGGTAGTAGACGCCGCGCGGCATGAGCTGGGCGTCGTCGGGCACGAACACGTCCTTGAACAGCAGCGTGCGCGAGACCGTGCCGCGCATGCCGAGCGGATCCCAGTCGCCCACCACGGAAACACCCTCCGCGTCCGCGGGAACCGCGATGTACATCGTGTCGCGACGCGAGGGCTTCTCGCCCTCCTTCATCTCGCCGCAGAGCACGCCGTAATAATCCGCGTGGCCCGAGAGCGAGGCGAAGATCTTCTTGCCGTTGATCAGGAAACCGCCGTCGACGCGCTTCGCCGACGTGGAGAAGGGAGCCGCGCCGGCGGCCGCCGCGCCGCCTTCGGAGAAGGGCTGCGAGTAGATCGCCCCGTCCTTCAGGATCCGGTCGTAGTGCACGGCCCGTCGGGTCCGGTGCAGCTCGCGGTCTTCCGCGCCCATGTCCAGATCGTCGGTCAGCGCTCCGGTCCACAGGCAGGAACACACGTGCATGTTCCACGTCAGCGCCGTTGCGCCGCAATAGCGCCCGATCTCGGCCGCCGTCATCATGTAGGCGCGGAAGGGCGCGCCGTGGCCGCCGTCCTCCTTCGGCACGCAGATGCCGAGCAGCCCGGCCTCGTGCATGTCGCGGTAGTTCTGCGTCGGGAAGGTCGCCTCGCGGTCATAGTCGCCGGCGCGTGGCGCGAATTTCGCCGCCGCGACGTTGCGGGCCAGCGTCGTGAGCTCGCGTTCCTGGTCGGTGAGGCGGAAGGCGTCCGGGTCGAAGATCGGCTTGTCGTCGCAAACCGGAACGGCCTCGCCGCCAATGGTCACGTTGATCGTCATCAGGAGGCTCCCTGCCCGTTGCTTGTCTGAAGGATCGTGTCGAAGAAGAAGCCCTGCAGCAGGTCGGTGTAGGCCTGCGGGCACTCCAGCGGCGCCAGATGGCCGATGCCCTCGAGCTCGGCATAGCGTGCCCCGGCGATCTTCTCCGCCATCTTGCGCATGGTCGGCGCCGGCCCGTTGCGGTCCTCCGACCCCGCCACCACCAGCGTCGGCACGGCGATGGCCGGCAACGCCTCGCGCCGGTCGAAGGTGGCGAGACAGCGGATCGCGGCGCGGTAGGTCGCCTCGGGCACGCGGGACATGGCCTCGGTCGCGAGCGGGATCGCCGAGGGCTCCCCCCTGCTGCCGACCAGATCCGGCACGAAGGCGCGCGCCAGTTCCGGGATCGTGCGTCCCTCGTCCAGCGGCGCCAGCCGTTCGGCGACGAAGCGCGTCTGGAAGGACCCGTCGCGGCTGCCGAAGGAGGCAACCGTCGCGGACAGCACCAGCGCCTTCACCCGCTCGGGATGCCGGGCGATGAAATCCTGCGCCACCATGCCGCCGATGGAATGGCCGACGAGCGTCGCACGGGCGATGCCGAGCCGGTCGAGCAGACCCGCGAGCGCCTCCGACAGGCCCTCGAAGGTCATGGGATCGATCAGCCCGGTGCCGCCGTAGCCCGGCAGGTTCCAGCCGATGGCGTCGAACCCGGCGCCCAGCCCCTCGAGCTGTGGCGCGAACATCTCGGCACCGGCCCCGATCCCGTGCAGGAAGACGACCGGTTCGCCTCCCCTGGTCACGCGGATGTGGTCGGCCTGTCCGGTCGTGGCGGTCATCTCAGGGCCTCGATCACGTCGCCCTCGATCACCACCGGCTCGCCGTCGAGCGTGATCGTGCAGCCGCGCACCGGGATGTCGAAATGCCCCTTGGTGTAGCGGCCGGCGAACTCGTTGGCCCCGGTGGAGAAGAGGAAGTTGCCGGAATAGGCACGCACTTCCGTGCCGTTGGTCTCGCGCTGGTCGTACATGGTCAGCGCCTCGTAGCGCGCCGCCTCGTTCATGCCGAAGCCCACATGCGCGACCGCATAGGCCTCGCGCTCGCCCCAGGCGACGAGATAGCGCCGCGTCAGCTCCGCGTCCGTTCCCTCGCCCTCGATGGCGGTCACATAGTCGTCCTCGATGGTGAGGCGGACCGGCTTTTCCAGATAGCGCTTGAAGGTGAGATTGATGTCGCCGGCGTCGAGCACCAGCGTGCCGTTGACGCTGTGCGCCGCCGGGAAGGACACGACGAGACCCGCCGGCCAGTGGGCGACCGAGCCCGGCCGGTCGCACCAGCCCCAGACGCCGACCGTCGAGGCCCCCTCCATCGCGACCGTCAGGTCGGTGCCGGCGGCGGAGGTGACGCGCATCTCCTTCGCCTCGCGGATGAGCTTCACCGCCCGGCGGACGCGGTCCTTGTCGCGCTCGGCCGGCAGCAGACGCTCCAGCGCCTCGGGATGCTCGTTGGAGATCATCAGCACGCGCGCGCCGTTCGCGATCACTCCGGGCAGTTCGGGCGCGTGCAGCAACCCCTCCACCGTGAGGTCGACGACAAGGCCGCTCGCCGCGAGCGCGGCGATCGCCGCGTCCTGCCCGGTCAGCGCCACCGAGGCACCGGTCGAGCGCACGGGAACGGGCGTGTCCTGGCGCGGCGTCGGCACCACCACGTGGAACACGCGCGCGCCGAGACGCTGCAGCGCGAGCTCCGCGATGTGAACGTTGAGGGCACGCGACTGGGTTTCGGAAAGGATCGCGACGGTCTCGTCGCGGGCGACCTTGCACATGGCGAACACGCGCTCGAACGCGTCGATCCATTTGCCCTCGATGCGGTCGGCAAGCATCGGCAACTCCCCCTCTGGCCGGCGAGGAACCCCGCCTGGCGTCCGGTCATTCGCCTGTCCGCCGGTTCCGGCTGGATGTTGCGCGCGGCCTCCCGATCCGCGCATCAAGCGAAAAGAACTTGGACGAGCCTAGCAACATCGTTATTATATGAAAAGGAATATTTTTAGGCATGAACTTTGTTCCGGCGCCGCTCCGGCGGGCACCCGGAACGGGAGGCACGACCGGCACCGGCCCGCGCCGGAGCCCAGGGAGGAGGGAAACGCCATGCACGAGGACACCGCCAGGGCGCCCGTTTCGGGGCAGCGCACGCTCGAAGCCGATCCGCGCCGGTTCCGCGCAGCGCTCGGACGCTTCGTCACCGGCGTCACCATCGTCACCACGCTGGACGCTTCCGGGCGCCCGGTGGGCCTGACGGCGAACTCCTTCAACTCGGTCTCCCTCGATCCGCCCATGGTGCTGTGGAGCCTGGCGCGGCGTTCGGCCAACCTGCCGCTGTTCGAGGGTGCCTCGCACTACGCGATCAACATTCTCGCCGCCGACCAGCACGCCCTGTCGGACCGCTTCGCCCGTCCCGTCGAGGACCGTTTCGCCGGTGTCGACTGGACGCCCGGCGTATGCGGGATGCCGGTTCTCGCAGGCGTCACGGCGGTCTTCGAATGCGTCAACGACACCCGTGTCGACGGCGGCGACCACGTCGTCTTCCTCGGCCGGGTCGAGGCGTTCGAGGAGCAGGACCGGGTTCCGCTCGTCTTCCATTCCGGCCGCTATGCCCGCCCCCACTACGCGCTTCCCGCGGACCGGGGCTGACATGAGCGACAGCGATTCCGCCCGGCCCGGGAACTTCGTCGACGGCTACCTGCTGTATCTGCTCGCGCGCGCCTCCAGCATCGCCAGCGCGGGCTTCCACGAGGAGCTTCGCGGCCTTGGCGTTCCGGTGCCGGTGTGGCGGGTGCTCGCCTCGCTGAAGGGAACGGACGGGCTGACCGTCGGTGAACTCGCGCGACGCTGCCTAGCCAACCAGCCGGCCATGTCCAAGACAGTGGAGAAGCTCGTCGCGCAAGGGCTCGTCGCCCGTCGCGCCGACACGCAGGACCGCCGCCGCACCTGGGTCCGCCTGACCCCCGCCGGCGAAACGCGCGTGGACGAACTGATCGCGCGCGCAGAAGCGCATCAGGCGCAGCTCGTCTCCACGCTCGGCAAGGACGGGGCGGACGCCCTGCGCACGGCGCTCACCCGGGTGATCGCGTCGGGCAAGGACGATCCCTGCTGACACGAGGAGCGAGGCGGGGCGGCCGTAGCCCCACCTGCGACAGCCCGCCGCAGGCAGGCTCCCTATTGAATTGATTCCGCTACGTCAGATTTGCAGCGTATTACCCGAATGTCTCGGTTCGCCCCCTTCCGGCTTGGCTGTATGGTCAGGGCTGAGACGGCGCGCGCGCACGACCCTGCGTGGCGCTTCGTTGGCCGGAGCCGCAGCTTGCGCGGTGGCCGGCAGCCGGGATGGAGGGGGAGTTGGCCCGAGGCGCAGGAGGAGCGCTGAAGGGCTTTGCGGCACCGGTTGGAGCGGGTGCCGCGCCCGGTCATGCGCCCGCGGATGCGGACATGTCCAGGCGGCCGGCGAGGCCGGACTTTCCCGAAAACGTCCCGTGCACGCGAGAAGTCTTGAGTGGAGGAAATCTCATGAGCACTGGAAATGACTCCGGCAAGGCCTATTGGAGCGCAAATCTCGCTCTGATCAGGATCTGCCTGATTATCTGGTTCGTCGTATCCTTCGGATGCGGCATCCTTCTTCGCCCCCTCCTGTCCGGCATCAAGGTCGGCGGAACCGATCTCGGCTTCTGGTTCGCCCAGCAGGGATCGATCCTCGTCTTCCTTGTCCTGATCTTCTTCTACGCCTGGCGGATGAACACGCTCGACCGCCAGTTCGGCGTCGACGAAGAGTAAGCGGGAGCCTGAACACATGGACCAGACAACCCTCAATTACATCGTCGTGGGGCTTTCCTTTGCGCTCTACTTCGGCATCGCCATCTGGGCCCGCGCCGGCTCCACGGGCGAGTTCTACGCCGCCGGTCGCGGCGTCCACCCGGTTCTGAACGGCATGGCCACGGGCGCCGACTGGATGTCGGCCGCCTCGTTCATCTCCATGGCCGGCCTGATCGCCTTCACCGGCTACGACAACTCGACCTTCCTGATGGGCTGGACCGGCGGCTACGTGCTGCTCGCCATGCTGCTTGCCCCGTATCTGCGCAAGTTCGGCAAGTACACGGTGCCGGAGTTCATCGGTGACCGCTTCTACTCGACCTCCGCGCGCGTGGTGGCCGTGATCTGCCTCATCGTCATCTCGGTGACCTACGTCATCGGCCAGATGACCGGCGTGGGCGTGACCTTCGCCCGCTTCCTCGAGGTGGACGTGACCACCGGCCTGCTCATCGGCTCGGCCGTGGTGTTCGTCTACGCGGTGCTTGGCGGCATGAAGGGCATCACCTACACCCAGGTGGCGCAGTACTGCGTGCTCATCACCGCCTACACGATCCCGGCGATCTTCATCTCCATCGCGCTGACCGGCAACGCCATTCCGCCGCTCGGCCTGTTCGGCGACCACACCGAGAGCGGCCTTCCGCTTCTCACCAAGCTCGACCAGGTGGTGACGGATCTGGGCTTTGCCAGCTACACCGGACACCACTCCAACACCTTCAACATGTTCCTGTTCACCATGTCGCTGATGATCGGCACCGCGGGTCTGCCGCACGTCATCATCCGCTTCTTCACGGTGCCGAAGGTGGCCGATGCGCGCTGGTCCGCGGGCTGGGCGCTGGTCTTCATCGCCCTGCTGTACCTCACCGCCCCGGCGGTCGGTGCCATGGCGCGCCTCAACATCATGGACACGATCCAGACCGGCGAGGTCGGCTCTCCGGAGGGCAACCTGCTCTACGCGGAGCGTCCGCAGTGGATCAAGAACTGGGAGGAGACCGGTCTCCTGTCGTTCGACGACAAGAACGGCGACGGCCGCATCCAGTTCTACAACGACAAGAACGCCGACTTCGCCTCCAAGGCCGAGGAGTTCGGCTGGGCCGGCAACGAGCTGTCGGTGAACCGCGACATCCTCGTGCTGGCCAATCCCGAGATCGCGCAGCTTCCGGGCTGGGTCATCGCGCTCGTCGCCGCCGGCGGTCTCGCCGCCGCTCTGTCGACCGCGGCCGGCCTGCTGCTCGCCATTTCCTCGGCGATCTCGCATGACCTGGTCAAGTCGGTGTTCAACCCGGAAATCTCCGAGAAGGGCGAACTGATGACCGCCCGTATCGCGATGACCGGCGCGATCCTGCTGGCGACCTACCTGGGTCTCAACCCTCCGGGCTTCGCGGCCCAGACCGTGGCCCTCGCCTTCGGTCTCGCCGCGGCGTCGATCTTCCCGGCGCTGATGATGGGCATCTTCTCGAAGCGCATCAACTCCAAGGGTGCCATCGCGGGCATGCTCGTCGGCCTCGTGCTGACGGTCGGCTACGTGTTCACCTACCTCGGCATGTTCTTCATCCCGGGCACCAACATCCTGCCGAACACGCCGGACAACTGGCTCTTCGGCATCTCGCCGGCCTCCTTCGGCACGGTGGGTGCGGTGTTCAACTTCCTCGCCGCCTATGTGGTGTCGATGCAGACCGAGGAGCCGCCGCAGGAGATCCAGGATCTGGTCGAGTCCGTCCGCGTTCCGCGCGGCGCGGGTGGCGCGACCGGGCACTGATCCCGAAAACCGGAGCGAGGGGCCGCAAGCGGCCCCTCGCGCATCCGCCCCTCGCGGGCCGACGAACCCCGCCACCGGCGGGGTTTCCTGCAAGAGGGGCCGGGCACGCCGCCCGCGCCTGATGAAACAGGCTGGCGTGACCTCGTCGGGCCTGTGAAACTGGTCCGGGATCCCGCCGCGCGACCGCCTCTTGCGTGGCGGCACGCCCAGGCGACACCGGGAGGACTTGCCGGACAATGACCGACGACGACCGCATCCCCGAGACCGATCCGGCGCTTGCGCTGGCCTTCTTCCAGCGCCATCACCCCTTCGACCTGCTGCCTCCCGGGGAACAGCACCGCCTCGCCCACGACGCCCGGCTCGAGGAGCACCCCGACGGCGACCGGCTGTTCGGCGTCGGCGACACGGTGCAGGCGCTCTATGTCGTCGAACGCGGCGCCATCGACCTTGCGTCGGAAGAGGGAATGCTGATCTCCAGATGCCTGCCGGGCGAGGTCTGCGGCGCACGCAGTCTCCTGCGCGGCGGCGTGGCCCAGCTCACCGCGACCGTAAGCGAACGGGCGCGCCTGCTGGTGCTTCCCGCCGCCGTGTTCCATGACCTGCGCGGGCGGTTTCCAGCCTTTCTTGCCTATTTCGACAGCCTCCGCGATGCCGGACGGCGCGCGGCCGCCATGCCCGCCGAGGGCTCGATCGGCGAGATCGCCACGGCTCTCAGGGACCTGATGACGCCCGATCCGGTGATCGTGACCGCCGAATTGCCGGTGCGCGAGGCGGCCCGCGTCATGTCGGAGCGCTCCATATCCTGTCTTCTGGTCGGAACACCTGAGCGTCTCGAGGGAATTCTGACGACCGGCGACCTCACGGCACGGGTGCTGGCCGAGGCCCGCGATCCCGCCTCGCCGGTCGGGAGCGTGATGACCCGCGATCCCCGAACCCTGCCGCCCGAGGCCTGTCTCTTCGACGCGCTTCTGGTCATGAGCGGGAGCGCCATCGGGCACCTGCCCATCGTCGAGGACGGCCGCCCCGTCGGCATCGTCACCCGAACAAATCTCGTGCGCCGCCAGTCGCTTACCGCCGCCGCCCTCGTCTCCGACATCGCGCGCCATGACCGCATCGAGGATCTGGCCGCCGTGGTCGCCCGGGTGCCCCGGCTTCTGGCCCAGCTCGTCGGCGTCGGCGTCGAGGCCTGGAAGATCGGTCATCTGGTGACCTCGGTGACCGACGCGCTGACCCGGCGGCTGATCGAGCTCGCGCTGGCGAAACTCGGCCCGGCGCCCGTCCCCTTCCTCTGGCTTGCCTGCGGCTCGCAGGGGCGCCGCGAGCAGACCGGCGTCTCGGACCAGGACAACTGCCTGATCCTGGACGACAGTTTCGATCCCGACCGCCACGACGCGTGGTTCGAGGCCTTCGCCCGCGAGGTTTCGGACGGGCTTGACGCCTGCGGCTACTATTATTGCCCCGGCGACATGATGGCGACCAACCCGCGCTGGCGGCAGAAGGCCTCGGTCTGGCGCGACTATTTCGCCGGCTGGATCGCACGTCCCGATCCCATGGCGCAGATGCTCGCCTCGGTCATGTTCGACCTGCGCCCGATCCACGGCGAAACGGACCTCTTTGCCGGAATGCAGGCGGAAACGCTGGAGGCGGCGCGCAAGAACTCCATCTTCCGCGCCCACATGACCGCCAACTCGCTCAAGCACACGCCGCCGCTCGGCCTGTTCCGCGGCTTCGCCCTGATCCGCAGCGGCGAACACAAGGACACGCTCGATCTCAAGCTGTCCGGCGTGGTTCCGATCGTCGATCTGGCAAGGCTCTACGCGCTCACCGGCGCCCTTTCCCCGGTCAATACCCGCGAGCGGCTGATGGCCGCGCGCGAGGCGAAGGTGCTGAGCGCCTCCGGCGCCGACGACCTTCTCGACGCCTACGACCTCATCTCCAACATCCGGCTCGAGCATCAGGCCCGCCAGGTGCGCGACGGCGGCAAGCCCGACAACTTCATGGCACCAAGCACCCTCTCGGCCCTGGAACGCAACCACCTGAAGGACGCCTTCGGCGTCATCAAGACCCTTCAGTCGGCGATCGGGCACGGCAACCAGATGGTCTAGCCATAGCCTGGATGAATGTCTCCGCACGTCGCGGCCACCACAAAAGGCGAAATCCGGGCCGCCGGGCCTGTTCGCACTTGCCCCGCGCGTCATCCTCTCGCACGCTGTTTCCAGGATGACCCGTCCGCCTCCGACTGCCCCGGCCCGGCACCCGCCCGTGCCGCGCCGGCCAGCCAGAAAGACCGACCGCCCATGTTCTTCCTGCTTTTGAGTACCATCGCTCTCGGTGCCGTCATCGCCGGCATCGTGATGATCGCCAACCGCGCCCTCGGCGGCCGTCTGCCGCGCTGGCTCGCTCCGGCCGCCGCCGGCCTGGGAATGCTCGTCTTCACGATCTGGATGGACTACGGCTGGTTCGACATGACCTCGCGCGGCCTTCCGGACGGCATGATGGTGGTCTCGAGCTACGAAACCTCGAACGCGCTTCAGCCCTGGACGCTGGTCAAGCCCAAGATCAACCGGTTCGCCGCCATCGACCTCGACACCGTGGAGGCGAACCGCATCGAGCCGCGCTACCGCCGCGTCCGGCTCAATCTCTTCACCCGCTATGAGCCGGTGCGCCAGATCACACAGCTCTACGACTGCGAGGGGCGCGGCCGCATCGACCTTCTCCCCGGCGAGACGCTCGACCCGACGAACGTGGCCGACATGGCCTGGGCGCCGGTCGGCGACGACAGCCGCGCCCTTTCCGCGTTCGAGGCGGTGTGCCGCAAGGAGATCGACCCCGCACGGGGATAAGAGCGCATTGGACTGCCGAAGAGGCGCGCGCGGCCGGACCACCGCCGGCGGTCGGGATCCGGCGTCCGCCGGTCAGGTCCGACCCGGCAATCCGAAAAGGAATTCGATCAATTTTGCCGCGATTTTGCGCTCTCCTTGCGCAAAACCGGCTCCTTGAAAAACAACGGGCGACGGTGCGATGGCACCGCCGCCCGTTTCAATTCGTGCCGATCGGGGCGTCTTGTCCCCCCGGCGGTTCTGGCTCAGCGGTTCTGGCGGTTCTCGATCAGGTCGTCGACCACCGCCGGATCGGCCAGCGTCGAGGTGTCGCCCAGGTTCTCGAAGCTGTCCTCGGCGATCTTGCGCAGGATGCGGCGCATGATCTTGCCCGAGCGTGTCTTCGGCAGACCCGGCGCGAACTGTATCAGGTCCGGCGAAGCGATCGGACCGATCTCCTTGCGCACCCAGTCGCGCAGCTCCTTGGCCAGCGCGTCGCTCGGCTCCTCGCCTTCCATCAGCGTCACATAGACGTAGATGCCCTGGCCCTTGAGATCGTGCGGGTAGCCGACCACGGCGGCCTCCGACACCTTCGGATGGGCGACCAGTGCCGATTCCACCTCGGCCGTTCCCATGCGGTGGCCGGACACGTTGATCACGTCATCGACACGGCCCGTGATCCAGTAATAGCCGTCCTCATCGCGACGACATCCATCACCGGTGAAGTACATCCCCTTGTAGGCGGAGAAATACGTCTGAACGAAACGGTCGTGATCTCCGTAGACCGTGCGCATCTGCCCTGGCCAACTGTCTGTGATCACGAGGTTTCCTTCGGTCGCGCCTTCCAGGATCGTGCCTTCCGCATCGACAAGCGCCGGCTGGACACCGAAGAAGGGACGCGTCGCCGATCCCGGCTTGAGCGCGGTGGCGCCGGGAAGCGGCGTGATGAGAATGCCGCCGGTCTCCGTCTGCCACCAGGTGTCGACGATCGGGCAGCGCTTGTCGCCGACGTGATCGTAATACCACTGCCAGGCTTCCGGATTGATCGGCTCGCCCACCGAACCGAGAATCCTGAGCGAGGACCGGTCGGTCTTTTCCACGTGCTCGACGCCGGCACCCATGAGCGAGCGGATAGCGGTCGGCGCCGTGTAGAAGATCGACACCTTGTGCTTGTCGACCACCTCCCAGAAGCGGGCGGGGGACGGGTAGGTCGGAATGCCCTCGAACATTAGCGTGGTCGCGCCGTTCGCGAGCGGACCGTAGACGATGTAGGAATGGCCCGTGACCCAGCCGACGTCGGCCGTGCACCAGTAGATGTCGTCGTCCTTGCAATCAAAGACATACTGATGGGTCATCGAGGCATAAACCAGATAGCCGCCGGACGTGTGCAGCACGCCCTTGGGCTGGCCGGTCGAGCCGGAGGTATAGAGAATGAACAGCGGGTCTTCCGCGTTCACCTCCACCGGCGTGCAGGTGTCCGACACCCGCGCGGCCTCCTCGTGGTACCACACGTCGCGGCCGTCGCTCATGGCCACATCGCCGCCGGTGCGGCGCACCACGACCACCTTGTCCACGTCGAGCTTCTCGACCGCCCTGTCGACATTGGCCTTCAGCGGCACCTTGCGTCCGCCGCGCAGGCCCTCGTCGGCGGTGATGATGACCTTGCTCTCGCAGCCCGAGATGCGCTGCGCCAGGCTGTCGGGCGAGAAGCCGCCGAAGACCACCGAATGCACCGCGCCGACGCGCGCGCAGGCCAGCATGGCGTAGGCCGCTTCCGGAATCATCGGCAGGTAGATGGTGACGCGGTCGCCCTTCTTCACGCCCATCGCGTGAAGCACGTTGGCGAAGCGGTTCACCTCGGCGGCGAGTTCCTTGTAGGTGATGATCTTGTGCTCGGAGGGATCGTCGCCCTCCCAGATGATGGCGGGCTTGTCGCCGCGCTCGGCCAGATGGCGGTCGACGCAGTTGGCGGCGACGTTGAGCGTTCCGTCCTCGAACCACTTGATCGAGACGTTGTGCGGATCGTAGCTGGTGTTCTTCACCTTGGTGAAAGGCTTGATCCAGTCGATCCGCTTGCCGTGCTCGCCCCAGAACGCGGCCGGATCGCTGATCGAGGCCTGGTACATTTCCATGTACTTGTCGTTGTCGACAAGGGCGTCGGCGGCGATCGCCGCCGGAACCGGATAGACGGTATCGGACATTTGGATCCTCCCAGAAACAGTCGCGGCGCTCTCTTGCGCGCAGGCGCCGGAGGCTGCGGGCAGCCCGGGTCAGCGCGCCGGTCGTCGGCCTGCATTATGGTGATGCGGACCGTGGCCGTCCACTTCGCGCGCTTCGTTCTTTCGTCGGTTGCGGAAGAACCCTTACGCGCGCTGCGTCAGCCTCTCCGCCCGGCGCGCGTCATGTCCCCGGTCACGACAGAATGCCGATCGCGAGCCCCTGAACGAGCAGCACCACGAGCCAGTGTCCGCCGTCGATCAGGGTCAGCATGACCGGCCGACGCTCGAACCTGTGATTGACCAGAAGCGTGGTCAGGACGAAGCCCGTCCAAACGAGCCCGGCCGACAGAAGCCCGTTCGCCGGCGTCACCGGGCCGGCATGATAGATCACGCCGGCGAAGACGAAGGCCATCAGGAGTTCCAGCAGGAAGGTCAGGCAGAGAACCACCGGCGACGGCTTTCGCGCCGCACCGGAAAGCCCGGCCGCACGGGCCCAGAGGCCACCCAGCATGCCATACCAGAACGACCCGGCGGCGAAGGAGGCGATGGCCGCGCCGAGCACGGCAAGAAGATTGATCCCGTCGAACATCATCGCGCTGGTTCCCCGTATCGCCCGGCATGGTCCGGATCTTCACGCCCGGACCGTCACATCCTATCCAAGGTCGTCGAGAACCACACGCCGGCCGGCGGCGTCCCCGGCCAGAAGATGTACCAGAACGATGAGGGACTTGCGCGCCCCGCGCGGCAGTGGCGGACCACGGCGCCGGCCGTCGCGGTCGATCTCCCCCAGCCAAACGATACGCTCGGCCTGGGCATCCGCGGCCTCGGGCCGCTCCAGCGCCACGACCGCCCCCGGACACTCCTCCAGACGGTCGAACGAAACGCGCGTGAACAGATAGCGGCGCCCTGAGGCGCCGACCAGGTAACGGTACCGGTCGCCAAGCCCGAGATCCTCGGCGGCACGCGGGGCCGGCCCATCGCCGGCCGGAGGCCGTGCCACCACGCCGCCTTTCGTCATGGCGGCAATATAGAACGTATCAGGAACAGGTGCTACAGCAAAAACACTCCGCGACCGCCCGCGCCCCCTGCGTCAGTCCTTCGACCCTGGCACCGGCAGCCCGCGTTCGGCGAAACGCTCGGCAACCCGGTCCGTGACGGGCGATGCCGGACCTGCCTCGATCGCCTCGCCGATCAGCCGGTCGGACGCGGCCTCGATGGCCCCGACCATCTCCTCGTAGAAGGGCTCGGTCTCCAGCCCCGGCTGGATCGGCGGCAGGAATTCCACCAGCACCGTCCCGGGGTACAGGCACCAGCCACGGCGCGGCCAGAACAGGCCGGAGTTCAGGGCCACCGGCAGCACCGGACAGCCGATCTTGCGATAGAGATGGGCAACACCGTACTTGTAGCGAGGCTCTTCGCCCGCGCCGCGCCTCGTTCCCTCCGGAAAGATCAGGATCTGGCGACCTTCCGCCACCGCTTCGCGCGCCCGCTCGGTCATGGCGGCCAGCGCCGCCGAGCGCTTGCCCCGGTCGACCGGGATCTGGCGGTACTTCATCGTGTACCAGCCGAAGATGGGGATGTACTGGAGCTCGCGCTTGAGAACATAGGTCGGCGAGACGAAATGCGGCAACAGCGCGAAGGTCTCCCAGGCCGACTGGTGTTTCGCCGCAACGATGCAGCCCCCCTCGGGAATGTTCTCCAGTCCGCGAAACTCGACCTTCACGCCCGTGATCACCCTGAGCAGGAAGAGGTTCATCCGCGCCCAGAAGGGCACCACGGGCCAGCCTGTCTTGCGCGGCAGCACGAAAACCGGCAGCGCCAGGATCATGAGGGCCAGGGTCGAGAGATAGAACAGGGCCTGAAAGACGAGCGAGCGAAGAAGGATCATGAACGGAACCGGCCGGCGGATGAGGTCGTGACGAAAGAGCAGGCCGGCCCCGGCGCATGACCCGGACGGCGGCCCGCCGCGCTGGCGCCGCTCATCCCGGCACCTTGCCGGTCGCGGCGGCGATGCGAAGCCAGGTCAGCATATACTTCATGTGCTCGCGCAGAAGAAGCAGCGAGACGGCCGGGTCGAGATACCAGCGGTCGAGTTCCATGCCGTTGGCCTGCACCGCGACCGGAAGCAGGTCGACGTCGCCCGCGACCGAGCGCAGTTCCAGCAGCGCGCGCGGCATATGATATGCGCTGGTGACGATCAGCACGCGGGCGTAGCCGTTGTCGTGCACCCATTTCGCCGTTTCCTCGGCGTTCTGCAACGTGTTGGAGGCGATCCGGTCGAGATCCACGCAGCACGAGAAAAGCGCCATGTCGCTTTCCGTCGTGCTGACAATCTGGCGCGGTGTCGTGTCGGGATGCACGCCGGAAATGAGCAGGCGCTCGGCACGCCCCTCCGCCAGCAGGTCCAGCGCGACCTTGACCCGCTCGCTGCCCCCCGTCAGCACCACGATGGCGTCGGCGCTGGGGGCGGCCGCCGGCGGATCGTCCCGGCTGAGGCTCGCCACCCTGTGCGCGAACTGGACGAAATTTCCAAGCGCAAGACCGATCGCGACGGCAAGGGCGACAAGCAGGAGACCCGGGCGCCAGCGCCGGTGCGGCAGCGCCGCGGGCGGGACCGGGGTCTTGGCATCCGGGCACGACGCGTCGCCGGCCGGCCTTTCGACCGGTCGGGCGGCATCTCGCTCCAGTGTGCCCATGCGGGCCTCGGCCCGTGGATCCGTCTCGCTCATGTCGTCGTCATGATCACGGCATTTGGCTCGAAAATCGAGCCAACCCTGCCGATATTGCCGTCTCGCGCAAGCCCCGCGCCGTTTTCCACAAGCCCGGCCGCCGCGCAAGATGCTCCTTGCCCGCGCGAATGCCACGTCAACACGGCGAAAAAAGGGGCATCACCCGGCATCGACACGAAAATCCGGCGTATTCAGGCGAACCGCGCGAAAAACCTGCGAAACGCGGCCCGGCAGGAGCCGGCAACCCGCGAAATGCCGCGCCGCAGTGCCGCCGCCGCCCGGTCGAAGCCGGCGCGCCAGCGGCGCGCGCGCGCCTCGGCACCGCGCACCTCCCAGAAGAAATGGCGCATGGCCAGGATGACCAGCAGCGTGAGCCCCCAGGCCATCAGCGTATCGGACAGGAAATGACCGCCGAAGGCGACCCGGTTCGCCGACAGGGCAAGGCACAGCGGCGCGATGAGGAGGGCGGAGGTTGCCCGCCAGCGCGCTGGCACCAGAAAGACCAGCGAAAACAGCCAGAAGCTCGCCGACCCTTCGCCCGACACGAAGGAACAGTTGGTTCCGCAATGGTCCGTGATCCGCCACACCGAGACATAGGGCGCATCGCCCCCGAAGGCCTCGACCATCACCGGGCGCGGGCGGCCCCAGTTGTTTTTCAGGATGGCGTTGACGAGAAGTCCCGGCCCCAGCGCCAGCGTCGTGATGAGAAACAGCGGCGGCCGCAACGCGATACGCCGGCCCGCCGCAGGCCAGAACGCGGCGACCAGCACAAGCGCCAGCGAGCAGATGGCGATGAAACGCACCAGGAACGGTCCCAGTTCGCGAAGACGCATCAGGGCCGGCGTGGTTGCGGCCCAGAACCCCTGTTGCGGATCGTGGAACAATCCTGTCGTGGCGAGATCGACCGCCGGGAGAAGCAGAAAGAACACCGAGACAAAGGCAATCCAGGCAAGTCCGGCCAGCATCAGCGCGCCTGTCTCGAACGCGGCGAGCCGCGCCAGGAAGCGACCGGATACGGAAACGGCCCTTTCGGACGCGGGGGACGGATCGGACGGCATCGGGCCTCCTCGGATGCCTCGCATCCCGCCCTTTGCGGGCAGGACGGCACAGGCGTTCGCTTGCCTGCCCGCCTTATAGCCGCGCGCGTTCGGCCCGTCCAACGGGCCCGTCAGCACTGGAGAGCGACCACCAGCCCGCTGGCACGGGATCGCCCGATCAACTAGTGTGTGGCCCCGTAAACGAGGCATGCCCGCGACACTTTCGCGCAGGAGAGGCGACGATGAGTTTCATTCCCGATGCGGCGACCCTTGCCGCGTTCACCGCGGCCGTGCTCGTGCTGGTCATGACCCCGGGACCGGACATGACGCTCTTCGTCAGCCGTGCGCTGACCCAGGGACGTGCATCCGGACTTGTGTCCGTGCTTGGCACCAGCACGGGGAGTGTCGTTCACACACTCCTTGTCGCCTTCGGCCTTTCGGCGCTCCTTGCCGCATCCGCCGAGGCGTTCCTCGTTCTCAAGGTGGTGGGAGCGCTGTATCTGCTCTGGCTCGCCTATCAGGGGCTGCGCCACGGGTCGGCCCTGAGCGTGGCGGCGAGGGCCGACACACCGCGCGTGCCGCTCGGGCGCATCTATCTGACAGGGTTGCTGGTCAATCTGCTCAACCCGAAGATCGTGCTGTTCTTCCTGACCTTCCTGCCCCAGTTCGTTGCCGCGAACGATCCGGACGCGGCGGGAAAGCTCGTCTTCCTGGGTCTTTATCTGGTGGTGCTGTCCGTCCCGTTCTGCGTTGCCATGGTCCTGATGGCGGAAGGGTTCTCAAAGGGCCTGCGCCGCTCGCCGCGACTGATGCGCGCCATCGACTGGCTGTTCGCGGGCGTGATCGGCGGCTTCGCGGTCAAGATCCTGATGACCAGCCGGGGCTGACGGCGAGCCGCGACGTCAAGCTCTTGCCGTCGTTGTGGCCATGCTGCTTCGCGACGTCATCAATACGGACACCCGGAAAACCTTGAAGGCAATGAACATGCATGGATCGGGACGGGACGCGGCGGGCTCGGCAACCGCCGCGCCGAGCGTGCCGTGCCTTGCCGCCGTGCTTTTCCTGCTTGCCGTCCCGGCCGGGGCGGAGGTTGCGAAAACGTCCCTTCCGGCCGCCTGCACCGCCAACCGGGTCGCTCCCTTCGAGGATCGCAGGCTCGCCGGTCCCGACATGCGCGGCGATTTCACAGATGCGCAGGGGCATCTTTTCACCCAGGCGGATCTCGTGCCGCTGGACACAACGGCGCAGCCGACCAAGCCTGCTCGCGACCTGCGGTTTCACGACATTGCCGGACGACCGGACCGCTGGAACCGGCGCACCGGCCTTCTGCTCGATGCAGGCGACGGATCCTGGCTCGCGCTGGACGAAGTGGCAAGCGGCCGCGCGGGCGTCCTGCCCGCAAGGCTTTCGCCCGCCTGCCTGGCCCCGCTTCTCGCGGCGGAGGAAACCGCCAGACGCGCGGGACGTGGCGCGTGGGCGGATCACCGCGTTCCAAAGGCCTCGGAACCGGACACGATCACCCGGCTGACCGGCCGTTTCTCGCTGGTCGAGGGGCGGGTTCTCGGCGTCGGCGAGACCCGCTCGACCCTCTACCTCAACTTCGGATACCGCTGGCGGGACGACTTCACCGTCACCATATCTGCGTCCAGCCGTGAAGAATTCGCGGCCGCCGGGCTTGACGTTGCAGCCCTCGAAGGGGCAGCTATTCGCGTTAGGGGCATCGTCCAGACACGCGACGGCCCCCTCATCAAGGTCTCCCACCCCGCGCAGATCGAGCGGCTCGACAAGGATGGAATGCGCCGGTGACCAGGCGTCTTCTTCGTGACATACGGCGGCCGGAGGGCCTGATGCGCACCGGCGTGCTTCGCGGAGGCCTCGGCACGGCCCTGCGCGCCACAGCCGCCCTGCTGCTTGCGGGCGTGCTCACGGGCTGCCAGTTCTCCGGCTCCTCGCCCATCGACATCGGCTCGGCGAAGCCCGGGACCCTTCGCCCCGGCCTGTCGGCCGATCTGGGCGCGCGCGAGCACCCCCGGGTCGTCGCGACCTATGGCGGCGTCTATGAGGATCGCGGCGCGGAACGTGCCGTCGCGCAGGTGGTCGGCCGACTGGTCGAAGCTTCCGACGATCCGTCGCAGGCCTATCGCATCACCATCCTCAATTCGCCCGCCGTCAATGCCTTCGCGCTGCCGGGCGGCTATCTCTATGTCACGCGCGGGCTGCTTGCGCTTGCCACCGACACCTCGGAGGTGGCTGCCGTTCTCGCCCACGAGATGGCCCATGTCACCGCCAGCCACGCCATCAAGCGCCAGCAGCGCGCCGAGGCGACGGAACTCGCCGGCCGCGTGCTCGGCAATGTCGTGCGCGATCCCGACCAGGCCAAGGCCGCGATCATCTCCTCGCAGCTGTCCTTCGCCCGCTTCTCCCAGATCCAGGAGCTGGAAGCCGATGCGGTCGGCGTGCGAACCCTCGCCCGCGCCAAGTACGACCCCTTCGCCGCCGCCCGTTTCCTCACGGCGATGGGCCGTTTCGCCGCGTTCCAGAGCGCGGCCGGAGCGGGCAAGGGCGCACCGGACTTTCTGTCCTCGCACCCCTCCACGCCGGAGCGGATCCAGACCGCTGTGCGCGCCGCCCGCCAGATCGGCGCCCCGGGCCTCGGCGAACGAGACCGTGACGCCTATCTGACCAAGATCGACGGAATGCTCTATGGCGACGATCCGCTCGAGGGCTTCATTCGCGGGCGGACGTTCCTGCACAAGGCGCTTGGCATCACCTTCACCGCGCCGCCGGGATATGTGCTCGAGAATTCGCCCGAAGCGGTGCTCGCCAGCAATCCCCAGGGAACGGCCCTGCGCTTCGACGGCACGGATCTGACCGACTTCGAGTCGCTGACCGCCTACATGACAAGCGGCTGGATCAACGGGCTGGTGCGCGACAGCGTGCGCGAGCACACGGTGAACGGGCTCGCCGCCGTGACCGCCTCGGCCGTGACCGACGGCTGGTCCTTCCGGATTGCGGTGGTGCGCATCGGGCGCACCGGCTATCGCTTCATCTTCGCCTCGCGCAACGGGGGCAGCACCTTCAACAGCGACTATGAACGCACGCTCGACACCTTCCGCCAACTCACGCCGACCGAGGTCGTGCGCCTGCGTCCGCTCAGGATCAAGGTGATCCGCGCCGATGCCGGCGACACCGCCGAGCGGCTTGCCGTGGGCATGAGTGGGGTCGAGCCCGAGCGCCGCCTCGAGTTGTTCACGATCCTGAACCAGGTGGAGCCGGGCCAGCCCATTCCCGCCGGAACGCCGCTGAAACTGGTGGTCGACTGATCGGCGGGCGAGCCGTGGCCGCAGGCGTCAGTTTCCGTCCACCTTGCGATAGGGCTGGGCCTGAAACCCCGTCAGATACGCCAGCGACCCCAGACCCGAGGCGATCTGTTTCGCCGCCTTGAACGCCTGCCGCTTGCCGCGTGCGGGCGTCACCATCATCACGATCGCGAGCGGTGTCTCGAACAGGAGCCCGCCGAAAAGGCGCCCCAGTCCCTTCACGAGGCTGCGTCGCATGGCAGCGGCGCGCCCCGAGCGCTTCTCGTGCAGGCGCGAGATGTTGCCCGCCACGCGAAAGGTCCGGTTGAGCTGCCAGCCGAGCCGGATCCGGTTTTCCGGCACGAGTTCCTCGACCACCGCCTCGCCGATCCAGATGATCCGTCCGCCCGCATCATGGACACGGGTGAAGAAATCGGTGTCACTGCCGCCGGTGAACCGCATGGAGCCGTCGAAATGCAGCCCCAGCCCGCCCTTGTCCGTGTCCCGGAACACGCGGGTCTCCACAAGCGTGTTATGGCCTTCCGCTTTCGTCAGGACCGTACCGGTCGCGCGCTTGTTGACCTGCTTCGGCAACATCCACGCGGGCGTCTGCGGCGGGAACGTGTAGAGCACGCGCCCGTAGTGCACCTCGGCCGGATGACTGCGCGTCGCCTCCGTCATGGTCTTCAGCCAACCCGCGTGGGCAACCTCGTCGTCATCGACGTAAAGCACCCGGTCGTAGCCGGCTGCTTCGGCGAAAACCCCGCAACGGTCGCGCGCGAAGGGAATGCCGAGCTCGGGCTCGAGAACGTAGTGGATCGTCCAGCCGCTCTCCCGCGACACCTCTTCGCAGACCCCGCGCGACGTCTCACGGTCGTGGTTCTCCACCACGACGACATCGGCACTCACCCACTCCGGAACCTCCTGGGAGACGACCGAGTTCAGACACTCGCGCAGCAGGCGCGGGCGTTCACGGGTACAGATCGCCACGCAGAGCTTCATGCGGCTTGTCCTTGTTGCATCTTCGGTTTCGTGCGGCCCGAAAGGGCATGCGCGTGTTGTTGCGCGGAACGTCGCCCCGTTTGCGGATCCACACCCTAGATCAGGATCCAGCCGCGCGGAAACAGCTCGTCCACATAGAC
This sequence comes from Stappia sp. ABD4_338, assembly GCF_056312175.1. NCBI lineage: Bacteria > Pseudomonadati > Pseudomonadota > Alphaproteobacteria > Hyphomicrobiales > Stappiaceae > Stappia > Stappia sp. ABD4_338. The sequence goes on along the minus strand of NZ_CM149982.1, from coordinate 4,056,172 downwards.
CTTTCGCAACTCGTCCCGCGCGAACCACTGGCGCGGCGCGATCACCTGGCGCTCGGGATTGCGGCCGAGCCACGCTCCCCACCAGCTGAAGCTCGAGTTGGCCGTGACGTGGTGCGCACAGCGGCTCATCAGGAAAAGGTCCTGTTCTCGCGACTGGTCGCGCACCAGCACACGGTTGGGCCAGTGGGCGGTGAGATCGTCCGCCGCCTGCATGTCGTCGGAAAACACGACGAACGTCGCGCCCGGCACAAGCCGCTCCGCCAGCGCCATCGCCCGGTCATAGTGGTCACGCCCCAGAAGCCCGTGCACGCTGGTTGCATTCGGGTTGGTCATGTAGTCGCCGCGACGCACATGCACCGAAACACTCGCCGGATCGTTCGCGGCCGCCAGAAGTGCGGGCTCGATGGTCGGCGCGACGCGCGACAGGTCGAACAGCGCGCGGATCTCGCCCTCGCAATCGGAGAAGAAACGCTCTGACTGGAAATATCCGGCCAGATAGGTGCCGGGACCGATCTCGAAATAACCGTCGGCATGACAAAAGCTGTCCGGCATGAACACCGGACCCGGCCAGAGCCGGTGCCTCTTCTTCGGCTTCACCGAACCGGAGCGAAGCCGGCCAAGGAGGCCGCCCCCCTCGGGCCGCCAGATCTCGGGCTCGATCCCGAAAAGGTCGAGACCCAGGGCCGCATGATCGAGCGGCATCTCCAGCGGGTCGATCAGCAGTCGCGTTCCGAGACGCCGCGCGGCGGCATGACCGGCCGCATACTGGAACATCTGGTTTCCGAGGCCGCCCCAAACTCGCAGGCAGAGGGGAGCCGGTGCCTCGCCGTCCTTTCCCCGCGTCGCATCGCTCGTCATGTCCTGGTCCAAGCCGCAAGTCCCTGCATGATACCCGTGCCGCGTGCCGCGCGCGTGAACACGCCCGGCCGGCGGCCAACGTCTTAGTCGTCCGCGCGCGACGCGACAAGCACCCATGCCGCCGCTGCGTCCGCCAGCCGGGCCGGATTGACCAGGATCAAGGCCGGGGCGGGGGAATCATGCATTCAATCTTGCGAATATCTTGAACGGTGCGCACCCGGTCGCATGAGCGCGGCGGGAGGAGGCGGAAATGGACCTGACCGGCCTCATGGAGACCATCGGGGAGGCGGAAACCTCCGCGCTTGGCGGGCTTCTCATCGGCATCGCCTTCGGAGCCTTCGCCCAGAAGAGCCGCTTCTGCCTGCGCGCCGCCGCCGTCGAGTTCGCCCGTGGCGAGATCGGAAGCCGGGTGGCGATCTGGCTCATCACCTTTTCCAGTGCCGTGTTCCTGACCCAGCTCCTGATCTTCCAGGGTACCCTCGACGTGTCCGAGGCCCGCCAGTTCGCCGCCCGGGGCTCACTCTCCGGCGCGATTCTGGGGGGTGCCATGTTCGGCTGCGGCATGGTGCTCGCGCGCGGCTGCGCCAGCCGTCTGCTCGTGCTGTCGGCGACCGGCAACCTGCGCGCGCTGCTCTCCGGGCTGATCTTTGCCGTCACGGCGGAGGCCTCCATCCACGGCATCCTGTCACCGCTGCGCGACCGGATCGCCGGCATGTGGACCGTCGGCGGTCGCGAAGCGCTCGACCTCCTGGCCATGTTCCGCCTGCCGGAGGGCTCCGGGCTTGCGATCGGCGCGCTCTTCATTGTCGGCACGATCGGCTTTGCCCTGCGCGCCCGTCTGTCGCCGCGCGGCTGGCTGGGCGCGGCCGGCGTCGGTGCCACGGTCGCCGTCGGCTGGTGGTTCACCTACGAACTCGCCACGCAGGCCTTCACGCCCATGAGCGTCAAGAGCATGACCTTCACCGGCCCCTCCGCGGACACGCTGATGGTCGTCCTGACGCCCCCCGGATCCAACATCGACTTCGATGTCGGTCTGGTGCCCGGCGTCTTCATCGGATCGGCGCTGATGGCGCTCTTCTTCCGCGAATGGAAACTGGAGGGCTTCCGCGACGGCCATTCCATGCGCCGCTACATCGTCGGCGCGGTGCTGATGGGCTTCGGGGGAATGCTGGCCGGCGGCTGTGCCGTGGGAGCCGGCGTCACCGGCGGCTCGATCTTCGCGCTGACCGCATGGGCAACCCTGTTTGCCATGTGGGCGGCCGCCGGCCTGACGGATCTCCTGGTCGACCGGATCGCCGACCAGAGGGCGGCCGCCGATCCGCTCGCCCCCTGAGGACTGCCCGGCGGGAGATCCCGGCCTTACCAGTCGTGTTCGCTGCCGTTCCACTGCAGGAAGCGGCCCGTATCGGCGGCTTTCAGCCCGGTGACGACTGAGAAGATCCCGCCGGCGCTTTCCTCCACCGCGATATCGGCTCCCGAGCCGCCCATGTCCGTGCGCACCCAGCCAGGGTGCATGACGACAACGCAGATGTCATCATCGGAAAGATCGAGCGCCAGGCCCTGCATCGCCTTGTTCAAGGCCGCCTTGGTCGAGCGATAGGCATAGGCGCCGCCGCGCGGACGCGCCATGGACCCCATCTGGCTCGAGATCGTCACGATGCGCGGATCGGTACCCTTGCGCAGATTGTCGAGGAGACCCAGCGCCAGCCGCATCGGACCCATCGTGTTGACGCGAAACTCGTGGTCCCAGGCCTCGAAATCGAGATCGTGGAGACTCTGGTGTTTGCCGAGAACACCCGCATTGTTGAGCAGCAGGTCCACCGGCCGCTCACCGATGGCTGCGACGAACGAGGAAACGGAGGCCGGGTCCGCGACATCAAGCGCGTGAACGGCAAGCGCGTCGGGATTTTCCGAAGCAAGCGCGGCCAGTTCCGGCGCGCTGTCGGGATTGCGGCAGCCGGCGACGACCCGCCAGTTGCCAGACGTCACGAACAGGCGGGCAAGGGCGAGGCCGATGCCGCGATTGGCACCGGTGAGAACAACAGTCTGGCGCATGTCGGAGGACTCCGGTCGGGAGAGGAGGGGTGGGCGAACCCTGGCCCGCCGGCCGCGCATCGGTCAAGGGCGGTATCGCTTGTCGCTCTTCCCGCATGAAGGCGTCGACGCGGCAACGGTCGCGTCAATACCCCTTCTGGCGCCGACGCAGGCTCACCTGCCGGTTGGACACCTCGATCGCCTGATCCAGCGTGACGACGCCGCGCGCCTCCAGCAGACCGAAGAGCTTGAGCAGGACCTCGGCGGTCGCCAGCGCATCGCCCAGCGCCGTATGGCGCGCCTCCTGCGGGATGACGATGCCGAACCGCTCCGCAAGCGCGTCGAGCGTCAGGCTCTCGCCCGCGCCGAACAGATGGCCCGCAAGCAGCACCGTGTCGAGCACCGGCTGGTCGAAGGCAACGCCCGACGCCTTGCGGTTCCGGGTCAGGAAGGTCATGTCGAACGCGGCATTGTGAGCAACGAGCACGCTGTCGCCCACGAACCGGTGAAAGAGGGGAAGGACCTCGCCGGCGGCCTGCGCGCCAGCCACCATCTCCTGAGTGATGCCGTGAACGCGGGTCGAGGCGGCCGGAATCGGACGGCCCGGATCGATCAGTGTGTCGAAGGCCTCCGAGCGCAACACCCGTCCGTTGACGATGCGCACCCCGGCGATGGACACCAGTTCATCGCCGCGCGAAGGCTCGAGCCCGGTGGTTTCCGTATCGAACACGACGAAGGAAAGGGTCCGCAGCGGCGCCTCGCCCATGGAGGCGGGCGCGGGACGCGCGAAAAGGTCGAAATCGTAGAACTCCGGCCGTTCCGCCAGAGGCGAAAGCGGCGCCTGTCGCGGAGCCGGCTCCTCGCGTCCCGGTGCCAGCGCAAGCGGGAGGCGCACCCGCGCCGTGCCCGCCTCGTCCCGGTCCGGCCACATCTCGGTCTTGTGCCGGCTCAGCACGTCGTGACCGGTCATGGCTCCGAGACTGTCGTCCAGGGCCTCGTCGAGCCAGGTTTCCAGCAGCGCCACGGACATCGGCGCGCCTTCGTGCAGGATGTCGAGTGAGGCCCCGGACGCCCGGCGGTTCATCACGAGGCGGAAATGCCGCGTGCCGGTCTCCACCGCGATGCGATTGACGATGCGGTCCGCGAGTTCCACCACCGACGCGCTGTCGCAGGACAGCCAGAGCGTGTCGCCACCGCTCTCGAAGGTGAGGGTGCGCCCCTCGGACCGCCGCGCCGCGATACAGTCGAGCAGGGTGGTCGAAAACACCTCCGTCATCGGCCATGCACCGGACAGGAGGTCGCCCGCGACCTGGTCCAGCCGGTCGAGACGCTCGCCAAGGACCCGGGTTTCCTCCGCCACGGTCTCGCGCAGGCCGGCAAGGTCACCGCTTTCGGCCTCGCCTGTCGCCGCCGAACGGCGCAACAGCACCTCGGCCGCCATGGAAAGCGCGGCGACGCGCTGGCGCATGTCGCGTGTCACGTCCTGAAGCAGGCGGTCGCGCCAGATTCCGGCCGCGAGTTCGTCCGTCACCCGGTCGAAGGTGACCACATAGCCGATCGGCCGTGTCCCCTCGGAATCGAGCACCAGCGACATGCGGCCCCGCACGCTCTCGTGCCCGCTGACCGTGGCCGAGATGAAGGGCGCGGCCAGCCCGTCCCGGTGGGTCTCGTGGCGGCGGCTGGCGAACCGGCGGGTGAGCCGCTCGAGCGCATGACGCAGCGGCTGGGCAACGAACAGGTCGGTCAGCGGCCGGCCAAGACCGCAGGAGGCCCCGTTCGCGCTTTCAAGCAGGCTCCGGGCAAAACGGTTGTAGAGCAGGATACGGTGGTCGAGGGTCGAGATCACCACCCCCTGTTCGAGATCGCGCAGCACCGCCTCGAGCCGCCCCTTCTGGCGTTCGGCCTCCCGCGTGGCCGCGCTCACCCGTGCCTCCACGTCGCGGCGCGCCGTCGCAAGCTCCTGCGAGGCCTCCCGCAGGGCCGGCGCGATAAGGCCGAGATAACGGGCCCGGGCATCTTCCGCCGGAACCTCCGCGCCGGCGTGAACGGCCGCGCTCAGTTCCGCCCCCAACCGCTCAAGCGGGCGGGCGACGTGATCGTCGAACTTAAGCCAGACCCAGGTGACCAGGCCGGCGAGCACGAAACACGACACCAGACCGGCAAGCGCCAGACGATCCGCCAGGTCCTCGGCCCCGCCCCGCGCGACATAAAGCCCGGCGCCCAGGAGAACCGCCAGGATCCCCGCGACGATCAGCGCGAAAAACAGAAAAATGCGAAACCTGAGGCTCCAGCGCTCAACCCCTCCTTGCCGTCCCGAAGGGCGCGGCATGTCCCCGCCGGACGAGGAGGGAGCGTCCCGGGACACGGCCCGCGTCACGCGTCGAGCCTGGCCACGGCATCCCGGCCGGTCATGGTGTCCCTGCCGGTCAGGCGCGCCAGTGTCCGGGTCAGGTCCCCGGCCAGGAAAGGCTTGCCGAGAAAGGCGTCGGCCCCGAGCGCCAGCGCCTTCTCGATATCCACGGGCCTCGACACGGCGCTCATGAACACCAGCGGCAGGCGCGCGGTCTCGGAGCGCCCGCGCACGTCCTGGCACAGCGCGTAACCGTTTCCGTCGGGCAATGCCGCATCGACAAGCATCACATCAGGGCGCGCCTCGGCCAGCCGCCGATGCGCCTCCTCGAGCGAAGCGGCGAGATGCACGGCATAGCCGTCCGCCTCGATCACTTCCTTGAGAAAGCCGGCCAGCGCGGCCTCGTCGTCCACGATGAGCACGTTCGCGGTCATGATGAAGTCCTCCCGGGGCCATATAATGGTCCCGGTGACCGCCGGTTTCCAGAACACCCTTCGTCTATACGTGAAGCTGCTCAGGGAGCGGCGTCTGCCGGACAGCCCCACGGGGCATGACAGACCGCGTCCTCTCCGCTACAAGGGCGGCCATCCACCCACAGTCATCGCATGAGGCGAAACGGCACATGACCGGCGAGAGCATTGCCCCCTTTCTCGGCACCTGGGTCCTCGATCTCGACGAGAGCGAGTTCGACCAGAGCGACCTGCCCAAGGCCGCGACCTGCCGCATCGAGGAGGAGTTCGGCCTCGTCACCATCCGCCATCAGGTGGTGACCTCCGAGGGCGAGACCGTGGAGGGCGAGATCACCGGCGTTCCCGGCGGTCCCGGAGAGCGCCTCTCGGAAAGCGGCCTGGCCGACCGGCTGACGCTGACGTTCGAGAACGAGCGGACCCTGACCTCCCAGGCCACGCGCAACGGCCGGGTGCTCATGACCGCCAGGCGGATGCTCTCGGAGGACGGCGCGACGCTGGAGATCGAGCAAACCGTCGTGGTTCCCGGCGAGGGCGAGATCGTCAACACCGGCTTCTACCGCCGCGCTCAGTAAGGCACGCGCGCGCTCAAAGCAGTCCGGGCCACCGCATCACGACGAAGAGCATCGCCAGAAGCGCCAGCGACACGATGCCGGCGGTGCGGAACCGGGAAATGGTTCCGCGTGAGTCCACCTCCGCCAGAAACCTCCAGGCGGGCACGAAGCGCAGAAGCACCGCATTGAGCAGGAACAGGGCGAGAATGACCATCTTGGCCTGGAACGCCTGGTCGGAGGAATGGGCGAAGGGGCGCTGGGAAAAGAGCGCCAGACCGCTCGTCACGCAGATCGCCAGCATCCACCAGGACATGCCGCCGAGCACCCGGCGCAGGTCTTCCAGCGGCACGCGCTGCCACAGACCGATCAGCCTGAGATCGAGCATCACCTGCGCGCCGGCGAAGAGCACCGCCGACAGGAGATGCGTCACCCTCACCGCCTCGCGCAGGTCGGCGGATCCCGCGAGCCAGGCGGCCACGGAGGAGTCGGCGAAATAGTCGAGGAGGGGCGCGAGCTCCTGCATGAACAGAACTTTCGGCGGCGGGCGGGCCGGCGGACTTGTCCCGCACACCCGCAAGGTTGGCATTCCCGCGAACTTAACCGGATTCCCCCGGCGCGAAACCCCGCAACACCGTTTCGCGCCAGAGGGGAAGCCGCCCCACGAATCGCGCGGGGCTGGCATTGATCCCCGCGCTCGGGCAGGATGGCGCGCCGGCACGCCGGCCCGTCCTGAAACAGAAGTTCCCGCACACCCCATGACCGACCGACACGAGCTCCAGATCCTCCCCCGCGTACGCGCCGGCGACGAAGCGGCGGCGACCCGCATCTATTGCGAGGCGCTGGCCCAGAAGCTCGCCCCGTTCTTCGGCACGGCCGCCGGGGCGGCCGAGTTTCTCGCCCCCCACCTGAGGGCCGACCGTGCCGTGACCGCCATTCTCGACGGGCGGATCGCGGGGGTAAGCGGCTATCACCTCGATGGTGCCGGCCTGTTCGCGCCGCGCTTCACCCACTTCAGGGCCCGCTTCGGGCTCGGCGGCGCCACCTGGCGGGTGTTCGGCCTGTCGCTTCTCGAAAAGGAGGAGGCCCCCGACACGCTCGCCATGGACGGGATCGCGGTGGCGGGACACGCGCGCGGACAGGGCATCGGAACCGCCCTTCTGGCGAGCGTGGCGGGCATCGCGCGCGCCGCCGGCAAAAAGCTCGTGCGGCTCGACGTGATCGACACGAACCCGAGGGCCCGCGCGCTCTACGAACGTTTCGGCTTCAAGGCGAGCGGCACGCGGGACCTGGGGCCCTTCCGCCATATCTTCGGCTTTCGCACGGCGACCTCGATGACCCTCGACGTCGAGGGAGGCGGTCACGCGTGAGCCCGGACGACGCAAGCCCCGACGACGCCGTTGATACGGCGCCGCGCCACCTTGACCGGCCGGCGATGGCCGTGGTGCTGCTCATCGTCGCCGTTTTCGGCCTCGCGCAGGGCCTGACCTATCCGTTGCTGTCCTTCATTCTCGAACGCCAGGGCCTTCCGGCCTGGCTGATCGGCGCGAACGCGGCGATGATGGCCTGCGGACTCCTCGTATCCGCTCCGCTCATTCCCGGCCTTGCCGCACGGCACGGCGCGGCACGCCTCGCGCTGGTCGCCGCGCTGTCGCTCGTGGTGCTCTTCGCCGCCGTGGGCCTGTTCCAGTCCGTGTGGATCTGGTTTCCGCTGCGCTTCCTGATGGGGCTTGCGATCAACACGCTCTACATCGCCAGCGAGACCTGGGTGAACCAGCTCAGCCCCGACCGCATCCGCGGCCGGATGCTCGGGCTTTACGCGACCGCGCTCGCCGCCGGCTTCGCGGCCGGTCCCGCCATTCTCGGCATCACCGGAACCCAGTCGCTCGCCCCCTTCGCGCTCTGCGTGGCAATCACGCTGGTATGCGCAACGCTCATCGCGACGATCCGCAACCGCCTGCCGCGCTTCTCGGCGCATGACGGCGGATCGCTGGCCCGCGTTGTTCCGCAGATCATCTTTCTGATGGCGGTCACGGCGACGGCCGCCGCCTTCGATCAGGCGATCCTGACGATCCTGCCGGTCTATGGTCTCGCCCACGGACTGGACGAACGCGCCATCACAACCGCGCTCGCCATCATGGTCGTCGGCAACATCCTTTTCCAGGTCCCCATCGGCGCGGCCGCCGACCGGCACGGCCCCAGGCGGATGATGGTGCTTTTGTGCCTGCTGACGATCCTGGGCGCCGGCCTGCTTCCGGTGCTCATCACCAGCACGCTTGCCCTTTGGGCGATGCTCTTCGTCTGGGGATCCGCCGCCTACGGCATCTACACCATAGCGCTGATGGAACTCGGCCGGCGGTACTCGGGCGCCATGCTGATTTCCGGCAATGCGGCCTTCGCGCTGATGTGGGGCGCGGGCGGCTTTTCCGGACCGGCACTCGCGGGACTTGCCATCGATGCCGTGGGCACCATCGGCCTGCCCATCCTGCTGGCGCTCACCTATGGCGCGCTGCTGGTGGCGACACTCCTGCGCCGGGAACGGCCCCGCCCCGTGGCAGGCGAGGCCGGCGGCACGCCTCAGTAGCCGGTCGCAAGCGATCCCTGCCGGCGGGGATCCGCCGCACCGGCGAGCCCGCCCGGCACCACCATCACCGACTGGGTCGAGCCCATGGTCGCCTTCTCGGCGATCGTGTGGCCCATGCCCTCCAGAAGCTTCAGCGTGTCCGGCGAGAAGCCCTCCTCGATCCGGATCTCGTCGGGCAGCCACTGGTGATGCATGCGCGGCGCCGCACTCGCCTCGGCAATGTTCATGCCGTGGTCGACCACGTTGAGAATGACCTGCAGCGTCGTGGTGATGATCCGGCTGCCCCCGGGAGAGCCGGTCGCGATCACCGGCCGGCCGTCCCGGAAAACCAGCGTCGGGCTCATGGAGGACAGCGGCCGCTTGCGCGGGGCGACCGCATTGGCGTCGCCGCCGATCAGCCCGTAGGCATTGGGAACACCGGGCTTTGCCGAAAAGTCATCGAGCTCGTTGTTGAGCAGGATACCGGTTCCGGGTGCGACCATGCCGACGCCATAGGAGAAGTTCAGCGTGTAGGTGTTGGAGACCGCGTTGCCGTCCTTGTCGATCACCGAGAAGTGGGTCGTCTCGTTGCTCTCGTAGGGGGCGGGGTCCCCGGGGCGGATCTCGCTCGCCGCCGCCGCGCGTTCCGGATCGAAGTCCGCCATCCGCTGCGCCGCATAGTCTTTCGAGGTGAGCCCGCGCACAGGCACATCCACGAAATCCGGATCGCCGAGATATTCCGAGCGGTCCGCATAGGCGCGCTTCATCGCCTCCGCCATCAGGTGCATGGTCTTCGCCGAACCGAACCCGGACGCGGCGACATCATGCGGTTCGAGCATGTTGAGGATCTCGACGATGTGCACGCCGCCCGAGGAGGGCGGCGGCATGGAGGCGATCTCGTAACCCCGGTAGTTTCCGGTCACAGGCGCCCGCCATTTCGCCTCATAGGACGCAAGATCCCCGACCGACATCGACCCGCCGGCCGCCGCGACACGCGCCGCCACCGCCTCGGCCACGGGCCCCGCGTAGAAGCCGGAAACGCCCTCCCGCGCGATCCGTTCCAGCGAAGCGGCAAGCTGCGGCTGCCTAAGGATCTCGCCGGTGCGATAGAAGCCGCCATCCTCCTTGTAGAAGATCGCCGCCGCGTCGGCGTCCTTCGACAGGCGCTCATGCACCCGCTTCAACGACCCCGCGAGATCGTCCGAGACGGGGAAGCCCTCCCTGGCAAGCGCGATCGCCGGCGCGATCAGCTCACCCAGCGTGAAACGGCCGCTGCCGAAGCGCTCATGCGCCGCGGCGAGCCCCGCGACCGTTCCCGGCACGCCGATCGCGAGCCCAGTGTACCGCGACTTGTTGCTGTCGGCATTGCCTTCCTCATCCAGGAACATGTCCCGCGAGGCGCCGGCCGGCGCGAGTTCGCGATAGTCGAGCGCATGGGTTTCACCGGCCGCGCCATCCGCTCCGGCCATGTGGATCATCATGAAACCGCCACCGCCCAAGTTTCCGGCGCGCGGCAGCGTGACGGCAAGCGCGAAGCCGGTCGCCACAGCCGCATCCACCGCGTTGCCTCCGGCCGCCAGAATGTCGCGTCCGACCGTGCTGGCGATAGCCTCCTGCGAGGACACCATGCCGTTTCGCGCAAGCACGGGGTGAAACCGGTCGCTGCCGGACAGGATGGGAGCCGGCGGCGGACCGCCGGCCTCCTGCGCAAGGGCTCCGGCACCTGGAAGGCTCGCGGCAAGCGCGAGGGCGACACCCGCGACGAGTGATGCAAGTCGCGGCCCGGACGGGCGCGCCCGTCGATGAAGATGCGTCATCGGGAAATCCTCCTTGTCGCGCAATGCGCTGCATGGAGGCGAGTTTGAACCCGGCGGCCGTTCCGGGCCAGCCGCAAAAACTGCCAAGCCCGCAAACGAAAACGCGGCCGGATCACTCCGGCCGCGTCGAAAGTCCGTCCGATGAAGGCGCCGTTAGGTCAGGCAGCGGCCTTCTTCGGCGAGATCAGGCCACGGTTCACCAGAACCTCGGCGATCTGAACGGTGTTGAGCGCCGCGCCCTTGCGCAGGTTGTCGGAGACGACCCACAGGTTCAGGCCGTTCTCGACGGTCGCGTCCTCGCGGATGCGGCTGACATAGGTCGCGTCCTCCCCGGTCGCCTCGTAGGGCGTGACGTAGCCACCGTCTTCCTGCTTGTCGACGACGAGAATACCCGGCGCCTCGCGCAGGATGTCGCGGGCCTCGTCCGGCGTGATCGGACGCTCGAACTCGAGATTGACCGACTCCGCGTGACCGATGAAGACCGGCACGCGCACGGCGGTGCAGGTGAGCTTGATCTTGGGATCGAGCATCTTCTTGGTTTCGGCCAGCACCTTCCACTCTTCCTTGGTGTAGCCGTCCTCCATGAAGACGTCGATGTGCGGAATGACGTTGAAGGCGATGCGCTTGGTGAACTTTTCCGGCGTGATCGGGTCGTTCACGAAGACCGAGCGGGTCTGGTTGAACAGCTCGTCCATGGCGTCCTTGCCGCCACCGGAGACGGACTGGTAGGTCGAGACCACGCAACGCTTGATGCCGGCCGCGTCATGCAGCGGCTTCAGCGCCACCACGAGCTGCGCGGTGGAGCAGTTCGGGTTGGCGATGATGTTCTTCTTGGTGAAACCGGTGATCGCGTCGGCGTTCACCTCGGGAACGATCAGCGGCACGTCCGCGTCGTAGCGCCAGGCCGAGGAGTTGTCGATCACGACGCAGCCCTTGGCCGCGATCTTCGGCGCCCACTCCTTGGCGACCGAGCCGCCGGCGGACATCAGGCAGATGTCCACGTCGGAAAAGTCGTAGTTCTCGAGCGCCTGGCAGACGAGCGTCTTGTCGCCATAGGAGACCTCGACACCCTGGGAGCGGCGCGAGGCGACCGGAACGACTTCGCTCGCCGGAAAACCGCGCTCCTCGAGAATGTCGAGCATCTCCCGGCCGACATTGCCGGTGGCACCTACGACTGCAATCTTGTAAGCCATTGACTTGTTTCCCTTCCTGGCGCTCCCCGCTCACCCGCCCGCGACGGCGTCATGCCAGCGGTCCGGGATCCTTCCGGTCCCCCGTCGATCCGGGGGAGCTCGGAACGGGAGGGCCTTCAGAACGTCGTTTTGCGGGTCGTCGTCGTCGTCAGGCCGGCTTTTGCCGAGACAGTCGCGGCAGATGCGCGGGGGTTGCCACCATGCGCGCGCACGGCATCCATGACTGCGAAGGCAGCGCGGAAAACCGGGGCAGCAGGGGCACGACGAGCGGACATGGGATCCTTGATGATCAGGAAATCCGTGCGAATTGTCCGGCCGTTTGCCGCCCGCGGGAGCAGGTCGCGTCAACCGGAACGCCGCTTACATGGCCCCATCCCGGGCGATTGTCAACAGGAAGGCCGGCGCGCCCCCAAGGCCCTGACGCCGGGCCGGAGAGCCACGTCTCAGGGCAGGTCGAGGCGAAACCGCAGCAGCAGCGTGCGTTGAAGGATCGAGCGATTGTCGTCGGAAACCACCGTCAGAACGGTATGCCCCTGCGCATCGCGATGAACGGCGAGGCCTTCCATGTTGTCGATCTGATCGGTGAAGCCACCCTCGAGCAGGACGGTGCCAACCGCGCGCGCGCCGGGAAAGATCTCGGCGGCGGGAATGAGGCGAAGCCGCATGCCGATGCCGTGGCGCAGCGTGAAGCGGCGCTCCAGCAGCAGCGCGTCTCCATTCGGCAGCATGGCCAGGTCGGTCGCATCATAGGAGGCATCGCGTGCCACGGTGAAGGTGCCCGGGCGCGGCCCGCCGATCAGGAAGCCCGGCATGTCCGCCGCGTTGTCACGCCCCCGCTCGGCGATGACGAGCAACGTTCCGGCAAGCGGTCCCTCGCTCACCGAGGCGATCGCCTCCATCCCCTTGTTCGACCGCAGATGGCTGATGCCCTCGGGCAGCGCGATCCGGCGCCCGCGCGCCTCCGGCTCGAATGGCCAGGGGAAGGCGTAGATCTCGTGCACCCGCTCGACGGAAACGAGAAGTTCACCCGCCCGCCGGTCCAGCGTGACCGCTTCGGTGTCGCCCCGGTCCTGGTTGAGAAGGGGAATGCCGTTCGGCCCGATCATCGGTGCGATGCGGACATCGCGCAGGTTGGTGGGACGACCGTCCGCGTTGCTGTCGATGCGCCCGTCGACCCAGAGCGCATTGTCCGTGACGGCAAGCATCCGCGATCCGTCATCGGACACGATCAGGCCAGACAGCCCGCCGAGATTGCGGTTTCCCGAGAGAACCTCGAGACCGCCGAGAAAGGTCAGCGGCCCGTAGCCGTCGGTGTCGCGCCCGATCGAGAAATGCTCGATGCGCTTGACCCGCACCGTGACATCCTGCGCGGGAATGGTGGCCGCACGTGCACCGGCCTCGGGCCAGGAGACGGCAAGCGCGAGCCCGAGCACCACGAGAAGGACCGTGGCGACCCGTCCCAAGAAGTGCGGGAGCCCCGATGCCGCTGCCCGGCGGCACTCAGCGGCCACTGCGTCCCCGCCCGCGACGGCGCACCGGCTGGGTCGTCAGGTCGTCGAACAGATCCGCGAGCTGGTCGGTCATGGCGCCGGCCAGTTCCTCCGCGTCGACGATGGTCACCGCCCGCGAGTAGTAGCGCGTCACGTCATGGCCGATGCCGATGGCGATGAGTTCGACCGGAGAACGGTTCTCGATCTCGTCGATCACATAGCGCAGGTGGCGCTCCAGATAGTTGCCCGGATTGACCGAGAGCGTGCAGTCGTCGACCGGCGCGCCGTCCGAGATCATCATCAGGATCTTGCGCTGTTCGGGACGGCCGAGCAGACGCTTGTGCGCCCAGTCCAGCGCCTCGCCGTCGATGTTCTCCTTCAGCAGCCCCTCGCGCATCATCAGGCCGAGATTGCGTCGCGCACGCCGCCAGGGCGCATCCGCGGACTTGTAGATGATGTGGCGCAGGTCGTTGAGACGGCCCGGCTGGGCGGGCTTGCCGGCCGCAAGCCACGCCTCGCGCGACTGGCCGCCCTTCCACGCCCGGGTCGTGAAGCCAAGGATCTCGACCTTGACGCCGCAACGCTCCAGCGTGCGCGCCAGAATGTCCGCGCATGTGGCGGCCACCGTGATCGGCCGTCCGCGCATGGAGCCGGAATTGTCGAGGACAAGCGTCACCACCGTGTCGCGGAAATTGGTGTCGCTCTCCTGTTTGAAGGCCAGCGGCTGCATGGGATCGATGACCACGCGCATGAGACGCGCGGTGTCGAGCAGGCCCTCTTCAAGGTCGAACATCCAGGAGCGGTTCTGCTGCGCGAGCAGCTTGCGCTGCAGCCGGTTGGCGAGCCGCGCCACCGCGCCCTGCAGGTTGACGAGCTGCTTGTCGAGATGGCCGCGCAGCCGGTCCAGTTCGGCCGTGTCGCAGAGTTCCTCCGCCGTCACCGTCTCGTCGAAGCGGGTGGTGAAGACCTTGTAGTCCGGCCCCGGAGGCTGGTTGGAGAAGGGCATGTCCCGGCGCGGGCTCTCGCCGGGCTCCTCGGCCTGCTCGGCGTTCTCGTCGTCGGTCAGCTCTTCCAGATCGCCATCGAGACCGTCCGTCTCGCCAGCATCCATCTCCTCGCCGGAGGCTTCCGTCTCCTGCGGCGCGCCTTCCTCCTCGCCGGCGTCTTCCTCGCCCTCGGAGGAGGTCTCGCCGCGATCGGTGTTGCCCTCGCCGTCCTCGCCCTCGGCCTCGTCGTCCTCGCCGGCGTCGCCGAACTCGTCGTCCATGTCGAGGGAGGAGAGGACCGAACGCACCTGCCGGGCGAAGTCCTGCTGGCTTTCCATGCTCTCGGCGAGCGAGTCGAGCGCGTCGGCCGCCTTCTCCTCGATCCAGGAGCGCCATTGGCCGATCATCGGCTCGGCCGCCTTCGGTGCCGGACGGCCCGTCAGCCGCTCGCGCACCATATAGGCGACCGCCTCCTCGAGCGGGGCGTCCTCGCGGCTCGCCACGTCGGAATAGGCGGCCTTGCGGCACCGGTCCTCGAGCATCGCCGACAGGTTGTCGGAAACGCCCGGCATCCGGTTGGCGCCGACAGCCTCGCAGCGGGCCTGCTCGACCGCGTCGAAGATCGCCCGGCCCATGTCGCCCTGCGGCACCAGCTTGCGGTGCAGCGCAGGATCATGGCAGGCGAGCTTCAGCGCCATGGAGTCGGCCATGCCGCGGGTAATCGCGATCTCCGCCTCGCTCAGCCGGCGCGCCGGCTCCGGCAGGCGCGCGGTGTGCCCCGAAAGCGACGGCCGGTCGGAGGTGAACAGCACCTCCAGCTCCGGATCGCCGGCGATGGCACGCATCGTCTCCCCGATTGCCCGCTTGAGCGGCTCAGTGGTCGGCTTCGGCTTCTCGGAAGGCGGATTTCGCATTTTCAGTCGCTTAGCTCATCACCACGTTGGCGGCGGACTCCGGCAGTTCCTCGCCGAAGCAGCGCTGGTAGAACTCGGCCACCAGCGTGCGCTCCATCTCGTCGCACTTGTTGAGGAAGGTGACGCGGAACGCGAAGCCGATGTCGCCGAAGATCTCGGCGTTTTCCGACCAGGTGATGACCGTGCGCGGGCTCATCACCGTCGACAGGTCGCCGTTGATGAAGGCGTTGCGGGTCATGTCGGCGAGGCGGACCATGCGCGAGACGGTCTTGCGCCCTTCCTCGCTCTGGTAGTGCTTGGCCTTGGCCAGCACGATCTCGACCTCGTTGTCGTGCGGCAGATAGTTCAGCGTCGTCACGATCGACCAGCGGTCCATCTGGCCCTGGTTGATCTGCTGCGTGCCGTGATAGAGGCCCGAGGTGTCGCCGAGGCCGACCGTGTTGGCCGTGGCGAAGAGGCGGAAGGCCGGATGCGGGCGGATGACGCGGTTCTGGTCGAGCAGCGTCAGGCGGCCGGAGACCTCCAGAACGCGCTGGATCACGAACATCACGTCCGGACGGCCCGCGTCGTATTCGTCGAACACGAGGGCGATGTTGTTCTGCAGCGCCCAGGGCAGGATCCCGTCCCGGAACTCGGTGATCTGCTGTCCGTCCTTGAGGACGATGGCGTCCTTGCCGACAAGGTCGATACGGCTGATGTGGCTGTCCAGGTTGACGCGGATGCAGGGCCAGTTGAGGCGGGCGGCCACCTGCTCGATGTGCGTCGACTTGCCCGTGCCGTGATAGCCGGTGACCATCACGCGGCGGTTGCGCGCGAAGCCGGCCAGGATCGCAAGCGTCGTCTGGCGGTCGAACAGGTAGTCCGGGTCGAGATCCGGCACATGCTCGCCGGGCGTCGAGTAGGCGGGAACGGTCAGGTCGGTATCGATGCCGAACACCTCCCGCACCGAAACGGTGGTGTCGGGCAGGTTCTCGGCGGAAATCGTCGTGTCAGTCATGGATCCTCCGCTGGCCCGCGGGAGAACGGGGCCGGGACAGCTAATCTTGAGTCCGCGTCTGCGGACGGAAACCGGCAGGAACGTCCGTTTCCGGACCGGCGGGCCAGGCCCGTTGCACCCTCGCGCGCGGGGCGGCGGCCGGATCCGGGATCCACACGAATGCCACGCGGGAATCGTGCGTCTGCGAACGTCCTTCTCGAAGCCGACTTGGCGTCCGGGCAGTGCCCCCGGAGCGGACGAAGCACGGCTTGGGGACACTAGCCCCACAGTCCGGCGCGGCCAAGCGAAAATGGTTGCCCGCGCCAGCATCGCCGCAGGCACCGGCATGTGTCAGCAAAGACCCGCCTTCTTGAGCAGGGAATAGGCCTGGATGATCTCGCGAAGACGGTCCTCGAGCGAGCGGTCGCCACCGTTGGCATCCGGATGAAGGCGCTTCACGAGGTCCTTGTAGCGCGACTTGATCTCGGCATCCCGGGCCGTGTGGGGGAGCCCCAGCGTGTCGAGCGCCTTCGCTTCCAGCGGTTTCACCTTGGGTCGGCGCGGGCCGTCCCGGTCGCCACCGCCGCGCGACGAGCTGTCGCGCCTCCGCGCCTCGGCCCGCGCACGTGCCGCCTCCGTCGGATCCATGTCCGACCAGGCCTTGGCGCCCGCGCCCTTGGCGTTGACGCCCATCTTCCAGGTCGGCCGGTGACCGGTGAGCGCATCGCGCTGATAGGCGCGCGTCTCGTCGTCGTCCATGCCGGAGAAGTAGTTGTACGACTTGTTGTACTGACGCACGTGCTCGAGGCAGAAATGATAATAGTCGCCTTCCGCCCCGCGCCCTTTCGGCGCCCTGTGAGCGGCCGGCGCCGCGCATCCTTCCCAGTCGCAGACGCGCTCGTTCGCCCGTGCGCGGACCTCCTCGTCCGTGCGAGGCTTGATGCGTATCCGGTCGAAAATATCGGAAGTCACCGGTCCGTGTCCGTTGTCCGTGGTCTCGATCCGGCCGGCCACAGCAGCCGGGCGGGATCCCGCTGCCGCGCGGGGCTGCGGGAAAGGGAAGGTCCGGCGGGCATCGAGCGGTCCGGCCGGACGCGGAAGCTGCATAGATAGGCGCGGATCGCCCGCTTCGGCAAGATCTTGACTAAGGCAAAATTGGCTGCACATGAATGGGCATGAGCATTCGAGACCATATCGAGCAGAGCCTCGCCGACGCCTTCTCCCCGGAACACCTTGAGGTGATCGACGAATCCGAGCGCCATCGCGGTCATTCCGGCTGGCGCGAGGGCGGGGAAACCCACTTCCGGGTCCGCATCGTCGCGCCGGGTTTCGAGGGCATGACCCGCATCGCCAGGCACCGGGCGGTCAACACCTGCCTTGCCTCCGCCTTCGACCAGGGGATGCACGCCCTGGCGGTCGAGGCACGCGCGCCGGGCGAACCGGACCCGCGCGGCGGCGGCCGGGCCTCGGCACCAGACTGAGAAACGCCCCCGGCCGATCCAAACGTCAGTTGGCGGGAACCGTCGGTGGCGGCATGGCTCCCACGGCGCCCACCTGGCGCACGGACCCGGCGACGCTCTTCGACAGCGGCAGGATCCTGAGCCGGGTGATGCGGTTCTTCTCCCGCTTGAGCACCGTGAAGCGATAGCCGTGGAAGGTGAAGGCCTGCCGCTCCTCGGGGATCATCCGCGCCTCGTGAATCACGAGACCGGCGATGGTCGTCGCCTCGTCGTCGGGCAGGCGCCAGTCCACGGCGCGGTTGAGATCGCGGATCGGCACGCTGCCGTCGACGATGATCGACCCGTCCGGCTGCGGACGCACGCCCGCGAGCTCCACATCATGCTCGTCGGAAATCTCGCCGACGATCTCCTCCAGAATGTCCTCCAGCGTGACAAGGCCCATCACCTCGCCATACTCGTCGACGACGAGCGCGAAATGCGCCTTGCGCTTGAGGAACGCGTTGAGCTGGTCCTGAAGGCTGGTCGTCTCCGGAACAAACCAGGGCGGCGAGGCAAGCTGTTCCAGATCGATCCCGCTGCCGTCGCCTTCCGCCTTTGCAAGGGCGCGAAGCAGATCCTTGGCGTGCAGCACGCCGATGTAGTTGTCCGTCTGCCCGCGCCAGAGCGGCAGGCGCGTGTGCGGGCTTTCCAGGGCGTCGTTGATCAGCGTCAGCGGATCGTCGTCGGCATTCAGGGTGCGCATCTTGGTCCGGTGGACCATGACGTCGGACACCTCGAGATCCGCAAGGTCAAGAAGGCCGCCAATGCGGTCGCGCTCCGCCTTCACGAGGCTGCCCTCGAGATGCTGCAGATCCACCGTGCCGCGCAGTTCCTCATGAGCCGAAAGCGCGTTGGACCCGTCGCCGGCGTTGACGCCGAACAGGCGCAGCAGCGCCCGAACGATCACCTCGACGCCCATCACCACCGGACCAAACAGGATCACCACCGGTCGCACCAGCGGCGAAACGGCAAGCGCGAACCGGTCGGGGTTGGAGATCGCCCATGTCTTCGGCAGAACCTCCGAGAAGATCAGGACCAGCGCCGTCATGACGAGGGTGGCATACACCACGCCCGCATCGCCGAAGAGGTTCAACAGCACGTTGGTCGCCAGCGCGGAGGCGAGGATGTTGACCAGATTGTTGCCAAGGAGCAGCGCGCCAATCAGCCGTTCACGCACCTGGATCAGCGCCGAGACGACGCCGGCGCGTTTGTCGCCGCTCTTTTCATAGTGCAGCATCCTGGCCCGCGACGCGGCCGTCAGAGCGGTCTCGGAGCCCGAAAAGAAGCCCGAGAGCGCCAGAAGCACCACGATCGCGATCACCGACAGCCACAAGCTTGCGTCACTCATCCAAAGGGCTCCCTCGGTCAGCCGGTCTTGCCGCCCGCCAGTTCCTCGGCGAGGAACCCGTGCAGGGTCTCGCGGTCGATACCGCGCTCGACATAGGCCTCTCCAATGCCGCGCGCGAGGATCAGCGTCAAAGCTCCACGGCTGACCTTCTTGTCCTGCGCCATGATGTCGAGAAACGTGTCGGCCGGCGGCATCTGCCCGGGCACATCGGCGATATGGGTGGGAAGGCCGGTCGCCGCAAGATGACGCGCGACCCGTTCCGCGTCCTGCGGCGCGCACAGCCCGAGACGCGCGGACAGCGTGAAGGCGAGCCGCATGCCGATGGCCACGCCCTCGCCATGGACGAGACGCGTGCCGTCATAGGCGACGATGGCCTCCAGCGCGTGACCGAACGTATGGCCGAGATTGAGCAGCGCGCGGTTTCCCGCCTCGAACTCGTCTTCCGCCACCACGCGGGCCTTGGCGGCACACGAGCGCGCGATGGCTTCCTCGCGCGCCTCGCCGCCGGAAAACACCTCGCCGTGGTTCTCCTCCAGCCAGGCGAAAAACGCCGCATCGCCGAGAAGGCCGTATTTGGCCACCTCCGCATAGCCGGCGCGAAACTCCCGCCGGCTCAGCGTGTCGAGCAATCCGGTGTCGGCGAGCACCAGCGCCGGCTGGTGGAAGGCGCCGATCAGGTTCTTGCCATGTCGGGTGTTGATGCCCGTCTTGCCGCCGACCGAACTGTCCACCTGCGCGAGAAGCGTCGTCGGCATCTGAACGAAGGGCATGCCCCTGCGCACGCTCGCGGCAACGAAGCCGGCCAAGTCGCCGACGACGCCCCCGCCCAGCGCCAGGATGGCGTCGCCGCGCTCCAGCCGCGCCTCCAGGACACGATCGCAGACCGTCTCGAAAACCTCGAACCGCTTGCTCGCCTCGCCCGGGGGCAGGAGCACGGCCGTCTGGGCGATACCGGCCCGCGCCAGCGCCTCCTGCAGCGCCTCGAGATGGAGATCCGCCACGGTCTCGTCGCTGATGATCGCCACACGGGCGCCGGGAAGCGTTTCGGCCAGGCGCTCGCCGGCCTCCGCCAGCAGCCCGCGACCGATCAGGATGTCGTAGGACCGCGCGCCCAGGTCCACCGCCACGCGGCGGCGCTCGGAAGTCTCGCGGGGCGCTGCCGCGGAAGGGGAGAGGCTCATCGGGAACTCGCTTGCGGGATGTCGTCCGCCCCGGCCGTGACCGGAGCGAGACCGAGGTGGACTTCGAGCGCCTCGACGATCTCGAGAACGACCGCGTCATGGGGAACGTCGCGGGACCAGACCATGACGTCGGCCTCCGCGTAGACCGGCTCGCGCTCGGCCAGGAGGCGGGCGAGTTCGCCCCTGGGATCCGGATGCTCGAGCAGTGGGCGGGTCGGCCGGCGCCGCACCCGCTCGTAGATGACATCGAGCTCGGCCCGCAGCCAGACCGCGATGCCCGCCTCGGCGATCGCGGCGCGGGTCTCGCCGTTCATGTAGGCACCGCCACCGGTCGCAAGGACCTGGGCACCGTTGCGCAGGAGCCGCGCGATCACCCTTTGCTCTCCCGCCCGGAAATAGGGTTCGCCGTGCTGGGCGAAGATTTCCTTGATCGTGAGATTGGCGGCGAGCTCGATTTCGGTGTCCGCGTCGACGAAGGGCAGCTCCAAAGCACCGGCGAGACGACGTCCGACGCTCGACTTGCCGCATCCCATGATGCCGACAAGAACGATGGCGCGGCCATCGAGCGCGTCGACCAGACGACGCGCGCGCCCTTCCTCGAGGGCTCTCGATTGTGCGGACATGACGCTGGCGACCTCCCGTGTTCGTCCCTCGCTTTGCCCTTGCAGTGGCCGCCTCGTCAAGTCCGCTTGGCGTGACGCGTCTTGCAAAGACGGTCGGGATTGTCCAAAAAACCCGACGGAACTGCCTGCGGAGCACCGATGCCGACCCTGTCACGCCTGATCATTGTCCTCGTGCTTCTGGCGGGTGTCGCCACCGCCTCGGTCTATGCGCTCGGCACCTATGTCGAGCCGACCCCGCACGAGATCACCGTGCGCCTCAAGATGGACGGTTTCGGACGCTGACGGCAAGCCACACGCGCCCCGATGCCGGAGAGCGGGAATGACCAGCGACGCGGTTCTCATCGAAAGCTTCCTGGAAATGATGTCGGCCGAACGCGGCGCGGCCGACAACACGCTGGAAAGCTATCGGCGCGATCTCGACGCCTTTCGCGAACATCTGGGCCGGACCTCCCTGCTCAAGGCATCGGGAACCGATGTCACCGACCACCTCGCCGCGCTCACCGCGCAAGGGTTCGCCGCCTCGACGCAGGCGCGCCACCTCTCGGCGCTGCGCCAGTTCTACCGCCATCTCTACGCCGACGGCCTGCGCGGCGACGATCCCACCCGCACGATCGCGACACCGAAGAAGCGAGCCACCCTGCCGAAGGTCCTGAGCGAGGACGAGGTCGAGCGGCTGCTTGCAGCCGCCCGGGACGCCGCGCAGGCCGCCGTCGGCGACACGGATGCCCGCGCCCAGCGCGCGGCCCGGCTGCACGCGCTTCTCGAGGTCATCTACGCCACGGGCCTGCGCGTGTCGGAACTCGTGGCGCTTCCCGCCTCCGCCGCCCGGCGCGAGGAGCGTCTCATCGCCGTGACCGGGAAGGGCGGCAAGGAGCGTCTCGTGCCGCTCAGCGAAGCCGCCCGGACCGCCATGCGCGGATATCTCGCGCTCCGGCAAGCCGCCGGACGCCCCCCCTCGCGCTGGCTGTTTCCCTCCCATGGAGCAAGCGGCCACCTGACCCGGCAGGCGTTCGCGCGCGACCTGAAGGCCCTCGCGCTCCAGGTCGGGATCGACCCGGACGCGCTTTCGCCCCACGTGCTGCGTCATGCCTTCGCCTCGCACCTTCTGGCCAATGGCGCCGACCTGCGCGTGCTGCAGCAGCTTCTGGGACACGCGGACATCTCCACCACCCAGATCTATACCCATGTGCTCGACGAACGCCTGCGCGCGCTTGTCGAGACCCATCACCCTCTCTCGCGGCGAAGCTGAGCCCCGGCCGGGCCGCGTCAGGGAGAGACGCCCGCGCCGCGCCCCAGCGCCACCCGATAGTGCGCCCACATCAGGCGCGCGGCGGTTGCCCGATGCGGCGCCCAGCGTTCGGCATGACCGGCAAGCACACGGGGCGAGGGGCGTTCCGGCAATTCCAGAACATCCCGCACGGCTTCCTGCAGCGCGACATCTCCCGCCGGAAAGATGTCCGGATGACCGGCGCAGAACAGCAGGAAGATATCCGCCGTCCACGGACCGATGCCGCGCAGCGCGAGCAGGGCGGCCCGCGCCTCCTCAGCGGGCGCGCCGGCGAGATCCGCGAGATCGAGACCGCCTTCCACTGCCTCCGCGACCGCACGCAACGTGGCGATCTTGGCCCGCGACAGGCCAATGCCGTCGAGATCGTCATCACCTGCCCGGGCGAACCCGGCCGCATCCAGCGGATCGAAGCGCGCGAACAGCCGCGCATTGATCGCCGTCGCACTCGCAACAGAGACCTGTTGCCCCACGACAATCCGCGCCAGCCCTGCGAAATCCGCCGCATGTCGCCTGAGCGGCAACGGACCGGCCGCCTCGGCAATGCGGCGAAGCCCGGGCGCAAGCGTCAGCAGCGCGGCAAGTTCGCGCGCCAGATCCCGCTCGTCGTGGATGCCGTGCGGATGGCCGGAAATCCCGGGTCTTTCTCGCGCCGCCATGCTCTTCCCCCGTGTTTACATCCGGTTTTCCCGCGAAGGGCCAGCGCGTCAACCCGCTTTGCGAGGTCTTCTCCGTGCGCGGCAATTGACCATGCGGTTCTTTTCGCCGATTGAGGCTGCATGACGCGTCCGGTCTACCGCTTCGCGCCGTCCCCGAACGGCCTCCTTCATCTGGGTCACGCGCTGTCGGCGCTGCTCAACGATGCCGCCGCGCGCGCGGCACGGGGCAGGCTTCTGCTGCGGATGGAAGACATCGACACGACCCGCTGCACGCCGGCGTTCGAGGCCGCGATCCTCGCCGATCTCGCCTGGCTCGGCATCACGTTCGACGGTCCCGTTCGCCGCCAGTCGGAGCATTTCGACGAATATCACGAAGCCGTTGAACTCCTGCGGAACAGGGGCCTCGTCTACCGGGCCTGGCTGACACGCGGCGAGATCCGCAAGGCGGTCGCCGACCACGAAGCAAGCCGTGGCACGCCCTGGCCGCGCGATCCGGACGGCGCACCGCTGTATCCAGGCGATCTGGCGGTCCTTGGCCAGGCGGAAATCGATCGTCGCGAGGAGGAGGGGGCGCCCTTCGCGCTGCGTCTCGACATGGCGCGCGCCTGCGCCGCCGCCGGCATCTCGACACGGCAGCCGCTCACCTTCACCGAAACGGACGCCGACGGTCGCGAGACCCGGGTAACCTGCGATCCGGCGGCCTGGGGCGATGTCGTGATCGCGCGCAAGGACGTGCCGACGAGCTATCATCTCGCCGTCAGCCTGGACGACGCGCGTCAGGGCGTCACCCATGTGCTGCGCGGACGCGACCTCTTCGCCGCCACCGACGTGCACCGTCTGTTGCAGGTGCTTCTCGGGCTTCCCGAGCCGGTTTACCGCCACCACCGGCTGATCCCGGGCCCCGACGGGCGCAAGCTGTCGAAATCGAACGGGGACACGGCGCTTTCCGCCTTGCGCGAGGCCGGTGCGACACCGGCGGAGATCCGGACGATGGTCGGCCTCGACTAGGGGGGGCCTCACCCGGCGAGGAAGAGCATCCAGAGGCCCGTGGTGACGACGGCGAGCCCGGTCGTCAGCGTGATCGAGTTGGCGGACATGGCGTGGCCGGTGCCGTAGCGGTTCGCGAAAAGGAACGCGTTGATGCCCGTCGGGCAGGCCGCCGTGAGCGTGGCGACCGAGATCCACAGCGGCGGCATGTGCACCACGTAACGGGCCATGATGAAGACGATGGCCGGCATGACCCCGATCTTGAGCGTGCTGAGAACCAGCCCCGGCGCCAGGTTTCCGCGAATGCCGTAGGACACCATGCTCATGCCGAGGGAAAACAGCGCGACGGGAATGGTGGCGCTGGCGATGCGTGACAGCACCTCGGAGAAGACCCCCTCGATGGGAAGTCCGGTAAACCGCCAGGCCACGCCGCAGGCGATGCCGATGACGATCGGATTCGTCGCAAGATTCTTCAGGACACCCATCACGAGCTTCGGAAGCGGCTGGGGCTCCTGGGTGCCGTCGAGCACGGCGGCGCGCTCCATGAGCAGCGCACAGGCAACCGTCATCACCGGAAGATGGATGGAAATGAGGATGAACAGCGGCACGAGGCCCGCCTCGCCGTGAACGGCCGTGACAAGCGGCACGCCGACGAGCGCGGTGTTGGCGAAGGCCGCGTTGATCCCGCCAATGACACCGGCGCGCGCCTCGCGGCGGAACACATGCCCGATCAGAAGCGTTCCCAGCGTCCACGTAATGGCAACGCCGGTGAAATAGGCGAACCAGAACCCCCACGGCGATACGCCGCCCAGATCGCTTGTCGCAAGCGTGCGGAAGATCATCACCGGGATCGCCACCACATAGACGAAACGTCCGAGGCCATCGCCGATCGAGGCTTCGAGAACGCCGGTGCGCGCGGCGGCGTATCCGAGACCGATCAGGATGAACAGCGGCAGGACGATGGTGAGGATCTGCAGGACCATGATCGCTCTTTCGCATGGCGCGCGCGCAACGACAAGCGCAACCGCCTTTTCAGGCGCACCTTGCCCCGAGCGACGCATGTGTCCACTTGATTTGCCCCGCCACGCTGGCAAAGTGCGGCTCAAGGGGTCAGCCCCGTGCCCGGCGTGCGTGCGAACCTTGCCGGCCGGATCCGATCGACCGCTGATCCGAGGGGCCTTTGTCTGATGACGATCACGAACGAAAGCGAGCTGGCACCGGACGAGACGGCGGTGCTGCTGCACGACCTGCGCACGCCGCTCGCCGCGATGCGCACGGCGGCCGAAATCGTTGCCGGCGAGCCTCTTTCACAGCGTCAGGCGGATGCGCTTCACACGCTCGAACTTGCGATCGACTCCCTGCTTGCCATCACCCGCAACGCGCTCGACGGCGCACCGGCACCCGCCCGCGCCACCACCGAAACCTCCGCGCTGGAAACCATCAACGCCGTTGCGGATCTCTTCGACTCCGCGGCGCGGTCGCGCGGTCTCACGCTGACGCGTGACCTCGACGGGGATCTCGCCGCCTACGGCCTGTCGGACCCGCTCACCCTGCGCCGCATCCTCTCCGTCCTTCTGGACAATGCGCTGAAATACACCGGCGAGGGGGGAGTGCGTCTCGCCGCCACCGTGCGTCGCGGCGGCCCGCGCCCGGAACTCGACCTGACGCTGTCCGACACCGGCATCGGCATCGAGGACGACGAGCGCGCGACGCTGTTTCGGCCCATGAGCCGGGGACGACGGGCCAGGGGCCACGCGGCGGGCTCCGGCCTTGGCCTGTGGAGCGCATCGCGCCTCGCGCTGGCCTGCGGCGGCATGCTGGACCTCGTCGACACCTCGCCCGCCGGCAGCACCTTCGCGCTGCGCCTGCCGCTTGTCGCTCCCGCCCAGCGCGAGGCCGGCGACACGACCGCGTCGACACAGGCGGACGGCCATGAAACCGTCAGGCCGGCACCCTGCGTTCTGGTCGTCGACGACAGCGCCACCAACCGGCGCATGATCGAGGTGATGCTGGAGGCGGCGGGTTTTCGCGTGGTCCTGGCAGACGGCGGCGCCGAGGCGCTGGCGTGTCTCGCTCATGCGCCGGGGCCCGATTGCGTGCTTCTGGACCTGACCATGCCGGACATGTCGGGCCTGGAAACGATAGAAGCCATGCGCGCGCTGGAAGCGGGCGCCTGTGTTCCGGTGATCGGCATTACAGCCGCCGTGGTTCCCGACCGCGCCAGACTGTCGCGCGCCGGCTTCACCACCGTGCTGGACAAGCCGGTGGCTCCGGCCCGCCTCATCGACGCCATCGCCCGGGCCATCGACGGGTCGCGGGCCGAAGACGACTGATCGCCTGCCGGCCAAGCAGGATCCTCAGATCACGACGATGCCCGTATGCTTGGCCTTGTGTTCGGGCTCGACATGGATCGTCGTGCGCGAACCCGGAATGTCCCTGGAAATGGCTTCCTCGACCCGGTCGCAGATCTCATGCGCCCGATCGACGGTCATGTCGCCCGGCACCACGAGATGGAAGTCGACGAAGATGACGTGGCCGGCGGAACGGGTGCGCAGGTCATGCGCCTCGATGGCGCCCTCTCCAGCGGAGGAAATCACGTCGCGGATGCGCTCCTGGAGCGAAGGCGCGACAGCCTCGTCCATCAATCCGCCGAGCGACTCCTTCATGAGGCCCCAGCCCGACCAGAGAATGTTGAGCGCGACAAGCCCGGCGAGGATGGAATCGAGTTCGCGGATGCCCGTCAGCATGACGAGCACCACGCCGCCAAGCACGCCGATCGAGGAAACCACGTCCGTGAACAGGTGTTTGCCGTCGGCGACGAGCGCGAGGGACCGGTGGCCGCGCCCGATGCGCACGAGCACCAGTGCCCAGGCGCCATTCAGGACGGTTGCCAGCAGGTTGACCCCGAGCCCCTCGGGCGTGAAGTCGACCGGCCCGGGATCGAGATAGTTCTTCCAGGCCTCATGGGCGATGGACAGGGCCGCGAGCACGATCAGCACGCCGACGAGAACGGCGGCCATGTATTCCGCCTTGTGGTGGCCGTAGGGATGGTTGCTGTCGGCGGGTTTCGCCGCGAACCAGACCGCGAGACAGGCGGCAACGGCGGAGGCCACGTTGACGATGGATTCCAGCGCGTCGGAGTAGAGCGCCACGGATCCGGTCCAGCGATAGGCCAGATACTTCAGCGCCAGAACGGCGAGACCCACGAAGATGCTGGCAAGCGCGACGCGCAGTCGAAGGCTCATGGATGGCCGTCCCCGATCCGATTGCGTCCTCGCAGAACGGATTGTCCTGCGTCGCCGGGACAGGCCTAGCCAATTTTTCTCGCCGTGACAAACCTGTCAGACGCGGCAATCCCCGTGATCCCGTGTCCGCGCACGCAGGGCCTTCACAGTCGCCCGACCCCGAGCACCCGGCCCGGCCGGCCGCCGCGTTCCTCCTGCACGATTGCCGCACAGCCGGTGGCCCCGGTTCTTCGCATCTCGCGCAAGGGAAGACGGAACGTGGCGGACCCGCCCTCCCACATGCCCACGGCGTGCAGTTCGCGCACCACGTTCACGTAAGTAATGCTTCGGCCCCGGTTCTCACCCCGTCCGATCGCCACTTCGACGGGCGGCGCGACGGCGACGAGCGAAACGGAGGCCATGCGCGTCCCTTCGGGAAGCCGGCCCTCGACATGGATCTCGACCAGATCCCCGACCCGCTTCAGCCTGACTGCGGCTGGAAGCGGCGCGGCCCTTTCCAGCGCCGCGCGAAGGGCGGCGCGGTCGCTCCCCACCACATGGTCCTGCCCGTTGACGACGATCTGGGGCGTGTAGACCGCCCGGTCGCCACGGCTTTCCGCGTAGTCGCGCTGACGCTGGCTGTTGGCGCCGCTGGCCAGCGTGTCGCGCCAGCCGAGATAGTCCCAATAGTCGACCGGATAGGTGAGCGCGACGAGGTCCTCGCGCCGGGAGAGTTCCGCCATGAGCCGGTCGGCGGGCGGACACGACGAGCAGCCCTGGCTGGTGAAAAGCTCGACCACGGCACGCGGCGCGTCGCCGGCCACCGCGAGGGACGGTGCAAGCGCCAGGAAAAACACGACGGCGGTACGGGAAACGAAGCGCATTCGGACAGGACCCGGGCAAGGCATCAGGAGGTGCTCGACGGCCACCCGACCGCTTGCCGGACGACCCTGAGCGTCAGACGATAGGCCCGCCCGCGATCAATGGCCATTCACGAGCCCTTGAGACGCCGCCCGGAATACGGCCGGTCAGCCATTCGGCGCGTCGAGAACCTTCTGGAGCTGGGGAAGAAACACGTCCTGGTAGCTCTCGGGCGACAAAGGTCCGATGAACTTGTAACGGATCGTGCCGGCCGCATCGACGATGAAGGTTTCCGGCACGCCATAGACACCCCAGTCGATCGCGGCCCGTCCCTTGTCGTCGGCGCCGACCAGATCGTAGGGGTTACCGAGGGATCCCAGAAAGCGGCGGGCGTTTTCCGGCTTGTCCTTGTAGTTGATCCCGATCATCTGCGCCTTGCCGGAGAGTGCCAGTTCCTCCAGCAGGGGATGTTCCTGCCGGCAGGGGGCGCACCAGGATGCGAAAACGTTGACCACGCTCACCTTGCCCAGGAGGTCGGCCCGAGACACGCCGGGAACGGCCGCGCCATCGCGTGTCAGCTCGGGAACCGGGGGCAGGGTGAACTCCGGCGCGGGCTTGCCGATCAGCGCGGAGGGAACCTCCGAGGTGTCCTTGCCGCTGACAAGCTGGAACAGGAAAAGCACCGCCAGAAGCGAGAACACCACCAGCGGCAGCAGGGCCATGACAGGCAGCCGGCGCGCCGTCGTCTCTTCAACGCTCACGTCCTCGCCCGTATCGCCGCTCATCGCCGTGCCTCGCTGTTTCCGGCCGAGGATGACCGACGCGTGATGCCCTTCGCCTCCAGGGCCGCAATCTCGCGCGTCAGCCGAGCGCGGTCCGCGAACAACCAGACGAAGAGGGCGGCCACCACCAGGGCGGTCACGACATAACAGGCGAGAATGAAGCCCGCATGGGGGCCAAGCGTGTCGAGGAAAGCAGTCATTCGCCGGCCTCCGGTGCCGGATCCGTGGCAGGCTTGTCGCTTGCGCGCGCAACGGCGACTGGACGGCTCGCCGCGCGAAGCTGCATGGTGCGCAACCGCCTGGCCAGGATCCCGTTGCGGATTGCCATCAGGTGCATGACGAGAAACAGCAGCGTGAAGGCGACCGCCATGACGACGAGCGGCCAGAAGATCGACGGATGGATCGCCGGCCCGCCCATGCGCACCACGCTCGCCGGCTGGTGAAGCGTGTTCCACCAGTCGACCGAGAACTTGATCACCGGCAGGTTGATGGCACCCACGAGCGTCAGGACCGCCGCCGCCTTGCCGGCGCGGATCGGATCCTCGATCGTGCGCCACAGCGCGATGAGCCCGAGATACATGATGAAGAGCACCAGGAACGACGTCAGACGTGCGTCCCAGACCCAGTAGGTGCCCCACATCGGCTTTCCCCACAACGCTCCGGTGACCAGGGCGACGAAGGTGAAGGCGGCCCCGATCGGCGCCGCCGCACGCGCCGAGACGTCGGCAAGCGGGTGCTTCCAGATCAGCGTTCCGAGCGACGCCATGGCCATGACGGCATAGCACATCATCGCGAGCCAGGCGGCCGGCACATGCAGGAACATGATCTTGACCGTCGCGCCCTGCTGGTAGTCGTCGGGAGCGACGAAGAAGGTCAGATACAGACCCGCGACGAAGGCGATCGCGGCCAGGCCGGACAGCCAAGGCAGGACACGCCCGGCAAGGGCGAGGAAACGGGTCGGATTGGCGAGGTCGGTGAGGGCCATTGAACGGTTCTAATGTGGGTTGGGCACAGGATCAATCCGGGACGATACGGGCCGGGCGCGACACGGGGTCCCGCAACATGCGCCGCCGCGCCCCACGGCTCAGTCGCTCGAAAAGCGCAGGGCGGCGGCGGCGGCCACCGGTCCCACCACGGCCGAGACGAGGGTGAGGGCGCACAGGAGCAGGAACGGCGTGTGGAACGGGGTGAACCCGTCGGCCACCGCACCGGCCGCGCCCACGCCGAAGATCAGAACCGGCACGCTGAAGGGCACCACCAGAACCGCCAGCAACAGTCCGCCCCGGCGCAGGCTGACAGTCAGCGCGGCCCCCACGGCACCGATCAGGGTCAGGGCCGGCGTTCCCACCAGAAGCGTCAGTGTCGCGGCTCCCACGACGATCGGTTCCAGGTTGAGGAAGATAGACAGCACCGGCGTCGCCACCACCAGCGGCAGCCCGGTTCCCAGCCAATGGGCGAGACACTTGACCAGGACAAGCAGCTCCAGCGGCCTTCCCGACATCAGGAAGAGATCGAGCGAACCGTCCTCCCGGTCCGCCTGGAACAGCCGGTCGAGCCCCAGCAGCGTGGCAAGCAGCGCGCCGATCCACAGCATCGCCGGACCGACAAGGGCCAGAAGCTTGAGATCGGGACCGATACCGAAGGGCACGACCGTCAGCACGGCAAGAAAGAAAAGCACGCCGATGAGCGCCCCGCCGCCGACGCGCACCGACAGGCGCAATTCGCGCGCGAAAAGCGCACCGATCCAGTTGCCCGCGGAGGCGGATCCCTTGCAGGCGCTCATTCGGCGGCCTCCAGGGCAAGATGGCGAAGCGGCGCGAGCGCCAGCGGCTGGTGGGTGGCGGCCACGATCAGGCCGCCCGCCTCCAGGTGGGAGGCCATGATCGCGAGCAGGCCCGCCTCGGAGGCCGCATCGAGCGCGGAGGTCGGCTCGTCCAGCAACCACACGGGCCGCGACACGACCAGAAGCCTGGCCACCGAGAGACGCCGTTTCTGTCCGGCGGAGAGATAGGCCGCCGGAAGGTCCGCCGTATGGACGATCCCCAGCCGGTCGAGCGCCTCGTCGAGGTCCGAAAGCGGCGCGAGCCCGCCGGCGACCGGGGCCATGAAGGCACGCCAGAACGCAAGGTTCTCACGCACGCTCAACGCCGGTTTGAGCGCGTCCAGATGGCCGAAATAGTGGCAATGCTCGCAGACGGAAAGATCATCCTCTCCCCCCTCCAGCGACACCCGTCCCTCGCTGGAGGCGACAAGGCCGGCGATCACGCGAATGAGGGTGGACTTGCCCACGCCGTTCGGACCGGTCACGGCAAGCGCCTCGCCCGCCGCAACCTCAAGGCTCACGTCGCCCAGCACGCGGCGTCCGCCGCGTTCGCAGGCAAGGTTTTCGGCAATGAGACGCACGCGTATCCTCGAACGGGCGTGAGCGGGACTTCGACACCGGCGCCCGGCCGGATCGTCCGTCGAGGGATGGCACGGGCGGGCCTCGCCGATCAAGCCGCAATCGCCCGGATGCGGCGGATCCGCGCGCCCGTCGCCGGCACGGTCCGCGCAAGGCCCCCGGCTCGCCGATAGGATGAGACGGATGGGCCGCTATACGCTGGCCCCACGCGATGAAATTCGCTATACGGGCGCCAAACCGCACTGCGGAACCGCTTTGGTCCGCGCGCGGACGATGCGATGCCGCACCGGACGCCCTTCCCGCGTCCGCCCCGCGGCGGATGCGAAGGGGGCGCCAGGAGGCCAGATCGCCGACCGCGCCCGTCAGGCAGAAGGGACCGCCAGCCGTGACCAAATCACTCGACAGTTTCAAGGCAAGGAAGACCCTCAAGGTCGGCGACAAGACCTATACCTACTTCTCCATCCCCGAGGCGGAGAAGAACGGCCTCGAGGGCGTTTCCAAGCTGCCCTATTCGCTGAAGGTCGTCCTTGAGAACCTCCTGCGCTTCGAGGACGGTCGCACCGTCACCAAGGAAGACATCCTTGCCTGCGCCACCTGGCTGAAGGAGCGCAAGTCCACCCACGAGATCTCCTACCGTCCGGCCCGCGTCCTCATGCAGGACTTCACCGGCGTTCCGGCGGTGGTCGACCTGGCCGCCATGCGCGACGCGGCCGTGAAGCTCGGCGGCGATCCGAAGAAGGTGAACCCGCAGGTTCCCGTCGACCTCGTGATCGATCACTCCGTCATGATCGACTATTTCGGCACCAAGGACGCCTTCCGCCGCAACGTCGAGCTCGAGTATGAGCGCAACGGCGAGCGTTACGAGTTCCTGCGCTGGGGCCAGTCGGCCTTCGACAACTTCCGCGCCGTTCCCCCCGGCACCGGCATCTGTCACCAGGTCAACCTCGAGTATCTCGCCCAGACCGTCTGGACGAAGGACGAGGACGGCGAGACCGTCGCCTATCCGGACACGCTGGTGGGCACCGACAGCCACACGACCATGGTCAACGGCCTGGCCGTTCTCGGCTGGGGCGTGGGCGGCATCGAGGCCGAGGCGGCCATGCTCGGCCAGCCGATCTCCATGCTCATTCCCGAGGTCATCGGCTTCAAGCTGACGGGCAAGCTGAACGACGGCATCACCGCCACCGACCTCGTGCTGCGCGTCGTCGAGATGCTTCGCCAGAAGGGCGTCGTCGGCAAGTTCGTCGAGTTCTACGGCCCGGGTCTCGACAACCTGTCGCTCGAGGACGCGGCGACCATCGCCAACATGGCCCCGGAATACGGCGCGACCTGCGGCTTCTTCCCCGTCGACACGGATACGCTCAAGTATCTGGAGTCCACCGGCCGCGACAAGGATCGCGTCGCGCTCGTCGAGGAATACGCCAAGGCCCAGGGCATGTTCCGCACCGGCGCCGAAGAGCCGGTCTTCACCGACACGCTCGAGCTCGACATTTCGACCGTCGTTCCCTCGCTCGCCGGTCCGAAGCGTCCGCAGGACCGTGTCGCGCTCGACGAAGCCGCCGAGAAGTTCGCCGAGGCCCTGACCGAGATCAAGGGCGGCTCCAAGAACCAGGACGCCATTCCCGCCACCAACGGCGAGTCGCGTTTCGTCGACGAAGGCGCGACGGGCAACCAGGGCACGACCCGGCGCTACACCGTCGAGGGCAAGGACCATGGCCTGGCCGACGGTGACGTGGTCATCGCCGCCATCACCTCCTGCACCAACACCTCGAACCCGTCGGTTCTGATCGGTGCCGGTCTCGTCGCCCGCAAGGCGCTTGAGAAGGGCCTGAAGGTGAAGCCGTGGGTGAAGACCTCGCTGGCTCCGGGCTCCCAGGTCGTGACCGACTACCTCGAGAAGGCCGGTGTCCAGGCCGACCTCGACGCGCTCGGCTTCAACCTGACCGGCTACGGCTGTACCACCTGTATCGGCAACTCCGGCCCGCTGGCCGAGGAGATCTCGAAGACCATCAACGACAACGATCTCGTTGCCTGTTCGGTGCTCTCGGGCAACCGCAACTTCGAGGGCCGCGTCAATCCGGACGTGCGCGCCAACTATCTGGCGTCGCCCCCGCTGGTCGTCGCCTATGCGATCGCCGGCAGCATGAACGTCAATGTCGCCACCGACCCGCTCGGCGAGGACAAGGACGGCAACCCGGTCTACCTCAAGGACATCTGGCCGACCACGCAGGAGATCACCGATCTCATCCGCGCGTCGATCAACGAGGACATGTTCCGCACCCGCTACTCCGACGTCTTCAAGGGCGACGAGCACTGGCAGGCGATCAAGGTCGAGGGCGGCATGACCTACCAGTGGCCGGCCGGTTCGACCTACGTGCAGAACCCGCCCTACTTCGAGGGCATGACCATGGAGCCGAAGCCGCTCGAGGACATCGAGGGCGCGGCGGTGCTCGGCCTGTTCCTGGACAGCATCACGACCGACCACATTTCCCCGGCCGGTTCGATCAAGGCGGAGTCCCCGGCGGGCACCTACCTGCAGGAGCACCAGGTCGCGAAGAAGGACTTCAACTCCTACGGCTCGCGCCGCGGCAACCACGAGGTCATGATGCGTGGCACCTTCGCCAACATCCGCATCAAGAACCAGATGGTCCCGGGCGTCGAGGGCGGCGTCACCATGAAGGACGGGCAGGAGAAGTGGATCTACGACGCGGCGATGGAATACAAGGATGCCGGCTCTCCGCTGGTCATCTTCGCCGGCAAGGAGTACGGCACGGGCTCGTCGCGTGACTGGGCCGCCAAGGGCACCCGTCTTCTCGGCGTGCGCGCGGTCATCGCCCAGTCGTTCGAGCGCATTCACCGCTCCAACCTGGTCGGCATGGGCGTGCTGCCCTTCACCTTCAAGGACGGCGAGAGCTGGCAGTCGCACGGCATCACCGGCACCGAGAAGGTGACGATCAAGGGCGTCACCGACCTGAAGCCGCGCCAGATGGTCGACATCGAGGTCGAGTTCGCCGACGGCGCGAAGAAGACCATCGAGGTCCTGTGCCGCATCGACACCGAGGACGAGCTCGAATACGTCCGCGCCGGCGGCATCCTGCACTACGTGCTGCGCAACCTCGTCACCAACTGAGCGACGACTTGCGCGGCCTGAAACACGGTTGAAACAGGAAAGGGCCGGCGAAATCGCCGGCCCTTTTTTGTGTTGTGCCTGTTTCCGGGCGGGTCGTTCGCCCGTCCCGGTTCCATCAGCGCGTCTTCAGGAAAGAAGCGTGTCCACGAGCCCTTCGTAGATCCGCTCCACGGTCTCTGCCTCGCGCGCGCCAAGGCGGTGGAAGTAGGACAGCCCCGGACCCGCATTTACCTCAAGGACCACCGGCGCGGGATCGTCCGGGCCGGTCGCGATCAGGTCGACACCGGCAAACCGCAGGCCGAGCGAGCGCGCGGCCTGGGACGCCGCGCCGGCGAAGGCCGGGGCAACCGAGGTGGTGACATCGAAGGCCCGCCCGCCGGTCGAAAGGTTCGCGTTCGGGAGCAGCTCCACCTCCTCGCCATCGGCCGGAACGCTTTCCGGCGCCCGTCCGGAGGCGGCCAGATGGCCGAGGATCCGCGGGTCGTCCGCATTGATCCGCGTGCCCTTGCCACCGCCGCCAAGGCCGGCAACGGCGGACGCCACGAGCACCGAAAGCGGACTCTTTCCATCACCGGTCACGCGAAAGGGCTGGCGCCTGAAAACGGCAAGGACACGTCCGTCTAGAACGATGGCACGGAAATCCTCGCCCGCCTCCGCGCGCTGCACCAGAACCCGGTCATGCAACGTGAAGAGCTGGTCCAGCGCGGCATCGAGCGCGGCCGGATCGCCGGCGCGGCTCACGCCCTCTCCCTCGGACCCTTCGTTCGGCTTGACGAAGACCGGATAGCCGACCGCCCGTGCGAAGGTTTCGGCCGCACGGGTGTCGGCAAGGCGCGCGGCAACGCCCGGATTCTTGAGATGAAGCGCGGCACGGCGGCGCGGCGCATGGACCAGAAGGCCGTGCGGGACCCTCAGGCCCGCCGCCGCGAGAAAGCGCGCCGCATAGTCCTTGTCGCGCGCAAGGGCGGCCGCTCCCGCGCCGTTGATGTCGAAGACGGTGCCCTTGAAGAAATGACTGCGCCCGTCGGCCGCCACCAGCCGGCCGGCGTAGCCGTGTTCCGCCTCCACCTCCACGTGACCGCCGTGCGCGTGGGCGAGGCGGACCATGAGCCGCAGCCAGACCGGGAGATGCTCATCCTCCGCGTCATGAGCGACGCGCCGGAGCCCCTGGTCGGGGAAGGGGGGCAAGGGTGTCGCCATGGCCCGCCCCGTCGCCTCAGTTGCCGCGACGCTGCATCATGTTGGCATTGTAGTCGATGGTGAAGAGCTTCGGGTTGGTCGGCCCGTTGACCGTCGTGTTGTAGATCGCCACCGACGTGTCGTACCCCTGCGCGTCGGTCACCGTCCACTGCTTGAGCTCGGTCGACTTGGCATCGAAGATCAGCGTGAGCCGGCCGGACCCGAAGGTTGACGTGTCGGACAGGACCACGGTCACCAGATCGGGTTCGACGGAGACGGAGGCAACGTCGGCGTCCTTCTCCAGATTGATCTTCTCGGCCAGCAGGAACCTCAGCGGCGTTTCACTGAGCGGCCAGATGTCCTGCGTGGCGAGCTTGCGGTCCTTGACCGAGACCGACTTGCCGTCGGCGACGATGTCCACCTTGGACGGCGGATTGTAATAGAAGCGGATCCGCCCGGGCCGGGCGAGATAGAACTTGCCCTCGGCACGTTCCCCGTTCGGCCCGAACTGGATGAAGTCGCCGTGCATCGTCTTGACGCTGTTGAAATAGGCGTTGACCTCCGAAAGCGTCTGCTGCTGCTCGGAAGACAGCGCGGCAGCCTCGGCACGGGTCACGCCCGGGCCGGCAAGCGGCAGGGCCGTGGCGGCGGCGAGGAGCGCGAGCTTCAGGAAAGCGCGGCGGGCGATGGTCATTCGGTCGGGCTCCATCGGTCTTGTGGCACAGGTCCGGCGCCGGACCTCCTGTCCGGACGTTTCGGCCATGCGCGAAATAGCATCGGGCTGTGGCAAAGTTGCGACCTCGATCGCCGTCGCGCAAGTCCGGCCTTGCCTCAGAAATTGTCCTCGACGCCGTTGTCGACAAGGATCTCGCGCTTTCCGGCGTGATTTGCCGGCCCGACGAGCCCTTCGTTCTCCATCCGCTCGATGAGCGTCGCGGCACGGTTGTAGCCGATCGAAAGCCGCCGCTGGATATAGGACGTGGAGGCCTTCTTGTCGCGCAGCACGATCGCGACGGCCTTGTCGTAAAGGTCGTTGCTCTCGCTGTCGCCACCGCCGCCCCCGGAGCCGTCGTAGGGGCTGCCGCCGGCCTCGTCCTCTTCCGTGACCGCCTCGAGGTACTGCGGCGTGCCCTGGCGCTTCAGGTGGCTCACCACGTCCTCCACCTCCTCGTCGGCGACGAAGGGGCCGTGAACGCGCTGGATGCGCCCGCCACCGGCCATGTAGAGCATGTCGCCCTGGCCGAGAAGCTGCTCCGCGCCCTGCTCGCCAAGGATCGTCCGGCTGTCGATCTTGGACGTCACCTGGAACGAGATCCGGGTGGGGAAGTTTGCCTTGATCGTGCCGGTGATGACGTCGACCGACGGCCGCTGGGTGGCCATGATGAGGTGTATGCCGGCGGCACGCGCCATCTGCGCCAGGCGCTGGATGGCCCCTTCGATGTCCTTGCCCGCGACCATCATCAGGTCGGCCATCTCGTCGACGATGACGACGATATAGGGCATCGGCTCGAGGCTCAGTTCCTCTTCCTCGAAGATCGGCTCACCGGTATTGCGATCGAAGCCCGTCTGCACCGTCCGGGTGAAGCTCTCGCCCTTTTCCAGGGCCTGCGAGACGCGGGTGTTGAAGCCGTCGATGTTGCGAACGCCCATCTTCGACATCTTCTTGTAGCGCTCCTCCATCTCGCGGACGGTCCACTTGAGCGCGACGACGGCCTTCTTCGGGTCGGTGACCACGGGCGTCAGAAGATGCGGAATGCCGTCGTAGATCGACAGTTCGAGCATCTTGGGATCGATCATGATGAGCTTGCACTGTTCCGGCGACAGCCGGTACAGCAGCGACAGGATCATCGTGTTGATGGCGACGGACTTGCCCGACCCCGTGGTGCCGGCCACCAGAAGGTGAGGCATGCGGGCAAGATCGGCGATCACCGGCTCGCCGCCGATGGTCTTGCCGAGCGTGAGCGACAGTTTCGCCTTGCTTTTCTCGTAGTCGGACGAGGCCAGAAGCTCCCGCAGGAACACCATCTCGCGACGCTGGTTCGGCAGTTCGATACCGATGGCGTTCTTGCCGGGAATGACCGCCACGCGGGCCGAGATCGCGCTCATGGAGCGGGCGATATCGTCGGCGAGGCCGATCACGCGGCTCGACTTGATGCCCGGCGCGGGCTCCAGTTCGTAGAGCGTGACCACCGGGCCGGGACGCACCTCGATGATTTCGCCGCGCACGCCGAAATCTTCCAGAACGCCTTCCAGAATGCGGGCATTCTGTTCCAGCGCATCGGCGTTCACCGCCTGGCGCGCACCAGCCTTGGCCTCGGCCAGAAGATGAAGCGGCGGCAGCTCGAACGTCTCGGGATTGCGCAGGAAGGAAGGCTGCGCCTCCTCGCTGACGCGGCGGCCCGGCTTGGGACGCCCCGCCGGCGCCACGACACGCCCCGTCGCCTGGGGCTGCGCATCGGGCTGACCCGCGCCGCGCCGCGCCGGCCCCGCGATCGCGCGCGGCAACGGCGTCGAGAACTCGTCCAGCGGGCCGTCCTCGTCGAGATCGGGAAGGTCGTCGATCGTGCCGGTCCGGCTGTCCTCGACGGCCGGCTCGCGGTCGTCGTCAACCTCGCCGCCATCGGGATAGAACGCGTCGAGACCGTCGTCCTCGTCGGGCAGGAGGCGACGGGCGAGACGATTGCGCAGGAGCGAGAAGCCGCCACGCCGGCTCACCGGATCGTCGTCCTCGGACGCCAGATCCGCCTCGTGGGCCGCAAGATCGTCGTCCTCGTCATACTCCGCGTCGGCGTCGAAATAGTCGTCGTCATGAGCACGCCGCCCACGGCTCTTGCCACGCCCGGCGAGACGGCGGGCGGTGGCGCCCGCCAGCAGCGCGAAATGCGTCGCCGCCCCCATGACGGCCGCCATGCGGCCACCGCGCTCGTCCTCGTCGTCCTCGTCCTCCTCCTCGTCGTAGTCCGGCACCGCGCCGACGGAGCGGGCATGGCGCGAGGGATCGGGAAGGGGTTCGAGGAAGGGCTCCGGATCGCGCCCGAGCCAGCCGGCCGCATGGAGCATCAGGAAAACCGCCGGCACGCCGAGACCGAACATCCCGACGATGGTCGCAAGCCCCGTTCCAAGGTCCGCGGTCAGGGCGCCGGGCAGCATGTGAACGAAATCGCCGAGGAAACCGCCGAGCCCGGTGGGCAGCGGCCAGCTCGCCGGAACGGGCAGGGCAGCGAGAGCGCCGGCGGCCAGAAGCGTTCCCGCGCCCCAGAAACCGATACGCCGGGCGGCGATACGCGTCTGACGGGCGGCCAGGAGCCGCCAGCCCCACAGCACCACGGGCACCAGGAACACGGCCGAGGCGAGACCGATCGACTGGATGAAGAGATCCGCGATCACCGCGCCGGGCGTGCCCAGCGCATTGCGCACCGGGGCCGAGGTGGCATGGCTGAAGCTTGGATCGGCGGTGGACCAGGTCGCGAGCGCGGCCGCGAGCGCGGCACACAGCGCGATCAGCGACAGGCCGGCGGCGCCGATCATGTTGCGCTTCAGGAAGCGCTTGAGCGGTCCCTGCGTATCCTCGAGGCCAAGGGCGGCGGCCCGGCCGCTGCGAACGGTTGCGCGTCGCATGGCTTACCCTCCGAGCACGGCGACGACGCGGGCAAGCGCCGTCTCGATGGTGGTCACGTCGTCGACGAGCGCCAGGCGGATATAGGCGTCGCCCGGATTGCCGGTGGGCCCGTCAAGCGCAAGGTAGCTGCCCGGCAGCACCTTCACGCCGGCTTCCGCCCAAAGCCTTCGCGCGACCTCGATGCCGCCGCCGAAGCGTGACACGTCCAGCCACAGGAAGAACCCCGCATCCGGCACCACATCGGAAAACAGCGGCGCCAGAACGCGCTCGGCGGCGGCGAATTTTGCATTGTAGAGCCGCCGGTTGTCCTCCACGTGCCGTTCGTCGTCGAAGGCGGCAACGGCCACCGCCTGAAGCGGCATGGCCACCTGCGGCGCGGCAAGTCCCCGGAATTTCGCCCAGCGCACCATGAATTCCGGGTCGCCGGCGGCAAAGCCGCAGCGCAGGCCGGCGAGGTTCGAGCGCTTCGAAAGCGAATTGATCGAGATGATGTTGGCATAGCCTTCGCCCATCTCGCGGGCGGCCTCCAGAACACCCGGCGGCGGTGTGTCGCGGTAGATCTCCGAGTAACACTCGTCGGCGACGACGAAAAAGTCGTGCCTGCGCGCCAGTCCGATCAGCTTCCGCCACGTCGCCATGTCGGCGACCGCGCCTTCCGGATTGGAGGGAGAGGCATAGTAGATGGCAACCATGCGCTCGAGCACTTCCGGCGACAGGGCATCCAGATCGGGCAGAAAGCCGGTCTCGCGCGTCGCGTCGAGCGGCACGAAGTCGGCACCCGCGACATGGGCCGCCGCCGCATAGCTCTGATAGAACGGATTGGGGATCAGCACGGCGGGTCGCCCGGGACCGAAACGGCGGCCGGCCGCTTCCAGATGGTCGCGCACACCCAGCGCGGCGAAGGTCAGCCCCTCGCGCGAGCCGTTGAGCGGCAACACGCCGCGCGTCGCGTCAAGGGTGCCGCCCAGATTGTACCGCCGGTCGAGCCAGGCTCCGACCGAGGCGCGGAAGGCATCCGTCCCGCGAATATTGGGGTAACGCGAAAAGCCCGCGAGATTGTCCGCGAGCACGTCCCCGACAAAATCCGGGAACGGGTGACGCGGTTCGCCGATCGTCATGATGAGCGGATCGCGACCCGGCTCGATGCCCTCGATCAGCGCGGCAAGGCGCTCGAACGGGTTCGCCGAGGGCAGGGCGGCAGCGGCGGGCGGGGTCTGTTCGGCGAGGGCGGACATGCGCTTCGATGATCTCCAGCAGGCTTTCGAAAGGGGACGCGCCCATCTCCCGCTCGCCCAGGCGCAAACCCTTGCGCGGGCGACCGCTGGAGTCCGGCATGTGTTCCCGTTCCGGTCCGAAGCCTAGCCGCTGCTGGTAAATCGCTCATTAACCAAGCCGGCATGAGCGCATTCCGGCGAGACACGTGTTCAGAAGTCGGAGGTGATGCCCTTGACCTCCCAGTCCTCGTAGCGGGTCGGTTCCAGTCCGCCGCGACCGTCGATCTCCTTCTGGAGCTTCTCCGCCTTCGCATCGATTTCCCGGCGCCGGGTCTCCGCCTCGCGAAGCGCCCGCTGGGCAGCCGGCGGCAGGTCCTCGAACCGCCGGCGGACGGGCTCGTCCGGCGTTTCGATCACGGTTTCGGTGTAGAGCGCGGCCGGCGCCTGATTCGCCTCCTTGCCGGTCTTGCGATCCGGGTCCGTCATGGATACTGCCCCTGTTGCCTCGATGCGTGGTGGTCTTCGCTGGCCGCGTGCTTGCGCGCGTCCGCAAGCGCCGGCTCTTGCAAGCCGGCGGGATGCCCCAACATATAGGTCTGCCCGGGCGCGAGGAAACGGCAAAGTGCCTCATGCCTCGCCCGCGTTTCAACCGCGTCGAGACGGATCACGATGAACTACTTCCGCACTGCTCTTCTCCTGGCCGCGATGACGGCGCTCTTCATGGGGCTCGGCTTCATGATCGGCGGTCAGAGCGGCATGGTGATCGCGCTGGTGATCGCAGGCGCGATGAACGTCTTCAGCTACTGGAACTCGGACAAGATGGTGCTCAGGATGCACCATGCCGTCGAAGCCGACGAGCGCCAGGCGCCCGAGCTCTTCCACATCGTGCGCCAGCTTGCGGCAAACGCCGACCTGCCGATGCCGAAGGTCTACCTGATCGACAATCCCCAGCCCAATGCCTTCGCCACCGGACGCAATCCGCAGAACGCCGCCGTTGCCGCCACCACGGGCCTCTTGAACACGCTGACGCGCGAGGAAGTCGCGGCGGTCATGGCGCATGAGCTCGCCCACGTGAAGCATCACGACACGCTCATCATGACCATCACGGCAACCATCGCCGGTGCGATCTCCATGCTGGCGAATTTCGCCTTCTTCTTCGGCGGCAACCGCGACAACAACAATCCGCTCGGTTTCGTCGGCGTGCTGCTCGCCATGATCGTCGCCCCGCTGGCCGCCATGCTGGTGCAGATGGCGATCAGCCGCACGCGCGAATACGCCGCCGACCGGGAAGGCGCCGCGATCTGCGGAAATCCCGTGTGGCTTGCCTCCGCACTGCAGAAGATCGCCGGCGGCGCGGCGCGGATCCACAACCCGGATGCCGAGCGCAATCCGGCCACCGCGCACATGTTCATCATCAATCCGCTGTCGGGCGAGAAGATGGACAATCTCTTCTCCACCCACCCGAACACGGACAACCGCATCCGCGCGCTCATGGAGCTTGCCGGCCCCGGCGCGAACATGCACGGCACCTCGGGTGGCGGACGGTTCGACGACCGGACGGACAAACCGGCCCGGCGGCCGCGCACCGACCCTCCCGGTCCCTGGGGTCGCCGCACCTCCTCTCCGCAAAGGCCGCGCGGCCCCTGGGGATAAGGCGGCGGGGTCGGTGGTTCGCTGCCCCCAAACCGCGACCGGCGAGGCGATCGGGCGATTTTTCTTGTGAAAGACATGCGGCTGCGTGCATAAGCCGGGGTTCGTCGCACTGAACGCGCTGGATGACGCATCCGGCGGACCGCTGCGCCGGTCACGGCCTTCGACGCTCCGGGCGTTCGCCCCGCGGGCCTGAGCGATCAGGGCAGACATCCCGACATTTTCCCAGACGCCGAGTGAGCCAGACGTTGAGTCCGAACAAGGATCGCCCCACCGACACCCGCAAGTCCGCAAGGCCACACGGGAACCGCCGGCCCACGGCACGCCCGGATGGACGGAAAACGGACCATGGCGACGATGCGCGCGGCGAGGGACGGCGCGAACGCCCCCGCGCCGAGGGTATCGCCGGGCTGGAGGTCCGCCGTCTGGCGGTGGAAATCCTCGGCCGCGTCCTGTCGGGACGGCGGACCCTCGACGAGGAACTGGACGAGACCACGGGCAGCGACGACCTTCGTGCGCTCGATGCCCGCGACCGTGGCCTGCTGCGCGCCATCCTGGCCAGCGCCTTTCGCCATCGCGGACGCATCGAGGCCTGTCTGAAACGGCTGCTCGACAAACCCGTCCCGGAAAAATCCGGCCTTGTCAGCGCCATCCTGCACGTAGGCGCCACTCAGATCCTGCATCTCGAAGTTCCCGACCGGGCCGCCGTGTCACTGGCCGTGACGCTTGCGGAGGCGGACCAGCGTTCCTACCGCTACAAGGGCATGGTCAACGCGGTCCTGCGCCGCATGTCGAAGGAACGCGAGGAACTGCTTGCCGGCACGGCCGAGCCCTGGCGCGACGCGCCCGTGTGGCTTTTCGCCAACTGGCAGCGAGCCTTCGGCGAGGAAGCGGCCAACGCGATCGCCGCGATGCATCGCTTCGAGCCCAACCTGGACATCACCGTCAAGGCGGATGCGGATGGCTGGGCCGAACGCCTCGGCGCACGCCGGCTGGGCCCCTCCACCCTGCGCCTGCCCCATGGCGCGGGACGGGTCGACCAGCTTGCCGGCTATGACGAAGGCGCCTGGTGGATCCAGGACGCCGCCGCCTCCATCCCCGCGCGCCTGCTCGGCGACGTCTGCGGACTGACGGTGGCGGACCTTTGCGCGGCCCCCGGCGGCAAGACCGCCCAGCTCGCCGCCGCCAGCGCGAAGGTAACGGCGATGGACATCTCCGAACGCCGGCTGCGCCGCCTGTCGGAAAATCTCGCCCGCCTCGGCCTCGAAGCAGAGATCGTCACCGGCAACCTGCTGACCTCGTCGCCGGGCAAGCGCTTCGATGCGATCCTTCTCGACGCACCGTGTTCGGCGACCGGCACGATCCGCCGCCACCCGGAGGTCGCCTGGACCCGGACACAGGCGGATGTGGCCGACCTTGCCGCACGGCAAGGCGAACTCCTTGCCCGCGCGGCCGGATGGCTGAAGCCCGGCGGCACCGTCGTCTATTGCACCTGTTCGCTGGAGCCGCAGGAGGGCGAGGCCGTCGTTGCCGCCTTCCTGGCCGAAAACAGCGGTTTCACGCGCCAGCCCATCGAGGCGGGCGAGACGGGGCTCGACGGTCTGGAGGGCGCCATCACGCCGGACGGCGACCTGCGCACGCTTCCCTCGCTGCTTGGCCACGATCCGGCGGAGCAGGGCGGTCTCGACGGTTTCTTCGCCGCGCGCCTGCGCCGCGTCGCAGCCGAGCCCGTCGCATCCTGAACAGACACGCGACCTCATGACTCCACTGGCAGGCAGGAGACCGCTGCGTCGCGGGAGCGAAGCCGTTGAAAGATCGAATTTCGTCATTTTGCGTAACGGATCGCTAACCCTGATGACGGAAACTCTGCGGGCAGTGCTGGTACTGTCCACAACCACTCGGGAGGGGCCTTGACGCAGATGACGCTTTCGTCCTTCGCCGAGCGGGCACGGGTCTGGCGTCTTCTAACGCAAGTGACCTGGCAGTCCTTCCTCAAGTGGTTGCATGGCGGACCGCTGTTTCGCTGGCGTCCGTTCTCCGGTTCTCCGCAACGCCTGCTTATCGCGCCGCAGGATCTTCGCACCTCCGACGGTACGAATGCTGCCGACATCTATTCAGGACGGTTCCTGTTCGCCGGGCAACTCGCGGAAGCGCGCGGCCGCTCGCCGTTCGAGATCGACCCGCCCTCCGCCGACTGGGCGCGGGCACTGCACGGCTTCGGCTGGCTGCGCCATCTCAAGGCGGCCGAGACGGTGGTCGCCCGCCAGAACGCGCGCGCGCTCGTCGATGACTGGATCCGCCATTGCGGATACTGGCACGAGATCGGCTGGGACCAGACCGTGGTCACCCGGCGCGTGCTGGCCTGGCTGTCCCAGTCACCGCTGATCCTCGACGGATGCGACCGCGAGTTCTATCGCCGGTTCCTGCGCTCGCTTGCCCGCCAGGTCCGGTATCTGCGTCGCACCATCAACGAGACCCCGGACGGGGTGCCGCGCCTTGGCGCGGCCATCGCCGTTGCCGCCGCCACCGTGTCCATGTCCGGGCAGGGGCGCTACGTCCGACAGAGCCTGCGCCGTCTCGACCAGGAGCTCGCGCGCCAGATCCTGCCCGATGGAGGCCACGTCTCGCGCAATCCGGGCGCGCTTCTCGACATCCTCGTCGACCTGCTTCCGGTGCGCCAGGCCCTCACCGTACAGGGCCTTCCCTCGTCGCAGACGGTCATGCAGGCCATCGACCGGATGATGCCGATGGTGCGCTTCTTCCGGCACACGGACGGCGCCTTCGCCCATTTCAACGGCATGGGATCGACGCCGGCGGACCTGGTGGCGACCATTCTCGCCTATGACGACGCACGCGGCAGTCCTCCCGGCAACGCGCCCCATTCGGGCTATCAGCGCATTTCCGCCGGCGACAGCGTGGTTCTGTTCGAGACCGGGCGTCCGCCTCCCGTCGATCTCAGCCAGTCCGCCCATGCGGGCTGCCTGTCGTTCGAACTCTCGTCGCGACGCTCGCGCATCATC
This sequence comes from Stappia sp. ABD4_338, assembly GCF_056312175.1. Classification (NCBI taxonomy): domain Bacteria; kingdom Pseudomonadati; phylum Pseudomonadota; class Alphaproteobacteria; order Hyphomicrobiales; family Stappiaceae; genus Stappia; species Stappia sp. ABD4_338. The sequence continues at coordinate 4,011,311 of NZ_CM149982.1, read as the reverse complement.
GTCAACTGCGGCGTGTCCAACACCGAACGCGGTGCATGGCGCACCGTTGCGCGCTCGACCCCGGCCCATTCGACGGCGACCCTCAACGACACGTCCTCGGCACGGTTCCTGGCCGCCACCAGCTACGGCGGCTGGCTGGGTTCGCCGATCCTGGCCGGTCCGACGCATGTGCCCGTCGAGCGCGAGGAAGGCGAGGGGGGACTGCGCGTCGTCGCCAGCCACAACGGCTACCAGGACACGCATCACGTGGTGCACCAGCGCGACCTGACGCTCTCCAGGGACGGGTCCGTGCTCGATGGCATCGACCGTTTCATGCCGACGGGCAAGACACCGCGCAAGGACGCCTTCGCCATTCGCTTTCACCTGCATCCGGCGATCAAGGCCAGCCCCGTGCGCTCCGGGACCGCCATCCTGCTCATGGCGCCCGACGGCGAGGCCTGGGAGTTCGTCGCGCCGGGCTGCGAGACGACCATCGAGGAATCCATCTACCTCTCCGACACTTACGGCCACCGGCGCACGGAGCAGATCGTCATTCACGGCCGCCTTGCGCACCGCCGCGAGGCCGCCTGGCAGCTTCGCCGCACCGCCACCGGAAAGACTGCCCGCCGCCGGGTGAGCGACGGGCCGGCAAGCGAGGATCTGGACCTTTAGCGGAAAGCTGATTGTCCGGCTTCCGGTTCGGCGCGCTTCGTGCTAGGGCGTGGCTCCAACTCCCCGCCGAAAGCCGAAGGATCCGACCCATGGCCGTCGCGTCAAAGCGCATTCCCGTTCCCGATCTCGTTCCCGTCAGGCGCGCTCTCCTGTCCGTATCGGACAAGACCGGCCTGGTCGACTTCGCCAAGGCGCTCGCGGCGCGTGGCGTGACACTCGTCTCCACGGGCGGCACGCGCAAGGCGCTCGCCGATGCGGGCCTTCAGGTCATGGACATCTCCGAGGTCACGGAGTTTCCCGAGATCATGGACGGACGCGTGAAGACGCTGCACCCGGCGGTCCATGGCGGGCTTCTGGCGATCCGTGACGACGAGGAACACCGCGCCGCCATGAGCGAGCACGGCATCGAAGGCATCGATCTCGTCTGCGTCAATCTCTACCCCTTCGAGGAAACCGTGGCCTCCGGCGCCGACTTCGCGCTCGCCATCGAGAATGTCGACATCGGCGGGCCGGCAATGACCCGTGCGGCGGCCAAGAACCACGCCTATGTCACCATGGTCAGCGATCCGGCCGACTACGCGTCCGTTCTCAAGGCTCTGGAAGCCAACGACGGCCAGGTGCCGCTGGAGCTGCGCAAGCGGCTTGCCCAGAAGGCCTTCGCCCGCACGGCCGCCTATGACGCGGCGGTGTCCAACTGGTTCGCCGGTGAGATCGGCGAGACCGCGCCCGCCCATGTCGCTTTCGGCGGCACCCTGGAAAGCGTCATGCGCTACGGCGAGAATCCGCACCAGCAGGCCGCCTTCTACACCACGCCGGAGAAGCGGTTCGGCGTCGCCACGGCCCGCCAGATCCAGGGCAAGGCGCTGTCCTACAACAACATCAACGACACCGACGCCGCCTTCGAGCTGGTCAGCGAGTTCGATCCCGCGACGACCTCCGCCGTGGCGATCATCAAGCACGCCAATCCCTGTGGCGTCGCGACGGGCACGAGCCTCAAGGACGCCTACGAGAAGGCCCTTGCCTGCGATCCCGTCTCCGCCTTCGGCGGCATCGTCGCCCTCAACAAGCCGCTCGACGCCGAAGCCGCGACGGAGATCGTCAAGATCTTCACCGAGGTGATCATCGCGCCGGATGCCAGCGACGAGGCCATCGCCATCGTCGCGGCCAAGAAGAACCTGCGCCTTCTGGTGACCGGCGGACTTGCCGACAGCCGGGCGCCGGGACGCATCGTGAAGTCGGTCGCCGGCGGCCTGCTCGTTCAGGACCGCGACACGGGCAACGTCGACGACCTCGATCTCAAGGTGGTGACGAAGCGCCAGCCGAGCGACCGGGAACTGGCGGACCTCAAGTTCGCCTTCCGCGTCGCCAAGCACGTGAAGTCCAACGCCATCGTCTATGTGAAGGACGGCGCCACCGTGGGCGTCGGCGCCGGACAGATGAGCCGTGTCGACAGCTCGCGCATCGCGGCCCGCAAGGCGCAGGACGCCGCCGAGACGGCAGGTGAGGCCGAGGCGAAGATCATCGGGTCCGTGGTCGCATCCGATGCCTTCTTCCCCTTCGCGGACGGTCTTCTCGCCGCGGCCGAGGCCGGTGCCACGGCCGTGATCCAGCCGGGAGGATCCATGCGCGACCAGGAAGTGATCGACGCCGCCGACGAGGCCGGCCTTGCCATGGTCTTCACCGGAATGCGCCACTTCAGGCACTGACGGGTCGCGGCGGCTTTCCGGTCGCCTGCCCCTTCAGGAAATGACCATATGCGACCGAGCGCCGCGGCCTGTCCGCGGCGTTCTGTCGTTCCGGCTTTGCAATTCCATGCCACACTTCCCACATTATGACGCTGGGGCAGGAGGGCCATCCGCGTCGTGGCGAGACGGCCGGCAACTTCGGTTGACCGGTTGCGCGAAGGGAGGACAGGACATGCAAACCGGTTTCGGCAAGAATTTCGACACCGATTTCCTCGGTCCCGAGGAGGAGCGCGAGGCGAAAGTCAGCGCGCGCATCTTCGACGCCGCACGCCGTGCCGCCGGCCAGATTCCCTTCATGGAAGACGTTATCGCCGGCTATTATTGCGCGCTCGATCCTGCCACCCCGCGCCGGGTTCGCGGGGGCATCCTGGCCGCACTTGCCTATTTCGTCATGCCCATGGACATGATCCCGGACATGCTGGTCGGCATCGGCTTCACCGATGACGCCACGGTGCTCATGGGCGTCATGACGCTCATCCGCACCCATGTGCGCGACGAGCATCTGGACGCGGCACGCCAGGCGCTCCGGGGGCGTTCGGCAAAGGCAGCCTGACACGGGTCAGGCAGGGCCTGTGACCTTCATGCTATTGATATGAAAATGAAATTTGCCGGTTAATGACCCGCGCTGGCATCGCGATCGGTCGCGTCCGATTGCCGCCCGACACGCCAGCATCCCGCCTGACGGCCCGCGAACAGCCAATACATGAACCCGGCGACGAAACCGGCGGCGGCGGCAACACTGGTGCCCGGCGTGAGTGCCGCAGCGCCGGTCTGCGTGGAACCGCCGTCACCGCCGGCGATCCAGACGGCCGCGCCGATCGCTCCGCCCACGGCCAGATGAAACACGATGCCGCGCAACGCGAAGAGCTCCGAAATCGCGACTCCCACCAGCGCCGGCACGAAAGCGATGCCGCCAATCACGCTAGAACTGACGAGCGCGAACCCGGCCGTCGCGCCAACACCCACCGGATCGTTTGCCGGATCGAGTGCCCGGAACAGACCGAACGCGAGAAACAGCCCCGCCGCCACGAAGGCGAACACAAGCGCGAAGACGATCCGTATCGCCTGGCCCAGAAGCCGCCCGCCGTCCACCATCGCGCGCCGGTCTCCTGCTCAGGCCCGGCCGGCGGCCGATGCCTCGAGCGCGGCGCGCTCGCGGGCGCGGAGGCGCTCGGTTTCGGACTTGAGCTGGCCGCAGGCGGCGAAGATATCACGGCCACGCGGCGTACGGATCGGCGATGCATAGCCGGCCCGGTTCACCACCTCGGCGAATGCCTCGATCTGCTCCCAGTCCGAGCACTCGTAAGGCGATCCGGGCCAGGGATTGAACGGGATCAGGTTGATCTTCGCCGGAATGCCCTTGAGCAGGCGCACCAGTTCACGCGCATCCGCAAGGCTGTCGTTCACGTCCTTCAGCATCACGTATTCGAAGGTGATGCGCCGTGCATTGTTGAGGCCCGGATAGTTGCGACAGGCCTCGAGAAGCTCGGCGAGGTTCCACTTCTTGTTGATCGGCACCAGCTCGTCGCGCAGTTCGTCACGCACCGCGTGAAGCGAGATGGCAAGCATGCAGCCGATCTCGGATCCGGTGCGCTCGATCATCGGCACGACGCCGGAGGTCGACAGCGTGATCCGGCGCTTGGACAGCGACAGGCCGTCGCCGTCGGAAGCGATGAGCAGCGCCGTCTTCACGGCGTCGAAATTGTAGAGCGGCTCGCCCATGCCCATCATGACGATGTTGGTGACGAGACGCCCCTCGCTGGGAACAGCCGCGCCGGCGGGTGTCTCGCCCTTGGGGAAGTCGCCCAGGCGATCGCGCGCCACAAGGATCTGCGACAGGATCTCTTCCGCCGTCAGGTTGCGCACAAGGCGCTGCGTGCCCGTGTGACAGAAGGAGCAGGTCAGCGTGCAGCCGACCTGGGAGGAGACGCAGAGCGTCCCGCGCCCTTCCTCGGGAATATAGACGGTTTCGATCTCCACCGGACGTCCGGCGCCACGCGGAGGGAACCGGAAGAGCCACTTGCGGGTCCCGTCCGTCGAGATCATCTCCGAGACCATCTCGGGCCGTGCGATGGTGAAGACCGCGTCGAGCTGGGCGCGCAGGTCCTTGGACACATTGGTCATCTCGGAGAAATCCGAGGCGCCGCGCACATAGAGCCAATGCCAGAGCTGGCCGACCCGCATCCGGATCTGGCGCTCGGGCACGCCGATGCCCGCCAGGGCCTCGCCAAGGGCCTGGCGGTCGAGCCCGATCAGGCTGGGCTTGTCGGGAACCGGAGTGGTCGCCGGCGCGGCGGCGGACGCAGGCGTTGCGTCGAGCAAGGTCACAGTCATGTCGCGATCCAGAAAGCTGCGGTCCCGGGCCCTCTGGCCCGGCCGGGCGTCGCTGATGCCCCGCGCCGTCACCGGCTGGAGACCGGAAACCCGGTCCCGGGTAAACACCAAAAGGCGGCGCGCATGCGCCGCCTGTCTCTCGGCATCAGCTTATAGCCGATCCGGAAGCGTTTGTGAGCCCCCCGCGCGGCGGGAAACGACAGCCCTCGTCAGTCGAAAGTCCATGCGCGCCCCGAACCGGGCCCCGAGGCCCGGCCAGACCACACGCTTGACCTTACTGACAGGCCTTGTCGGCCGCGGTGATGGCCGCTGTCACACCGGACAGCGAGAACGTGTAGGAGGTCTGCGTGCCGCGCGAGGACACGCCGTTCACCGTCATGGACCGCCCGGCCTTCATGGCCGAAACGAGCTGACGCTCCTCGGTCGGGTTCGCCATCCATGCACCGTCGTTCTTGGTGAACATGGTGAAGCCCTTGCCGTCGACGTCGACGGAAACCGAAGACTGTTCCTTGAAGGAATAGCCGACGATCACGCTGGGCTCATTGTTCACATTCTCGCCCGGCCGGTTGGAGACGAAGAAGAAGACGTCGCCATGGTTCCGGTCGGACGGCGCGAGCTTGGTCGGCTTCGACAGGGCGTAACACACCTTGCCCTTGGCGCCGCCGTACGAATACGTCTGCCAATCGTTGTTCTCGCCGATGAGAGTCGGCGTCTGAGCCTGCGCCGACGCGCCCGTGAGGACGACTGCCACAAAGGCCGGGATGAGCGTTCGTGCCTGCATCATTTCCTAAACCGCTACTGCTGACATTCGGATTTGGATCGAATTCGATGCGCTTTCGTCACCTTGCCTTAAGGTTACTGCATCGCAAGTTACGAAAGGGTTGATGAGCGGCAACGAGTCGAAATCGATGCGATGCCGTCAGGAACCCGGGAGGATGATCCATGTGTGCAGGCACGCTGCCGTCAGAAATCTGGCGAGAGTGTGACACCCCCGCCATCGGGCGGGCGGCGCGGTTTCAGGGGCTCGCGAAAGCCGCGTCAGCCTGCTAGACAAGGGGCATTGGTCATTGCTGGACGGGTTCGACAAACGGGATGCCAGACCCGTGTGGCGATCGTGGTGAGGTCACGTGGCGGGTGCTTCCTCGGAACATTTCTCGAACCTCGTCCGGAAGGTCGCGGAAACACGCGACCGTTCCGCTTTCGCCGAGCTTTTCGACCATTTCGCCCCCCGCCTGAAGGCCTATCTGGTACGTCTCGGCTCGGATCCCGCCCAGGCCGAGGAACTGGCCCAGGAGGTCATGATCACCCTGTGGCGCAAGGCGGCGCTCTTCGATGCAAGCCGCGCCTCCGTCGCAACCTGGCTCTTTCGGATCGCCCGCAATCGCCGCATCGATTCCCTGCGCCGCGACAAGTCCGGCGCCCTCGATCCGGAAGATCCCTCGCTTCGCCCCGCCGCAGCCGAGCATCCCGACGAGGGCATGGATGCGCGCACCCGCGAGGATCGGGTGCGCCTGGCCATCGAGAGCCTGCGCGAGGATCAGGCCGACCTGATCCGCCGCGCCTTCTTTTCAGGACTTTCCCACAGCCAGATCGCGGAGGAGACCGGCGTGCCGCTTGGCACCGTCAAGTCGCGCATCCGCCTCGCCTTTTCAAGGCTCAGACGCGCGCTTGAAGAAGACGCCGCTGTCGACCTCGACTGATCGACGGGAGCACACCGGCGCGACCGATTGCCGCGCCCCGCTCCCGTCCAGGCTTCGGGACAGGGTTTAGCCGGAAACGCCCAGCAGGCGGCAGATCTCGTCGAGCTGTTCCACCGAGGCGTATTTGATCTTGAGTTCGCCCGTGCCCTTCTCGGGCTTGTGGGCGATGGCGATCTTCAGCCCCAGACTGTCGGCAAGCCGCTTTTCCAGCGCCCGCGTGTCCGCATCCTTCTCCGGCTTGGGCGCCTTCTGCTTGGCGGAAAAGGCGTTCGGATCCTGCGCGAGCTTTTCGGCCTCGCGCACGTTGAGGCCCTTTTCCACGATCAGCTCGGCAAGCGCGGCGGGATCGTCGGCGGTGATGAGCGCGCGCGCGTGGCCCGCGGTCAGCAGCCCTTCGGCGAGATAATCCTTCACCGAGTTCGGCAGCTTCAGAAGCCGCAGGGTGTTGGCCACATGGCTGCGGCTCTTGCCGATCACCTTCGCCAGTTCGCTCTGGGAGTAGGAGAACTCCTGCACGAGCTGGTCGTAGCCAAGCCCTTCCTCGATGGGATTGAGATCCGCGCGCTGAACGTTCTCGATGATCGCCAGCTCGAGCGCTTCCTGGTCCGTGACCTCGCGCACGACCACCGGCACCATGTGCAGGCCCGCGCGCTGCGCCGCCCGCCAGCGCCGTTCGCCGGCAATGATCTCATAGGCATTGTCGCGGCTGGGCACGGGCCGCACGAGAAGCGGCTGCACGACCCCCTTCTCGCGGATCGAACTCGTCAGGTCGTCCAGATCGGTTTCCGAGAAGCTCTTGCGCGGGTTGCGGGGGTTCGCGGTCAGGAACTCGATCGGAACCTTGCGCGTGTCGCGCGGCGGGCGCGGGTCGGACGGCGGCTCCGTGCCGACTTCACCGATCAGCGCCGCAAGACCCCGACCGAGCCGCTTCTTCTTGCCACCCTCTTCATCTGCCATCTGACCGTCACTCGCTTCCCAAAGGCCGGACGCGGAGAGCTTCCTCCGCATGTCCGGCATGACTCGTTACTTTGGCCGTTGCGCAGCCGAATCGATCAGCCACGCCTTCCCTGCTGCCTCAGGCCGCGACGCCACGCAGGTTGCGTTCGCGCTGGATGATCTCCGAGGCAAGGCGCAGGTAGGCCTGGCTGCCGGAACACTTGAGATCGTAAAGCAACGCGGGCTTTCCGTAGGACGGCGCCTCCGAGACACGCACGTTGCGCGGAATGACCGTCTCGTAGACCGCATCGCCCATCGTCTCGCGCACATCGGCCACGACCTGCGCGGAGAGATTGTTTCGGCTGTCGAACATGGTCAGCACGATACCATGGATGGACAGCTCCGGATTGAGCGCCGCCTTCACCTGCTCGACCGTCGAAAGAAGCTGGCTCAGACCTTCCAGGGCGAAGAACTCGCACTGCAGGGGGACCAGGATCGAATGGGACGCCGACAGCGCGTTGATCGTGAGAAGGTTCAGCGAGGGCGGACAGTCGATCAGCACATAGGTGAAATCGGGCATTCCCTCGGAACGCCCCTGCTCCGCCAGATCCGAGATCGCCCTGCGCATGCGGTGCGCACGGTCGGAGCTCTGTGCGATCTCCAGCTCGACGCCGAGCAGATCCATGGTGGACGGCGCGACCCAGAGGCGCGGCACGTCGGTGTCCCGGATCGTTTCGGAAAGAGAACAGTCGCCGGTCAACACGTCATATGTCGACAGGTCGCGATCACGGCGGTCGATGCCAAGCCCCGTCGAGGCGTTACCCTGCGGATCGAGATCGATCACGAGGACGCGCTCGCCGATGGCGGCCAGCGCCGTGCCGAGATTGATGGCGGTCGTGGTCTTGCCGACCCCGCCCTTCTGATTGGCCAGCGCCAGAACGCGCGGGGACTGCGGGAGATTTCTCATCCGGATCTAGCCTTTCCCTGCCACGCGACGGGGCCGGATCCGCCCGAGAACGAGGATCCGGCTGTCGGGATCGATGAGACTTTCCTTTTCTACCAGATCGAAATCCCATTGGTGAGACGCTTGCGCGACCTCGTCGCGGAAATTTCTTCCCTTGTGGAAAATGCACAAGGCTCCGGTGGCGGAAAACGGCGCCGCATAGGCGCAAAGTTGCTTCAGATCGGCAAGGGCCCGTGCCGAGACCGCCGTCACGGGCCCGTCGTCTCCAGGCGTATCCAGAAGCCGGGCCGTCACCGTCTCGATGCGCTCGGCATGAACGGTGGCGGGACATCCGGTCTCGCGGATCACGGTGCGCAGAAAGGCCGCCTTGCGCTGGTTGCTCTCGACCAGGTGCACATGTCCCCCGCCCCGCTCCATGAGCCGGATTGCCGTCACGAGGCCGGGAAAGCCCGCGCCGCTGCCGAAATCGGCCCACACCCGCGCATCCGGCGCGCAGTCCGAAACCTGGAAGCTGTCGGCCACATGACGTCGCCAGACCTCGCCGAGAGTGGACGGCGCGACCAGGTTCTGGGCCGACTGCCAGCGCAAAAGCAAATTTACATAGATCGTCAAGCGATCGAGTGTTTCACGTGAAACGGACCACATAGCGTGAAGCACTTCGGGTCCGTCTGTGACGGGCAGGACGGCGGGACGGCTCATGCGGCGCTCTCCTTGTCGCGTGCATGTGCGGCGTCCCCGCTCTTACGCACATGCGAGAGCAGCAGGGTCAGGGCCGCCGGCGTCACGCCGTCGATGCGGCCGGCCTGCCCGAGCGTCTCCGGGCGAACGCGCTCGAGCTTCTGGCGCGCCTCGTTGGACAGTCCCCGGATCGCCGCATAGTCCAGATCGCGCGGGATCGCGAGGGCTTCATCCTTGCGCAAGGCCGAAATATCCGCGCTCTGCCGCTTGAGATAGACCGCATAAAGGGCGTCGATTGCAACCTGGCCCGCATGCGCGGGACCGAGCGCCCCGATCTCCAGGGGCCACAGGCGGGCAAGCGCCGCCAGATCGATATCGGGGTAGGACAGCAGGTCATAGGCGGACCGGCGAACACCGTCCTGATTGATCTGAAGCCCTGCCCGGCGCCCTTCCTCCGGCGTGGCGGTGAGACCCTTCAAAACGCCCTCAATGTGCGTCAGCGCCTCTGCCTTGTCCGCAAAGTGCTGCGCCCGCACACTGCCGACGCAGCCGGCTTCCAGCCCGCGCCGTGTCAGTCTCTGGTCCGCATTGTCCGCCCTCAGGGACAGCCGGTACTCGGCGCGCGAGGTAAACATGCGATAGGGCTCAGAAACCCCGCATGTCACCAGATCATCGATCATGACACCGAGATACGCCTCGTCACGGCCGAAGACCACCGGGGAGGACCCGCCCGCCTTTCGTGCCGCGTTGAGCCCCGCGACCAGTCCCTGCCCGGCGGCTTCCTCGTAACCGGTGGTGCCATTGATCTGTCCGGCGAGATAGAGACCCTCGACCCGGCGTGTCTCGAGCGTTCGGTTCAGCTCCCGGGGGTCGATGTGATCATATTCGATGGCATAGCCGATACGCTTCACCTCGACCTTTTCCAGGCCCGGGATGGTCCTCAGGAACGCAAGCTGAACATCCTCGGGCAGCGAGGTGGAAATCCCGTTCGGATAGACCGTGTCGTCGTCGAGACCTTCCGGCTCAAGGAAGATCTGGTGCCCGTCGCGGTCGCCGAAGCGCACCACCTTGTCCTCGATCGAAGGACAGTAGCGCGGCCCCTGACCGCTGATATGGCCCGCATACATGGCCGACCGATGCAGGTTCTCCCGAATGATCTCGTGGGTGCGATCGGTGGTGCGGGTGATCGCGCAGGCGATCTGCGGTGCCGTGATGGCTGAGGTCAGCGTCGAAAATGGTTCCGGATCCGAATCGCCCGGCTGCTGCTGAAGCGCGGCCCAGTCGATGGTGCGGCCATCGAGCCGCGCCGGCGTTCCGGTCTTGAGGCGTCCCAGGTCGAAACCATGGGCAAGCAGGGATTCCGCAAGCCGCACCGCCGGCGCCTCGTCGGCCCGGCCGGCCGGAATGCGTCGGTCACCGATATGGATGACACCGCGCAGGAAGGTCCCCGTGGTCAGGACAACGGCTCTCGCCGACAGCCGTTGCCCGTCGGCGAGCATCACGCCGCTCACAGCGCCCTTGTCCGCGAGAAGCTCGGCGGCCTCCCCTTCGATGACCTCAAGCCCCTCGGTCTCCCGGATCGCCTGTTGCATGGCGGCGCGATAGAGCTTGCGGTCGGCCTGCGCGCGCGGACCGCGCACCGCCGGCCCCTTGCGCCGGTTGAGAAGCCTGAACTGAATGCCGGCTGCATCCGCGACCCGACCCATCAGTCCGTCAAGCGCATCCACCTCGCGAACGAGGTGCCCCTTGCCAAGCCCGCCGATGGCCGGATTGCAGGACATGAGACCGATGGTGTCGAAACGATGCGTGACCAGAGCGGTACGTGCGCCCGTGCGCGCCGCCGCCGCTGCCGCCTCGCAGCCGGCGTGCCCGCCACCGATCACCACAACGTCAAAACCGACATCCTGCGACCGCGACCCGCGCGGCGCGGACGGCTCCGCTTCCGTCCCGACCATTTTCATCCTGTCTGGTTCATCCGGGCGGCCCGCCAAAACCGGGCGCTATCCGCCATCCGTTCCGGTTTCCATACACCAATTGACGCGCGAAGACGAAGCCTATCCTGACCGTAACGGATCCGAGTCGCACGCCGGAAGCCGTGCCAAAGCCCCGAAATCCGGCAATATCGACCATCATTTCGGAGGAGTCTTCATAACGGGAAGGAATCGATCCCGGATTCCTGCTGTTTCACGTGAAACGCTCGTTTACTTTCCGATACAAAACTCGCCGAAAATAACGTCGAGCAAATCCTCGACGTCCGTACGTCCCGCGATCCGTCCGAGCGAATCCGAGGCACGCCTCAGATCTTCCGCCCTGAGCTCCAGCGGACGCGCCTCGTGTCGTGCGTCATCGATGGCGGCCAGCGCCGCCGCCAGATGAACCCGGTGGCGTTCCCGGCTCGCGACAAGATCTCCAACACCCGATGCCGCATCGCGGGCGAACCGGGCAAGATCCGCGACAAGGGCATTCAGGCCCTCGCCGGTGGTCACCGAAACACGGTGCCGGGACGGACGCTCATTGTTCTCCGTCCCCTCGGATCCGAGATCGACCTTCGACAGGACGCGCCAGATCTCGCGGGCAGCCTCCGCTTCCGGGGGAGCCGATGCGGCATCCTGGTCATCGTCCGCCGCCGTCAGCCACAACGCGAGATCGGCGCGCGCCGCCCGTTCAAGGGCACGGCGGATGCCCTCCCGCTCGACCACGCCTTCGGTTTCGCGAAGACCCGCCGTGTCGACAAGGGTGAGCGGCACGCCTTCGAGATCCAGATGCACCTCGATCACGTCTCGCGTGGTGCCGGCTTCCTCGGCGACGATGGCCACATCCCGTCGGGCGAGCGCATTCAGAAGGCTGGACTTGCCTGCGTTGGGCTTGCCAAGCAGAACCACCTGCAGACCTTCCCGCAGCCGCTCCGCCCCACGGGAACGATCGAGATGCCGCTCGATCTCACCCGCAAGCCTCTCCACCTCGGCCCACATGCCCTCGGACACATCGTCCGGCACATCGTCTTCATCGGCGAAGTCGAATGCCGCCTCGATCATCGCACGCGCCCTCGTCAGACGCGCCCGCCAGTCATCGTAGAGATCCCCCAGCGCACCGCCCGCCTGCGACATGGCAAGCCTTCGCTGCGCTTCCGTCTCTGCCGCGATCAGGTCCGCGAGCCCTTCCACTTCGAGAAGGTCGAGACGATCGTTGTCGAACGCCCGCCTTGTGAACTCCCCCGCCTCCGCCGGCCGTACGCCATCGAATGTCGACAGCGTTTCCAGCACGGCGGCAACGACGGCGCGTCCACCATGGCAATGCAGTTCGGCAACATCTTCGCCGGTAAAGCTCGCCGGCGCGGGAAACCAGAGCACCAGGGCCACATCGAGCAGGTCTCCCCCGCCGGGAGCACGAAGCCTGCACAGGGCCGCCTTGCGCGGCGCCGGACAGCGACCCGCAATCGTTTCGAGAACGAATCCAGTCGCGGGCCCGGAAATCCGGATGACCGCGACACCCGCCGGCACCGGCCCGCTCGACAGGGCATAGATCGTATCGCTCATGTCCCGGTCCCCTGATCCTGAAGCATCGCCCCCCCGTTTCGCGAAAGCCCTGGCTTCGCGAACGCGCGAACCTATGTTTTCCTGAAAGACATTCCTCGCGCCCTCATAGCCGGATGCCCCATGACCGACAACCGTCTCGCCAACGCCACCAGTCCGTATCTGCTCCAGCACAAGGACAACCCGGTCGCCTGGCGGGCCTGGGGCACCGAGGCGCTGGAGGAAGCGCGCGCCAGCGACAAGCCGATCCTTCTCTCCGTCGGATATGCCGCCTGTCACTGGTGCCACGTCATGGCGCATGAAAGCTTCGAGGACGAGGGCGTCGCCGCCGTCATGAACGAGCTGTTCGTGAACATCAAGGTCGATCGGGAGGAACGTCCCGACATCGACCAGATCTACATGAGCGCCCTTCACGCGCTCGGCGAACAGGGCGGCTGGCCGCTGACGATGTTCCTCACGAGCGACGCGGAACCGTTCTGGGGCGGCACCTATTTTCCCAAGGAACCCCGCTGGGGCCGGCCGGGCTTCGTCGACGTGCTCAGGGCCGTTGCCGGGGCCTACAGGTCGGACCGGAGCCGAATCGAGGAAAACCGCCAGGGTCTCATGGCCCATCTGGCGCGTCTTCCCCGCTCCGCTCCACACGACACCCGCGTGTCCGGGGAGATCGTCGGCGCGGCCTCGACCCGTCTGGCAGGCCTTCTCGACCCGGTGCACGGTGGCCTTCGCGGCGCGCCCAAGTTCCCCCAGGCTCCGGTCACGGACCTCCTGTGGCGCGCCTCCCGACGGGGTTCCGTCTCCGCCCAGACCCTGGACCACCTTCTGCTCACCCTTGAAACCATGAGCCAGGGCGGGATCTACGATCACATCGGCGGTGGCCTTTCGCGCTATTCGGTGGACGAGCGCTGGCTCGTCCCCCACTTCGAGAAGATGCTCTACGACAACGCGCAGTATCTGCGTGCGCTGCGCCTTGCGATCCCTCTCGCCCCGGCGCGCGAGGCGGAATTGTTTCGCGAACGACTCGAAGAGACGATCGCCTTTCTTCAGCGCGAGATGGAGCTGGAAGGCGGCGGGTTCGCCGCAAGCCTGGATGCCGACAGCGAGGGCGAGGAAGGACGCTATTACGTCTGGACACCCGACGAGATCGTCTCGGTCATCGGCCCCGACGCAGCCATTCACTTCAATCAGGTCTATGACATCACCACGGGCGGCAACTTCGAGGGGCGCAACATTCCCAACAGGCTTTCGGCGGTGGACCACATCGAGGACGCGGTGGAGGAGGAAACCCTGCGCGAATGGCGCGACGACCTCCTCGAGGCACGATCCCAGCGCATCGCGCCCGGCCGCGACGACAAGATGCTTGCCGACTGGAACGGATACCTTGTCACGGCGCTCGCGGAAGCCGCGCTTCTTGTTTCACGTGAATCCTGGCGTGACATCGCCCGTCGCACGTGGGCGGCAATCGAACAGCGCATGGACGGTGAAGACGGTCTTGCCCACGCCTGGCGGGATGGCCGGGCAACACGCCCCGCGTTTGCCAGCGACCACGCCTCGCTGATGCGCGCCGCGCTCGCGCTCGGGGAAACCGCTCCCTCGGACGACGAAGCCGAACGCTGGCTCGGCGTGGCACGTGATCATGCCGACCGGCTGGAGCAGGATTTCGCCCATCCGGACGGCGGCTACCACCTGAGTTCACGACATGCACGCGACGTGATCGTGAGACCCTACACGCCCCTCGACGAAGCCGTGCCGAACCCCAACGGAGTCGCGGCCGAGGCGCTAATTCGCCTATGGCTTCTGACCGGCGATCCCGATTTCAGGGACCGAGCGGAACGGGTCTTCACCGCCTTTGCCGGCGAGATTGCCGCCAACGTCTTCGGCACCGCATCCCTGCTGTCCGCCATCGATACGCGTGACAATGCAGTCCTGGCTCTTGTGATCACGCGCAGCGGCGCCCGCGACCCTGCCTTCGACCAGGCGCTTTATGCGCAGGGCGACCCCGCGATCGTCACATGGACACTTGCCGCGGGGGCGAACCTGCCGGCCACCGATCCGCGTGCCGGCAAGGGCATGATCGGAGGACAGTCCACCCTCTATCTTTGTCGTGAAGGCATATGCAGTGCACCGCTCACCAATACCACCGACATTGCCACGGCGCTCGCGGCTCTTCGCGAAGCCGCCTGATCCCCTCAAGACCTGGCAAGGCGATACAGAACGTGCCGCGACAGGGGGTGGTCCGCATCGATCAGCGGATGATCGAAGTCGTCGGCGGGATTGCGCGTCATGCCCAGTCGCTCCATCACTCGCCGTGATCGATCATTGGCAACGGTGGTGAAAGAGACGATTTCCTGAAGCCCGAGTGTTTCGAAACCGAATCGACACCACGTCCGCGCCGCCTCGCTCGCATATCCCCGCCCCCATGCGGCTTGCGCAAGCCGCCAGCCGGTCTCCACGCAGCCAGGCGCACCGGGAACCTGCCAGGCAGGCCGGCTCAATCCGACAAACCCCAGAAAGCACCCATCCTCCAACCGTTCCACCGGCTGGAAGCAGACGCCGTCGTCTTCCGCACGCACGATTGCCCGGTCGATCAGATCGTTACTCTCTTTACGTGACAGCGGTGCCGGGAAATAGCGCATGACCTCCGGGTCGGCGCACATGATGGCAAAGGGCTCGCGATCGTCGTCGCGCCACGGTCGGACCAAAAGCCGGTCGGTTTCAAGCGTGATCTGCGGCATCTGTCTTTCTCCCTGTCTAGAGGCGCGTATCGGACGCGGATCCCCACGATTTTACGGACCGAACCCGAATCGAACCGGATTCACGTGAAACACGTCGGTGCGGCATACCGCTGCGTTAGTCACCCGAGACAAAAACACCCGCACCGGTCTCCGGTGCGGGTGTTTCACGTGAATCCCGATTGTCCCGCGCAGGCCATTGGCCTTCGCGAGAGTCCTGGTCAGGTGTTCATGCTGTCGAAGAAATCGTCGTTCGACTTGGTCTGGCGCAGCTTGTCGAGCAGGAACTCGATTGCGTCCACCGTCCCCATGGGGTTGAGGATACGCCGCAGCACGAAGGTCTTCTTGAGCTTGACCGGATCGACAAGCAGCTCTTCCTTGCGGGTGCCGGACCTCTGGATATCGATGGCCGGGAACACGCGCTTGTCGGAGATCTTGCGGTCGAGAATGATCTCGGAATTGCCGGTGCCCTTGAATTCCTCGAAGATCACCTCGTCCATGCGGCTGCCGGTATCGATGAGCGCGGTCGCGATGATCGTCAGCGAGCCGCCCTCCTCGATGTTTCGGGCCGCGCCGAAGAAGCGCTTCGGGCGCTGCAGGGCGTTGGCATCGACACCACCGGTCAGCACCTTGCCCGAGGACGGAACCACGGTGTTGTAGGCACGACCCAGGCGCGTGATGGAATCCAGCAGGATGACCACGTCACGGCCGTGCTCGACCAGACGCTTTGCCTTCTCGATCACCATTTCGGCGACCTGCACGTGCCGCACCGCCGGTTCGTCGAACGTCGAGGAAACGACCTCGCCGTTCACCGTGCGCTGCATGTCCGTGACTTCTTCCGGGCGCTCGTCAATCAGCAGGACGATGAGATAGCACTCGGGGTGGTTTTCGGTGATCGACTTCGCGATGTTCTGGAGAAACACCGTCTTACCGGTCCTCGGCGGCGCGGTGATGAGACCGCGCTGACCCTTGCCGAGCGGCGCCACGAGATCGATGACCCGGGCCGAGTAATCCTTGCCGCCTGTCGGCGTTTCGACTTCCATCTTCAGCCGCTCATCGGGATAGAGCGGCGTGAGGTTGTCGAAATGCACCTTGTGACGGGCGTTCTCCGGATCCTCGAAATTGATCTTGTTGACCTTCAGGAGCGCGAAATAACGCTCCCCTTCCTTGGGACTGCGGATCTCGCCTTCGACCGTGTCACCCGTGCGCAGCGAAAAGCGGCGGATCTGGGAGGGCGAGATGTAGATGTCATCCGGACCCGGCAGGTAATTCGCGTCCGGAGACCGCAGGAACCCGAAGCCGTCCTGGAGAACCTCCACGACGCCTTCGCCGATGATGTCGATGTCCTGGGCAGCGAGCTGCTTGAGGATCGCGAACATCAGCTCCTGCTTGCGCATCGTGCTCGCGTTTTCGACCTGGTGCTCTTCGGCAAAGGCAAGAAGCTCGGTCGGGGTCTTGATCTTGAGATCTGAGAGTTTCATTTCCCGCATGGGCAATGGAAGGTCTTCTGTTAGAGGGATGTTTGCGTTGACCGGCCCGGGTGGATCACCAGGCTACGGAATACGGAAGGAAGAAGGGATTGTCTGCGGGGCGGGAACCGGGCCTTTGGTCCGGTCTGGCATCAACTGGCTTCCCAATTTGAAGCCTGACACCATGCCCGCAGTTGCGAGGTTGAGCGAATTTACATTTTTAAGACGGCAAGAGCAAGCGCCAATTGACGCATCCGTCAAAGGTCGTACACGGTTTTCCACGTACAAGCTCTCGAAAACCCTGCGTCACCTGAGATGCGAGACCACGACCTCGCCTCAGAAGGGCTTGAGAACGACCAGAAGCACGATGCCGATCATCAGCACCGTGGGGATCTCATTGACGATCCGGTAGTGCCGATGCCCCTTCGTGTTCGCGTCCGTCGCGAAGGACCTGGTGCATTTCGCCAGGTACCCGTGCACACCGCTCATGACGAGAACGAGCATGAGCTTGGCATGGAACCATCCGTCGGAGAATGCCCCGATCTCGATGGCCAGCCACAGGCCGAACACCCAGCTCGCGATCATGGCCGGCGTCATGATCGCCTTGAGCAGGCGACGTTCCATGACCTTGAAGAGCTCGCTCTGCTCGCTGCCGACGGGCACTTGCGCGTGATAGACGAAAAGGCGCGGCAGATAGAACATGGCTGCCATCCAGGCGATGACGGACATGATGTGAAAGGCCTTCAGCCACAAGTAAAGCATTGCCTCAGCCTTTCGGATCCGGTGTCGCGCGAACCATCTCGATCATCCGCGCAACGTTTTCCGGATCCGCGTCCGGCGTGACGCCATGCCCGAGATTGAACACGAGCGGTCCGTCACCGAGCGTCGCCAGCACATTCGCCACGCCCTCCTTGAGCGCATCGCCGCCCGCAACGAGCCGCATGGGATCGAGATTGCCCTGAACCGGCACGATGTCCTGGATCTCGCGGGCAAGTGACGCGGGCACCGTCCAGTCGAGGCCGATGGCCGTGACGCCGGTGCGGGCGACATAGTCCTTGATCCGTGCCGCGGAGGCTTTCGGAAAGCCGATGATGCAGGC
This sequence comes from Stappia sp. ABD4_338, assembly GCF_056312175.1. Classification (NCBI taxonomy): domain Bacteria; kingdom Pseudomonadati; phylum Pseudomonadota; class Alphaproteobacteria; order Hyphomicrobiales; family Stappiaceae; genus Stappia; species Stappia sp. ABD4_338. Next base: position 3,993,473 of record NZ_CM149982.1, on the reverse strand, counting down.
ATCGGGTATTTCGGCGCGCACGCCGTCCACGATCGCTTTCGTCGGCGCGATCGACCAGCGCTCGAAGCCGGCATCGTCGAGAACACCTGCCCAGGTGTCGAAAATCTGCACGGCATCGGCACCGGCGCGAAGCTGACGCACCAGATAGCGGATCGAGGCCGTCACAAGCCTGTCGATGAAGGATTGCATCAGGGCCGGATCGCGATAGGCGCCCACCCGCGCGGCGGTCTGATCCTGCGTCGTGTGTCCCGCCACGGAGTAGCATGCGACCGTCCACGGAGCGCCGCAGAAGCCCAGAAGGGTCGTCTCGTGCGGCAGTTCCGCGCGCAGTCTGCGCACGGTTTCGATCACCGGGTCGAGGTGACGTTCCGCCATGTCATCGTCGAGGGCATCGACAAGAGATGCCTTGAGGGGCTCGAGAACCGGACCACGTCCTTCCTCGAAGCGCACGGGATACCCAAGCGCGTCGGGAACGACGAAAATGTCGGAGAACAGGATTGCCGCGTCAAAGCCGAAACGCCGGATCGGCTGCAGCGTGACCTCGACCGCCAGATCGGTGTCGTAGCAGAATTCCAGAAAATTAACCTTACTTAAACGTGTCTGGCGGTACTCAGGAAGGTACCGGCCCGCCTGACGCATCATCCAGACGGGAGGAGGCCAGAGACGCTCTCCAGCGAGTACCCGCATCACGCGACGCTCACTCGTGTCGGTCACGAACAGCCCTCCCAAAAATTAAAAAGAGAATCCTTGAAAAGGATTCTGTTGTTTTTGATTGCCACTGAGTAGCCGGGATTACCGGTTGTCGAAGTTGGTCCACATGACTCATTCGTTTGCGCATTGTCGAGGGCTTTCCCTCAGACGTATTGCCGCACAGCCTTGGACGGTTCTAAATTCGCGTTCCAGGACAGTGCGTTGTGAAAATGTTAACCCTTTGTTAACTTTTAAGGCGGCTTTGCGCTTTCTGGGGACGAGCCAGGAACAACCCGGTTATCCACCTTCATCCGGATGCTTTCGGATCCGTCTCGCGGCACGTTGTGCGGTGTTGATAGATTTTCCGCTTCGGGCATTGTTTTGGGGCGGGTTGCCCGCCGGCCCGGATTTATGAGTCTTTTGAACATCTTCCGTGTGACGAGGGGATAACAGCTTGGGAAAGACCCGTAACTTCTTCCACCTGCATCTGGTTTCGGACTCCACCGGCGAGACGCTGATGACGGTGGCCCGGGCGGCGTCGGCGCAATACGACGACGTGCAATCCATCGAGCATGTCTATCCGCTGGTGCGCAGTTCCCGTCAGCTCGACGACGTGATCGCCGAGATCGAACATGCGCCGGGGATCGTGCTCTATACGCTGGTGGACACGGAGCTAGTAGAACGTCTGGAGCAGGCGGCCCGTCAGCAGGGGGTGCCCTGCGTGAACATTCTCTCGCCGGTGTTCTCCGTCTTTCAGTCCTATCTCAATGTGCGGGTCACCGGCCGTGCCGGCGGCCAGCACCAGCTCGACGCGGAGTATTTCGATCGCATCGAGGCGCTCAATTTCACCATGCTTCATGATGACGGCCAGATCCCGAACGATCTCGACGAGGCCGAGGTCGTGCTCCTGGGCGTGAGCCGTACGTCGAAGACGCCGACCTGCATCTATCTTGCCAATCGCGGCATCAAGGCCGCCAACATCCCCATCGTTCCCGACCTGCCGCTTCCCCCGCAGCTCTTCCGGGTCCGCAAGGCCATGGTCGTGGCGGTGATCGCCTCGGTGGAGCGCATCCAGCAGGTGCGTCAGAACCGCATCCTGTCGCTGAACGCGGGCGGTTTCGGCAACGAGACCTATGTCGACAGGCGCATGATCGCCCGCGAGATTGCGACCACGCGGAAGCTCTGCGCCGAGAACGGCTGGCCGGTGATCGACGTCACCCGCCGTTCCATCGAGGAAACGGCGGCGGAAATCCTCTCGTTCTACCGGGCGCACAAGGCGGCTCTGGTCAAGAGCATTGCGGACTGATACTCCCGCCTGAGGCGGGCGCGTTCCGTCTCCGCCCACATTTCGCCCACGCCTTGTCCACATGTGCCGGGAACCGTTTCATGTCCGAACTCGTCCTTGCCAGCGGAAGCCGCATCCGCGCCGAGCTTCTTGGAAATGCAGGTCTCGCCTTCACCAGGGATCCGTCTTCCATCGACGAGCGTGCGGTCGAGGAACCGCTGCTCAAGGCGGGCGTGTCGCCGGAAGACATCGCCAGGGTGCTTGCGGAGGCAAAGGCATCCGATGTCAGCGCGCGCCGTCCGGGAGATCTGGTGATCGGGGCCGATCAGGTGCTCGAGTTCGAGGGTGAACGGCTGACCAAGCCCGCCGACATGGAAGCGGCGCGCCGCCAGCTTCTCGTCATGTCCGGCAAGCGACACGAGCTGCATTCCGCCGTGACGCTGGCACGTGGTGGCGAGACGCTGTGGACCCATGTGGGCACCGTGCGCCTGACCATGCGCGACTTCGGTCCGGAGTTTGTCGGTCACTACCTGGCGAAGGCCGGCGAGGAGATCCTTTCCAGCGTCGGCGCCTATCAGCTCGAGGGACCGGGCATTCAGCTCTTCGAGCGGATCGAGGGGGACTATTTCACGGTGCTCGGCCTGCCGCTTCTCCCGCTTCTGGCCAAGCTGCGCGAGACGGGAGAGATCGAGGCATGACCAGGCGCGTCGCCATCACCGGCTGTCCCGTTGCCCATTCCCGTTCGCCGGTCATTCACCGGCACTGGCTGGCGCTTCATGGCATCGATGGCACCTATGACCGCGTCGAGGTGAAGCCGGAGGATGCACCCGCCTTTTACCGCGATATCGCGGCCCACGGGCTTTCCGGCTGCAACGTGACCGTGCCCAACAAGGAAGCGGCGGCGGCGGCCTGCGACGAGCTCGACGATGCGGCGCGGGTCATGGGCGCGGTGAACACCATCTCGCTCGATGCGGACGGGCGCGTTCTCGGCTCCAACACGGACGGTCTCGGGTTCCTCGGAAATCTCGATCAGGAGGTGCCGGGCTGGGACGGCGAGGTGCGTCACGCCGTTGTGCTGGGCGCGGGCGGCGCGGCGCGGGCGGTCATCTGGGCGCTCCTGTCCCGGGGTGTGAAGAAGGTAAGTGTCGTCAATCGCACGAAATCCAAGGCCGAAGATCTCTGCGCCCGTTTCGGAGCCGACTCGGTTGCCCGCGACTGGGACGATCTTGGGGAGATCCTGGGGGAAACGGATCTTCTGGTGAACACCACCTCGCTTGGTATGGCTGGACAGCCTGCGCTCGATCTTTCCCTGTCCCGCCTGCCGGAAACCGCCATCGTCAACGACATCGTCTATGTGCCGCTGGAAACGCCGCTTCTGGCGGATGCCAGGGCCAGGGGGCTTCGTGCGGTCGACGGGCTGGGCATGCTGCTGCACCAGGCCGTGCCCGGTTTCGAGCGCTGGTTCGGCGTGCGTCCCAGGGTGACGGACGAGCTTCGTGCCGCCCTGCTCGCGGATCTTGGAGCGGGCTCGTGATCCTTGTCGGTCTCACCGGTTCCATCGGCATGGGAAAGTCGACCACGGCGAAGATGTTCGCCGCGGCGGGTTGTGCCGTCTATGACGCGGACGCCTCCGTTCATGCCCTTTATCGCGCCGAGGCGGTTCCCCTGATCGAGGAGGCCTTTCCCGGAACCACCGCCGAAGGTGCCGTGGACCGCAAGAAGCTTGGCGCGGCCGTGCTTGGCGATGGTGAGGCCATGAAGCGTCTCGAGGCGATCGTGCACCCGCTGGTCAGGGCGCGCGAACAGGCCTTCATCGATCGGGCCCGTGACAGTGACGCGCGCATCGCCGTTCTCGATATTCCGCTGTTGTTCGAAACCGGCGCGCAGGGGCGTGTCGATGCCTGCGTCGTCGTCACCGCGTCTTCTCGGGTCCAGCGCGAGCGCGTCCTGGCGCGGCCGGGCATGGACGAGGCGACCTTCGAGAAGATCCGTGATCGCCAGATGGCGGATGAGGAAAAGCGCAGGCTGGCGCACTTCCTCATCGATACGGGTCATGGACTGGAACATGCCCGCCGGTCCGTGGCGAGCATTCTTCGCGCCCTCGCCGGCCTCGCCTGAGCGGGTAAAGCGGGGAAAACCGGCACCTGAGGGTCACGGCATCCGGGCACTAGCCCGCGCGTGCTTGCCATGCCCTCCCGTGACCCCGACACTGCGCCGCCCGAGGCATTTGAACCCGCCACCACCAGACCCCATGGAGCCTTCCGATGGCCCGCGAGATCGCCTTCGACACCGAGACCACAGGCCTTGATCCGCGAAATGGCGACCGTCTTGTCGAGATCGGCGGCGTCGAACTGATCAACCACGTGCCGACGGGGCGGACTTATCACGTCTACCTGAACCCCGAGCGCGACGTGCCCATCGAGGCGTTCAACGTGCACGGCCTGTCGGAGGAATTCCTGTCCGACAAGCCGAAGTTCGCCGAGGTGGCGCAGGAGTTTCTGGAGTTTGTCGATGACGCGGTGCTGGTGATCCACAACGCCAGCTTCGACATGGGCTTCATCAACATGGAGCTTTCGCGCGTCGGCCTCGGGCCGATCCCGAACGAGCAGGTTCTCGACACGCTTGCCATCGCCCGCAAGAAACACCCGGGCTCACCTGCCTCGCTGGATGCGCTGTGCTCGCGCTACGGCATCGACAACTCGCGGCGCACCAAGCACGGCGCCCTCCTCGACAGCGAGATCCTCGCCGAGGTCTATCTCGAGCTGATCGGCGGAAAGCAGGTCGGCCTCGCCTTCGCGGTCGAGGAGGAAGACGATCCCCTTGAGGCGATGCAGGGCGTGCGTCGCAAGGCCTTGCCGCCACGGCCGGCCCCGCTGCCGCCGCGCATCGACGAGGTGGTTCTGGAGCGTCACCGGGCCTTTGTCGCCGGCATGGGTGAGGCGGCTCTTTGGCAGTCCTACGAGGTCAGCGTCACTGCCGAGGGCGACGACTGAGGCAGGATCGTTCCGCAGCCGAATCCGAGTTCCGATACCTGGGACGAAAACGCCCCGGTCCTTTCCAGGCCGGGGCGTTCATGCATTCGATGATCGGTTTCGCTGCCGAATCGAGGGAAACCGACAGGGTTTCAGAGCATTGACGGCAGGACGCGATCCGGCGGTCGGTGACCGTCCATGAAGGTCTTGATGTTGATGATGACCTTCTCGCCCATGTCCACGCGCCCCTCGACGGTGGCGGATCCCATGTGCGGCAGCAGCACCACCTTGTCGGAGGCGACAAGCTTGGGGTTCACGGCCGGCTCGTGCTCGAAGACGTCCAGTCCGGCGCCGGCCATGTGTCCCTCGTCGAGCTGGCGGATGAGCGCGGCCTCGTCGATGACCTCGCCACGCGCGGTGTTCACCAGATAGGCGTTCGCCTTCATCAGCTTGAGCCGGCGGGCGGAAAGCAGGTGATAGGTCGCCGGCGTGTGCGGGCAGTGGATGGACACGACGTCCATGCGCGCCAGCATCTGGTCGAGGCTGTCCCAGTAGGTGGCCTCGAGCGACTCTTCCACCGTTTCCGGCACCCTGCGCCGGTTGTGATAGTGGATCGACATGCCGAATGCCTTGGCGCGGCGGGCGACCGCCTGGCCGATACGGCCCATGCCGACGATCCCGAGGCGCTTGCCCCAGATCCGGTGGCCGAGCATCCAGGTTGGCGACCAGCCGCCCCAGTCGCCGTTTTCGATGACCTTGATGCCCTCGGCGATGCGGCGGGGCACGCCAAGGATCAGCGCCATGGTCATGTCGGCGGTGTCTTCGGTGAGAACGCCCGGCGTGTTGGTGACCGTGATGCCGCGATTGTTGGCGGTGACGACGTCGATGTTGTCGACGCCATTGCCGAAGTTGGCGATCAGTTTCAGGTTCGGGCCGGCCTGGGAGAGAACGGCGGAGTCGATGCGGTCCGTGACCGTGGGCACCACCACGTCGGCGGTCTTCATCGCCTCGACCAGCTCGGCCTGGCTGAGCGGGCGGTCATTCTCGTTCAGACGGGTCTCGAACAGCTCGCGCATGCGCGTCTCGACCACATCCGGCAGTTTGCGTGTCACGACGACCAGCGGCTTCTTTTTCGACATGCTCCTCGCCTTCCGCACTTCGGCTTGCTTGTGTCAGCCCTTGATGTCTCGCCTGTGGGTATCGGTGCCTTTTGCGAACATCCCCCCCGTCCGCGTTGAGGACCCGTTAACCCTGCCTGATCCAAACTGCGCCGTCTCCAGTCCCGACAACGCTGCGGACCCGTCCTCATTACCAGATGGCCGGGTCAAAACAAGGGATGGGCTGCGATTGTTTCCAACCCTGGCGCCGTCTGCGGCGAATTGCCGAAGCGATTGGCGGGACCACATGAGGGTCCGCCATCAAATCGTGCGATTGTCGCTGTTTGGGTGAACCTGTCGCGGTCGCCTTGCGCCGCCACTGTCTCGAGACCGCTCCAGAAGGAAGGAAGACCAGGAATGTCGCGTCGCCCCGGAGCCAAGGCCACCCGTTTTGCCCGCCGGGTGGCGGTCCTGTCCGCCGCGCTTGCCCTTCTCCTCGCGCTGGCGCCTCTTGCCGGGCCGGGCACGGCGCCGGCTCATGCCCAGGCGACGGTCACCGGCCCCAGCGGTTTTCCCGTTCCCCGTTTCGTGAGCCTGAAGTCCAACCGCATCAATGTGCGTGTCGGACCGAGCCAGGATCACCGTATCGGCTGGACCTTCGTGCGGGCGGGGCTTCCCGTCGAGATCGTACAGGAATATGGCAACTGGCGTCGCATCCGCGACTGGGAAGGCTCGGAGGGCTGGGTGTTGCATTCGCTTCTCACCGGCCAGCGCACGGCGCTGGTGACCCCTTGGGAGAAGGAAGGGACGACGCCCCTGCGCGTCGAGGCGCGCTCGGACGCGCGGGTGACCGCCGAACTGGGACCCAACGTCCTGGCCCGCGTCGAGGAATGCTCCGAGGGCTGGTGCCACGTGTCCGGCAAGGGCTTCGAGGGCTATATCGACCAGACCCGCCTGTTCGGCGTCTACCCGGATGAAACCTTCGACTGATCATGCAGCGCGTGGCGCCGGACCGGTTGCGGCCATGAAAAACCCCCGTCCGGGATCCGGCGGGGGTTTTTTGCGTCATGTCCCCGTGAGGGGAAATGCGGCTGGTCCGCTCAGGCTTCGTCGCCGACGGCGCGGGCCTGTGCTTCCTGGGCCTTCAGGGCCTGCAGGCGCGGCATGGAGACGGTGTTGTAGCCGCTGTCGACGAAGTGGATCTCGCCGGTGACGCCGCTGGACAGCTCCGAAAGCAGATAGAGCGCCGATCCGCCAACCTCGTCGATGGTGACCGTACGGCCCAGCGGCGAGTGCTGCTTCTGGTAGTTGAACATCATCCGGGCATCGGACACGCCGGAACCCGCGAGCGTGCGCACCGGGCCGGCCGAAATCGCGTTCACCCGCACGTTCTGAAGTCCGAAATCCATGGCGAGATAGCGCACGGAGGACTCCAGCGCCGCCTTGGCCACGCCCATCACGTTGTAGTTCGGCATGACGCGGGCGCCGCCGTAGGTGAGTGTCACCATCGAGCCGCCCTCGTTCATGAGGTCCGCGGCGCGCTTGGCGATCTCCGTGAAGGAGAAGCAGGAAATCACCATGGTGCGTATGAAGTTCTCGCGCGTCGTGTCGGCGTAGCGGCCGCGCAGCTCGGACTTGTCCGAGAAGGCGACGGCGTGAACGAGAAAGTCGATCGAGCCCCACTTTTCCTTCAGCGTCGCGAAGACCTGGTCGACCGTGGAGATGTCCTCCACGTCGCAGGGCAGCAGAAGCTCGGCTCCGACACTGTCGGCAAGCGGCTTCACGCGGCGTCCGAAGGCCTCGCCCTGATAGGTGAAGGCAAGCTCGGCACCATGTTCGGCCAGCGTGCGCGCGATCCCCCAGGCGATGGAGTGATCATTCGCGACGCCCATGACGAGGCCGCGTTTGCCTTTCATCAATCCCGACATTCTGGCCCCCTCAGCCGTGATAGCGCGACAGCGCGAGGGAGGCGTTGGTGCCTCCGAAACCGAAACTGTTGGAAAGCACCGTATCGAGCCCGGCATTGTCGATCCGTTGCATCGCGATCTCGTCCGGGCTGAGCGCCGGGTCGAGTTCGGTGATGTTGGCGGATGCCGTGATGAAGTCGTTCTGCAGCATCAGCAGGCAGTAGATCGCCTCATGCACGCCGGTCGCCCCGAGGCTGTGGCCGGTGAGCGACTTCGTCGAGGAGGCAATCGGCTGGTCGTCGCCGAACACGCGACGGATCGCCTCGATTTCGCCGACGTCGCCGACCGGGGTCGAGGTGCCGTGGGTGTTGACGTAGTTGACCTTGCGGTCGCCGAGTGTCTCGATCGCCAGACGCATGCAGCGCTCGCCGCCCTCGCCCGACGGCGCGACCATGTCGTAGCCGTCGGAGTTGGCCGCATAGCCCGTCACTTCGGCGTAGATCTTGGCGCCGCGCGCCTTGGCGTGCTCGAGCTCCTCAAGCACCACCACGCCGCCGCCGCCCGCGATCACGAAGCCGTCGCGGGTCGCGTCATAGGCACGCGAGGCCGTGGTCGGCGTGTCGTTGTACTTGGAGGACATGGCGCCCATCGCGTCGAACAGGCAGGAGAGCGTCCAGTCGAGCTCCTCGCCGCCGCCCGCGAAGACGATGTCCTGCTTGCCCCACTGGATCTGCTCGGTTCCCGACCCGATGCAGTGGGCCGACGTCGAGCAGGCGGAGGTGATGGAATAGTTGATGCCCTTGATCTTGAAGGGCGTTGCCAGGCAGGCCGAGTTCGTCGAACTCATGCCGCGCGTGACCATGAACGGGCCCATCCGCTTCGGGGAGCCCTTTTCGATCACCGTCTTGTGCGCCTGGAAGAGGTTCTTGGTCGACGGTCCGCCGGAGCCCATGACGATGCCCGTGCGCGGGTTGGAGACGTCGCCGTCCTCAAGCCCGCTGTCGGCGATCGCCTGCTGCATGGCGAGATAGTTGTAGGCCGCGCCGTCGCCCATGAAGCGAAGCTGGCGCTTGTCGATTTCGGCCGCCAGGTCGATTTTGGGCATGCCGTGCACCTGACTGCGGAAGCCGTGTTCCACATAGTCGGGGGCCGCGGAAATGCCGGACTTTCCTTCGCGCAGGCTCTCAAGGACTTCCTGCGCCGAATTTCCGATCGACGAAATGATGCCCAGTCCGGTGATTACCACCCGCCTCATCGCGGTCTCCCGTATAGGTTCGCTCGACGCTCTCGGCGCCGTTCGGTGTCAAGATCCCGCGCGGGCGGTGGCCCGCGCCGTCCTGCAAGCTGCGGGACTGTGTCCCATCCACATAGGCACCAACGTTCAGGCGATCAATCGCGATGATCGCGCGCCGGTGCCTTCGGCATTGCCGTCAACCCGTGTCAGGCCTGGAACAGGCCGACCCTCAGGTCCTTCGCCTGGTAGATCTTTTCGCCATCGGCCTTGAGCCAGCCGTCGGCGATGCCAAGCACCAGCCGGCCGCGGCGCAGCTTCTTGATGTCGACGCCGTACTCGACGAGCTTCACGTCCGGCGTCACCATCTTGGAGAACTTGATCTCGCCGGTGGAGATGGCGCGGCCCTTGCCCGGCTCGCCGAGCCAGCCGAGGAAGAAACCGGTCATCTGCCAGAGGGCGTCGAGGCCGAGGCAGCCCGGCATCACCGGGTCGCCGTGGAAGTGGCAGGGGAAGAACCACAGGTCCTTCTTGATGTCGAGCTCGGCCCGCACGCAGCCGAGGCCGTGCTCGCCGCCGTCTTCCGAAATCTCGGTGATCCGGTCGAACATGAGCATGGGCGGAAGCGGAAGCTGGGCATTGCCCGATCCGAAAAGCTCGCCGCGCCCGCAGGCCAGAAGGTCTTCGTAGGAGTAGCTCGATTGACGCACGTGGTTCGTTTCCCGCAAGGTGTGACTGCCCCGGTTCACGTCGGGCCGGAAGGGTCCGCCCGGTGCCGAAGTCTGTTTCCGATGCGCTTACTAACATAGGCACTTTCTCTTCGAAAGCCCGCCTGCTTTTTGGGGGACGGGCTATTTCGTCGCCATGCTGCCGTCGGGTCCGCCTCGACGCGGGGGCGAAAAGTCCTGTTTCGGCAACGCGAAAGATCCCGGGGCGGGCCTCCCGCAGACGATGCGTGGCGGTTGCCGCCGCCGCGAGAGGCGGAGTTTCGGGAGGACGAGACGGTGTTCCGCCGTCTTCGCGAGGGCGGTGGGCGCGGCATAAGGAACTGCCCGGGCTTGCGTGACAGGCCCTGCTTATGGCAGAAATCAGCCGATGTGCAGTTGCGCGCAAACGCCACCGGTGCGTCCCTGCCCCGGTCGGGCGGGAAAGGCGCGCGGTGGCGGTCGGTAGTGGAATGACGAAATCTGGCAACGACCAAACCCGGTAAAGGAGCTGGCGTGACGGAACGGCAGGAACAGCGCAAGGTTCAGGACATGTTGCGGATTGCGGGTCTGCGCCCGACGCGGCAACGCGTCGCGCTGGCCGAGATCCTGTATTCGCGCGGCAACCGGCATGTGTCCGCCGAGCTCCTGCACGAGGAGGCGGAAGCCGCCGACGTCGCCGTGTCGCTGGCCACCGTCTACAACACGCTGCACCAGTTCACCGAGGCCGGCCTCCTGCGTGAGGTCGCGGTCGAGGGCACCAAGACCTATTTCGACACCAACACCGACGACCATCATCACTTCTTCATCGAGGAAGAGAACAAGGTGGTCGATATCCCCGGTTCGGGCGTCTCCATGGCACGCCTGCCCGAGGCCCCCGAGGGCATGGAGATCGTGCGGGTCGATGTGGTGGTGCGCCTGCGCCGCAAGGACTGACGCGCCGCGTGCAGCCTGCCTCGTTCCGGCAGTTTTCAGCGAAAATAGACGTAAAAATGAGTCGATTTCTTGCGAAATTGACGTGACGCGCCCCGCTTGCGGAGCAGCCCGCTAGCCGGTGGAAGCGCGCACGCTCACCCGTGTCCGGTTCTCCGGACTCTTGCAAAGATCGCTGATGAGGCACTTCTCGCATTCCGGCTTGCGGGCCTTGCAGATGTAGCGGCCATGCAGGATCAGCCAGTGGTGGGCATGGCGCAGGAATTCGTCCGGCACGATCCGCTCGAGCGCCAGCTCCACTTCCAGCGGGGTCTTTCCCGGCGCGAGCCCGATCCGGTTGCCGAGGCGGAAAAGATGGGTGTCGACCGCGATGGTCGGCTGGCCGAAGGCGATGTTGAGCACGACGTTGGCGGTCTTGCGTCCGACGCCCGGCAGCGTCTCCAGCGCTTCGCGATCCTGCGGAACCTCGCCGTTGAAACGGTCGATCAGGATCTGCGACAGGGCGATCACGTTCTTCGCCTTGTTGCGGTAGAGGCCGATGGTCTTGATCGCCTCGCGCAGCCGGTCCTCGCCAAGCTCGACCATCTTCTGCGGCGTGTCGACCTCGGCGAACAGCGGCCGGGTCGCCTTGTTGACGCCGACATCGGTCGCCTGCGCGGACAGGGCGACGGCCACGAGCAGCGTATAGGCGTTGACGTGAAAAAGTTCGCCCTTCGGCTCGGGATCGGCGGCGCGGAACCGGGCGAAGATCGCGTGGATTTCGTCACGCGTGTAGCGCGAGCGTCTGCGTGCGGGAGCCGCCTTGCGCGCCCGCTTCGACGCGGTCGCCGACCGCCGTGCCGGCGCGGGTCGTGTGCGTGTTTTTCCCGATTCCGTCTGGTCGTCGCTCATGGGCTCTCTATACTGTGTCCCGATGACGAGCGACAATCCGAAAACCGATCCGGACGCGCCGTTCTTTCAGGCGCTCCTGACTCCCTACCGGTCCCTCGGCCCCGGCGGTTTCCGGGTGCTGATGCTGATCGTCGCGGGGACATGCCTGGTCAACGGTCTCATGTTCCTGTCCATGGGGGCATGGCCGGTCTTCGCGTTTCTCGGCATCGACGTTCTGGTCGTCTGGCTTGCCTTCCGCTGGAACTACATGGCCGCGCGCGCCTTCGAGGAGGTGATCGTCTCGCGCACCCAGGTGCTTGTGCGCCAGGTGAGCGCGCAGGGGCGCGAGCGCCACTACAGCTTCAATCCGTTCTGGGCCCGCCTGCATCTTGCCGAGGAAGAGGACGAGGGCGTGGTGCGCATCACGCTGAGCGCGCGGGGACAGTCGGTGGTCGTCGGCGCCTTTCTCAACCCGGCCGACCGCACGAGCTTCGCCGGTGCCTTCGGAAAGGCGCTCGCGACGGCGCGCGCCGGTGGCCCGCCCTTCGGCGAGCTCAGCCCGACCGGCTGAACCGGCCGCTCCGCCCTCAGAACAGCCGGCAGTAGGTGGCGCGCGCGCCGGGGCGTTCCCAGGTCACGTTGCGCCCGTCGCCGTACAGTCCGTATCCCCGTCCGACATACGAGAAATCCGCGCCGCGCGAGACGTCCGGCAGCGTTACCGGCGCGCGCCCGCTCTCGCTCACGATCGCGACCCGGCGGTCGTTGTCGATGGTCACGTCGAGGGCGCGGCCATTGTCGCAGTCATAGGAGAAATTCACGAAGTCTCCCCCGGCGGGCGGTCCCGGCGGCGGGGCCCAGCCGGGCTCGGGTGCGGGAGCCGCGAGCGCAGGAGGACGTCCGGGCGCCACGCGCACGTTCCGGTCTCCGGCGCGCGCCGTGTAGATCGCCAGGCAGCGCCCGTTCGGCGCGGCGACGAGCCAGGGGTGACCCGCGAGCGTGCGCTGGACCATGCGTCCGCCGGGCGGAACACGGGCCTGGAACTGGCGCAATCCGTCAAAGTCGATCCAGTAGACCATGACCGGACGGTTGCGGTCGTTCTCGAGGATGATCCGGCCGGGCCGGTCGCTGGGCATGGAGGAGATGAACCCCTCGTCACCGCAGGCGGGATCGCCGCGGCCGGGCGCGCGCGACGTCGCACCGGCAACGGGCGCGCGTGCCACCTGCTGCGGCGGGGCGGAGGAGCAGGCATCGCGGAAGCGGCGCACCGGCGCGGCACTTCCCGACAGCGACAGGCGTGCCCGCCATGTTCCCTCGACGGCGATGGAAAGGTCCTGGCCGCGCGCGAGCGCCTCCCAGACGGGGTCGGCCGCGGAGAGTTCGATCACGGGATCGGACTGTCCGGTCTCGCCGCCGGGAGCGGATCCGCGTGCCGTGAAATTCTTGCGCACGTCACGCGCGGCAAGCGTCACCGGGATTGCCTGCCCTTCCGCAAGACCGGCGGCGATGCCGGGAAGCCGCAGGGTGATCGTGTCCGCGCCGGTGCGACAGGCGGCGACGAATGCCTCGTCGTCCGTCTCCGGCACGCCATAGACGAGGCGCCAGCCTTCCGCCCCGTCGGGGGCGGAGGTCCAGCTCTTGTCGTCGATGAGGGCGATGCCGGCGTCCGGCGCAGTCGCGGATTCGGCGGCATTGCCCGCCGCAGCCTGTTCGTTTGCCGGCTCACCGTCGCGCGAGGCGGATCTTTCCGCATCCTCGCGGCTGCCGCGCAGGCCATCGGAGCTTGTGTCGTTTCCCGTCACGTCGGCGGGGCGCACGCCGCCGGAGCGCTGGGGTGCCCTCGGTCCCGATCCGCTCGGGACGGCCTGGCGCACGTTTCGGTTTGCGCCCGCCGCGCGCCGCGCGGTGGCGCTGGCGTCCATGGTCACTTTCCAGTCGCCGCAGATGTCGACCTCGTCCTCCAGGATGCGGCCGTCGGCGAGCACGAGCCGCATGTCGCGGCGGCAATCGATCTGGCCGTCGTTGTCGGCATTGCCCGACACCTCGATGAAGACGCGGGCCTGCGCCCGGCGGCGCACCTGCACCGGCGATCCGTCGATCTCCACGTCCCGGATCGCCGTGTCGTCGCTGGTCTGGATCATGACGAGCTTGCGTTCGATGCGCCCGGAGGAGGACGTTTCGGCGCTTGCCGTCCGCGCGGGCTTCTCCGGTTCCGGCGCACGCGCGGCCTGCGTTTCGACCGTGACCGTGTAGCCGAGCGCGCAAAGGTCGTAGTCGCGTGTCAGCCGGCGCTTGTCGGACAGTGTGATGGTGAGTGTCTGGTCGCAGGCGAAGGGCGCGTCCGCCGTGCCCGCCTCGACGAAGAGGCTGGTGTCGGACTTGCCCACGGCCTTCAGTGCCGCGCCACCCGCGCTGACCGAGGTGATGCCGAGGGTGTCCTTGTCGCTTTTCACCGAGACGATGCGGGTCTCGGCGCGGGCCATGCCGGTGCCCATAAACGCCAGAAGTGCCGCAATGGCGATGCCTGCCCTCCGGTTGCCGCGCCGTCGGATCATGCTCCCTCGTGCTGCCGGTCCTGCATTGGGTGCGTTGATCCCCGCACCCTCGATGTCCCGTGCGACTGCCGCAGCTCTCACCCCAGATCCCCTTGATGGTTCCGCAATGGGAAGGAGAGTGGCGCGGCTTTTTGACCGAAGCAAGACGCGTCTATCGTCCTTGCCGGCGTTGCGGTCCTGTCCCGCCGAGAGGTGGATTGGACCCCGGATCTCCGCTGCGCTGCGTCCGGGGTGACGGTGGTGGGAGGGCGGGCATTGGGTGAGACGTTCAGCGCGTGGGGCGTGCATTCTCCTCCGTCGTCACCCCGGGCAAGGGCCAGGGGCCCGCGACCCGGGGCCTATTGGCAACTTGGACCTGACTTGTTTGGCATCCGGGTGTGCGGCGAGGACCTGCCCGGCGTTGCGGTCCTGTCCCGCCGAGAGGTGGATTGGACCCCGGATCTCCGCTGCGCTACGTCCGGGGTGACGGTGGTGAGAGGGCGGCGACCGGGCAGACCGGCCTCTGCCGCGATTTTCCTATCCCCGCTTCACCGCGGAGAGCACCGGCTCCGAAAGCCCCGCCTCCCAGCCGAGGATCGCGCGCTTGCGCGTCAGTCCCCAATGGTAGCCGCACAGCTTGCCGTTCGACCCCAGCACCCGGTGACAGGGTACGACGAAGGAGATCGGATTGCGCCCCACGGCGCGGCCCACCGCGCGCGCGGCTTTCGGCTTGCCGAGACGGTCGGCAATCGTCGCATAGGTGGTTGCCGCGCCGAGCGGAATGCGCAGGAGCGTTTCCCAGACCCGGATCTCGAAGTCCGTTCCGATCAGCACCACGCGCAGCGGTGTCTCCTCCGACCAGCGCGCGGGATCGAAGATGCGTCCGGCAATCGGGGCGGTTGCCTCCCGGTCCTCCACATAGGAGGCGCGGGGCCAGCGGCCCATCATGTCGTCGAGCGCGGCGCGTTCCTCGCCCGGATCGGCAAAGGCCAGTCCCGCCAGGCCGTGGGGTGTCGCCATGACGAGCGCCTTGCCGAAGGGCGAGGGGTGGAAACCCCATGAGATCGTCACGCCCTCGCCGCCCGCGCGGTAGACGCCCGGTGTCATCGCCTCATGGGTGACGAAGAGATCATGCAGGCGCGCCGGGCCGGACAGGCCGAGCTCGTAGGTGGTGTCGAGCACGGTTGCCGAACGCCGCAAGAGGTCGCGGGCATGATCCAGGGTGATCGCCTGGAGAAACTGCTTGGGCGTGATGCCGGCCCAGCGCGAGAACACGCGCTGAAGCTGGATCGGCTGCACACCCGCCTCGCGCGCCAGATCCTCGAGCGCCGGCTGGTCGCGCCAGCGCTCCGTGATGGCGCGCAGGGTGCGGCGCACGGTCTCGTAGTCGCGCGTGCCCTGCTCGGGATCGCCGGATCCCGTGTCGGGCGCAAGGTCGGGGAGGGTCGTGTCTTCCAGCATGGCTCAAAGGTCCTTGATCGTGACCCGAGCCTACCGCACGCGCGGCGCGCTTCACCACCCGATTTGCGAGAACGGGACACCTCCCGATGCTCGCCCGGTTTCCGGATGGCGAAAGAATATCGATTGGCCATGAAGTTGGGCTCTACCGGCGTGCCCCACCCCCATCGGGGGGTACTGGGTCCCTGCTTTCGCAGGGATGACAGGAGTGTGCGGCGCGCGGCATTCGTCCTCTCCACCGCTCGTGGACCAGGCCACCTATCCCGCCGTCGCACCCGGCCATCGCCTTCCCACAGCCGTCACCCCGGACGCAGCGCAGCGGAGAACCGGGGCCCAATCCACCTCGCCGCACGCCCGGATGTCAAACAAGTCAGGTCCGGGGTGCCAATAGGCCCCGGGTCGCGGGCCCCTGGCCCTTGCCCGGGGTGACGACGGAGAAGAATGCACGCCCCACGCGCTGGACATCTCTCCCAATGCCCGCCCGGTTTTCGCAGGCCACCGCCCTCCCGCCACCGCCCCCGGAGGGACCTAAGCGGTGGTCCGTTTGGAGCGGTCTCAGTCCGCCTCGCGGGAGGCTTGTTTCAGCCGGTAAAGCGCCTCGAGCGCGTCGCGCGGGGTCATGTCGTCCGGATCGATGCCCGCAAGTGCCTCGACAAGCGGGTGCGGACCGGCGGCGGCCGGAGCGTGTCGCGGGGCGGTGGCGGGCTGCAGCGCCGCGAAAAGCGGCAGGTCGTCGATGAGCTGCTCGGCCGGCTTGCGCCGGTCCTGTTCCTCGAGCTGGTCGAGAACTGCCCGGGCCCGCTCGATCACCGCCGGGGGCAGCCCGGCGAGTTTCGCCACCTGGATACCGTAGGAACGGTCGGCCGCGCCCGCCACGATCTCGTGCAGGAAGACGACGTCGCCCTGCCATTCGGTGACGCGCACGGTCGCGTTGGCAAGGCGCGCCAAGCGCGCGGAAAGTGCCGTGAGTTCGTGATAGTGGGTGGCGAAGAGCGCCCGCGAGCGATTGACCTCGTGCAGGTGCTCGATCGCCGCCCAGGCGATGGACAACCCGTCGAAGGTGGAGGTGCCGCGCCCGATCTCGTCCAGGATCACCAGCGAGCGCGGGCCGGCCTGATTGAGGATCGCCGCCGTTTCGACCATCTCCACCATGAAGGTGGAGCGGCCGCGCGCCAGGTCGTCGGCGGCTCCCACGCGGGAAAACAGCCGGTCCACCACGCCGATATGCGCATGTTCGGCCGGCACGAAGGCGCCGGTCTGGGCCAGGATCGCGATGAGTGCGTTCTGGCGCAGGAAGGTCGACTTGCCGGCCATGTTGGGACCGGTGATGAGCCAGATGCGGCCCGCGTCGCCCCCCTCGCCGGACGCCTGCGGTCCGAGGTCGGCGTCATTGGCGACGAAGCCGTCGCCGCCCTCGCGCTTCAGCGCCGCCTCGACGACCGGATGACGCCCGCCCCGGATCTCGAAGGCGAGACTGTCGTCGACCACCGGCCGGGCGTGATTGTCCGCATCTGCCAGATGGGCGAGGCTCGCGGCAACGTCGAGCACGGCAAGCCCGTCGGCGACCGCCTTGATGGCGCCGGACGCCGCTTCCACCTCGCGCGATAGCTCGGCGAAGAGTTCCAGTTCCAGCGCCAGAGCCCGTCCGGCTGCATTGGCGATGCGGCTTTCCAGATCGGCGAGATCCGGCGTGGTGAACCGCATCGCGCCCGCCATGGTCTGGCGGTGGATGAAGCGCCCCGGATCCGCTGACAGCTTGTCCGCATGGGCCGCCGGCACCTCGATGAACCAGCCGAGCACGTTGTTGTGCTTGATCTTCAGCGCGCGCACGCCGAATTCCTCGATGAGCGCGCCCTGCATCCGCGCGATCACCTTGCGGCTGTCGTCGCGCAGGCGGCGCGCCTCGTCGAGATCCGGCAGATAGCCTTCCGCCACGAAGCCGCCGTCGCGCGCGAGAAGCGGCAGGTCCTCGTCAAGCGCCGAGGCGAGCCTGTCGTGCAGGGCCGCCGGCGACGCCGCGATCGCCCGGAGCGCACGGGCAAGCTCGGGCCCCTCCCCGTCCGGGGTCTCGAACAGGCCGGCGATGTCGCGTGCCGCCGAAAGCCCCTCGGCGAGGGCGGCCAGATCGCGCGGACCACCGCGCGCCATGACGAGACGCGACAGCGCGCGGGCCATGTCGGGCAGCGCCTTCAGACGGTCCCGCAGCCGCTCGCGCAGATAGGTGTCGCCATGAAGCCGCTCGACCGCATCGGCGCGCTCCCGGATTTCGTCCACGTCGGTGAGCGGACTGGCCAGCCGGCTCGCGAGAAGACGCGACCCCGCGCCCGACACGGTGCGGTCGATGACGGAGAGAAGCGACCCGGAGCGTTCGCCCGACAGGGTGCGCATGAGCTCCAGGTTGGCCCGGGTCGCCGGATCGATGAGCATCCGCGCGCCCTCGCCCTCGGGGCGCGGCGGGTCGAGCGGCGGGCGGTCGCCATACTGGGTGCGTTCCACATAGGCGAGCGCGCCGGCCGCGGCCGTCAGTTCCGCGCGCGAGAAACTGCCGAAGGCGTCCGCCGTCTGCACGCCGAAATAGCGCGCCAGCCGGTCCGCCGCCGTGGCACCGTCGAAAAGGCTGCGCGGCACGGGCGACAGCGACGCGCCGGTGTCCTCCAGCACCGCGCGAAGGGCCGGTTCCTCGAGCAGCCGGTCCGAGACGACGATCTCGCGCGGGTCGATGCGGGCGATGTCGGCGGCCAGGCGCGCGCTTTCGCTGGACGAGACGCGAAAGGCGCCGGTGGAAATGTCCACGAAGGCGAGCGCGAAGGTCTCCTCGCCCTCCAGCGATCCGCCGCGTGCCCTGTGAAGCGCCAGCAGGTAGTTGTTGCGCGCCGCCTCCAGCAGCCGCTCCTCCGTGAGCGTGCCGGGCGTGACGAGACGCACGACCTCGCGGCGCACGACCGACTTGGAGCCGCGCTTCTTCGCCTCAGCCGGATCTTCCGTCTGCTCGCACACGGCGACCCGGAACCCCAGCGCGATGAGCTTCTGCAGGTAGTCGTCGGCGGCATGGACCGGCACGCCGCACATGGGGATGTCCTCGCCCAGGTGCTTGCCGCGCTTGGTCAGCGTGATGCCCAGCGCCCGCGAGGCGTCTTCCGCGTCCTGGAAGAACAGCTCGTAGAAATCGCCCATGCGGTAGAACAGCAGGCAATCGGGATTGGCCGTCTTGATCTCGATGTATTGCGCCATCATCGGCGTCATGCCGGAGGTGTCCGGCACGGAAGGCACCGCGCCGGAGGGCGTGCGTTCCGCGTTGGCGGGTGCGGCTGCGGGCGCCGTCTCCGGGGTTTCGAGTGTCTCGGCCATGGGGGCTGACCCTAGATCAAATTGGCGTTGCGCGAAATCGGGGGAGGCGGCGGGAGCCGCCCGCTGCGGCCCTTCTATCAAACTTGTGCCCGTCTTTCCGGTGCCCGAGGTCCGGAACCCGGCTTGAGGCCTGAATTTTCCGGGGATAAGGTCTCCCTCCGCCGGCGGTCGGCGGCAAGACCACACGGGAAGGGAGCGACATGCCGGTGACGGACAAATCGGGCAAGAGCAGCGTCAGTTTCACGGAGCAGGAGGCGCTGCAGTTCCATCAGCAGGGACGGCCCGGCAAGCTGGAGATCTCCCCCACCAAGCCCATGGCGACCCAACGTGACCTGTCGCTGGCGTATTCGCCGGGCGTTGCCGTTCCCGTGCGTGCCATCGCCGAGGACCCGACCCTTGCCTTCGATTACACCACGCGCGGCAATCTGGTCGGCGTGATCTCCAACGGCACCGCGATCCTGGGGCTCGGCAATCTCGGCGCGCTCGCCTCCAAGCCGGTGATGGAAGGCAAGGCCGTCCTGTTCAAGCGCTTCGCCGACGTGGATTCCATCGACCTCGAGGTCGACACCGAGGACGTCGACGCCTTCGTCAACTCCGTGCGCTACCTCGGCCCGTCGTTCGGCGGCATCAACCTCGAGGACATCAAGGCGCCGGACTGCTTCATCATCGAGCAGCGCCTGCGCGAGCTGATGGACATCCCCGTCTTCCACGACGACCAGCACGGCACGGCGATTATCGCGGTGGCGGGCTTGATCAACGCGCTGCACCTGACCGGGCGCGACATCAAGGACACCCGCATCGTGTGCAACGGCGCCGGCGCCGCCGGCATCGCCTGCATCGAGCTCGCCAAGGCGCTGGGCGTTCCCCACGACAACGTCATCCTGTGCGACACCAAGGGCGTGATCTACAAGGGCCGCGCCGAGGGCATGAACCAGTGGAAGTCCGCCCACGCGGTGGAGACGGACGCCCGCAGCCTCTATGACGCGCTCAAGGGAGCCGACGTCTTCCTCGGCGTGTCGGTCAAGGGCGCGCTTACCGAGGACATGCTGAAGGTGATGGCGCCGAACCCGGTCATCTTCGCCATGGCCAACCCGGATCCGGAGATCACACCGGAGGAGGCCCACGGCATCCGCGACGACGCCATCGTCGCCACGGGCCGCTCCGACTATCCCAACCAGGTCAACAACGTCCTCGGCTTTCCCTACATCTTCCGTGGCGCGCTCGACGTGCAGGCGACCGAGATCAACGACGCGATGAAGATCGCCTGCGCCCGCGCGCTGGCCGAGCTTGCCCGCGAGGAAGTGCCGGACGAGGTCGCCGCCGCCTATCGCGGATCGCGTCCGAAGTTCGGTCCCGAGTACATCATCCCGGTGCCCTTCGATCCGCGCCTGATCTCCACCATTCCGCCGGCGGTGGCCCAGGCGGCGATGGAAACCGGCGTCGCCCGCCGGCCCATTGTCGACATGGACCGCTACCGCGAGCAGCTGTCCGCCCGCCGCGATCCGGTGGCCGGCACGTTGCAGCGCATCTTCTCCAAGGTGCGCCAGCAGCCCAAGCGCGTGGTCTTCGCGGAAGGCGAGGAGGAGCCGGTGATCCGCGCGGCGGCGAGCTTCGTCAACCAGGGGCTGGGCGAGGCGATCCTGATCGGCCGCGAGGATGAGGTGCGCGAGGTCGCCCATGCCGCCGGCATCGACCTGGAGCGTGGCGGGATCCGCATTCTCAACGCGCGCCTTTCCACCCGCAACGCGGATTATGCCGACTTCCTGTACTCCCGCCTGCAGCGGCGCGGCTATCTCTTCCGCGACTGCCAGCGGCTGGTGAACAACGACCGCAACTACTGGGGCGCGATCATGGTGGCGCGCGGCGATGCCGACGCCATGGTGACCGGCCTGACGCGCAATTATTCCGTCGCCCTCGACACGGTGCGCAACGTGGTCGACACCAAGCCCGGCCACCGGGTCATCGGCGTGTCGCTGGCGCTTTGCCGTGGACGCACCGTGCTTGTCGCCGACACGGCGGTGATCGACATGCCTACCTCGGAGGAGCTTGCCGACATCGCCGAGGAGGCGGCCCATGTGGCGCGGCGGCTTGGCTACGAGCCGCGCGTCGCCATGCTCGCCTATTCCACCTTCGGCCATCCCAGGAGCGAGCGTTCGGAGAAGGTCATCGAGGCGGTGAAGATCCTCGACCGGCGCCGCGTCGACTTCGAGTACGACGGCGAGATGGGCGCGGACGTGGCGCTGAACATGGACAAGATGGCGGCCTATCCGTTCTGCCGCCTGACGGGACCGGCCAATGTGCTGGTCATGCCGGCGTTCCACTCGGCCTCCATCTCCACCAAGATGCTGCAGGAACTGGGCGGCTCGACCGTGATCGGTCCCCTGCTCGTCGGCCTCGACAAGGCGGTGCAGATCCTGCCCATCGGCGCCAAGGACAGCGACATCGTCAACATGGCGGCGATCGCCGCCTACAACGTGACGTGAGGCGGGGCGGATGAACGGTCTGGTCAAGATCTGCGGTCTGTCGGAACCGGAAACGCTGGTGGCCGCGCTCGACGCCGGCGCCGACATGATCGGGCTCGTCTTCTTCGAAAAGAGCCCGCGTCATGTGGATCTGGAGCGGGCCGCCGATCTTGCCGCGCGCATCCGCGCCTTTGGCCCCCCGCGCCCGGAGATCGTCGCGCTGACCGTCAACGCGGACGACGCGACGGTTTCCGCCATCATGGAGCGGGTGCGGCCCGACTGGCTCCAGCTTCACGGGAGCGAGAGCCTGGAGCGTTGCGCCGGGCTGAAGGCGCGCTTCGGAGTGAAGGTGATGAAGGCGCTGGGCATCTCGGAGCCGGAGGACATTGCCCGCGCGACGCCCTATGCGGCCGTGGTCGACCGGCTTCTCTTCGACGCCAGGCCGCCGAAAGGGTCCGACATTCCCGGCGGCAACGGGGTAAGCTTTGACTGGCGGCTGCTCGCGGGCCTTGACCTCGGGGTTCCGCTCATGCTTTCGGGTGGTCTCGACGCGGCGTCCGTCGGGCTTGCGCTGAAAACGAGCGGCCTGCGCGATGTCGACGTCTCCTCCGGAGTCGAGCGTGCGCGGGGCGTCAAGGACGCGGGCCGGATCCGGGAGTTCGTGGCGGCCGCGCGGGCCGCGCAGGACATGGAACATCAGGCGGCAGGGACCGCCCAGAAGGGACGGACAGGATGACGATCGGCAGCACGGCGAAGGCGAACAGCTACCGCACCGGCCCGGACGAGCGCGGTCATTTCGGCATTTTCGGCGGCCGCTACGTTGCCGAGACGCTGATGCCGCTGATCCTGGACCTGGAAAAGGCCTATGAGGACGCCAAGGCGGACCCGGCCTTCCAGGGCGAGATCGACCAGCTCAACGCCCATTACACCGGCCGGCCCTCGCCGCTCTATTTTGCCGAAAGGCTGACCCAGGAGCTCGGCGGCGCCAAGGTCTACTTCAAGCGTGACGAGCTGAACCACACGGGCAGCCACAAGATCAACAACTGCCTCGGCCAGATCCTCCTGGCCATGCGCATGGGCAAGACGCGGATCATTGCCGAGACCGGCGCCGGCCAGCACGGAGTCGCCACGGCGACCGTCTGCGCGCGGTTCGGCCTGCCCTGCGTGGTCTACATGGGCGCGACCGACGTGGAGCGCCAGGCGCCCAATGTCTTCCGCATGAAGCTGCTGGGCGCGGAGGTCGTGCCGGTGACGGCGGGGGCCGGTACGCTCAAGGACGCCATGAACGAGGCGCTGCGCGACTGGGTGACCAATGTCGCCGACACCTATTACCTCATCGGCACGGCGGCGGGCCCGCATCCCTATCCGGAGATGGTGCGCGACTTCCAGTCGGTGATCGGAACGGAGACGCGCGAGCAGATCATGGCGGCCGAGGGACGGCTTCCCGACGCCATCGTCGCCGCGGTGGGCGGCGGGTCCAACGCCATCGGCCTGTTCCATCCCTTCCTGGACGACACGGGGGTGGAGATCTGGGGCGTCGAGGCGGGCGGCCACGGCCTGGAGGGGAATGAGCACTGCGCCTCGCTCAACGCCGGCAAGCCGGGCGTCCTGCATGGCAACCGCACCTATCTGCTGCAGGACGACGATGGCCAGATCCTCGAGGGACACTCGATTTCCGCCGGCCTCGACTATCCCGGCATCGGTCCCGAGCATTCCTGGCTGAAGGAGACGGGACGCGTCAATTACGTGCCGATCACCGACAACGAGGCGCTGGAGGCGTTCAAGCTGCTGACCCGTCTGGAGGGCATCATTCCCGCGCTGGAGCCGGCGCACGCGCTGGCCCAGGTGGTGAAGCTGGCCCCGAAGATGGACAAGGAGCAGATCATCGTCATGAACCTGTGCGGGCGTGGCGACAAGGACGTCTTCACGGTGGGCAAGCTGCTCGGCTTCGAGCTCTGAGCGGCCCCGTCCTCTGCTGAAACCGCAAGGGACGACGAGGATATCGCACCGCTCCTTGCGCCTCCGTCTGGAGGTGGACGTCCGCAGGCGCCGGGCCGAAGCGCTTTCCCCCGGCCGTGCGGAGCGCGGTGTCGTTCGGCCCGCGCGGACGAAAAACCGTTGCCTCGCATGGGCGGATCGGCTATCCGTTCGCCAGATGCCGCGCCATGGCGCGCCGCTCAGGGCCTTATGGCCCCGAAGCACCCGTAGCTCAGCTGGATAGAGCGCTGCCCTCCGAAGGCAGAGGTCACAGGTTCGAATCCTGTCGGGTGCGCCACTGCTTTTCCCGCCGTATCTCCGTTGTCCCGAAGCCACGGTCCCTGGTCGTGAGCTTTGGGCTGCGCATACAAACCGGCGGCAGGGTTGCCCCCGCCGCCGGTCGTGTTGCGTGTCGTTGCGATTGCGTGTGAGGCGCGTGTGGGGCTGCTTCAGGCCTTTGCCGCCTCGATCTTGTCCTGTGTCTTCGTGTCGAAGTCCGACGCGTCGTGGCGCTCGTGAAGCTGCGTCGCGGGATCGCCGCTCGTGCGGTTCACCATGCGACCGCGCTGTACCGCCGGACGGGCCAGGATCTCGTCGGCCCATCGCAGCACGTTGGTGTAGTCCGACACCTGCAGGAACTCCGCCGCCTCGTAGAGCCAGCCCTTCACGAGGCCGCCGTACCACGGCCAGATCGCCATGTCGGCGATGGTGTAGTCGTCGCCGGCGACAAAGCGCGTCTCGGCCAGTCGCTTGTCGAGCACGTCAAGCTGGCGCTTGGTCTCCATGGCGTAGCGGTTGATGGGATACTCGAGCTTCACCGGCGCATAGGCGTAGAAATGGCCGAAGCCGCCGCCCACGAAGGGGGCCGAGCCCATCTGCCAGAACAGCCAGGACAGCATTTCCGCCCGCTTCGCCGGGTCCTGGGGAATGAAGGCGCCGAACTTTTCCGCCAGGTGCATGAGGATCGCGCCGGATTCGAACACGCGCACCGGCTCCGCGCCGCTGCGGTCGACGAGCGCCGGGATCTTGGAGTTGGGATTGGCCTCCACGAAGCCGGAGCCGAACTGGTCGCCGTCGCCGATGCGGATCAGCCAGGCGTCATATTCGGCGCCCGTGTGACCGGCCGCCAGGAGCTCCTCGAGAAGGATGGTCACCTTCTGGCCGTTCGGCGTCCCCAGCGAATACAGCTGCATGGGGTGCTTGCCGACGGGCAGCTCCTTGTCGTGGGTCGCGCCGGACACCGGCCGGTTGATGCTGGCGAAGGCGCCGCCGCTCGGTGCTTCCCACGTCCAGATGCGGGGCGGCACATAGGTATTGTCGTTGCTCATGAAGTTGTCTCCGGAAATTCGGAACAAGGATATGTGGGGCGAATGTGGAGCAACGGGCGAAGGTTGCAACCACACGGCAGGGCACGAAACGGTGAACGCGCCGCGCGTTGCCGTTCACGTCGTCCCGGCGGCCTTTCTCAGCAGGGCCTCGAGAGCCGCGCGGTCGGCGGCGTCGAGCGGGGCGACGAGGCGCGCCTGTGTCGCCACGTGGTCCGTGACGCAGGCGTCGATGCGCGAGAACCCCTCGGGCGTCAGCGACACGAGAAAGCCCCGTCCGTCCTGAGGGTTGGGCCTGCGTTCGACGAGGCCCGCCGCCACGAGGCGGTCGATGCGGTTGGTGATCGTGCCCGAGGTGACCATCGTCGCCTCGATCAGCGCGCCGGGGGACAGTGCGTGTGGAGGTCCGGCCCGCCGCAGCGTGGCCAGCAGGTCGAAGCTTGCGGCATTGAGGCCGTGGCGGGCGAAGGTCGCCTCCATCTCCCGGCTCCAGGCGCGCGCAAGGCGGCCGAGACGGCCGATGAGCGCCATGGGCGCCACATCCAGGTCGGGACGCTCCCGGTTCCACTGCTCGACGATGCGCTCGACATGATCCATGTCCCCATATCGCCGCCGCTGCGTCTTGACGTCAAGACACAATGCCGGCGCCGCCAGCCCGCCCGGGACGTGTCAGCGAGCGGTCAGATCCGGCGCTGGTTGACGCGTGCCGACAGCTCCGCGTGGCTTTCCTTGCGTTCCGAATAACGGTCCACGAGCGCCTCGCGGATGTCGCGGGTCAGCCATGTGAAGCGGACGAGCTCTTCCATCACGTCGACCATGCGGTCGAAGAAGGGCGAGGCGATCATGCGGCCTGCCTCGTCGAACTCGTTGAACGCCTTGGGCACGGACGACTGGTTGGGGATGGTGAGCAGGCGCATCCAGCGCCCCAGGATGCGCAACTGGTTGACGGTGTTGAAACTCTGGCTGCCGCCGCAGACCTGCATCACCGCGAGCGTCTTGCCCTGGGTCGGGCGCACGCCGCCAAGCGACAGGGGGATCCAGTCGATCTGGGCCTTCATCACCGCCGACATGGCGCCGTGGCGCTCCGGCGAGCACCAGACCATACCCTCGCACCAGGTGACGAGCTCGCGCAGTTCCGCCACCTTCGGGTGGGAGGCGTCGTCGCCGTCGGGAAGCGGCAGGCCGGCCGGATCGAAGAACCGCGTCTCGGCGCCGAAACGGGCGAGCACGCGTGCCGCCTCCTGTGCCAGAAGACGCGAATAGCTGCGTTCGCGCAGCGATCCGGTCAGGAGCAGCAGGCGCGGGGGATGGGTGCTTCGGCTGGCGGGAAACAGGCGCGTCGCGTCGAGGGGCGCGAAGGCCGTCTCGTCGAGCTGGGGCAGGTCATCCGACACGGTTGCCCTCCGCGTCCAGGACCAGCGTTCCGTCCTCCTTGGAAAGCGGACCGGGGGGCATCCTGTCGAGCAGGTCGAGCACGGTTTCCGAGGGGCGGCACAGGCGCACGCCGCGCGGGCTGCACACGATGGGCCGGTTGACGAGAACCGGATGCGCCAGCATGGCGTCGAGGATTGTGTCCTCCGCCACCCCCTCCCCGAGCAGGCCGAGATCGGCGGCCGGCGACTTGGTCTCGCGCAGAGCGGTGCGCGGCGTCAGGCCGGCCGCGGCGAAGAGCGCCAGAAGCTGGGGACGCGTCCAGCCGGTGTCCAGATAGGGAATGACGACGGGCTCCTCGCCGGCCGCGCGGATGATCTCCAGCACGTTGCGCGAGGTGCCGCAGTCGGGATTGTGGTGGATCACGATGGTCATGGGGGCCTCGATGGAAAAACGGCCGGGCTCAGCCGGCGTTGCGGGCGGAAACGGCGGGATTGCGCTCGTACCAGCCGCGCGAACGGTTCACCACGGCGACGAGGGCGAGCATCACCGGGACCTCGATGAGCACGCCGACGACGGTGGCGAGCGCCGCGCCCGAGTTGATGCCGAACAGACTGATGGCGGTCGCCACGGCGAGTTCGAAGAAATTGCTGGCGCCGATGAGGGCGGAGGGGCCCGCGATGCAGTGCTCCTCGCCGATCGTCCGGTTGAGGACATAGGCGAAGGCGAAGATGAAGACCGTCTGCAGGAAGATCGGCACCGCGATCAGGCCGATCACCGAGGGCTGCGCGAGGATCTGTCCGCCCTGGAAGGCGAAGAGCAGCACGACGGTGAGCAGCAGGGCGGCGATGGAGAACGGCTGCACAGCGTGGGTGAAATCGGCAAGGCGCGACCCGTCGCCACCGCCCAGCGCCGAGCGCAGCACCTGCGCCACGATCACCGGAACGACGATGAACAGCGCCACGGAGATCAGCAGCGTTTCCCAGGGCACGACGATGGAGGAAACGCCGAGAAGCAGCGCCACGATGGGCGCGAAGGCGATGACCATGATCGCGTCGTTGAGGGCCACCTGGCTGAGCGTGAAGGCGGGGTCGCCGCGCGTCAGGTTGCTCCAGACGAAGACCATGGCCGTGCAGGGTGCGGCGCCGAGCAGGATCAGGCCGGCGATGTAGCTCTCGATCTGGGCCTCGGGCAGCAGCGGGCGAAACAGCCAGCCGAGCGTCAGCCAGCCGAAGATGACCATGGAGAACGGCTTGATCGCCCAGTTGGCGAGCAGGGTGACACCGATGCCGCGCCAGTGGCGGCCCACCTGGAGCATCGCGGTGAAGTCGATCTTCATGAGCATGGGAACGATCATGAGCCAGATCAGGACGGCCACGGGGATGTTGACGCTGGCGACCTCCATGCCGGAGAGCGCGGCGAAGGCACCGGGAAAGGCCTTGCCGAGCAGGATGCCGACGATGATGCAGCCGGTGACCCAGGCGGTCAGCCACTTCTCGAAGAAGCTTATTCCGGGCGCGGGGGATGTGGTCGTATCGCTCATGACTGTCGCGGGCTCTTGTTCGGGAGGAGATGGGGAGGACGGCCTCACGCCTTGCCGATCTCGTCGAGCCGACGCGAAAGCGACAGGCTGTCGAGGGAGGCGATGGGCAGGTTCACGAAGATGGAAATGCGGGTGGACAGCATCCGGTAGGCGTCGGCGAAGGCGAAACGGCGCTCGGCGTCATTGCCGGTGGCGGCGGCCGGATCCGGAACGCCCCAGTGGGCGGTCATGGGCTGGCCGGGCCACACGGGGCACGATTCCGAGGCGGCCTGGTCGCAGACCGTGAAGACGAAGTCCATCCGGGGGGCGTCGGCTGTCGCGAATTCCTCCCAGCTCTTGGAGCGGGCGAAGGCCGTGTCATGTCCCTCGCGGGCAAGGAGGTCGAGGGCGAAGGGGTGCACCTCGCCCTTCGGCTGCGAGCCGGCGGAAAACGCGCGGAACCGTCCTCCTCCCTCCCGCGTCAGGATGGCCTCGGCCATGATCGAGCGGGCGGAGTTGCCCGTGCACAGGAAGAGAACGTTGTGGACCTGGGACATTTCGGCCTCCGATCGCGGCGGGCGGATCGCCGGTGGCGCTGCATTTAATCGATATATCGAGAATATTGGATATATAGCGGTGGCGCAAGAGCCGATTGGGACAATGGCGCCGGCGAGCGAAGTCCATATGTCTTGACGTCAAGATTTATCTCATTATCTTGAGATCAAGATAAAATGCGCGGGCCTCTCCTTAGGGCACCGCGCCAGTGGAGACGTGCCGATGAACCGGACCAAAGACATTGCCCTGACGGCGCTCGCGCCGGCGATCTGGGGCAGTTCCTACTATGTGGCGACGACCTTCCTGCCGGGCTGGCACCCGTTGCTCGTCGCCTTCCTGCGCGCGCTGCCCGCAGGCCTGCTGCTGCTGCTTCTCGTTCGCCAGATGCCTCGGGGGATCTGGTGGTCCAGGGTGTTCCTGCTGGGCGCGCTCAACTTCTCGGTCTTCTGGGCGTTTCTGTTCGTCGCCGCCTACCGGCTGCCCGGTGGCGTGGCGGCAACGGTCGGTGCCGTTCAGCCGCTTCTCGTGCTGATGCTCTCGCGGCCTCTTCTGGGCACGCGCGTCGCGCCGCTCGCCTTCCTGGCCGCACTTGCGGGCATTGGCGGCGTCGCGATGCTCATCCTGACGCCCGGCGCGTCGCTCGACCCGCTCGGCCTTGCCGCGGGTCTTGGCGGTGCGGCCTCCATGGCGCTGGGCACCGTGCTCTCGCGCCGCTGGCAGCCGCCGGCGGGGCCGCTGACCTTCACCGCCTGGCAGCTTGTTGCCGGCGGCGTGCTGCTTCTGCCCGCCGCGTTGGCGTTCGCCCCGCTTCCCGAGGCGGTGACCGCCGCGAACCTTGCGGGCCTTGCCTATCTCGGACTTATCGGGGCGGCCTTCACCTATCTGGTGTGGTTTCGCGGCCTGGCCCGGCTTGAACCGGCCATCGTTTCGCCGCTCGGCTTTCTCAGTCCCGTGACGGCGGTCGCGCTCGGGCTGCTGCTGGCGGGCGAGACCCTGACGGGCCTGCAGGTGGCGGGTATCGCGGTGATCTTCGCGAGCATCATTGCCGGGCAGCGCGCGCAGGCCCGTCGCGCGGGTGTTCCCGTGGCTGCGCCCTCGTCCTCGCCCTCTTCCGCGTCTGCATCCGTTCGCGCGGGGTGAGGCGCGTTTGACACGAAAACGCCCGCCCGTTCGAAAAGGGGCGGGCGTCCTGTCGTTCTCCGGAAGGGACCCCTCAGGCCTCGTGCGGAATGTGAACCGGGGCGTCGGTGTCAACGGTTTCGCCATTGACCACGAGCGAGCGGGTCTCGCCGGCGGGCAGGACGACGCGGGCCGTGTCGAACGCCGGCCGGTAACCGCCCTTGCGCGTGAGCGCCAGTCGCACGACATCCGCGTCGCCGGAAAGCACTGCCCGCGTCAGAGCATGGTTGCCCGCAAGCGCGTCGGCGGCGAAACCGTCATCCGCATATTCGAGACTTTCGTGGGCATCGCCCTGGTCCAGCGCCGCCGGAACCGGGAAGACGAGCCACGTACGCGTCCCGTCCCGTGCGGCATCGGCGCGCGAAAGACCCTCGGCGAGCGGGATCGCCGCGCCGGCCCGCACGAAGAGCGGCATGGAGGCGAGATCCACGTCCAGGGTGAGCTCGCTCCCGCCGGGATGGTGGATGCCGGTATGAAAGTCCCACCAGCCCGTGCCGTTGTCGGGCAGGTGGAGTGAGCGGGTGCGGGCGCCCTCGTCCACGACGCTCGCGACCAGAAGATCGCGGCCGATGAGGAACTCGTCGCACTCAACATGGGTCGCCGGGTCGTGGTCATGGTCGAGAAAGGTCGGCCGGAGCATGGGCTCGGCCTCGACCACCGCCTTGTAGAGCACGGTGTAGAGATAGGGCAGCAGCCGGTAGCGCAGGCGGATGGCCTCGCGCACCAGCGGCGTGACCTCCGGATACATCCAGGGCTCGTTGACCGTACGGTCGTCGTTCCACGAGTGGATTGTGAAGCGCGGGTGGAAGATGCCGTTCTGCACCCAGCGCACGAACAGCTCCGGACCGGGCTTGGGCCCGGCGAACCCACCGACATCGTGGCCGATGTTGTAGAGACCGGACAGCGACATGCCGAGGCCCATGCGGATGTTGTAGCGCAAGCTGTCCCAACTGGTGCGGTTGTCGCCCGACCAGGTCTGCGCGTAGCGCTGCAGGCCCGGCGCGCCGGAGCGCGAAATCAGATAGGGACGCCGGTCCGGGGCATGGGCAAGCTGCGCGTCGCGGCTCGCGCGCGTCATCAGCACCGGCATGAGCGGGCGGATGAGCCCGATCTCGATGTCCCGGCCGAACCCGTTGCAGCGCGCCGAGGCGTCCCAGACCTCGTACTCGTTGTTGTCGTTCCAGGTCGAGCCGATGCCGTTCTCGAGCAGCTTGGAGGTGACGTTCCCCTTCCACCAGTCGACGGTCGCCGGGTTGGTGAAATCGAGGTGCGAGCCTTCGTCGTCCCAGAAGGAGGAGCGTTCGGGTGTGTCGCTCTCGCTGTCGCGAACGAAGAGACCGGCCGCCTGCGCTTCGCCGTAGCGGGGATGATCCTGCAGCAGGCACGGCTTGATGTTGGCCGCCAGATGCAGGCCGGCCTCGGCGAAGACCGCCGACATGGCCTTGGGGTCCGGCACCTTGTCGTGGTTCCAGTTGAACACGTAGCGCTTGGGGCCGATGGACGTGTAGCCGGACGAGAGCTGGAAGCTGTCGCAGGGAATGTCGTGCTCGGCGACGAGGAGCACGAATCCCTCGAGCCGGGCCTGTGCGTCCGGCGCGTCGGTGTAATGCATGGTGGAGCCGGAGTAGCCCAGGCTCCACAGCGGCGGAAACGCCGTGCCGCCGGTCAGCCGCGTGTGCCCCTTTACCAGCCCCAGAAGGTCCGGCGACCAGCTCATGTAGTAGTCGAGGTCGCCGTCCGTCGCGCGGTAGGCGCGATAGGGCTTGTGGTAGTTGTCGAGCTCGTTGCCGAGATCGAACCAGCAGCTCGCCAGATTGTCGTAGAACAGGCCGTAGGCACCGGCATCCGGGGTCACCGTGAAGGTGACGGGCACATGTTTGTAGAGCGGGTCCGTGGAGCGGGCGTCATAGCCCATGGCGTCGAGATTGCGCATCTCGTAACGCCGGCCCGAGCGCTCCAGGTCGCCCGATTTCTCGCCGAGCCCGTAGACCCGCTCGCCCGGATGGCGCAGCAGGAAATGGCCGTGGGCGTTGTCGTTCACGCCCAGCATGACCGCGCCGGTGGGGCGCTCGCTGGCGAAGGTGGCGAAGCTGCCGTCCGCCTGGCGCGCCGACCATGTGAAGGTGAGCGGCTGCGCGATCGTCAGGCGCAGCGTGGCGGTTTCCAGCGTCAGGCTGCCGTCCTCGCCCTCGACGAGGGTGAAGGCGGGGCAGGAAAAGCCGGAGAGGTCCGTGCGCGGGCGCCCCTCGAAGGGAACGTCGTCCCCGCCCCGGTCGAGAGCGGGCGCGACCGACCAGGTGCGGTCCAGCCGCAGCTCGCCGTTTCGCGCCAGCAGAACCCGCCACAGCGCGTCTTCCAGCACCAGCACCTGCATCCGGTGCCGACCGTCCACGAGAAGCTCGATGCCGGCGTCGAGCCGGGCCGTGAGCGTGAAGGATTTGAGCGTTTTCATAGAACCTGTCCGGATTGCGGTGTGCGGCCCGGCTCAGTAGCCGAGCAGGAGACGCGGCAGCGTGAGCGAGATTTCCGGCACATAGGTGACCAGAAGCAGCAGCGCCGCGAGCACCGCATAGAAGGGCATGAGAGGCTTGAGCACCTGGCCGATGGAGACCTTCGCCACCGAACAGCCGACGAAGAGCGCCGAGCCCACCGGCGGCGTGCAGATGCCGATGCACAGGTTGAAGGTCATCACGACGCCGAAATGCACCGGATCCATGCCGAGATCCTTCACCACGGGAAGGAAGATCGGCGTGAAGATCAGCAATGCGGGGGTCATGTCCATGAAGGTGCCGACGACAAGCAGCGCGATGTTGATGACCAGCAGCAGGACGAGCGGATTCTCGGAGATGGCCAGCAGCGCGTCGGAGACGGTGTAGGGGATGTCGGCGAAGGCCATCACCTTGGACATGGCGATGGAACAGCCGATCATCAGCAGCACGATCGAGGTGGTGACGGCGGATTCAAGGATGATGCCGGGAAGGTCGCGCACGCCGATCTCGCGATAGACGACGAGTGCCAGGAACAGCGTGTAGACCACGGCGGCGGCGGACGCCTCGGTCGCGGTGAAGATGCCGCCGATGATGCCGCCCATGACGATGACGATCAGCCCGAGCGGCAGGATGGCATCCGCCGTGCGCTGGGCCACCTCGCGCATGGAGGGGCGCGGGGCGACGGGGTAGCCGCGTTTCTTGGCGATGATGCCGGCCACCGTCATCAGCCCGAGACCCATCAGGATGCCGGGCACGTAACCGGCCACGAACAGGGCGGCGATCGAGGTGCCGTTGGTGATGAGCGAATAGACGATGAAGGTGGTCGACGGCGGAATGAGAAGGCCGGTGGGGCAGGAGGCGATGTTGACGGCGGCCGAATAGGCCGGGTCGTAGCCTTCCTTCTTCTGCAGCGGCGACATGACGCCGCCCACGGCCGCCGCCGAGGCGACGGCCGATCCGGAAATCGAGCCGAACATCATGTTCGCCAGCACGTTGCAGTGGGCGAGCGCGCCGGGCAGGCGGCCGCCGAGCACCTTGGCGAACTCGATGAGCCGCAGCGCGATGCCGCCGCGGTTCATGATGTTGCCGGCAAGGATGAAGAAGGGGATGGCCAGCAGCGTGAAGCTGTCGAGGCCGGAGGCCATCTGCTGTGCGGTGATGTAGACCGACTGGTCGAACGTCATGAACAGCAGGAAGGTGCAAACGGTCGCGATGCCGATGGCGAAGGCGATCGGCACGCCGATCACCATGAGGAAGGCGAAGACGCCGAAAAGGGTCAGGGCGCTCTGCAATTCATCCATGTCGGGGTCCTCAGTCGCGCGAAGCGTCGGTCGCTATTCCGCCGGCGGGCTCCTCGTCGGGGCCCTGGTGGAACGTTTCGCCGCGCGCCAGCGCGACCAGGAAATACAGGCAGTAGAAGACGATCATGGCGCCGGCAAAGGGGATCGCGCCGTAGACCCAGCCCATGGGCAGCCGCAGCGCCGGAGACAACTGGCCGGTGGAGAGCGTGCGCGTCATCAGGTCGGCGCCGCCGTAGATCATGACGACCAGTGCGAAGCCCATGATGAGCAGCATGACGAGCATGTCGAGGTAGCGCGCGCGCTCGGGACCGAGCATCAGCGGCAGGGCGTCGATGGCCAGGTGCCGGCGCTGCCCGAGCGTGTAGGCGGCGCCCACGAGGCCGGTCCACATGAACAGGAACCGGGCCAGTTCGTCGGTCACGGTGCTGGGCGTGCCAAGCACGTAGCGCGACACCACCTGCCAGACCACACAGGCCACGAGCACCGCGAAGACGAGCGAGATAAGCCAGCCGAGCGTCCTGTCGACGCGGGCCTTCAGTCCCACCATGGCGGGGCCTCCATCTGCTGCGGGTCCGCCGGCGGGATCGGCCGGGGCCACGCATTTCCTCCCCATCCGGCAGGTCTCACGACCGCCGGGTTCTCATGTCTTGTTGGCTTCACATTGCCCATTCGACAAAATTGGTCAACCAATTTCCAAAACTGGTTGACATGTCGTCCGGCGTGGCCATCCTTTGCTACGGGTCCGGCGGGTCGATCTCCGTCCGGGCGCGTTTTCACTCCGCGCCGCGCGTCGTTCCTGGCCGTGGCGGGATCAAGAAACCGGTCATCTCGGCACGCTGTCCCGGTCCTCCGGCCGCGGGCGGGGCCGCCGGGAGGCAGGACCCGGCGTGGGGAGGCCCCTCCGGGAACCAACTGGCCGGACCAATTTCGGGAGGTATTCCACATGCGCATGTCCCGTGGCATCGCTGCGCTTGCCGGCGCGGCTCTCATTGCTGCCCTCGCCTCGACCGCCGAGGCCCGCACGCTCAAGCTGAACCACAACAACCCCGAGGACCATCCGCTTCACAAGTCGCTGGAGTTCATGGCCGATCGCGTCAACGAACTGACCGACGGCGACCTCAAGGTCCGCGTCTACGCCAACGCCCAGCTCGGCAACCAGCGCGAGTCCATGGAGCTGATGCAGAACGGCTCGCTCGACATGGCCCGCTCCAACGCCAGCGAGCTCGAGGCGTTCGAGGAGTCCTACGCGGCGCTCAACCTGCCTTTCATCTTCGCCAACGAGGACCACTACTACAAGGTCCTGTCCGGTGAGATCGGCGACGACATCCTCGCCTCCTCGCGCGACAAGGGCTTCATCGGCGTGGCCTTCTACGTCGAGGGCGCGCGCTCCTTCTATGCCAACAAGGAGATCAACTCGCCGGCCGATCTCGAGGGCATGAAGATCCGCGTCCAGCCGAGCCCGTCGGCGATCCGCATGGTCGAACTGCTCGGCGGCAGCCCGACGCCGATCGCCTGGGGCGAGCTTTACAGCGCGCTTCAGCAGGGCGTGGTCGACGGCGCGGAAAACAACCCGCTCGCCCTCACCTCCGCCCGTCACGGTGAAGTTGCCAAGGTCTATTCCAACGACGAACACACGATGATCCCGTCGGTGGTGATGATCTCCACCCAGACCTGGGATTCGCTGTCCGAGGAAGAACGGAAGGCCCTCAAGGAGGCCGCCCGCGAGTCCATGGACTTCCACCGCGACAACTGGAACAAGCAGGTTGCCGAGGGCATCGAGCAGGCCAAGAACGAGCTCGGCGTGAAGTTCATCGAGGTCGACAAGGCGCCGTTCGTCGAGAAGGTCCTGCCGATGCACGAGGAAGCCGCCAAGGCCTCGCCGCGCGTCGCCGACCTGATCGAGCGCATCAAGGCGGCGGCCGAGTAAGGCCGCGCCGAACCCGATCCCCGAAAGGGACAGGGTCCTCCCGGGACCGGACGGCCCGAGGCGCTTGCGCCCGCCGTCCACCCGCATCCGGCCGCGGCGTCACGCCGCGGCCGGTTTCCCGGACACCGCGCCGAGACGCTGAAGGGTCGGCGTCGTCGCGTCGCATCGTGCCGTTTTCCTCGATACAAACACCGGAGACCTTGCCGTGCTCGAACGCTCTCCCCTTGCCGAGAACGCGCTGCAGTGCCTGCATGACGAGGACTACGGGCGGCCCTACGACACCCGCACGCTGAACAGCTCCACCATGATCTTCACCGGTGGCCGAAGCGGGATCAGCCTCGACGGCGACTGGAACTTCTGCGTCGACCTGCTCGACACCGGACTGCGCCAGAAGTGGTTCGCCATGGAACCCATGGCCGCGGAAGAACGCGCCGAGCCCTGGGACTACGATCCTTACGAGGGAGAGACCGTCCCGGTGCCCTCCTGCTGGCAGATGCTGAAGGAGAAGTGGTACTTCTTCGAGGGCTCCGCCTGGTACACCCGCCCGCTCGACGTCGGCACGCCGCAGGACGGCAAGCGCCGCTTCCTGCGCGTCGGTGCCGCCCAGTACGATTGCAAGGTCTTCCTGAACGGTGTGTTCCTGGGCAATCACGTCGGCGGGTCCACGCCCTTCTTCTGCGAATTGACCGACCACCTGCGCGAGGGCCGCAACTGGCTCATGCTGATGGTCAACAACGCGCGCACGCTCGATCGCGTGCCCATGCGCAACACCGACTGGTTCAACTACGGCGGCGTCTACCGCGAGGTGGCGCTCTACGAGACGCCGAAGACGGTGATCCGCGACCTCTTCGTTCATCTGGTGCCCGACGGCAGCGACAGCCGCATCCGCGCCGAGGTCGAGGTGGAGGGCGCGACGAGCGCGCGTCTTGAGATCGCCGGCCTCGGCATCGCCTGCGATATTCCCCTCGACGTCGGGGGGCGGGGCGAGGTCACGCTGGAGGCAGCCCCCGAACTGTGGTCGCCGGAAAATCCGAAGCTCTACGACGTGCGGCTTTCCGCGGGCGGGGACAGTGTCAGCGATCGCGTCGGCTTCCGCCGCATCGAGCGGGTCGGCGACGAGATCAGGCTCAACGGCAAGGCGCTGTTCCTGCGCGGCATTTCCGTGCACGAGGATGACGCGGTCCACGGCAAGGTCACCAGCGAGGAGGACCTGCGCCGGCGCTTCGCCCACGCCCGCGAGCTCAATTGCAACTACCTGCGGCTTGCGCATTATCCCCACCATGAGCGCGCCGCCGAGATCGCCGACGAGATGGGCTTCCTGCTGTGGGAGGAGATCCCGGTCTACTGGGCGATCGCCTTCGACGATCCCGCCACCTACGAGGACGCACGCAACCAGCTTTGCGAGCTGGTGAAGCGCGACCGCAACCGCGCCAGCGTCATTATCTGGTCGGTGGGCAACGAAAACCCGGACACGGATGCGCGGCTGGCCTTCATGAAGGGGCTCGCGGACACCGCGAAGGCGCTCGACCCGACCCGCCTCACCTCCGCCGCCTGCCTGGTCAATCACGCGCGCAACCGCATCGAGGACCGGCTGGCCGAGCACATCGACGTCATCGGCATCAACGAGTATTACGGCTGGTACGAGGAGAACTTCGAGGACCTCGTCGCCATCGGCGCCAATTCCAACCCCGGCAAGCCGGTGGTGATCTCCGAGACCGGCGCGGACGGCGCCATCGGCGAGGGCGCGCCCAGGCGGGGCCTGTTCAGCGAAGCCTATATGACCGAGGTCTACGAGAAGCAGATCGCCACGCTGCGCCCGCTCGACTACGTCAAGGGCATGTCGCCCTGGATCCTGTATGACTTTCGTGTCGAACGCCGGCAAAATATATTCCAGCGTGGATACAACAAGAAGGGCCTGATCGCGGCCGACAAGGCGACGCGGAAGAAGCCTTTCGACGTGCTTGCCGCCTATTACGCCGAGCGTCGCGAGGACGATGCGGTGCGTGACGCGCAGGCCGCGGATGTAGCGCGGGAGGAAACCGCATGAGCGATACACCGGCCAGGCGCCGCTACGAGGAGGTGGCGGACGCCCTGAGGGACGATCTGGCCTCCGGCGCCTATGGCGTTGGCGACCGGCTGAAGACGGAGCGCCAGATCTCCGAGGAGATGGGCGTCAGCCGCTCGCTGGTGCGCGAGGCGGTCATCATGCTGGAGATCGAGGGGCTCGTGGACGTGCGCAAGGGCTCGGGCATCTATGTCGCCCGTCTGCCCTCCGGCGAGGCCCAGGCCGCGCGCGCGGACATCGGTCCTTTCGAACTGCTGCAGGCGCGGCAGGTGCTGGAAAGCTCGATCGCCGCCTTCGCCGCCACCATGGTGACCAAGGCCGACATCCTGCGCATGCGCGAGGCGCTGGAAATGGAGCGCCGCGCCATCGAGGAGAACACGGGCGATTATTCCGGCGACGAACTGTTCCATCACCTCATCGCCGAGGCGACGCAGAACGGCGTGCTCGTCGATATGATCGACGAACTGTGGCGCAAGCGCGAGCAGAGCCCCATGTGGGCCAGGCTTCACGCGCGCATCTTCGACGGCGGTTACCGCAAGAAGTGGCTCGAGGATCACGGCCGTATCCTCGCCGCCCTGCAGACCCGCGATCCCGCCGGCGCGCGGCAGGCCATGTGGCAGCACCTTGAAAACGTGCGCCGCACCCTGCTCGACCTGTCCGACGTGGATGACCCGCATTTCGACGGCTACCTGTTCGACAGCGGTCCGGTCGTGGCGGCCGGGTCCTGAGCGGCACCTTTCCCGGCCGGTCCCGCTGAGCGGACGGCCTTTTCGACAAGACATGGAACACTGAACGATGTTGCACACTTGGCGCTGGTTCGGACCCGCCGACCCGGTTTCCCTGAGCGACGTGCGCCAGGCAGGCGCGAGCGGCGTGGTCTCCGCCCTGCACGATCTTGCGAACGGCGTCGTGTGGACGCCCGAGCGCATCGCGCTTCGCAAGGCCGAGATCGAGGCCGCCGGCCTCACCTGGTCCGTGGTCGAGAGCATTCCCGTGCACGAGGACATCAAGACCGGTGCTCCGGGTTGGGAGGCCCAAGCGGACGCCTGGGCCGAAAGCCTCGCAAATCTCGCCCGCGCCGGCATCACCACCATCTGCTACAACTTCATGCCGGTGCTGGACTGGACGCGCACGGATCTTGCGCACGAGCTTGAAGACGGAGCGCGCTGCCTGCGTTTCGACCAGACGGCACTGGCCGCCTTCGACCTGTTCATCCTGGAGCGCGAGGGGGCGGACGCGGACTATACGGCGGAGCGCCGGGAAGCCGCGAAGCGCTATCATGACGCCCTGTCGGCAGATGCGCGCCAGCGCCTTTGCGACAATGTCATCGCCGGCCTGCCGGGCTCCGAGGAAAGCTATTCGATCGAGGCGTTCCGCGCCCGCCTCGCCGCCTATGACGGGCTGGGCGCCGAAGGGCTGCGCCGCAATCTCGAGGCGTTCCTGAAGCGGGTCGTGCCGGTTGCCGAACGCGAGGGCGCAAGGCTCGCGATCCATCCCGATGATCCGCCCCGCCCGCTCTTCGGCCTGCCCCGCATCGTCTCCACCGCCGCCGACATGGACGCGATCGCGGCCATGGTCGACAGCCCGGCGAACGGCTTCACCTTCTGCACCGGTTCCTACGGCGTGCGCGCCGACAACGATCTCGTTGCCATGTTCCAGGCCCATGCGGAACGGGTCCATTTCGTGCATCTGCGCGCGACGAAGCGCGAGGAGGATCCGGAGAGCTTCCACGAGGCGGCCCATCTCGACGGCGACGTGGACATGGTGGCCATGGTTCGCGCCATCGTCGCGGAGGAGCGCCGCCGCGCGGTCTCGCTGCCCATGCGGCCCGACCACGGTCATCAGATCCTCGACGATCTCCGCAAGGTTTCCACGCCCGGCTATCCGGCGGTCGGACGGCTGCGCGGGCTTGCCGAGTTGCGCGGGATAGAGCGTGCCGTCACCGCGCTGACCTGATCTTCCGTTTCCCCGCAGCCGTTCCCCCGCTACTCTCCGGGTCGGGTGGACACGCGGCGAGGCGACGACGGGTGCGATGACGCAGGATATGATCCTCTGGGTCTGCGAGGACGCCCGGCTCGTGGGAGCCGAGGCGCTCGATCCCCTGCTCGATGCGGGCGAACGCGCGCGCCGGTCCCGGTTCCGCTTCGAGCATCTTGCGCGTCAGTACACGGTCGCGCACGGCCTGTTGCGGCTCGCGCTGACGCGAAAGTGCCCGCACATCGAGCCGGCCGACTGGCGGTTCTCGGCCGGGCCGTACGGCAAGCCGGGCGTTGCTCCCGGGCTTCCCCCGCTGGCCTTTTCTCTCGCCCACACCCGCGGTCTTGTCGCGATCGCCGTCGGCGCGGCGGAAGACGGGCCGCTGGGACTCGATGCGGAGGATGCGGGGCGCAGCGTCGATCTCGCCGTGGCGAACCGCTTCTTCGCCCCCGTCGAGGTGGAGGATCTGTTCCACCTGCCCGATGGCGAGCGCCTGCGCCGGTTCTTCACGCTCTGGTCGCTCAAGGAGAGCTTCCTGAAGGCGACCGGGCTCGGCCTGTCGCTGCCGCTCGACGCCTTCTCCTTCACGTTTCCCGGCGCGGGGCTACTGGCGTTCGCCCGTCACGCCGATCGGGTACCGGAAAGCTGCCGGACAGCACCCGGGGTGGCTGGCCCCGTGGGGCCGGGGCCGCGTGACTACGGTTTCGCGCAGATGCTTCTGGAGGGCACGGAGGCACGTCACGCACTGGCGCTCTGTCTGCCGGTGGATGCGGCCATGCCGGCCTTTCGGCTGGAGGCCGTGGAGGCTGTCCGCCCGCCGCGCGCCGAAAGCGGGAAGTCGCCGGACGTTGCCGCCCGGCGCCTCGAACCCGTCTGGGACTGGCGCACTTCCTGAGACGCGCGCTTGCCCGGTGCCGGCGATCAGGCGTCCGCCGTGTCCTTCTTCAGTTCCTTG
The DNA here is from genome assembly GCF_056312175.1 of Stappia sp. ABD4_338. NCBI lineage: Bacteria > Pseudomonadati > Pseudomonadota > Alphaproteobacteria > Hyphomicrobiales > Stappiaceae > Stappia > Stappia sp. ABD4_338. The sequence goes on along the minus strand of NZ_CM149982.1, from coordinate 3,953,342 downwards.
GCGTGCAGCCAGGCGGCGTGCTGGGGCGCCCGCTTGGTCTTCGACCATTCCTCGAGCATGTCCCACTTCACCGAGTCGAGCCTGGCGAGCATGTCCTCTTCCTCGGGATCCGGGCAGGCAAGCTCGACCCGGTGGCCGTTGGGATCGAAGAAGTAGATCGAATGGAAGATCGAATGGTCGGTGACACCGAGCACCTCGATGCCGTTGGCCTCGAGCTTTTCCTTGTAGCCGACCAGCGTCTCGCGGTCCTTCACCTTGAAGGCGATGTGCTGGACCCATTCCGGCGTGTTGGGGTCCTTGCCCATCTCCGGCTTGGTGGGAAGCTCGAAGAAGGCGAGAACGTTGCCCTGTCCCGCATCGAGGAAGACGTGCATGTAGGGATCGGGCTCATGGGTCGAGGGCACGCGGTCCTCGGCGATGGCGAGCACGAAGCCCATGTTCAGGTTGTCGACGTACCAGTTCACCGTTTCCTTCGCGTCCTTGCAGCGATAGGCGACGTGGTGGATCCGGTCGATCTTCAGGTTCTGTGCAGCACTCATGTCGGGCTCTCCCGTTTCGTGTCGAAAATGGGAACGCCCCGTCCGCGTTCTGTGCTGGCCGCGCGCGTGGGGCCCCTCAGCCCGTCGCGCGCCGCCGGTCTTGCAGGGGTCAGCCCGTGGGCGTGACCTCTTTCGCCGCGGCAAGGGCCGCGCGGAGGATCTCCCGGTCGCCGACGTGATTGGCCAGCACGAGCACGAGGCGCGCGTTGAGCGCCTCGCTCTCCTCGCGCGAAAGCCCCTCGTGCAGGCCGATGAGCTCGGCGTAGAAACCGTCGGGATCGGGAATGTTGGGCGACAGCGTCAGGCTGTCCGGCGTCTTGTGGCTCATCGTGGGTTCCCTCCTGCTCATTCCGCCCGGTCCGCGCGACCGACCGCGCGCCGGAGCGCACGCTCCACGCAGGCGGTGTCGAACGTGGTCCAGCGGGCCGCGACGTGCTGGTCCGGGCGGATCAGATAGACGCCGGCCCTCGCCTCACCCAGATAACGCCCGGCCAGGGCTCCGGACGGGTCGTCGTCCGCGGCAAGGCTGATGCCCTTCAGCGGAATGCCGTCGATTTCGAGCGTATCCGGCACCTCGATGCCGATGCTGAGCAGGGTGAAGCCGTTGCCGAGCCGGTCGATGAGGAAGCCCCGGGACAGCGGGGCGTCGCTCGCCGGGGCGCCGGGTCTGGTGCGCTCCGGCAGGTCCCGCGTGTCGTCGCCGTTTTCCGGCGTGCCGTTGAGCGGTGAACCGTCGTGGGTCGCCGGCAGCGACAGGCGGCCCGAGTTGACCAGCGGGCGTGCGAAGGCATGTCGCTCGGCGAGTTCCAGCACGGCATCGCGGAAAACCCGGCTGGCGTGGCTTTTGGGCGTGATGAAGTCGGTGGAGCGGGTCGAGTTGAGAATGTTCTCGTCGGCCGCCTGCACGCGCTCGAGGTCGTAGGTGTCGAGCAGGCTCTCGGGGGCCTTGCCGTCGATGACCAGCGCGAGCTTCCAGGCCAGGTTGTCCGTGTCCTGGAACCCGGAGTTGGCCCCGCGCGCGCCGAAGGGCGAGACCTGGTGCGCGGCGTCGCCGGCGAAGATCACGCGCCCGTGGCGGAAGCGTTCCATCCGCCGGCACTGGAAGGTGTAGATCGAGACCCATTCGAGCTCGAACTCGACGTCATCGCCGAGCATGGCCCTGAGTTTCGCGCGCACCCGCTCCGGGTCCTTCTCCGCCTCGCGATCGATGTCCCAGCCGAGCTGGAGATCGATGCGCCACACGTCGTCGGGCTGCTTGTGAAGCAGGGCCGACTGGTCGCGGTTGAACGGCGGATCGAACCAGAACCAGCGCTCGGTGGGAAAGTCCGCCTTCATCACGACGTCGGCAATGAGGAAATTGTCCTCGAACACCCGGCCGCGAAAATCGAGCCCCATCAGGGAGCGCGTCGGCGATCCGGCACCGTCGCAGGCGACCAGCCAGTCCGCTTCGAGCGCATAGGCGCCCTCGGGCGTCTCCACGTCGAGGCGCACGCCCTCCGCAAGCGGCGTCACATTGTTGACCCTGTTGCCGCCGCGCAGCTCGACCAGGCCGGTCTCGTCGGCGAGTTCGAGCAGCCGTTCGACCAGATGCAGTTCCAGGTAATATTGCTGCAGGTTGATGAAGGCGGGGCGCTTGTGCCCCTCCTCCGGCAGAAGGTTGAAGTCGTAGACCTTGCGGTCGCCGAAGAAGACCTTGCCGAGGTTCCACACCACGCCCTTGTCGACCATCTTCTGCCCGCAGCCGAGCCGGTCGAGGATCTCCAGCGGACGCTTGGCGAAGCAGATGGCGCGCGACCCCCAGCTTACCTTGTCGTTTTCATCGAGAACGACGACGGAAACGCCCTGCTGGACGAGGTCGATGGCGGCGGCGAGCCCGACCGGCCCCGCCCCCAGCACGACCACCTTGTGGCGCACGGGCGAGTCCGCGTCCTGGTCGGCCGACCGGCGATAGGGATAAAGCGGTGTCTCGAAGATCTTGGTCATGTGTCCTCCCGAAGGCCGGTCGTCATCGCCGTCCGGCAGCGGGCGCCTCCATCGCCCGCGTCGTCATGTCCTCCGGCAGGTGCCGGAGGCGAATTCTCACTGCTGGCCGGCGATCTCCCGCATCTGCGCGCTCAGCGACAGGCGTTCGCCGTCCATGGTCTGGACGATGTCGTCGATCACGGCCCGGCCGTCCTCCTCCACGACGACGAAGGTCGCCTCGCTGTAGGCCTGATACTCGGGATCGGTGCCGAAACAGGTCATGTTCTGGAACCGGGCGCTGACGAGTGTCGCATCGCCCTCCCGGCCGGATGGGGTCACGCTCAGGTTCTGCAGCGGGCAGCCGTCCTGTGCGTTGACGATCACGTCCCAGTCGAAGGGAGTTCCCGCCTCCCTGGCGAACGGCGTGTCGGAGGCCGCACGATAGAGCGCGACGAAGCCCGCGCTGTAGAGCGTGGCGAGCCTGTCTTGCGAGAAATAGTCCTGGTACTCGCCCGGCTGGTCGGACCAGTTCGCCTCGGCGGCGGCCATGACGGCGCGCACCGGGTCGCCCGCGTCGAGCGCAAGGGCTGGAACGGGCAGCAGAAGCACACCTGCAACAAGCCAAAACGTCTTCATCCGGATCCCCCTCGCAATGAGACCGCTGTCGTCGCGGTCCGGGGCCACGTTTCGTCCGCTCCGCAAGCCTGCACGCGGGGCGCGCGCGTGCGCTCCGGGGCGTGGCGGCGGTGCACCGCGCCCCCGGATGCGGGCCGTCAGCCCTTTTCGTACTTCTCGACGGTCTGCTCGATGGCGCCGAAGATCGAATGACCCTCGCGGTCGAGCATCTCGACGCGAACCGTGTCGCCGAAGCGCATGAAGGGCGTCTTGGGAGCGCCGCTCTCGATGGTCTCGATCATGCGGATCTCGGCGATGCAGGAGTAGCCGACACCGCCCTCGGCGACCGGCTTGCCGGGACCGCCGTCGAGCTTGTTCGACACCGTGCCCGAGCCGACGATGGTGCCCGCCGACAGCGGACGCGTCTTCGCGGCATGGGCGACAAGCGTCGGGAAGTCGAAGGTCATGTCGACGCCGGCTTCCGCGCGGCCGAAGGGCTTGCCGTTCAGGTCGACGTGGAGCGGCAGGGAGACCTTGCCGCCGTCCCACGCGTCGCCCAGTTCCTCCGGCGTCACCGTCACCGGCGAGAAGGCGGAGGACGGCTTGGACTGGAAGAACCCGAAGCCCTTGCCCAGCTCGGCCGGGATCAGGCCGCGCAAGCTGACGTCGTTGACCAGCATGACGAGGCGGATCGCGGCAGCGGCCTCCTCGCGGGTCGCGCCCATCGGCACGTCGCCGGTGATGACGGCGACCTCGCCCTCCATGTCGATGCCATAGGCCTCGTCGGCCATCACGATCGGATCGCGCGGGGCGAGGAAGCTGTCGGAACCGCCCTGGTACATGAGCGGGTCGGTCCAGAAGCTTGCCGGCATCTCCGCGTTGCGGGCCTTGCGCACCAGCTCCACGTGATTGACGTAGGCCGATCCGTCCGCCCACTGGTAGGCACGCGGCAGCGGCGACAGGGCGTCATGCTCATGGAAGCGGAACGAGGGCACCGCGTCGTGCTCGAGGCTTTCGGCGAGCGTGGCGAGCTTCGGCGCCACCTTGTCCCAGGCATCAAGCGCCGCCTGCAGGGTCGGCGCGATGTGTGCCGCGTCGGTGCAGCGGGTCAGCGACCGGTTGACGAGGACGAGCTTGCCGTCCCGGCTGCCGTCGCGAAGGGTTGCGAGTTTCATGTGTGCGCTCTCAGTCCCAGTTGCCTTCGATGGTGCCGTCGAACCGCTTCTTCAGCGGCTCCCAGCAGTCGATGTAGTTGTCCTGCAGGGTTTCGAGCTCCGCCGCGAACCGGGTCAGGTGCTGCGGGAAACGGGTCTCGAACATGAACGCCATCGTGTCGGTCAGCTTCACCGGCTTGAGATCGGCGCGGCTGGCCTTCTCGAAACCGGCCGCGTCCGGACCGTGCGGCAGCATCATGTTGTGCAGGCTCATGCCGCCCGGCACGAAGCCCTCTTCCTTGGCGTCGTACTGGCCGCAGATCAGGCCCATGAATTCGGACATGATGTTGCGATGGTACCACGGCGGACGGAAGGAATGCTCGGCCACCATCCAGCGTTCGGGGAAGATCACGAAGTCGATGTTCGCCGTGCCTTCCTCGCCCGACGGCGCGGTGAGCACGGTGAAGATCGACGGATCTGGATGGTCGAACAGGATCGCCCCAACCGGCGAATAGGTGGTCAGGTCGTACTTGTAGGGTGCGTAGTTGCCGTGCCAGGCCACCACGTCGAGAGGCGAGGCCTGGAGCGTCGTCTCGTGGAACTCGCCGCACCACTTCACGATGAGCCGGCACTCGCCGTCCTTGTCCTCGTACCAGGCCACCGGCGTCTTGAAGTCGCGCGGATTGGCGAGGCAGTTGGCGCCGATCGGACCACGGTCCGGCAGGGTGAACTTGGCGCCGTAGTTCTCGCAGACGTAGCCGCGCGCCTTTCCGTCCGGAAGGCGTACCCGGAAGATCATGCCACGCGGGATCACGCAGATCTCCTTGGGCGACACCTCCATGATGCCGAGCTCGGTGGCGACCTCGAGGCGGCCTTCCTGCGGCACGATCAGAAGCTCGGCGTCGGCGTTGAAGAAGAACTCGTCGACCATGTCGGCGGTCGCCACATAGACGTGGCTGGCCATGCCCACCTGGGTATGCACGTCACCGGCGGTGGTGACGGTGCGCATCCCGGCCAGGAACGTGGTGGGGATCGAGGGATAGGGAACCGGATCCCAGCGCAGCTGGCCGAGCGCGAGCGTGTGCTCCTCCACATGCGGCGCGCTCTTCCACGCGGGAAGCGCGACGCGCTTGTAGCGGCCAGAGTGCTTCACGGACGGGCGGATGCGGTAGAGCCACGAGCGCTCGTTGGTCCCGCGCGGCGCGGTGAAGGGGGAGCCGGAAAGCTGCTCGGCATAGAGGCCGTAAGGCGCGCGCTGGGGCGAATTCTGGCCCTGGGGCAGGGCGCCGGGCAGCGATTCCGTCTCGAAATCGTTGCCGAAGCCCGGCATGTAGGAAAGCGTCATGTCTGATCCCTCCTGATGCAGACGGTTGATAGTTGCATATGTAACTGTTTAGCTTGTAACTATCAACAGGGATTGGCGCGCCCGCCTGCCGACAGGGTGCGGACCGGGCGCGGGAGCATGGCGATGCACCAGAAAGACGAGACGGATCAGGGGGGCTGCGCGGACGACGGGATCGTGGACGGGGCCGAGCGCCTGGTTCTCGAGGCCTTCCTGCCGTACCGGCTGGTGCGCGCGTCGGAACTGGTCAGCCGCCGCTTCGCCGAGGCCTATCGCGCCGCGCATGGCATCACCCGGCAGGAATGGCGCTGCTTTGCCATCCTGGGCGAGGCGGGACAGACCACGGCGACGGAGATCGCGCGCCGCTCGACCATGCACAAGACGAAGGTGAGCCGCGCCGTTGCGGCGCTTCAGGCGCGTGGCTGGCTGTCGCGCAGGGCGGACGAGGCCGACCGGCGCATCGAGCACCTGGAACTCACCGCATCGGGAGAGGCGGTCTACCGCGAGCTTGCCGGGCTTGCCCGCTCCTACCAGAAATCCCTGTGCCGTGAACTCGGACCGGAGGCGCTCCGGGCGCTGGAGGCGGGGCTTTCGGCGGTCGAGGCACGCCTGCTGGACGAGGCCGGCGTCACCGACCTCAGGCGCATCGCGCCCGGCGAGCGCGCGGACGACCTCGACTGAGGTCCCGCGCGGGGCGACGGGTCAGTGCGCCTCGTCCCAGTTGTCGGCCGCGCGGGCGTCCACCTGCAGCGGCACGGAGAGCGTGACGGCCGGTTCGGCGGCGGTCTCCATCACCTCCCGGATGAGCGGGATGGTTTTTTCCACTTCCGCTTCAGGCACCTCGAAGATCAGCTCGTCATGCACCTGCAGCAGCATCTTCGCCGAGAGCGTCGAGGCCGACAGGCGCTCCTCCATGCGCAGCATGGCGCGGCGCAGGATGTCGGCGGCCGAACCCTGGATGGGCGCATTGATCGCCGCGCGCTCGTAGAAGGCGCGCATGTTCGGGTTCTTGGTGTTGACGTCGGGATAGTGGGCATGGCGACCGAAGATGGTCGTCACGTAGCCATGGGCGTGAACGAAGGCCTTGGTCTCGTCCATGTAATCGCGAATGCCCGGGAAGCGCTTGAAGTAGGTGGAGATATACTCCGCCGCCTCGCCGCGCGGAATGCCGAGCTGGGCGGCGAGGCCGAAGGCCGAGATGCCGTAGATGATGCCGAAGTTGATCGCCTTGGCCCGCCGGCGGACCATGGGATCCATGCCCTCGATCGGCACGCCGAACATCTCCGAGGCGGTGAGCGCGTGAATGTCGAGCCCGTCGGCGAAGGCCTGCTTGAGCTGGCCGATGTCGGCCATGTGGGCCAGCACGCGCAGCTCGATCTGGCTGTAGTCGGCCGAGACCAGCTTCATGCCCTCTTCCGCGATGAAGGCCTTGCGGATCTTGCGCCCGGCTTCCGTGCGCACCGGAATGTTCTGCAGGTTCGGCTCGGAAGACGACAGGCGGCCCGTGGTGGTCGCCGCGAGCGCATAGGATGTGTGCACGCGCCCCGTCTCCGGGTTCACGAAGCCCGGCAGCGCGTCGGAATAGGTCGACTTGAGCTTTGAGAGCTGGCGCCAGTCGACGATGCGCGAGGGCAGTTCGTGTCCTTCGGCGGCCAGATCCTCGAGAACGGACGCCGAGGTCGACCAGGCGCCGGTCTTGGTCTTCTTGCCGCCGGGAAGGCCCATCTTGCCGAACAGGATGTCGCCGAGCTGCTTCGGGCTGCCGATGTTGAAGGTCTCGCCCGCCATCTCGTGGATCTCGGACTCCAGAGCGGCCATGCCTTGCGCGAAATCGCCCGAAAGCCTGGAGAGCATCTGCCGGTCGATGGAGATGCCGCGCGCCTCCATGCGCGCCAGGACCGGCACCATCGGCCGTTCCAGCCGCTCGTAGACGGTGGTCATGCCCTCCGCCGCCAGCCGTGGCTTGAGGATCTGCCACAGGCGCAGTGTCACGTCCGCGTCCTCGGCCGCATAGGCGGTCGCGGTGTCGATGGCCACCTTGTCGAAGGTGATCATCGACTTGCCCGAGCCCGCCACGTCCTTGAAGGGGATCGGGGTGTGGCCGAGCCAGCGTTCGGCGAGCGCGTCCATGCCGTTGCCGCCCTTGCCCGCGTCGAGCGTATAGGACAGCAGCATGGTGTCGTCGAATGGGGCGACCTCGATGCCGTGCCGCTTGAGCACGAGCCAGTCGTATTTGAGGTTCTGCGCGATCTTGAGGACGCCGGGATGCTCGAGAAGTTCCTTCAGCGCGTCGAGCGCCTCCCTGATCGGGATCTGTCCCTCGACGAGCCCGCCACCACCCAGCAGGTCGCCTTCCCCGTCCACATGGGCGAGCGGGATGTAGCAGGCCTTGCCCGGCGCGGTGGCCAGCGACACGCCGACGAGGTCGGCCTGCATCGCGTCGAGCGAGGTGGTTTCCGTGTCCACCGCCACGAGGCCGAGCTCGATCGCCTCGGTGATCCAGGCCCTGAGCCGCTTCATGTCGCGAACGCACTCGTAGGCCGAGGTGTCGACGGGCGTGTCCATCGCGGCGGCAGCGGCGGCGTCCGCGCGCGCCTGTGCGCTCCACGGGCCGGTGGTGGAGCCTTGCGAGGTGTCCGGCGTGCCGGCTCCCGTGCCGGAGACGCCGCCTCCGGGCGCCGTGGTGCCTGCGCCGGCGTCCTCGCCGCGTGCCGCCGGTCCCGCCGGGGACAGGCGGCCCTTGCCGTCCGGCTCGTCCCAGCCGCGGATGGCGAAGCTGGCGGGTGTCACCTCGCCGGCCTCGAGACCGGCGGATTCCGCCACGCGGCGTGTGAGCGTGGTGAACTCCATCGCCTTGAGGAAGGCGATCGCCCGCGTGGCGTCAAAGTCGGTGACCTTCAGGCTGCCGACCGGATCCTCCACCGGAACGTCGTCCTTGAGCGTGACGAGTTGTTTTGAGATCCGGGCCTGCTCCGCGAACTCGATCAGGTTCTCGCGCCGCTTCTTCTGCTTGATGGTGTCGGCCTTGCCGAGCAGCGTTTCCAGGTCGCCGAACTCGTTGACGAGAAGGGCCGCCGTCTTCAGGCCGATGCCGGGAACGCCGGGCACGTTGTCGACGCTGTCGCCGGCCAGCGACTGCACCTCGATCACCTTGTCCGGGCCGACGCCGAATTTCTCGAACACGTCCGCCTCGGCGAAGGTCTTGTTCTTCATCGTGTCGATCATGGAGACGCGCGGCCCGATGAGCTGCATCAGGTCCTTGTCGCCGGACACGATCGTGACCCTGGCCCCGGCCGCCGCCGCCTGCCGGGCGTAGGTGGCGATCAGGTCGTCGGCCTCGAAGCCCTCCTGCTCGATGCAGTGGACGCAGAACGCCCGCGTGGCCTCGCGGATGAGACCGAACTGCGGGATCAGGTCCTCCGGCGGCTCCGGGCGCTGGGCCTTGTACTCGGGATAGATCTCGCTGCGGAACGTCTTGGCCGAATGATCGAAGATCACCGCCATGTGCGTGGGCTCGTCGCCCGGCTCCGGCGAAAGCCCCTCCTGCAGCAGCTTCCACAGCATGTTGCAGAAGCCCGAGACCGCGCCCACCGGCAGGCCGTCCGACTTGCGGGTCAGCGGCGGCAGCGCGTGGTAGGCGCGGAAGATGAAGGTGGAGCCATCGACCAGGATCAGATGGTCGTCGGCGGTGAGGGCGGAGGCGGCTTCGTTCGACATGGCGCGGATCATGCCCGCCCGCGCCAGGAAGGGAAAGACCGTATGTCGGTCCCTGCGCTGTTTATGTACGGCCTATTCGGCTGCCTGCGGAGCCCGGGGCCGGGGCGTTTCCGGCTCGAGCCGCGCCCAGGCCGGCCGGCGGAACAGGAACCACCCCTGGCCCGTGCGCCGCACGATCTCGAACAGGATCAGCGGCCCGAGCACGCCGGCCGTGGTCACCAGAAGCGAGATGGTGCCGATGTCCGTGATGATCCCGGTCTTGAGGAGCACGATGCGCGTGACCGCCATGGGCAGGAAGAACGCGAGATAGATGACGATCGAACTCTCGCCGCAGTGCACCAGCGGCCGTGCCAGTCCGCTCTCGGTGAGCAGGGCCGCGGTGACGATGACGGCAAGCGCGCCGGCGGTGCCGAGCGCAAGGCTGACGAGCGGCTGATCCGCGAAGCCGAGGGCGACGAGCGTGCCGTTCACCAGCGCCCATGCGCCGAGGCCGGCGAGGCCGAGCGGCAGATGGGCGCGGGCCCAGGCGGCGAGGGCGAAGGCCCGCGCGGCAAAGACGTAGCCGGAGAAGAAGAACACATAGCGCGAACTGAACTCGTCGATCAGCACGGAGCCGGTGTGGATCGGGGCGAGGTGCAGGACCGCCGCCGCCGCGAGCGTCGCCTGCCACGGCACGCGGGCCTCGCGCAGCGCGCGGGTGATCACGAACATCACCGGCAGCATGTAGATGAACCACAGCGTGCCGAACGGCTGCACATAGGCCAGAAGATATTCGGAAAGCGGCGCGTGCCAGCTTCCCGCCTCGGCGGCCATTCCCGGCGCCTTGAACGCGAACTGGATGGTGAGCCACAGGATGTAGAAATAGAAGAAGTGCACGACCTTGCGGTCGAGATAGCGCCGCCATGGGCGGTCGATGACCTGGGCCAGGAACAATCCGGAGATCATGAAGAAGTCCGGCATACGGAAGGGGCGCGCGAACTCGACCACATGCCCCATCCAGCCGGTCGCGTTGGCGGCCTTCTCGGTCCCCAGGGTCGAGTGCATCATCACCACAAAGATTATGCAGATGCCTTTCGCCGCATCGACCCAGTCGACGCGCTGCGATCCTCCTTCGGCCATCACCGATCCCTTGTTCTGCGTCCGGCCCCCCGCACACGGACCGATATGCTAGGGGCAATGCGTACAGGAAGGGTTAATCCGGCTCGCGGTTCCCGCCCGGGTTGCGGCCGTCCGGGTTGCGACCGTCAGAAATCCAGGGCGACGATCCGCCGGACGAGGGCCCGCGCCGTCCCGCGCCGCCGTCCTTGGTCTCCCAGTCGTCCGCGTCCAGGTCGACGACGCCCGCGCCCCCGCCCCGGCGCTGCGCCTCGGCGCGCACCACGGTGACGCGGGCGTTGCGGATGACCTGACCGGCGATGATCCTGCGCACCGGCGGCACGAAGAGCAGCAGGCCGAACGCGTCGGTCACGAAGCCTGGAATGAGCAGCAGGATGCTGGCGACGACCATCAGCGCGCCTTCCACGAGATCGGCGCCGGGCACCTCGCCGCGATCCATCTCGCCGCGCATTCTCGTCAGGAGAGTCAGCCCCTGGATGCGCAGCATGAGCGATCCCGCGATCGCGGTGGCGACCGTGAGCAGGATGGTCCAGAGCGCGCCGATCTCGGAGCCGACCTGGATGAAGACCGTGATCTCGACGAGCGGAAGGCCGATGAGCAGCAGAAGGATGATAAGACCGATGGGCATGGTTGGCGCGCAGATGTCCCGGTTGCAGGTTGTCGCGGACTCCTACCGGTGACGGTGAGGCCGTTCGGCGGGTCCGTTCCCCACAGGTAGGCGATCATCGCGGGGATTGCGAGCCCGTCGCGCGCGCAAGGCCGCGATGATTGCGCGAACGAGACGGTTCCGGCCATCATCGAGGCTGGATGTTGCCGTGACCGTCCTTATATTGGACTCAGATGACAGGATGTGTCACAGAGCGATCCGCAGCTTGCCCGGTCGAACCGGGTGGTGTTGCCGGACACATGCGCGGATCCGTTGCGGGGGCGGCGCTGCGGGACGGGATCCCGGCAGCGTGTCCCGGGGCGATCCGGCCGAATGCGAAATGGGTCAAATGTTCGACGTCACCACACTGATCTTTCTGGTTCTGGCGGTCGTGATCTTCCTCAGGCTGCGCAATGTGCTCGGCCGGCGGACCGGAACCGAGCGCCCGCCCTTCGATCCGTTCGGCACGCCGGATCGCGAGCGCGACCGTTCCGTCTCGCGCCAGTCCCCGCAGGACGCCGAGGACAATGTGATCTCGCTGCCTGGCCAGGGCGAGCCGCCGGCACCGCAGACGGGCGCGAGCACCGCGACCCTCGACACGGTGGCGCCGCGCGGCAGCGCGCTCAACGACGCGCTGCGCCAGATCCTCTCCGCCGACCGGTCGTTCGATCCCCAGCAGTTCCTGCAGGGTGCGCGCGGCGCCTACGAGATGATCGTCACGGCATTCGCTGCCGGTGACCGCAAGATGCTCAAGGGCCTGCTGTCCAGGGAGGTCTATGACGGGTTCGTCGCCGCCATTTCCGACCGCGAGAGCCGGGGCGAGACCATCGAGTCCACCTTCGTCGGCATCGACCGCGCCGACATCGTCGAAGCGGCGATGAAGGGCAGCACGGCGCAGATCACCGTCAAGTTCCGCAGCGAGCTGATTTCCGCCACCCGTGACAAGGACGGCGCCATCGTGGACGGCGATCCCAACGCGGTGAGCGATGTCACCGACATCTGGACCTTCGCCCGCGACACCAATTCGCGAGACCCGAACTGGCGTCTGGTGGCGACCGAGTCCGTCGAGTAGGCGCGTCATGCGCCGGACCGCGCGGTCACGGGAGGCCGGCGCGCCGGCGCGTTCGACCGCAACCGCCTCGCCGGCCGGACCGTTCGCCACAGCCACGCGTGCCCTCGCCATCGTCATGACGGGGGCTTTCGCGTGTCTGGGAGGCGCGGAAAAAGCCATTGCCGAAACCGGATCAACGCCCGCGCCGCCCGCTGCCATGAGTGTCCGCACCACCGCCTTCTCCGATCTGCCCGGCTGGGATGCCGACGACCACGGCGCGGCGCTGGACGCCTTCCTGCGCCACTGCAGCCCGCGTCCCGATGTCGAGCCGCGCTATTCGCCGGTGCTTTGCGAGGCCGCGCGTGCCGCCGCCGCGAGTCCGCGGAGCGAGCGAGACGAGACGGCGCGCCGGTTCTTCGAGGACTGGTTCCGCCCGGTCCGTATTCGCGAGGCGGGCTTTCTCACCGGATATTTCGAGCCGGAGTTCGACGGCTCGCTGACCCGTGACGCGCGCCACCGGGTGCCCCTGCTCATGCGCCCGCCCGAATTGGTCGCCGTCGACGACGCCTCGCGGCCCGACGACTTTCCGCAAGGCTTTCCCTTTGCCATGCGCGCCGGGGACGGCACGCTGAGCCTTCCTCCCGACCGGGGCGCGATCATGGACGGTGCGCTTGCCGGGCGGGGACTGGAACTCGTCTGGCTCGCCGATCCGGTCGACGCCTTCTATGTTCACGTGCAGGGTTCGGCCCGCATCCGCCTGGCCGGTGGCGGTGTCCTGCGGGTCGGCTACGCCGGCAAGACGGGCCACCCCTATTCGCCCATCGGACGGGTGATGATCGAGCGCGGGCTTGCGGAGCCGGGAACGGTGACCATGCAGGTGCTGCGCGGCTGGCTTGCCGACAACCCGCAGGAGATCGACGCGGTCCTGCGCCGCAACCGCTCCTACATCTTCTTCCGCCGGATCGAGGCGGACGAGAGCGAGGGGCCGATCGGGGCGGCCGGCCTGCCGCTTGTCGCCGGACGCAGCCTTGCCATCGACGCCAGCCGCCATGCCTTCGGCACGCCGGTCTATGTCGCCGCCTCCCTGCCGCTCGGCGAGGCGGGAACCCTGGAGCCCTTCCGCCGGCTCATGATCGCCGACGACACGGGGTCCGCCATCGTCGGGGACGGGCGCGGCGACCTCTTTCTGGGATCGGGCCGCGAAGCCGGCGAGGCGGCCGGGCGCATCCAGCATCGCGGCACGCTCTACGTGCTGGAGCCGCGGGAGAGGGAGCGGTGAGCAGCCGGCGGAAGGGGCGCCATCCCTCGCCCGAGGAGCGCCGGCTGTGGGAGACCGTCACGGCGGACGTGACGCCGATCGAGCCGCCTTCGCGCCTGCGGGCCCGCAAGAAGAAGGCCGCGCCCGCGGAGGATGGCCCGGCGACGCCTCCCGAGGCGCCGGCAACGGATGTCGGTCAGCCGGCGCGGGCAAGGAACGTCGTCAGCCAGGAGGCGTTGCGCGCGGCGCTCGGCCGCAAGACGACGCCGAAGCCCCCGGCGCCTCCGCCGCTTGCCCCGCTTGAGCCGCGCCAGCGCCGGCGGCTGGTGCGCGGCACCCGGGCCATCGACGCGCGCATCGATCTGCACGGCCTCACCCAGGCAGAGGCGCATCAGCGCCTGCGCGGGTTTCTCTCCCGCGCCCAGGCGGAAGGCGCCTCCGTCGTTCTGGTGATCACCGGCAAGGGGGGCGCGGACGGATCGCTCGCCGCCGACGGGCGCGGCATCCTGCGCCGCGTGGTGCCCCAGTGGCTGTCCTTCGCGGAGTTCCGGGGGCTCGTCGTCGGTTTCGAGGAGGCCCATGGCGCCCATGGCGGCGGCGGCGCGCTGTATGTTCGCGTGCGGCGCGCGGGACGGGGAGGTTCACGATGACGCCCTTCGGCGCGAAGATCCGCGAAATCCGCCGCAAGCGCGGGCTGACCCTTTCGGAGATGGCGGCGGCGCTCAATGTCTCGCCCGCCTATCTGTCCGCGCTCGAACACGGCAAGCGTGGCCGGCCGACCTGGTTCATGGTCCAGCGCATCATCACCTATTTCAATGTCATCTGGGACGAGGCGGAGGAACTGCAGCGACTGGCCGAGCTGTCCGATCCGAAGATCTCCATCGACACAGCCGGCCTCGAGCCGGAGGCGACCGAGCTTGCAAATGTGCTCGCCGACAAGATCCCGGGCCTGTCGCGCGAGAGCCTTGCCCATCTCCTGCACCAGCTCAGGGCCGCCGCCGCACGCGACGGTGTCTAGGGGGGCTGCGTCCACCAAATGGCAACCCGTGCCGGTGCATGGTCCGCTTGCCCCTCGACCGGCGCGGCCCGCACGCGTACCCTGCCGCCGCCGAGCGCCCCGACCCTTGAGTCCGAAAGAGCGACCATGACCAAATCGCAGGATCCCTTCGACGGCCTGATCGACGCCGACGCGCTGCGCCATCGCCTCACCGCGCTGACGGCGGAAAGCGACGGCGACGGGTCGGGCACGGCGATCCGCGGCCAGGTGCTCGCCGAACTCAAGACGGTCATGCGCGACGCGCGTGCGCTGGTGGAGGAGCGTCTCTTCGAGGATGGAGGCGGCACCCTTTGTGCCCAGCGGCTGAGTCACGTCCAGGACGAGGTGCTGCGCGTCATCTACGACTTCGCGATCCACCACGTTTACCGGGTGAAAAATCCGTCCGCCGCCGAGCGCATGTCCATCGTCGCGGTGGGCGGCTACGGGCGCGGCACGCTGGCGCCCGGGTCCGACGTCGACCTGCTGTTCCTGCTCCCCTACAAGCAGACGCCCTGGGGCGAGCAGGTGGTGGAATACATCCTCTACATGCTGTGGGACATGGGGCTGAAGGTCGGTCACGCCACGCGCAACATCGAGGAATGCGTGCGCCTGTCCCGCGCCGACATGACCATCCGTACGGCGATCCTCGAGGCCCGCCATGTCTGGGGCGAGCGGACGCTGACCGACGAACTGCTCGAGCGCTTCGACAAGGAGGTCGTGGCCGGATCCGGCCCCGAATTCATCGCCGCCAAGCTGGCCGAGCGCGACCAGCGCCACACCCGCCAGGGCGCCTCGCGCTATCTGGTCGAGCCCAACGTCAAGGAAGGCAAGGGCGGTCTGCGCGACCTCAACACGCTGTTCTGGATCTCGAAGTACTTCTACCGCGTGCGCACCGGCTCCGGGCTGGTCAAGGCCGGGGTCTTCACCCGCGCCGACATCAAGCGGTTCCGCAAGGGCGAGGATTTTCTCTGGGCGGTGCGCTGTCACCTGCATTTCCTCACGGGCCGCGCCGAGGAGCGCCTGTCCTTCGACCTGCAGCGCGACATCGCGGTGCGTCTCGGCTACACCCAGCATCCGGGCATGAAGGATGTCGAGCGCTTCATGAAGCACTATTTCCTCGTGGCAAAGGACGTGGGCGACCTGACCCGCATCTTCTGCGCGGCGCTCGAGGAACAGCACGCCAAGGCACCCCAGCCGCTCTCGCAGCTTATCGGCAGGATCACCCGCCGCTCGGCCCGTCGGCCGGTGTCCGGCGCACCGGATTTCGTCATAGACAACGGTCGTCTCAACGTCGCGAGCCCGGGCGTTTTCGAGAAGGATCCGGTCAACCTGATCCGGCTGTTCGCGGTGTCCGACCGGCTTTCGGCGCTGCTGCACCCGGAAATGCTCAAGCTGGTGCGCCGCTCGCTCAAGCTTGTCACCCCGGCGGTGCGCGAGGATCCCGAGGCGAACCGGCTGTTCCTGCAGGTGCTGACCTCGCGCAACGACCCGGAGACGGTTCTGCGGCGCATGAACGAGACCGGCGTGCTCGGCCGCTTCGTGCCGGACTTTGGCAAGGTCGTCGCCATGATGCAGTTCAACATGTATCACCACTACACGGTGGACGAGCACCTGATCCGCTCCATCGGCGTTCTTGGCGAGATCGAGCGTGGCGAGGCGGGGGAGGATCATCCGCTGTCGACCGATCTCATCAAGACGGTGCAGAGCCGCCGGGTGCTCTTCGTCGCCATGTTCCTGCATGATATCGCCAAGGGGCGGCCGGAGGACCATTCGATCGCCGGCGCCCGCATCGCACGGCGCCTGTGCCCGCGCTTCGGCCTCAGCCCGACGGAAACCGACACGGTGGCCTGGCTGATCGAACACCATCTCGACATGAGCACCACCGCGCAATCGCGCGACCTTGCCGACCGCAAGACGATCGAGGACTTTGCCCGTACCGTGCAGAACCTCGAGCGGCTGAAGCTGCTTCTGGTGCTGACCGTCGCCGACATTCGCGCCGTCGGCCCCAATGTCTTCAACGGCTGGAAGGGCCAGCTCCTGCGCACGCTCTACTATGAGACCGAACCGGTGCTCACCGGCGGTCATTCCGTGTTGCCGCACGAGCAGCGCGTCACGCGGGCGGTGGAAGAGCTGGAGGCGGAACTCGGAGACTGGAGCGCGGAGGAGCTTGCCGCCTATCGCGAACGTCACTATCCGGCTTATTGGCTCCGGGTGCCGGTCGAGCGCAAGGTCGCCGACGCGCGAATGATCCGCGAGGCGGACCTTTCCGGCCGGGGCTTCGCCTCGCGCGTTGCCCCGCACGCCTTCGAGGAGGTGACCGAGATCACCGTTCTCGCGGCCGATCACCCGCGGCTGCTGTCGGTCATCGCGGGCGCCTGTTTCGTCGCCGGGGCCAACATCGTCGACGCGCAGATCGACACGACCACCGACGGCTTCGCGCTCGACACGATCTTCATTTCCCGCGAACTGCCGGGAGACGCAGACGAACTGCGCCGGGGCGAGCGTATCTGCAAGCTCATCGAGAAGGCGTTGCGCGGCGAGGAAAGGCTGCCCGAGAGCGTCGCCAGCAAGGTGGCGAGCCGCACGCGCATGAAGGCGTTCCGCGTCGAGTCCGAAGTTCTGGTCAACAACGCCCTGTCCAACCGCCACACGGTGCTGGAGATCACGGGTCTCGACCGCCCCGGTCTTCTCTACGACCTGACGCGGGCCATTTCGGATCTCAATCTCAACATCAACTCCGCGCATATCGCCACCTTCGGCGAGCGGGTGGTCGATGTTTTCTACGTCACGGATCTCACGGGCCAGAAAATCGCCAACATCGGGCGTCAGGAAGCGATCCGCGACCGCCTGCGCGCGGCGGTCGACGGCGAGGCGGGCGAGGACCAGCCCAGGCGCAGGGCCCGACGGGCGGGAGCCGCCTGAGGTGAGCCGACCGCCGCTGACCGCGCCGTCTTCCCTCCCGCGCCCGGAACCCGCCGTATGAGCCTGCTGCGCAATTTCGCCACCGTCGGCGGCGCCACGATGATGAGCCGCGTGCTTGGTTTCGTGCGCGACGTGATGATCGCCGCCTTCGCCGGAGCCGGCCCGGTGGCCGACGCCTTCTTCGTGGCCTTCCGCCTGCCCAACCTGTTTCGGCGCCTGTTCGCCGAAGGGGCGTTCAATTCCGCCTTCGTGCCGCTCTTCGCCCGCGCCCTGGAGGAAGAGGGCGAAGCCGGCGCGCGGCGCTTCGCCGCCGAGATCCTTGCCGCCCTGTTCTGGACGCTCATGGCGCTTTCCGCGCTCGCCTTCGTCGGCATGAGCGGCCTCGTGCTGGTCCTGGCGCCGGGCTTCGTGGAGGATCCGGGCAAGTTCGATCTCGCGGTGCTTCTGTCGCGGATCACCTTTCCCTACCTGCTGTGCATGTCGCTGGTCGCCTTCCTGTCCGGCATTCTCAACACCTACCAGCGCTTCGCCGCCGCGGCCTTCGCGCCGGTGGTGCTGAACCTGGTGATGATCTCGGTGCTGACCGGCATCTGGATCAGCGGCCTGGAGACGGGGATGACGCTCGGCGTGGTGCTGGCCTGCGGCGTGCTGGTCGCAGGGCTCGCGCAGCTCGCGCTGCTGCTTGGCGCGGTGCGCCGGCTCGGCTTTTCCGTTCCGCTCGGTCGCCCGCGCCTCACGCCGGCCGTGCGCCGGCTGTGGCGCCTCGGCGTTCCCGGCGTAATCGCCGGCGGCATCACCCAGATCAACATCGTGGTCGGAACCATCATCGCCTCCGCCCAGGCCGGCGCGGTGTCCTATCTCTACTATGCCGACCGGATCTATCAGCTTCCGCTCGGCGTCGTGGGCATCGCCATCGGCGTCGTGCTGCTGCCCGATCTCTCCCGCGCACTGCGCTCGGGCGCGGAGACCGCGTCACGCGATGCCAACGACCGGCTCAACCGCGCGCTGGAATTCGCTCTCGCCCTCACGCTGCCGGCGGCGGTCGCGCTGGTGGTGGTGCCGGCGCCGATCGTGTCGGTGCTCTTCGAGCGCGGTGCGTTCGGAGCCGAGGCGGCTGCCGCGACCACGGGCGCGCTGATGGCGTTTGCCATCGGTCTGCCCGCCTTCGTGCTCAACAAGGTGTTCTCTCCCGCCTTCTTCGCCCGGGAGGACACGGTCACGCCCATGTGGTTCGCGGGCGTCGGCATGGTGGTGAACGTGGTCGGCGCGCTCGCGCTTGCGCCCTTTCTCGCGCATGTCGGCATCGCACTGGCGACGAGCATCGCCGGCTGGGTCAACACCGGCCTGCTCATGATCGTGCTGTGGCGGCGCGGACATTTCCGCTTCGATTCCCGGGCCCGCAAGCGCCTGCCGCTGCTGGCGCTTGCCAGCGTGCTCATGGGCGCTGGCCTTTTCGGCGGTGCGGCGGTGCTGGGCCCCTGGCTGAGCGGTGACGGCACGCTGCTGCGCTTCGTCGCGCTGGCCCTGCTCGTCGCTTGCGGTCTGGTGCTGTTCGCGATCTTCGTCCAGGTCACCGGCGCGGTGGATCTCGCCGGCTATCTTCGCCGGCTGCGGAACCGGGGCGGCCGTGCACCCGTGCCCCCCGCACCGGATGACGCCGCGAAATGAGCATCCGTCCGGTCAAAATTTGACCATCTGATCAAATCCTGTCCATTCGAACAGGAAACAGCGTTGGCCGCGCGCGCGTCGCATTGTCGCTTTTGCGGGAATGTGGTCCAATTCGCCAGTCCGCCGGACGGCCCGCGCGATGCGCGCGGACGACGGCACGGCGCGTGCTCCGCCCGCAGGGCGGGCGCCGTCCGGTCCGCGTTCCCGGGGTGCCTGTGGCGACCCCGCACATGGCCGGTGGATCCGCGAGACAGCAACCTGCCAGGGGGTAGCCAACAATGACAATCCGACAAACGACGCTTGCATGGACGCGCCGTGCCTTTCTCGGCCTCGCGCTTGCCGCCACCGCCCTTGCCGGCGCGCCGGCGGAAGCGAAGGACAAGCCGCTGAAGGTGGCCGCGATCTACACCGTTCCCGTCGAGCAGCAGTGGGTGGGCCGCATTCACGAGGCGCTGAAGGCCGCCGAGGAGCGCGGTGACGTCACCTATGTCTACTCCGAGAACGTGGCCAACACCGACTACGAGCGCGTCATGCGCGAATATGCCGAGGGCGGCATGGATCTCGTCATCGGCGAGGCTTTCGCGGTCGAGCGCGCGGCGCGCAACGTGGCCTCGGAATATCCCGGGACAGCCTTCCTGATGGGCTCCTCCTTCGGTCCTGCCAAGCCGAACTTCGCCGTGTTCGACAACTGGATCCACGAGCCGAGCTACCTGACCGGCATGATCGCCGGAAAGGCCACCAAGTCGAACGTCATCGGCATGGTCGGCGGCTATGCGATTCCGGAGGTCAACCGGCTCATGAACGCCTTCATGGAAGGCGCCACGGCGGTGAACCCGGACGTCAAGTTCCTCGTGACCTTCATCAACTCCTGGTACGATCCGCCCAAGGCGAAGGAAGCCGCCTTCGCGATGATCGACAAGGGGGCCGACATCCTCTACGCCGAGCGCTTCGGCGTGTCCGACGCGGCGAAGGAGCGTGGCATCCTCGCCATCGGCAACGTGATCGACACCTCCGCCGACTATCCCGGAACGATTCTCTCCAGCGCCCTGTGGAACATGCAGCCGACCATCGACAAGGTGATCGAGGCGGTCGCCACCGACAGTTTCGAACCCGCCGACTATGGCCAGTATTCCTTCATGAGCTACGGCGGCGGCAGCTTCGTCGTCGACGAGTCGCTCGCCGACGCGGACTCCGTCAAGGCCGCGCGCGAGAAGGAGAAGGAGATCCTGGACGGACTGTTCCGCGTCAACGTCAACGACGCCGAGCCCAAGTCGACCATGTGATCCCCCGGCGGGGGGCGCACGGGTTGCGTTTGCCTCCGCCTTCGGCCATTCGTCTCGCGGCCCGGTCCGGTTCCATCCGGTCCGGGCCGTGTGCCGTCGGCATTTGGCCCCGGAAGACGACACATCCGGAAAGCTGCCAGACGAGATCCATCGAAGAGGTGACATGACCGCCGCCGATCCCCCCGTCGTCCTCCGCCTGCAGGGCATCACCAAGCGCTTCGGCGCCCTGGTCGCCAACGAGGACGTGTCGCTGAGCCTGCGGGCCGGCGAGATCGTCGCGCTGCTGGGCGAGAACGGCGCCGGCAAGACGACGCTGATGAACATTCTCTTCGGCCATTATGTCGCCGACGAGGGCGAGGTGCACATCGCCGCGGCAGACGGCAGCGGCCTGGTTCCGCTCGAGCCGGGCTCCCCCCATGCAGCGCTTGCCGCCGGCATCGGCATGGTGCACCAGCATTTCGCGCTCGCCGAGAACCTCACCGCGCTTGAAAACATCCTGCTCGGCACCGGCTCGCTGTTCTCGCCGCGCAGGGCTCCCGCCGGTGCCCGGGCGGAACTCGAGGCGCTGATGCGGCGCTCCGGACTCGTCGTCGATCTCGACACCCGCGTGTCGCGGCTTTCGGTCGGAGAGAAGCAGCGGGTCGAAATCCTCAAGGCGCTCTATCGCAAGGCGCGTGTCCTGGTGCTCGACGAGCCGACGGCGGTCCTGACGCCGCAGGAATCCGAACAGCTGTTCGCGACCCTCAAGGCGCTTGCCGCGCAGGGGCTCGCCATCATCTTCATTTCCCACAAGCTGGCCGAGGTGCTGTCCGCCTCGGACCGGGTCGCGGTGCTGCGGCACGGGCGCAGCGTCGCCGACCTGCCCACCGGCGCCTGCGACCGCCAGAAGCTCGCGGAGCTCATGGTCGGTCACGCCGTCACCCAGAGCCTGCGCGAGCCGGGAAAGCCGGGTGCGATCCTCCTGTCGCTGGCACGTGTCTCGGCGGGATCGGGGCGTGACGCGATCCGCGAAGTCGATCTGGACCTGCGCGTCGGCGAAATCCTCGGCATCGCCGGGGTGTCGGGCAACGGCCAGGGAACACTGGCGCGTCTGCTGTCCGGGCTGGTCGAGCCGGAGGCCGGGCACCTCGCCCTCGATGGGGCCGCGCTGGAGGCGGGCGACCCGGGAGCGATGATCTTCTCCGGCATTGCCCGCATTCCCGAGGACCGCCACCGGGACGGCATCGTCGGCGCCATGAGCGTGGCCGAGAACCTTGTGATCGAGGAAATCCGCTCGTCGCGCTACCAGCGCTTCGGCTTTCTGGATTTTTCCGCCATCGCGGACCGGGCCAGGGAGGCGATCGCGGCCCACGACATCCGCTGCCCCGGCGGCGACGCGGTGTCGCGGCTGCTGTCGGGCGGCAACATCCAGAAGATCGTGCTGGCCCGCACGCTTGATGCGCATCCCCGTGTGGTGCTCGCCGCCCAGCCCTCGCGCGGGCTCGACATCGGGGCCACCGGCGAGGTGCATCGCCGCCTGCTCGACGCGCGCGGCCGGGGCGCCGGCGTGATCCTGATTTCCGAGGACCTCGACGAGCTGTTCGCCCTGGCGGACCGGATCAGCGTGATCCATCGCGGACGGCTGAGCCAGCCGCTTCCCGCCGAGGTGCTCGACCGTGCCCGCGTCGGACTGATGATGGCCGGTCACGACCACGAGGAGACGGCGGCATGATCCGCTTCGAACCGCGCGAAACCGTCACGCCCCTGCGCCGTGTCGCCGCCCCCGCCATTGCCGCGCTCGCCGCACTTCTGCTGGCATCCATCCCCATCGCCGCCGCCGGTGCGCCGGTGTTTTCCGCCTATGCGCTGATGGCGAAGGGTGCGTTCGGCTCGCTTTTCGCGGTCTCCGAGCTTCTGGCGCGCGCGACGCCCCTGATCCTGACCGGCCTTGCCGCCGCCGTCGCCTTCCGCGCGAAACTGTGGAACATCGGCGGCGAGGGCCAGTTGTATGCCGGGGCGCTCGCGGCTGTCGCCGTCGGCTCCGGAGCGCTGGCGTTGCCGCCCGTCGTCATGGTTCCCTCGGTCATTGTGGCGGGTGCGCTTGCCGGTGGCCTGCTGATGCTGGTGCCGGCGCTTCTCAAGGTGCGCCTGGGCGCGGACGAGGTGGTCACCACGCTGCTGCTCAACTTCGTCGTGCTGCTGTTCGTGCAGATGATGCTCGAGGGGCCGATGAAGGACCCCATGGGGATGGGCTGGCCGCAGTCCGAGCCCATGCTGGAGGCGGCGACACTTCCCAAGCTCATGGCGCGGATGCGCGTTCACGCCGGTCTCTTCGTGGCGCTGGGCTGCGCGCTTCTGGTTCATGTCGTGATGAAGCGCACGGTGTGGGGCTACGAGACCCGCGCCGTGGGCGAAAATCCGGAAGCCGCGCGCCACGCCGGCATTCCCGTTACGGCAACCATGCTGCGTGTCGCGCTGCTGAGCGGTGGGCTCGCCGGTCTCGCGGGCGTGGGCGAGGTCGCGGGCCTGAAGGGCTATCTCACCGCCGACCTTTCGCCCGGCTTCGGCTATGCGGGCATCGTGGTCGCCATGCTTGCCGGCCTGTCGCCGCTCGGTGTGGTGGTTGCCGCCCTCTTCATCGCCGGCGTCTTCGTCGGCGCGGACAGCATGAGCCGCGCCATCGGCGTGTCCAACTATCTGGCCGATCTGGTCGTCGCCACGTCGCTGATCGCCGTTCTCGTCTCGGGCCTCTTCGTGCGCTTCCGCGTGCGTTTCGTGCGCCCCCACGGCCAGGGAGGGCACGGCGCGTGAGCGACATCCTCGACATTCTCGTTTCCGCCAGCTTCTGGGCGGCGGCGCTCAGGATCGCGACGCCGCTGATCTTCGGCGTTCTCGGCGCGCTCCTGTGCGAGCGTGCGGGCGTTCTCAACCTCGGCATCGAGGGCATCTTCACGGCCGGCGCCATGGCCGGCTGGATGGCGGCCTGGCTCGGCGCCGGCCTTTGGGGCGGGGTGCTGGTCGCGGCCATGGCCGGGGCGGCCTTCGGGCTGATCCATGCGATCCTGACCGTGCCGCTCGGCCTGTCGCAGCATGTCTCGGGCATCGGCGTGACGCTGTTCGCGACAAGTCTGAGTTACTACACCTACCGCACCGCCCTGCCGGACGTGTCCTCGCCGCCGCGCATCACCGCGTTCCAGCCGCTCGACATTCCCGTCCTGTCGGACCTGCCCTTCATCGGGCCGGTGCTGTTCCAGCAGACGGCGCTCACCATGCTCGCCCTCGCGCTCGTCGTGGCGGTGTGGGTCGTGCTCAACCGGACGCCCCTTGGCCTTGCCATCCGGGCCGTGGGTGACAATCCGGCCGCGGTCGAGGCGCAGGGACTGTCCGTCGTGGCGCTTCGCATGGGAACGGTGGTCGCGGGCTCGGCGCTCATGGCGCTGGGCGGCGCGTTCCTCACCATGTCGGCGTTTGACGCCTTCTTCTTCGGGATGGTCAACGGGCGCGGCTGGATCTGCATCGCGCTCACGGTCTTCGCATCGTGGCGGCCCGGAAAGGCGCTCGTCGGGGCATTGCTGTTCGGTGCCTTCGACGCCTTCCAGGTGCGTCTCCAGACGGAAGTCGGGGCCTTCGTGCCGGGGCAGCTCTTCCTGATGATGCCCTATCTTCTGTCGATTGCGGCGCTTGTGGTCGCCGCCCGCCGGGCCGACTATCCGCGCGCGCTGCTGAAGCCCTATTTCAAGGGGCAGCGCTAGGGGGTCACTCCCTAGGAGATTGAGGAATCCGCCGGTGGATCGCCGGCATCCCGATAGCCCTCGATCTGTGCCATGCGCCGCTCGCTGCGTCCGGGATCCTGGCGGGTCACTCCCGCGACGAGGGCCTCGGCGATCACCAGAAGGGCGGCGCCCGAGTCCCAGGGGCTGGGCACCGTCACCCGGGCCGGCAACACGTGTGCCGACACGGCGGCGATGGGCGAGAGCCAGCTGTCGGTGACGAGAACCACCGAGACACCGAGCCCGGCGGCCGCGCGGGCCATGCGCGCGAGGTCGTCCTGGTAGCGGCGGATGTCGAACACCACGAGCACGTCGCGCCGCCCCATGTCGAGCAGCGTGTCGCGCCAGTTGCCTTCCTGGCCGGTCAGGTGGGTGACGCCGGGCCGCACGATGCGCAGATGCGCGGCCATGTAGCGCGCCAGCGCGTCGGTGAAGCGTCCGCCGAGAAGGAAGATGCGCCGTCGCTCGTCGGCAAGCAGTCCGACGACGGCTGCAAGCTCCGCCTCGGGCAGGTGACGGAAGGTCTCGTCGATGTTGCGCCCCGCCGCCGCCGCGATGGCCGAGGGCCCCCTGGCGTGCCCGTCCGCGGCATCGCCCTCACCCGCCTTGGCCTTGGCGAGCGGTGAGCGGAGCTGGTCCTCCAGCTCCGTCCTGAGCCGGGTCTGCAACGCGGCGTAGGTGGAAAAGCCCATGCGGGCGGCAAAGCGCAGGATCGTCGGCGAACTGACGCCGGCGGCGGATGCGAACTGGGCCACGGTGCCCAGCCCGAGCATGGGATAATTGGCAAGCAGCGCCAGCGCCGCGCGCCGTTCGGTCGCGGTGCATTCTCCGAGCCTGTGGCGGATTTCCTCCGCCAGCGCCCGGTTCGCCGCGTGCCCGTCTTCCTCCCCCGTCATGATCCGGTCTCGTCTTTTCTGCCGGTTACGGCTTGTCGTGCAATGGCGATTGACAATCCGCCGATCGCTGTATCAAATCATACAGGAAGGCCGGGCTAACGCAATTCTGTAACAAATATAACAGCGCGACCCTGGCCGGTAACGAGTGGACGGGACGGCGCTCGCCTGCGCCGTCGCCCGGGGGAGAGGCGAATGTTGCCGGAAAAGGCACCCGATGGAGCCGTGGCGCCGGACGCCAGCACTGTGATCCGCATCGAGAACGCGGGGGCGCAAGGACCCTTCGTCCTGCTGTGCGACCATGCCTCCAACCGCATCCCTCCGGAGTTCGGCGATCTCGGTCTCGACGAGGAGGCCCGGCGCGCCCATATCGCCTGGGATCCGGGGGCGCTTGGCGTCTCGCGGCATCTTTCCGCCCTTCTCGATGCGCCGCTCGTCTGGCCTGACGTCTCCCGCCTCGTGATCGATTGCAACCGCGATCCCGGTGCCCGCGACCTTGTGCCGGAGGTGAGCGAAACCACCGAGGTTCCCGGCAACAAGGGGCTCGACGAACCGGCGCGCGCCGCGCGCATCGCGTTGTCCCATGCCCCTTTCCATGCGGCGATCGAGGATCTGATGGCCGGCCGTGAGCGGGTCGGGCTGGCGAGCATCGTCGTGTCGATCCACACGTTCACGCCGGTCTACAAGGGTGTGTCCCGGCCGTGGCCCGTCGGAATCCTGTCGAATGTCGACCGCCGCGTCGCCGAGGCGATGCTGGCGGATCTCGCCGGGCAGGGCATTTCCGACCTGGGCGACAACGAGCCCTATGCGCCGCTCGATGGCGTCTACTACACGCTCGACCGGCACGCCGAGAGCCGGGGCCTCCCCTGCGCCATGGTGGAGATCCGCAACGACGAGCTTCGTGACGAGGCCGGGGAGCGGCTGTGGGCCGAACGCCTCGCCCGCGCGATGGAGGCGGCGCGGCGCGCGTTGCTGGGAGGCGGGGCATGATGCGCTCCGTCGCCCGCGGCTACGTACGCACCGTCGACCGGTTCAACGCCGGCCTCGGGCGCGTGGTCATGTTCGGCCTGTTCGCGATGATGGGCGTCCTCCTGTGGTCGTCCGCCTCCAAGACCTTCTTCAATCCCTCGCTGTGGACGCTCGAGGTCGCCCAGTTCCTGATGGTCGGCTACTACATCCTCGGCGGCCCCTGGTCGATCCAGCTCGGTTCCAACGTGCGCATGGACCTGTTCTATTCGGCCTGGTCGCCGCGCAGGAAGGCGTGGTTCGACGCCTTCACGGTGTTCGTGCTGATGTTCTACCTCTGCGTCCTGATCTGGGGCGCGCTCAGCTCGACGGCCTATTCGCTCGGTCATTTCGGCACCGAGCCCTTCGTTTTCTTCAAGGACCTGATCGTGGCCTTCGTCACCGGCGGCCCGGATGCCGCCGGCGAGGTCATCGGCTACGTGGAGCGCAGCCCCACGGCCTGGCGTCCCTACCTGTGGCCGGTCAAGTTCGTCATGCTGCTCGGCTTCTTCCTGATGCTGCTCCAGGCGATCTCGGAGCTTGTGAAGGACATCGCCCGCATCAACGGGGAGGAGCTTTGATGTCCTACGAGATGATCGCCCTGCTCATGTTCGCCTCGATGATGCTGATGCTCCTCACGGGGCAACGCGTCTTCGGCGCGATCGGCGGCGTCGCGGCGGTGGCCGCGCTGGCGCTTTGGGGCACCGGCGGTGCGGAAGTGCCGTTTGCCGCCGCCATGAAGCTCATGAAGTGGTATCCGCTTCTCACCCTGCCGATGTTCATCTTCATGGGCTACGTGCTGTCGGAATCCAAGATCGCCGACGATCTCTACCGCATGTTCCATGTCTGGATGGGGCCGGTGCCCGGGGGGCTCGCCATCGGCACCATCGGCCTGATGGTCCTGATCTCCGCCATGAACGGGCTTTCGGTCGCCGGCATGGCCATCGGCGCCACCATCGCCCTGCCGGAGCTGCTCAAGCGCGGCTACAACAAGAAGATGGTGACCGGCGTCATCCAGGCCGGCTCGTCACTCGGCATTCTCGTGCCGCCATCGGTGGTGCTGGTGCTCTATGCCATGATCGCCCGCGCGCCCGTCGGCCAGCTCTGGCTCGCCGGCGTGGTCCCCGGTCTCATGATGGCGACGATGTTCATCGTCTACATCGCGGTGCGCTGCCGGCTGAACCCGGAGCTCGGTCCGGCGCTGCCGGCCGAGGAACGCAACGTGCCGCGGGCGGAGAAGGTTCGCCTTCTCGGCGCCGGCATCCTGCCGATCGCCATCTTCGCGGCCATGATGGTGCCCTTCGTCAACGGCTGGACCAGCCTGGTGGAAAGCTCCGCGATCGGCGCTCTCGCCGCGCTTCTGGCGGCGGTGCTGCGCGGGCGCATGACCTGGAAGGTGTTCGAGACTTCCACGCGCCAGACGCTGGCCATCTCCTGCATGTTCATGTGGATCATCCTCGCGGCGCTGGGCTTCGGCGCGGTGTTCGACGGCCTCGGCGCGGTCAACGCGATCTCCGACCTCTTCACCGAGAAGCTCGGCCTGTCACCCTGGATGATCCTGATCCTGATGCAGCTCTCGTTCCTGGTGATGGGCACCTTCCTGGACGACACGGCGATGCTCGTCATCGTGGCGCCGCTCTACGTGCCGCTCGTGGCGACGCTCGACCTCGGCCTGCCGCGCGACGAGGTGCTGATCTGGTACGGCGTGCTCTACACGGTGACGACGCAGATCGCCTACATGACCCCGCCGTTCGGCTACAACCTGTTCCTGATGCGCGCCATGGCTCCGCCTGAAATCAGCCTGCGCGACATCTACGGCTCCATCCTGCCCTTCGTGACGGTGATGGTTCTGGCGCTGGCGATCCTGATGCTGTTCCCTGAGATCGCCCTGTGGCTGCCGGATCTGGTCTACGGCCGCTGAGCGGCCGGGCATGGCGCGGGACACCGCGCGCGAGTTGCCCGGGAAACCGGGAAAGACGGGCGCAAAGCCCGCGAGACATCCGGGCGGTCGGCGGACCGTCCGGGCAAGCAAATGCGACAGAAGGGGAAAGACAACCATGACCAACAGACGCGATTTTCTGAAGAACGCGGGCCTTGGCACCGTTGCCGCTGCCGGAGCCTCCACGCTCGCCGCCCCGGCGGTTCTGGGCCAAGCGCCGATCAAGTGGCGCCTGCAGACCTACGCCGGTCCGGCGCTGGCGGAACATGTGATCAAGCCGCACATCGATGCCTTCAACAAGGCCGCGAACGGTCAGATGGAGGTCGAGCTCTACTTCGCCGACCAGCTCGTGCCGACCTCGGAGCTGTTCCGTGCGATGCAGCGCGGCACCATCGACGCGGTGCAGTCGGACGACGACTCCATGGCCTCGCCGACGGAAGTCACCGTCTTTGGCGGCTACTTCCCCTTCGCCAGCCGCTATTCGCTGGACGTGCCGGTGCTGTTCAACCAGTACGGCCTGAAGGAGATCTGGGAGGAGGAATACGCCAAGGTCGGCGTGAAGCACATCTCGGCCGGTGCCTGGGATCCGTGCCACTTCGCCACCAAGGATCCGATCCGCAGCCTTGCCGACCTCAAGGGCAAGCGCGTCTTTACCTTCCCGACGGCGGGCCGGTTCCTCGCGCAGTTCGGTGTCGTTCCGGTGACGCTGCCCTGGGAGGACATCGAGGTGGCGCTGCAGACCGGCGAGCTTGACGGCGTGGCGTGGTCGGGCATCACCGAGGACTACACGGTCGGCTGGGCCGATGTGACCAACTACTTCCTGACCAACAACATCTCCGGTGCCTGGGCCGGGTCCTTCTTCGCCAACATGGAGAAGTGGAACGAGCTGCCGGATCACCTGAAGACGATGCTGCAGCTCGCGATGGATGCGTCCCACTACTACCGTCAGTGGTGGTACTGGGGCGGCGAGGCGAGCCTTCGCGTCAACGGCACCAAGATGGAGCTGACCTCGATCCCGGACGCCGAGTGGGCGACCGTGGAGGATGCGGCGGAAGTCTTCTGGGACGAGATCGCGGAACAGTCCGCGGTCAAGGCCAAGGTCGTGGAGATCTTCAAGAAGTACAACGCCGACATGCGCAAGGCCGGCCGGCCCTACCGCTACACCTGATGACGACGGTGCCGGGGGGCGGCATGTCCGCCCTCCGGTCCCTCCCCGCGCCGGCCCGTCCGGCGTTTGACACCGCACGAAAGCCTAACCGGGAACGAACGCCCCATGTCCGGCACCATGACCTTTGAAGCCCTCAAGAGCGCCGCCGCTGACGGCACCATCGACACCGTGCTCGTCTGCCTGGTCGACATGCAGGGCCGGCTGATGGGCAAGCGCTTCCATGTCTCCAATTTCATCGAGCATTCCCACGCCGAGACCCATTGCTGCAATTACCTGCTGGCGACCGACCTGGAGATGTACACCGTCGAGGGCTACCGCTCGACGAGCTGGGCGGCGGGCTACGGCGACTACGTGATGAAGCCCGACCTCTCCACGCTGCGGCCCGTGCCGTGGCTCGAGGGAACGGCGATGGTGCTGTGCGACGTGCTCGACCATCACACGCATGAGCCGGTGCCCCATTCGCCGCGCACCATGCTCAAGACCCAGATCGCGCGGCTGGAGGCCATGGGCCTCACGGCCATGATGGCGACCGAGCTGGAGTTCTTCCTGTTCGAGAAGGGCTTTGACGAGATCCGCAAGTCCGGCTTCCGCGACCTTGCGCCGATCTCGGGCTACAACGAGGACTATTCCATCCTCCAGACCACCCGCGAGGAGGCCGTCATGCGGCCGCTGCGCAATCATCTGGTGGCCGCCGGCATTCCGGTCGAGAACTCCAAGGGCGAGGCGGAAACCGGCCAGGAGGAGCTCAACATCCGCTATGCGGAGGCGCTCGCCACCGCCGATTTCCACACCATCGCCAAGCACGCGACCAAGGAGGTCGCCTGGCAGCAGGGTCACGCGGTGACCTTCATGCCCAAGTGGCACCGCGACAAGGTCGGTTCCGCCACCCATGTGCACCAGTCGCTGTGGACGAAGGACGGCAAGCCCGTCTTCCATGATCCCGACGCCGAGCACGGCATGTCGCGGACCATGCGCCACTACATGGCCGGACTGATCCGCTACGCCTCCGATTACACCGCCTTCCTCGCGCCCTATGTGAACAGCTACAAGCGCTTCCAGGAGGGCACCTTCGCCCCGACGAAGACGGCCTGGTCCATCGACAACCGCACGGCCGGCTTCCGCCTGTGCGGCGAGGGCACGAAGGCGGTGCGCGTCGAGTGCCGCATCGGCGGTTCGGACCTCAATCCCTATCTGGCGCTTGCCGTGCAGCTTGCCGCCGGCATTCGCGGGATGGAGGAGAAGCTGGAGCTGGACGCGCCGGTCACCGGCGATCTCTACCGGTCGCGCCGGCTGAAGGACGTGCCGCGCACGCTCAGGGCCGCAAGCGAGACCCTTCGCAAGTCGAAGATGCTGCGCGAGACCTTCGGCGACGACGTGATCGACCACTACGTCCGCGCGGCGGAGTGGGAGCAGGAAGAGTTCGACCGCGTGGTCACCGACTACGAACTCGCCCGCGGTTTCGAGCGGGCGTGACCTTCCCGCTTCCGGGCAAGGTCAGCGAGACGGAACGCCGCCGCGTCCCCGCCGGGGGTGGCATTGGCGTTCACCGGCCGTGCGGAGCGCACGGCGTCAAGAAACCGGCCCACGACGAGGCCGGAGGATGATTGGGTGTGAAATGAGCGACACGATCAAGCTGATTACCCCCGTCGACGGCTCGGTCTATGCCGAACGCCCGGTGGCGAGCGCCGCCGAGATCGACAAGGCGGTGGCCGAGGCGCGCAGCGCGCAGGCGGCCTGGGCCGCGACGCCGCTCTCCGAGCGCTGCGACGCGGTGCTCGCCGCCGTTGCCGCGCTCGAGGCCATGAACGACGAGATCGTTCCCGAACTCGCCTGGCAGATGGGCCGCCCCGTGCGCTATGGCGGCGAGAAGGGCGGCACCCGCGAGCGCGCCGACTACATGGTGAAGATCGCGGAAGAGGCGCTGGCGCCGCGCCATCACACGGACCGTCCCGGCTTCACCCGCTACGTGAAGCCGGAGCCGCTTGGCGTCGTGCTGATCATCGCGCCGTGGAACTACCCGTTCATGACGGCGATCAACACCATCGTGCCCGCGCTCATCGCCGGCAACACGGTGATCCTCAAGCACGCCGCCCAGACCCTGCTCGTCGGCGAGCGGCTGGCGAAGGCCTTCGAGATCGCCGGCGTGCCGAAGGGCGTGTTCCGCAACATCGTGCTCAACCACGGCCAGACCGAGCAACTGCTCGCGTCCGGGCGGATCGACCACATCAACTTCACCGGTTCCGTCGGTGGCGGACGCGCCATCGAGAAGGCGGCGGCGGGCACTTTCGCCTCGCTCGGTCTCGAGCTGGGCGGCAAGGATCCCTCTTACGTGCGCGAGGACGCGGACGTGGCCTTCGCCATCGAGGGCATGGGCGACGGCGCCTTCTTCAACGCCGGCCAGTGCTGCTGCGGCGTTGAGCGCGTCTATGTGCACGAGAAGCACTACGACCAGGTGGTCGAGGGGCTCGTTGCCTTCGCCTCCAACTACAAGCTCGGCAATCCGCTCGAGGAGGCGACCACCCTCGGCCCGATGGCCCAGGCCCGCTTCGCCGCCCATGTGCGCGAGCAGACCGCCGAGGCGCTGCGCAAGGGCGCGAAGGCGCTGGTCGACCCGAAGCTCGTCCCCGAGGACCGCGAGGGCACGGCCTACCTGATGCCGCAGGTTCTGGTGGACGTGGATCACCAGATGTCGGTCATGCGCGAGGAAAGCTTCGGTCCCGTCGTCGGCGTCATGAAGGTGCGCTCCGACGAGGAGGCGATCGCCCTCATGAACGACAGCCCCTACGGTCTCACGGCCTCGATCTGGACCTCCGACGAGGAGGCGGCGATCTCCATCGGCGACCGGGTCGAGACCGGCACCGTGTTCATGAACCGCTGCGACTACCTCGATCCGGCCCTGGTGTGGACGGGCGTGAAGGAGACCGGCAAGGGCGCGGCCCTGTCCGAGCTCGGCTACCTGTCGCTTACCCGGCCCAAGTCCTACCACCTTCGTACGAAGACCTGACCCGCACACGGGGTCCGGTTTCCACGTTTCCCGGATCCGGCGCACGGTGCGCCGGACCGGTTCCTTCCAATCCCTCAAGGTCGACTGCTCATGAGCACCACGCCCTCCGTCAACTGGTCCTACCCCACCGCCCTGCGTTTTGGCGCCGGTCGCATCAGGGAACTGGCCGCCGCCGCCGAGAGCCTCGGCATGAAGCGCCCGCTGATCGTCACCGATCCCGGGCTTGCCCGCCTGCCGATGATCGGCCAGGCCCTCGATCTGCTGAAGGCCGGCGGCCTCGAGCCGGGCCTTTTCAGCGAGATCAAGCCGAACCCGACCGCCGGGAACGTGGAAGCCGGCGTGGCCGCCTTCCGGTCCGGCGACCATGACGGCGTCATCGCCTATGGCGGCGGCTCCGGCCTCGACGCGGGCAAGGTCATTGCCTTCATGGCCGGCCAGACCCGGCCGATGTGGGACTTCGAGGACATCGGCGACTGGTGGACCCGTGCCGATCCGGACGGCATCGCGCCGATCCTCGCCGTTCCGACCACGGCCGGCACCGGGTCCGAGGTGGGGCGCGCCGGCGTCATCACCAACGAGGAAACCCACACCAAGAAGGTCATCTTCCATCCGAAGATGCTGCCGGGCATCGTCATCTGCGATCCCGAGCTGACGGTGGGGATGCCGCGCTACTTCACGGTCGGCACCGGCATGGATGCGCTGGCGCACTGCCTGGAGGCCTATTCCTCGACCTTCTATCACCCCATGGGCGACGGTATCGCCGTGGAGGGCCTTCGGCTGGTGTTCGAGAACCTGCGCCGGGTCGCCGAGACGCCGGACGATCTCGTCGCGCGCGGCCACATGATGTCGGCCGCCGCCATGGGCGCGGTCGCCTTCCAGAAGGGTCTTGGCGCGATCCATGCGCTCTCGCATCCGGTCGGTGCGCTCTACGACACGCACCACGGCATGACCAATGCGGTCTTCATGCCCTATGTGCTGGCGTTCAACCGGTCCGCCATCGAGGGCAAGATCGAGCGCCTGTCGGGGTATCTCGGCATGTCCGGCGGGTTCGACGGCTTCATGGACGAGATCCTGAAGCTGCGCGCCGACCTGGATGTGCCGGCCACGCTCGAGGGTCTCAAGGTCGACGGATCGAAGGCCGAGACCATCGCCGAGATGGCCGTGGTCGATCCGACCGCCGGCGGCAATCCGATCGAACTGACCAAGGAGGGCGCGCGCGCGATCTTCGACGCGGCCCTGTCCGGCAGGCTGTGACCACGGGGCGCGGACGGACGGTCGCGTCCCTCCGCGCCGCCACGGCATGCCGCCCTTGCGCGCGGTCCGATTGACAGCGGCGCCCTTCCGCTCCTACATGCCCCATTCAGCCGGGGCCGCGCGGGTCGGGTGGCTCCCTTGGAACGGAAACACCTTCAGGCGCGCCTCGCGACACGAGACGGCACAGGACGGGCGAAATGACTGACACGCGGATCGATCGCCGCTTCGCGGCATGTCGGGCGGAAAACCGGCCGGCGCTGGTGACCTTCATCACCGCGGGCGATCCCGACCTCGCCACCTCCCAGGCCATTCTCGATGCGTTGCCGGCCGCCGGCGCCGACGTGATCGAACTGGGAATGCCCTTCTCCGATCCCATGGCCGAGGGCGTGCCGATCCAGCTCGCCACCCAGCGCGCGCTGGCAGGCGGGCAGACCATGAACCGCACCCTCGACATGGTGCGCGCCTTCCGCAAGCACGACCAGGACACGCCGATCGTGCTGATGGGCTATTACAATCCCATCTACGTGCGCGATCCGGTCCGCTTCGTCGCCGAGGCGAAGGACGCCGGCGTCGACGGCTTCATCGTGGT
The DNA here is from genome assembly GCF_056312175.1 of Stappia sp. ABD4_338. NCBI lineage: Bacteria > Pseudomonadati > Pseudomonadota > Alphaproteobacteria > Hyphomicrobiales > Stappiaceae > Stappia > Stappia sp. ABD4_338. The sequence goes on along the minus strand of NZ_CM149982.1, from coordinate 3,919,432 downwards.
GGACATTCCGCCCGAGGCCGACGACGAACTCTGCCTGCCAGCGCTCGAGGCCGGTCTCAACTTCATTCGCCTGACGACGCCGACCACGGACGATCGCCGCCTTCCCACGGTTCTCGCCAACACGTCGGGTTTCGTCTATTACGTTTCGGTGACCGGCATCACCGGTGCGACGATCTCCAACCGCACGAGTGTCGCGGAGGCGGTTCGGCGCATCAAGGGTCACACGGATCTTCCGGTTGCCGTCGGCTTCGGCGTCAAGACGGCCGAGGATGCCGAGGTGATCGGTCGCGATGCCGATGGCGTCGTCGTCGGGTCGGTGCTGGTCGATGCGGTGCGCAAGAGCCTGGACGCCCAGGGCCGGGCGACGCAGGGCACGCGCGATGCGGTGACCCGGATCGTGCGCGATCTGGCGGCCGGCGCGGCACGTGCGCGCGCCACGGCCGAACAGGCCGGCTGACGCGTCGGCGGGACATGCGTGGCGGCTCTGCCAGGTGGCCGCGAAACGAAGGGCAGGCCCCGCGACGGGACGCCCGAGCAGATACGGACGGTAAGCCTTGAACTGGATCAACAACGTCGTTCGCCCGAAGATCCGCGGTCTCCTGCAGAAGCGGGACGTGCCGGAGAATCTCTGGATCAAGTGTCCCGAGACCGGTGAGATGGTCTTCCACCGGGATCTGGAAGCGAACCAGTTCGTGGTGCCCAATTCCAACCACCACATGCGCGTCTCCGCCAGGAAGCGCCTGGAGCTGTTCTTCGACGGCGGCACCTTCGAGAAGGTGAAGACGCCGGAGGTCGCCGTCGATCCCCTCAAGTTCCGGGACGAGAAGCGCTATACCGACCGACTGCGCGACGCACGCGCCAAGACCGGTCTCGATGACGCGGTTCTGGTTGCAACCGGCAAGCTGAGCGGCATGGACGTCACCGCGGCCGTGCAGGATTTCGCCTTCATGGGCGGTTCGCTCGGCATGGCCGCCGGCGAGGCCGTCCTCACGGGCCTGGAGACTGCGGTCGCGCGCAAGACGCCCTTCGTGCTCTTCGCCGCTTCGGGTGGCGCGCGCATGCAGGAGGGCATCCTGTCGCTGATGCAGATGCCGCGCACCACCATCGGCGTGCAGATGATGCGCGAGGCCGGGCTTCCGTTCATCGTCGTGTTCACCAATCCCACGACCGGTGGCGTCACCGCCTCCTACGCCATGCTTGGCGACGTGCATCTTGCCGAACCTGGCGCGCTGATCGGTTTCGCGGGGCCGCGCGTCATCGAACAGACGATCCGCGAGAAGCTGCCCGAGGGCTTCCAGCGCTCCGAGTATCTGCTCGACCACGGCATGGTCGACATGGTCGTGCACCGTCACCAGATGCCGGAGACCGTCGCCCGCATCTGCCGCATCCTGACCAAGGCCGAAGTGCCGCTTCCCGAGGCCGCCGAGCTCGAGACGCCCGAGCCGGAGACCGAGGGGGAAACGGTCCAGGCGAGCGAGACCGCCGAGCCGGCAACGACCGCCGAGGCGACGGAGAAGGGAGCGGCCTGAGGTCGCGTTCCCCGGCCGCGGCGGCACGGTTCCGCCGGGGCCTCCCGACACGGGGCATCCGGCAGACGCGTGCGGGCGGACTGCGAACGGACCCTCACCAACTGCACCTGACCGCAGCGGGGCGGCGACATGGATCAGGTCACGGCCATTCTCGACAGGCTCCTCGCGCTGCATCCGCGCGAGATCGATCTGTCGCTCGGACGCATGGAGCGCCTGCTGGAGGCGCTCGGGCGGCCGCAGGACAGGCTCCCGCCGGTGGTGCACATCGCCGGAACCAACGGCAAGGGATCGACCACCGCCTTCATGCGGGCGATCCTGGAGGCCGCTGGTCTGCGCGTGCACGTCTACACCTCTCCCCATCTCGTGCGCTTCAACGAGCGCATCCGCCTTGCCGGGCGGCTGGTGGACGACGCCGAGCTTCTCGATGCGCTGGACCGGTGCGAGCAGGTCAATGAAGGCCGCGAGATCACCTTCTTCGAGGTGACGACCGCCGCCGCCTTCCACCTTTTCTCTCAGGTTCCGGCCGATGTGCTCTTGCTCGAGGTGGGGCTGGGCGGACGTCTCGACGCCACGAACGTGGTGGACGCGCCGCTGGCGGCCACGCTGACGCCGGTGTCCATGGACCATGAGCGCTACCTGGGCGAGACCCTTGAGGGCATTGCCTTCGAAAAGGCCGGGATCCTCAAGCACGGCCGTCCGGCTGTCGTCGCGCCGCAGGACGAGGCGGCGCTTGACGTCATTCGCGCCCGCGCCCGCGAGCTTGCCGCGCCCCTCACCGTCTTCGGCGAGGATTTCACCGCCTGGGAAGAGGGGGGGCGTCTCGTCTTCCAGGACGGGGACGGGCTTCTCGACCTGCCCCGTCCGAGGCTGTCCGGCGCGCACCAGATCGTCAATGCCGCCATGGCCGTCGCGACGCTCAAGGCCGCGGGGCTGCTTCCCGCCGCCGAGGCGGTCGAGGGCGGCCTGCAGCGGGTCGACTGGCCGGGGCGGATGCAGCCGATCGGGGCGGGACCGCTTCTCGATCTCTGTCCGCCGGGCACCGAGCTCTGGCTCGACGGGGGGCACAACCCCGGCGCCGGCACGGTCATCGCCGCCGCCATGGCCGACCGGGAGGAGCGCGCGCCGCGTCCGCTGCATCTCGTCGCGGGAATGCTCAAGACCAAGGATCCCGTCGGCTTCTTCGCGCCGTTCGAGGGACTGGCCGCGCATGTGGATTGCGTGGCCTTGCGCACGACGGAGAACGGTCGCGATGCGGAAGACCTTGTCGAGGCCGCGCGCGCGGCCGGGCTTGTCGCGGACGTGGCGCCGTCCGTCGAGGCCGCGCTGCGCCGTCTGCCGCGCGAGGGCGATGTGCCGCCGCGCGTTCTGGTGTGCGGTTCGCTTTACCTGGCGGGCGAGGTTCTTGCCGCCAACGGCATGTCGCCGGACTGAGCGAAGGCCTCCGGCGGGACTGCCGCTGCCGCCTCACAGCTTGCGCAGGCGGACCTCGTCGATGGCGTGATCGCGGTTCTTGTGCAGGATCAGGTCGGCGCGCGGGCGGGTCGGCAGGATGTTTTCCTGCAGGTTGACCAGGTTGATCTCGCGCCACAGGTCCTCGGCGATCTCCAGCGCCTCGTTCTCGCCCACCATCGAATACTTGTTGAAGTAGGAACCGGGGTCGCGGAACGCGGTCTCGCGCAGGCGCATGAAGCGCTTCACGTACCATTCGTGCAGCACGTCCTCGTCGGCATCGATGTAGATCGAGAAGTCGAAGAAGTCGGAGACGAAGGGCACCTCCTTGCCGTCTCGCGGCAGGTTGGAGGTCTGCAGAACGTTCAGCCCCTCGAGGATGAGGATGTCCGGCCGGTCGACGGTGACATACTGGTCCGGCATCACGTCGTAGTAGAAGTGGGAGTAGACCGGCGCGCGCACGTGCCTCCGCCCGGCCTTGAGGTCGGAGAGGAAGGTGAGCAGCGTCGTGCGGTCGTAGCTTTCGGGGAAGCCCTTGCGCCGCATCAGGCCTTCCCGCTCCAGCACCGCGTTGGGATGCAGGAAGCCGTCGGTGGTGACGAGATCGACCTTGGGGCTTGCCGGCCAGCGCGCCAGAAGCGCCTGAAGCAGGCGGGCGGTGGTGGACTTGCCCACCGCGACGGATCCGGCAAGGCCGATGACGAAGGGGTTCTTCACCTCGTTGGAGCCCAGGAAGCGGTTCGTCGCCCGGTGAAGCTGCTGGGTCGCTTCCACGTAGTAGGCCAGGAGCCTGGAGAGCGGCAGCAGGATCGATTCCACCTGGGCGATGGAGACCGGATCGTTGAGGCTTTGCAGGCGCGCGACTTCCGAGGCCGTCAGGGTCATGGGCGTGTCGGCGCGCAGCCGGGCCCACTGGTCCTCGGAGAAGACCCGGTAGGGCGACAGGTCGTCGTCCCGGTATCTGCTGACGGTCTGTTCCATGGCGACGCTCGTCCCGTTCCGGCTGCGGTTGCCCGCGGCGTGCCCATTCCTCCCTGCCCCGAGCCGCGTCGCGACCGGAACGCCCCCCTCACGCCGTCAGGCGTGGGGCCCTTTTGTCGCGCCCCTCTTCACGTATCGGGGCGGGATGCCTTTTCCTCAAGCCCGGTCTGGCCCGTGCGCCGGGCAAGCTCCCGCATCACCTCGTCGAGCGGCACGTCGCCGGCGTGGAGCAGAACCAGGAGGTGGTAGAGCAGGTCCGCCGCCTCGCCGGTAAGTCCTTCCCGGTCGCGCTCCACGGCGGCGATGGCGGCCTCCACGGCCTCTTCGCCCACCTTCTGCGCGATCTTGGAAACGCCCTTGTCCATCAGCTTGCGGGTGTAGGAGCCCGGATCGCCGCTTGCCGCGCGCGTGCGCACGATGGCGTCGAGATCCGAAAGGGTGAAGCGTGTGTCGGTCATCTTCGGGCTCCGGCGGTGCCGTGTCAGGTGTCGAGCCGCATGGCGATGCCGCTTGACGCCATGTGCGTCTTGGCCTCGCGGATCGTGTGCGTGCCGAAATGGAAGATGGAGGCGGCGAGCACCGCCGTCGCATGGCCATCGCGCACGCCCTCGACCAGATGATCGAGCGTGCCCACGCCGCCCGAGGCGATCACCGGAACGCTGACCGCGTCGGCGATGGCGCGGGTCAGCGCCAGGTTGAAGCCCTGCCGCGTGCCGTCCCGGTCCATGGAGGTGACGAGAAGCTCGCCCGCGCCAAGCTCCACGGCCTTCTTCGCGAAGGCGACCGCGTCGATGCCGGTCGGCGTGCGTCCGCCGTGGGTGAAGATCTCGAAGCGCTCCGCCTCGCCCTCGCCGTTCACCTGCTTGGCATCGATGGAGACGACGATGCACTGGGCGCCGAACTTCTCCGAGGCCTCGCGGATGAACTCGGGGTTCTTCACTGCTGCGGTGTTGATGGACACCTTGTCGGCGCCGGAGACGAGCAGCTTGCGGATGTCCTCGACGGTGCGCACTCCGCCGCCGACGGTCAGCGGCATGAAACAGGCTTCCGCCGTGCGGCGCACCACGTCGAAGATCGTGTCGCGACCCTCGTGGCTGGCGGTGATGTCGAGGAAGCAAAGCTCGTCCGCCCCGGCCGCGTCATAGGCCTTCGCGGCCTCGACCGGGTCTCCCGCGTCGACCAGATTGACGAAATTGACGCCCTTGACGACACGGCCGTCTTTTACGTCAAGGCAGGGAATGACTCGTGCTTTCAACATCTTAGGCGGTTATCCAGCGTATTTCGCGGTCGCAGCATACAGCCCCCGCCCCGCTCTGGAAAGGCGCTAGCGGGCGGAATGACCTTTTCGCTTGCGTGCAAGACCGCGCGCGACCTTCTTCAGGGCGGTCCACCATGTGGCATCGCCCGTGAACGGCCGCGTTGCGCGCGAAAAAACGCCGGCGTCAGTCGGATGCCGGCGTCGGGATTCCGGGAGACGGCGGGCACTCAGGCGTCGAGGACCTTCAGCGCCTCGGCCGGATCGAGGCGTCCGTCATAAAGCGCACGGCCCGAAATGGCGCCATCCAGCCGGGCGGCCTCCGGCGAGGCGAGGCGCTTCACGTCCTCGATGGAGGCAAGGCCACCCGAGGCGATGACGGGAATGGAAGTGGCGGCGGCGAGGTCCAGCGTGGAGTCCCAGTTGATGCCGGCCAGGACCCCGTCGCGGTCGATGTCGGTGTAGATGATCGCGGAAACGCCCGCGTCCTCGAACCGTCCGGCAAGCTCGATCGCCGAAAGCTCCGAGGTTTCCGCCCAGCCTTCCACCGCGACCCGGCCGCCGCGCGCGTCGATGCCCACGGCCACATGGCCGGGAAACAGGCGGCAGGCCTCGCGCACCAGCCCCGGATCGCGCACCGCGACGGTGCCCAGGATGACGCGGGAGATGCCCTTGGCGAGCCAGGCCTCCACATGGTCGAGGGTGCGGATGCCCCCGCCAAGCTGCACCGGGTTCTTGGTCGCCTTGAGGATGGCGTCCACCGCGTCGCCGTTGCGGCTTTCGCCGGCGAAGGCGCCGTCGAGGTCGACCACATGCAGCCGCTTGAAGCCCTGGTCCTGGAAGGCGCGCGCCTGCGCGCCCGGATCGTCGCTGAAGACGGTGGCCTGGTCCATGTCGCCGAGCTTCAGGCGCACGCACTGTCCGGCCTTGAGGTCGATGGCGGGGTAGAGATGGGGCATAGTCGGTCCGTGGCTTGGCCGGGCGCGCTTTAAGGCGCCCAGTCGAGGAAGTTCGCGATGAGGGCGAGGCCGAGGCGCTGGCTCTTTTCCGGGTGGAACTGGGTGCCGAACCTGGTGTCCCGGCACACGGCGGCCGTGATCGGGCCGCCATAGTCGGCGGTGGCCAGGACGTCCTCGCCCCGCTCCGCCTTGAGGTGGAACGAGTGCACGAAGTAGGCGTGCAGGCCCTTGTCCCCTGTCTCGATGCCGGCGAACAGCGGGTGGTCCTGGGCGGTCAGCGAGATCGTGTTCCAGCCCATGTGGGGGATCTTGAGCGTGGGATCGTCCGGCGTGATCGCAGTCACGTCGCCCGGCACCCAGCCGAAGCCCTCCACCGTCTCGAACTCGAGGCCGCGCGTGGCCATGAGCTGCATCCCCACGCAGATGCCGAAGAAGGGGCGCCCCTTCGTTTCCACGGCTTCCACGAGCGCTTCCGTCATGCCGTCGACGGCGGCGAGCCCCCGCCGGCAGTCGGCGAAGGCGCCCACGCCCGGCAGGACGATGCGGTCGGCGCTGGCGACCACGTCCGGGTCCGCGGTGACACGGACCTCGGGCGACCTGCCGTGCCCGTGCGCGGCCCGCTCGAAGGCCTTTTCGGCCGAACGCAGGTTGCCGGAACCGTAGTCGATGATGGCGATCAGCATGGGTCTGTCCGTTGGAGCGTGTGGTCGCGGGTCATGAAGGGCGGAACGACGCTTCGGCGTCGCGCGCGGGGTGTCCTAGCCGTTGATCGGGGTCAGTGTCGATGGGTGCCAAGCGTCAGGCCGACAACCTGTTCCCGGCTGGTGCGTGGCGCGGGCGTGCGTCTTGCCGGCCCGCGTGTCGGGTTCGCGGTCTCCGCCGTGCTCTCGCCGGTGCCGTCGCTTGTGTCCGAAGCGCCTGATGCGTCGGCCGCCACCCTTGCGTCCGCATGTGCGGGGACATCCGCCGCATCCTGCGCCAGGCCGGTGAAGAAGCGCCATTCGGCATCGGCGCGTCCCTGTGCCTCGACCACCGCGACGAAGCGCCAGCCGCGCCGTTCCAGGGTCCAGCGGCGCAGGCCGTTGGCTTCCAGCGCGAACAGGAAGGTGACGAGCAGGCTGACGGTGCCCACCCCCGGTCCGTTGCTGTAGCGCGCGCCGAGCTCGAGCGCGATCGTGGCGACGAGGAAGACGCCGAGCACGAGCCAGAGCCGCTGCCACAAGAGCCAGGGGATGGAGAGGAAGAATGCGGGAAAGGAAAAGCCGTCCTTGATGAAAACGCTCCGCTCGAGATCCCGCTCGCGCAGGGCCGTGTGCGTTTTTCCGGGGGGCACGAGCACCATGAAGATCGCCATTGCCGGATCTCCCCTTCGCCGTTCAGCCGCCGAGCTGGCCCTTGGTGGAGGGCACGCGTCCGGCCTGGCGCGGGTCGGGCTCGATCGCCACCCGCAGGCACCGCGCCACGGCCTTGAAGCAGGTCTCGGCGATATGGTGGCAGTTGGTCCCGGTCAGGTTGGCGATGTTGAGGGTGATCCCGGCGTTCATCGCGAAGGCGCGGAAGAACTCCTCGAACAGCTCCGTGTCGAAGTCGCCCACCTTGTCGCGCGGGAAGGTCACGTCCCACACGAGGAACGGCCGGCCCGACACGTCGAGCGCGCAGCGCGTCAGCGCCTCGTCCATGGCCAGGTGGCAGTCGGCATAGCGGGTGATGCCGGTCATGTCGGCCAGCGCCTCGCGCAGGGCCTGTCCGAGCGCGATGCCCACGTCCTCCGCCGTGTGGTGGAAGTCGATGTGCGTGTCGCCCTTGGCGCGCACGGTGATATCGATCAGTGAGTGGCGCGAGAGCTGCTCGAGCATGTGGTCGAGGAAGCCGACCCCGGTCGAGATGTCGAAGGTTCCCGTGCCGTCGAGCGCGACGCTGACGGCGATATCGGTTTCCTTGGTGGCGCGCGTGATCGATGCGGTGCGCATGGGCGATGTCGATCCTCTGTCGAGAGGCTGCCCGCGTCTTGCGCGACGGCGGCCCGAAAAGCAGTCGAAAGGCTTGTATCAGGTGGCAGGGCGCTTTGAAATACCCGGCGCGCGCCGCGCGCTTTCAGCCTTTCGCACATGCGAAGCTGGCAAACCGCGTCCGGCTTGGCTAAGAGGGAAAGAACGCCGTTTTCCGCGCCTCGGCGCGGATCCTGGACCATTCGTCATCGGAGACCCGAAAAGATGCCTGCCGAAAGTGCCGAAACGACCGCCGAGACCGCCGACCCCGAGCCGTCGAGGCGTTACGCGCCCGCCTCAGCCCGCGACCGGCTGATCCTCGGCCTCGACGTTCCCACCGTCGAGGAGGCCCGTGCCATCGTGCGCGAGACGGCAGGCGCGGTGGGCACCTACAAGATCGGAATGCAGCTTCAGTTCGCCGGCGGCCTCGGCCTCGCGCAAGAGCTGGCCCGCGACGGGCATTCCGTCTTTCTCGACGTCAAGCTTCTCGACATCGACAACACGGTCATGAAGGCGGTCGAGAACATCGCCCGCATGGGCGTGCGTTTCGTCACCATCCATGCCTATCCCAAGGCCATGCGGGCCGCCGTCGCGGGGCTCGCGGCGGGCGGCGGAGATCTCTGCCTGCTCGGCGTGACCGTTCTCACCTCCATGGACGAGGACGACCTGCACGATGCCGGCTATGCGGGATCCGTGGGCGATCTGGTCGTCGCCCGCGCGGCCAACGCACGTGCCGCGGGCATGGGCGGCATCGTCTGCTCGCCGCAGGAAGTCGGGTCTCTGCGCCCGGTGCTCGGCCCGCATCCCGTCACCGTCACCCCAGGCATCCGCCCGGCGGGAAGTGCCGCCGGCGACCAGAAGCGCATCATGACGCCCGCCGACGCAATCCGCGAGGGCGCCGACTACCTGGTCGTCGCGCGGCCGATCCTGGAAGCGACCGACCGCCGCGCGGCGGCGGACAGCATCGTGGCGGAGATCGACGCGGCTCTTTGAGGCCGCGCCGACCGGTTCAGGCGTATACGGCTCAGGCGCGGGCGGTTTCCGCCGCCCGCTCACGTGCCACAGCCTCGGCGAGGAAGCCGGTTGCCGCCGTGAGGCCGCCGGATGCGCCCGTCGCTCCCAGAACGGCCAGGCCCGTCTCGATGGCCCCGAGCGCGCCGAACACCGTCGGTGCGTTCACGTGGCCCATGTGTCCGATGCGGATGCCCGTTCCGGCGATCTCGCCGATGGTGCCGCCGAGCGTCACGCCGCAGGTGTCCTCGCAGAAGGCGATGAGGTCCATCGGCGGCAGGCCGGGGGTGAGCACTGTGGTGACGGAGGGCGAGCGCTGGTCCGGATCGGTGACGTTGAACGCCACCGCCCCGCCCTTCGCCCAGTGGGCGACGGCGGCGTGCACCGCGCCCGACAGCAGCGCGTGGCGGCGGAAGGCCGCATCGAGCCCTTCCTCCAGCAGCATGTCGAGCGCCTTGCGGAAGCCGAAGAGCATGTGCTCTGGCGGCGTGCCGCAGTATTTCATGTAGTGCTCTCGGCCCATGCGCGCCGTCCAGTCCCAGTAGCGGGTGCGCAGGTCGGCGTTTTCATGGGCCTTGAACGCGCGCGGGCCGGCGGCGATCACGCCGAGGCCCGGAGGGGTCATGAGCCCCTTCTGCGAGCCGGTCAGCGCCAGGTCGATGCCCCAGGCGTCCATCTCGAAGGGCGTCGTGCCGAGCGAGGCGATCGCGTCGACGAGGAAAAGGGCCGGATGTCCCGCCGCGTCGATGGCCTTTCGCATGGCGGGAATGTCGTTGATGACCGACGAGGCCGTGTCGACCTGCACGGTGAGCACGGCCTTGATCTCATGGCCCGTGTCCTCGGCCAGCCGTGCCTGGAGCGCGTCCGGATCGGCGGCGCGGCGCCAGTCGCCGGGCAGGATCTCCACGTCGAGGCCGAGGCCGGAGGCCATCTCGCCCCATCCGCGCGCGAAGCGGCCGCAGTCGAGCACCAGCACCTTCTCACCGCGCGACATGAGGTTGGACAGCGCGGCCTCCCAGGTGCCGTGGCCGTTCGCGGCGTAGATGAAGGTTTTCGCCTCGCGGGTGCCGAACACGGTCTTCAGATCCGTGAGCAGCGTGTCGGTCAGGTCGACGAGGGGGCCGCGGCGGATGTCGATGGCGGGGCGGTGCATGGCCGAAAGCACCGCGTCGGGCACGGTGGTCGGACCGGGAATCATGAGAACCTCGCGGCCTTTGGCGAGCATGGCGAACCTCTGGAAAAAGCGGGCGGCGGTCGGCGCCGGTGGGAAAGCGGGCGGGGGTGCATCCTCCGTCCGGGACGGATCACACCACGTTCTTTTCCGACACAGGCCGGTCTTGTGCAAGCCTGTCGAAGCCGAGCGCGGAGAGGTCGAGGCTGCGGTAGGCCCCGTGGACGAGAAGCTCGGCGATGCCGCGCCCCACGGCGGGAGCCTGCTGAAGCCCGTGGCCGGAAAAGCCGGTGGCGAGGTAGAAGCCCGGAACGTCGCCGACCTCGCCCAGAAGCGCGTTGTGGTCGTAGAGGTTCATGTCGTAGTGGCCGGCCCAGGCCGCGCCCGGCCGGATCGCCTCGAACGCCGGGATGCGCGCGGCGAGTGTCGGCCACAGGTGGTCCTCGAAGAAGCCGTGCTCGACCTCGAAGTCGTGGCTCTCGAGGTCCGTTGCCGGAGCCGAGCCGCACAGGAAACCGGTCCCTTCAGGGCGCACATAGGTACCGTTCGGGTCGATCAGCAGCGGGCAGCCCTTCACTTCCTCGCGGCAGTCGAAGGTGAAGATCATGCGCTTGCGGCTTTCGAGCGGCAGCGTCACGCTGAGATCGGCGGCGATCTTTCGCGCCCCGCTCGCGCCCGCCGCATCGACCAGCCGGCCGCAGGAGACCGTTTCGCCGTTCGAGAGCGTCAGGCGGAAGCCTTCGCCCTCGCGCGCGGTCTCCAGAACCTCGGCGGCGAGATAGGGCACGCCCAGCGCCCGCGCCTTCTTGCGGAAGGCCTGCATCAGCCCGTAGCCGTCGAACCAGCCCTCGCCCGTGCGGCCGAAGCAGCCGGCGGAAATGTCCTCGACGTTCAGCCAGGGAAAGCGGGCGGCGAGCGCGTCCGGCTCGAGAAAGGCGATGTCGGCGCCGAGCCGGGCCTGAAGGGCGTGGTTCTCCTCCAGGATCGACCGCTTGTCGGGCGTTGCCAGAAACAGGTAACCGCCCTCGTGGAGGTCGATGGCCGGGCGCTCGCCGCCCGCCTCCAGACGGTTGCCGATCTCGCGCAGGAACGCGATGCCGTAGAGCGAGATCTCGATGTTGACGGCGGTGGAGAACTGCTGGCGGATCGAGGCGGCGGACAGCGCCGAGGCGCAGCGCGCGTAGGAGGGATCCTTCTCGACGACCAGCACACTGCCGCGCCAGTCCGGGTCCATGGCCAGGTGGCAGGCGATGGAGGATCCGGTCACCGCGCCGCCGACGATGGCCACGTCCACGGTGTGATCCGCCTGGGCGGGTGCGTTGCTGCCGCGCGCGTTCATCCCCGTATCGCCTCCTCCGCGTGCCTGACAATGCCCGGACCCGTTCGCACGACCGCGAAAGGCCGGCCCGCGTCAACGGGTCCGGCCCTTGCTGTCATGTCAGGGAGCCGGCGTCAAAAGAACGCCTGAAGCCCCGTCTGGGCGCGGCCGAGGATCAGCGCATGGACGTCATGCGTGCCCTCGTAGGTGTTCACCGTCTCCAGGTTCTGGGCGTGGCGCATCACGTGGTATTCTTCCTGGATGCCGTTTCCGCCGTGCATGTCGCGGGCCTGGCGGGCGATGTCCAGCGCCTTGCCGCAATTGTTGCGCTTGACGATGGAGATCATCTCCGGCGCCACCTTGCCCTCGTCGAACAGGCGGCCGACGCGCAGGGAGCCCTGCAGGCCGAGCGAGATCTCGGTCTGCATGTCGGCGAGCTTCTTCTGGAAGAGCTGCGTCTGGGCGAGCGGCTTGTTGAACTGCTTGCGGTCGAGGCCGTACTGGCGCGCGCGGTGCCAGCAATCCTCGGCGGCTCCCAGCGCACCCCAGGAGATGCCGTAGCGGGCGCGGTTGAGACAGCCGAAGGGGCCCTTCAGGCCGGACACGTTGGGAAGCAGCGCGTCCTCGCCCACTTCCACGTTGTCCATGACGATCTCGCCGGTGATCGAGGCGCGCAAGCTGAGCTTGCCGCCGATCTTCGGCGCGGACAGGCCCTTCATGCCCTTCTCGAGCACGAAGCCGCGGATCGCGCCGTCATGGGCGTCGGACTTGGCCCAGACGACGAAGACGTCGGCGATGGGCGAGTTGGAGATCCACATCTTGGATCCCTTGAGGCGGTAGCCGCCGTCGATCTTCTCGGCGCGGGTGCGCATGCCGGCCGGATCGGAGCCGGCGTCCGGCTCGGTCAGGCCGAAGCAGCCGACCCATTCGCCGCTGGCGAGCCTGGGCAGATACTTCTTGCGCTGTTCCTCGGTGCCATAGGCATAGATGGGATACATCACGAGGGAGGACTGCACCGAGTTCATCGAGCGGTAGCCGGAATCGATGCGCTCGATCTCGCGGGCGACGAGGCCGTAGGCCACGTAGGAGGCGCCGGCGCAGCCGTACTCCTCGGGAAGCGTCACGCCGATCAGGCCGAGTTCGCCCATCTCGTTGAAGATCTCGCGGTCGGTCTTCTCGTGTGCATAGGCTTCCAGGACGCGCGGCAGGAGCTTGTCCTGTGCATAGGCGCGCGCCGTCTCCATGATCAGGATCTCGTCCTCGGTGAGCTGGTCGCGCAGCAGGAACGCGTCGTCCCAGGCGAAGCGGCCGCCGCCGGTGGGATCGGACTTGGTCGAATGGCTCATGAATGGTCCTCCGGCTTTTTCGAAAGGCACCCGTCGCGCGCGGGTCTCGCGTCGCCAGGCCTTCTGTCATGTCTTGCAGGCGGGCGGGAGTGTCCGGTCTGTGCAGCCTGCGGCAAAGTGATATGTTGTCGCGGGTTCATGAGGAAATGGAATAGGTTTTGAAACGCGGTTTCGTCCCCCACGCCGACAGCCTGATCGCCTTCGAGTGCGCGGCACGCCACGGCAGTTTCACCCGCGCGGCGGAGGAGCTGCACCTGACGCAGGGTGCGGTGTCCAAGCAGGTGCGCCATCTGGAGACGCGTCTTGGCGTCGAGCTTTTCAAGCGTGTGCGCCAGCGCATCGTGCTGACCGATGCCGGCCGGCTCTATCTGCAGGACGTGCGCGGCGCGATCGAGCATCTCGTCGCCGCCACGCGTCAGGTCATGTCCTTCGCCGGAAACGAGGACGTGCTCAATCTCGCGACATTGCCCTCGTTCGGCACGCGCTGGCTCGCCCCGCGTCTTGCCCGCTTCATCGAGGCCGTGCCGACCGCGAGCTTCAACATCGCGGTGCGCCTGCGCCCCTTCGACTTCGCCAAGGAGCCGTTCGACCTCGCGATCCACTACGGCGATCCGGTCTGGGCCGGGGCGGTCGCCGAGCCGCTGTTTCGCGAGGATGTCATCGCGGTGGCCTCGCCCGGGTTTCTCGAGCGCCACCCGGTCGCGACGCCGGCCGATCTCGCCCCCGTCCTGCGCCTGCACCAGTCCACCCGCCCGCTTGCCTGGCGCCAGTGGTTCGAATGCGCGGGCGTGGAAACCGATCTCGCGTTCCAGGGGCCGCGCTTCGAGCAGTTCGTGCTGATGGCCGAGGCCTCCGCGAACGGACTGGGCGTTGCGCTCGTGCCGCGCTTTTTCGTCGATCGCGACCTCGCCGAAGGGCGATTGGTGAAGCTCTTTGAGACCGAGCTGCGCCTGCCGTCCGCCTATCATCTCGTCTATCCGGAAAACCGCACGCTGCGTCCGGTCGCGGCACGTTTTCGCGACTGGCTGAAGGGGGAAGCGGCAGCCAACGCCCCGTAGGCGCGGTCCCACGGACGGGAGGGGACCGGCTTGTTCGCCGGGCTTGCGCGCAACCTTGCATTTCCCTGTCGTTTGCACGCCGCACATGCCGCGTTTGCGGGGAGACGACCCGGGTGAAACGTAAAAAGGCATTGAAGACGTTACGGCAGATTTCGTACAGGCTTTTATCGATTGCGTTTCCACGTATCGGTTTTTTGTTTGCAGTCTGCGCGAATCCTGTTGGTATCGATCCTGTCTTCAGTCATGGAGATGCGGCGGTCCTGACCGTGAGGCTCCCCCCCTCCCTCCTCGCGGTCAGGACCATTTTTCCTTCTGGTTGAAATCGGGAAGCTCCGGCTTCCACGCCTTCGGGTCTTCCGACAGGGCCTTCCGCAGCGAAGGCCCTTTTTGTTGTCCGCCGATGCTATTTGCAGGTCGGCGCCTTCTTTCCCTCCACATGCACCCTCACCCGTGTGACACCCCTGCGCAGGAACGCAAGATCGCGCGCCGCGCGGCGCGAAACGTCGATCACCCGGCCGCGCACGAAGGGGCCGCGATCGACGATGGTGAGCTTCACCTTGCGGCCATTGGCCAGGTTCTCGACCGTGACGCGCGTTCCGAAGGGAAGCGTGCGGTGGGCGGCCGTCAGGGCTTCCGGGTCGGCGATCACGCCGCTGGCGGTGCGTCCGCGAAGTTCGTACCAGGAGGCCTTTCCGCATTGGGCGAGCGCGGGAGGCACGGCGAAAGCCGCCATGGCGAGGAAAAAACCTGCCCGAAGGGCATGCGGTCGAGCCTTGCGAATCATTTGGCACAATCCATAATTCGAATTTGGATACTGGGGCTTTCGCAGGCCCTTCCGCAGCGTTTGGTCGGTTGCGTGCGTACATGGAGGGGTGCGTCGAGCCGGATGAAGAGTGACCCTGTCAATATTTCATGATTTTCTTGTGGCAGACGGTTTACCCTTCGTCATCCTGGTCTTCGGTGGCCGGGTGGTGGCCCGGGCGGGGCGTCTGGATCGGAAGCGTATATGGTCAAGGTCGAGGGCGGGGGACGTCCGATCAATCGTCAAACGGAAAGCCTGCATGCCTCCATTCTCGAGGCTTGCGGCGATCCTGTCTATTTCTGTACACCCGACCGTATCATTCGCGAGGCGAACGACGCCTACGCCCGACTGAACGGTTTCACCCGCGACCAGGTGCTCGGGCGAACCGTGCGTGAGATCGCGGGCGAGGGCGTCTACGGGCACCGGGCCGAACGGCTGGCGCGTGCCTTTGCCGGAGAGAGCGTCGACTTTCAGGACTGGGTCGAGGTGCCCGGAATCGGACGGCGCTTCTACGACGTGCGGTATCAGCCCGTGCGGGATGCGCGGGGTGAACTGATCGGGGTCGCCGCCTTCGGCCGCGACATCACCGGGATGAAGGAGACGGACGAGGCGCTGCGCCTCTACGGATCGATCGTGTTGCAGATGTCGGACCGCATCTCCGTGTTCGACCGCGAGTTCCGCTTCCTTTTCGTCAACGAGAGCAATGCCCGCTGGTACGGACTTCCGCGTGAAGAGATGGTCGGGCATTACCTGTACGACCTTGTCGGGGTCGAGCGGTTCGAACGCGAGTTGCGTCCGAGCCTCGAACGCTGCTTTTCCGGTGAAACCGTCGACATGGACCTGCTGACGCGCAAGCCGGATGGGCGCGAGGTCATCTGGTCGATCCGCCTGGAGCCGTTCCGGAATGACGCGGGCGCCGTGGATGCGGCCATGGTGATGTCGCGCGATGTCACCGAGACCCGCCGGCTCGCGCATCGCCTCGAACGCCTGACGCTCGAGGACGACCTCACAGGGATCGCCAACCGGCGCGCCTTCGAACAGTGGCTCGGCAACCGGCTTGCCGCGCTTGATCCGCGCACCGTGCTGGACGGGGGCCAGGGCTTTGGTGTCGTGTTCCTTGATCTCGACGGCTTCAAGCTGGTCAACGACACGGCCGGTCACGGGGCGGGAGACCGGTTTCTCGCCGGCGTTGCCGATTGTATTTCCGCCTTTTCCGGCTCTGCGGTGCATGTGGCGCGCATCGGCGGCGACGAGTTCGGCATGATCGTCGATTCCGACGACTCCGTCGCCGTCAAGGTCTTGTGCGAGCGGGTGCTCGCCGACCTGAATGATTTTCACTTCGCCGTCGACGGCATGACCTTCCGAGGCGGGGCCAGTGTCGGTTTTACCATGGTGAGACCCGAGGAGGTGTTTCCCGCCGGCGGGCGCGACATCAGCCGGGTGCTGCAGCTTGCCGACCAGGCCTGCCTTGCCGCCAAGGCCGCCGGCGGGCGGCGCGTCGTGCAGCTGTCGGCCAACGCCGAGATCGCCCAACGCCAGCGCGACGAGTTGCGCCACCTCACGGTCATCGAGAAGGCCCTTTCGGATGGCGCCTTTCATCTCGAGCAGATGCCGGTCGTCGCACTCGATGGGGGCGGCACAGCCTTTCACGAGGTGCTGATGCGCCTGGCGCTGCCCGACGGCACGCTTGCCGGACCGAACATGATTTCCGCCGTTGCCGAACGTCACGGGCGCACCAGCGAACTCGACACCTGGCTCGTGACGGCGGTTCTCGAGCGGCTTTGCGCCAACGGCGATGCGCGGGACTGTGTCTCGATGAACCTTTCGGGAAGCGCCATCTGCGATGAGCGCTTCGGGGCCTTTCTCGGTGACAGGCTCGGCGACAACCGGGATCTTGCCAGCCGGCTGATCATCGAGCTTGGCGAGGCGGATCTCGTGCAGCTCGACAATGCCGCCTGGATCCTGCTGCGGCACCTGCGGCGTCTCGGGGTGCGGGTTGCGCTCGACGGCTTCGGGCGCGGTTTCGGCGTCATGACGCAGGTGCGCGACGGCATCTTCGATTTCATCAAGATCGATCGCCTGCTGGTGGCCGACCTTGCCGATGAGCCGGTCAATCGCGCGGCGGTCACGGGCGTGGTCGCGCTTGCGCGGACGCTGGGCCTGCCGACGGTGGCCGAGCATGTGTCGGACGCGGCCGCCCTTCCCGTCCTGCGTGAACTGGGCGTCCACTATGCGCAGGGCAAGGCTGTCCGCCCCGCCCGGGCATGGCCGCTCGCCGGCGGCTGATCCGCCAATCGGGTCACGCATCGCGACCGGCGACCCGATCCGCCAGCGCGGCGATGTCCGCGTCGTCCGGAAACCGCGCCAGCGCCTCGCGTGCCGTCTCGCCGGCGCCGGACGCGTCTCCCGCCCGGGCAAGGGCCTGGATCAGCTCCCGCCAGAACTGCTTGCGCCAGCGTTTCGGCTGGGTGGCGAGCCCCTTCGCGCTTTCCGTCAGTGTGATCGCCTCCCGCAGGACCCCTGCGGCTTCCGTCGCGCGACCGGCGGCAAGCAGGCATTCGGCAAGCAGAAGTCCGTGGCCCGGGTTGAGCGCGGGAAGGAGGTCGCGGGCGAGGGCGTCCGGATCCGGCGGATCGCCGGTCGCAAGCCGGTGTCCCGCCGTGGCGAAGGCGTCCGCGGTGTCCGCCCCCTCCGGCGAGATCAGCCCCCGCTCGTCGCAAAGCCCTGCGAGATCGCGGTCGAAGCGGGCGATCAGCTTGCGGACGATGTTGAGCGTGTAGAGGTGGTCGTGGCTTGCATGTGGTGACCGCAGTGCCAGAAGCCTCACGGCCGGCGGCAGCGGGACCCGCGCCAGCCGCGCGAAGCCGGACGCGTCGACGGGATCGTGCAGTCCGAAGACCAGCGTCAGCGGATGCGGCGTCCGCGTTTCGGCAAGCGCGCGGACAAGGTCCGGCTCTCCCGGCAGTCCGGGAGCCCTGTAGAGGCCGCTCTGGGTGCCCGGCAGTCCCAGCTCGAACTCCGGCCCGAAGGCATAGGCCGAGCCGTCACGCCGGCGAAGCGCGGTCGACAGCGCGCCGTAGGCGCCCTTGGAGGCGCCGTAGTGGATGATGCGCGAAGGTGCGGCGACGGCGAGGGCCGCGTCGATGGCGGCATCGGTCGCCGCCTCGCATCCCAGGTACCAGGCGCTGTCCGGACAATCTAGAAACAGGCAGGCATGGCGCGTGGTCGCGAAAAGCCGTTCGAGCCCGAAGCGGGGCGGCACGACCCGCGCCTGCGACTGCACCACGACAAGCGTGTCGCTTCCGCCCGAGGGAGCCGCGCGGAAGCGTCGTCGCAGCCCGCTTTGCGGATCAAGTCCGTCCAGCGGATCGTGGGTGCCCGTCGTGACCATGGCCCACCCCTTATCAGATCTGCGGGCCGATCCAGAAGCTTGCCGGTGTCGCGCGCCGGGGGGAGCGCGCCTCGGCGATATGGGCCGTCTCCGGGTCGAGGCTCGCGAAGGCCTCGTACTGGGTGAGGAACACCTGGCCGGTGAGGTGCTGCAGGAAGTCGGTGCGTTCCAGCCGGTCCATCACCGGTCCCTTGACCTCGGACAGGTGGAAGGCGACGCCTGAATCGCCGAGTCGGCGGTTGATTTCCTCCAGGCTTTCCAGCGCCGAGGCGTCGATCTCGTTCACGGCCGTCGCCTGCAGCACCACATGCGCGATGGCCGGACGTTCCGCGACGAGTTCCAGCAGCCGGTCCTCCAGATAGCGTGAATTGGCGAAGAACAGGCTTTCGTCGACGCGCACGCTCAACACGCGCTCGCCGGTGATGACCTTGTGGCGGTTGATGTTGCGGAAGTGCTCGGTGCCGGGAACGATCCCGACGACGGCCATGTGCGGGCGGGCGTTTCGGTGCAGGTAGAGCGCCAGCGAAACGGCGACGCCGGTCACCACACCGGGCTCGACGCCGAAGCCGAGCGTGACGAGGATCGTGCCGGCCATGGCCGCGAAGTCGCTCGTCGAATAGGCCCACACCCGGGCGAGCGCCTTGAGGTCCACGAGCGAGAGCACGGCGACGATGATGGTCGCGGCGAGCGTCGCCTGGGGCAGGTCGGCGATCAGTGGCGTCAGGAACATGGTGGCGAGCGCGATGCCCACGGCGGTGAAGGCGCCGGCGGCCGGCGTGCGCGCGCCGGCATCGAAGTTCACCACCGAGCGGGCGAAGCCGCCGGTCACCGGATAGCCGCCCGACACCGCCGAGGCGATGTTGGCGGTGCCGAGCCCGATCAGCTCCTGGTCGGGCTGGATGCGCTGGCGCCGCTTGGCGGCGAGCGTCTGGGCGACGGAGACCGATTCCACGAAGCCGATCACGGAGATCAGCAGCGCCGGCACGGCAAGGGCCGCCCACAGGTCCGGGTCGAGGATCGGCATGTGCGGGCTCGGCAGGCCGGAGGGAATATGGCCGACGAGGTGCACGCCCTTCGCGCCCAGGTCTAACCAGGAGGCGGCGAGCGTGGTGAGGGCAACGGCGGCCACCGGCCCGGCCTTTATCAGGATGTCGGCCATGCGCGGACCCAGTCCGGCGGCGACGAGCAGGGGCTTGACCCGGCTGCGCACCAGAAACAGGAACAGGGTCGCCGGCACGCCAACGGCGAGTGTCGCCATGTTGGTGTCGCCGATGCCCGCCGCCAGCCCGCCGACGATGTCGACGAGCGTCGCGCCGGAAACCGGAATGCCCAGGATGTGCTTGAGCTGGCTCGCCGCGATCAGGAGCCCGCTTGCCGTGATGAAGCCCGAAATCACCGGGTGGCTCAGGAAATTGGCAAGAAACCCGAGCCGGAACAGGCCCATGGCGATCAGCATGAGGCCCGAGAGGAAGGCCAGCACCACGGCGGCGGTCAGATAGTCGGCCGTGCCCTGGGCGGCGATCTCGCCGACGGCGGAGGCCGTCATCAGCGAGACGACCGCGACCGGCCCGACGGCAAGCGCCCGGCTGGTGCCGAACACCGCATAGGCGACCAGCGGCAGGATGGAGGCGTAGAGACCGATCTCCGGCGGCAGGCCGGCGAGAAGCGCATAGGCGAGCGACTGGGGGATCAGCATGATCGTGACGATCACGGCGGCGATCAGGTCGTCGGTGGCCATGGCGCGGGTGTAGCCGCGTCCCCAGTCGAGGATCGGCAGATAGGCGGCAAGCGGTTTCATGGTCGGGCGGATTCCGGGCGGTCGCTTCGCAAGGGCTTTGGCGTGTGCCGCGCGGCCGGCCGGCCGCGCGGGTCATTGTGTCGGTGCGGACCGCTTGGCCGGCCCGCCTCAGCCGGCCTCGGCCAGCCGGTCCAGGGTGGGCTTCAGCCCCGACAGGTCGTAGCCGGCGTCGGCGGCAAGACGAACCATCTCGCCCGCGTCGCGGCTTCCGGCCTGGGAGAGTGCCCACAGGTTGATGGAGCGCGTGCCGGTGCGGCAGAAGGCGAACACCGGTCCGCCGGCGGCCTCCATGGCCTCGCGGAAACCGGTGAGCGTGTCGGGGCCGATGCCGTCCCGTCCGACCGGCAGGGCGTGATAGGCAAGTCCGGCCGCCTCGGCCGCCTTGCGGATCTCGTCGCCCGCCGGCTGGTCGGGCGCCTCGCCGTCCGGCCGGTTGTTGATGACCGCCTTGAAGCCGGCGGCGCGGATCGCGTCCACGTCGGCAGGGTCGATCTGGTGGGCGACGGTGATCGTGTCGTCGACCTTGGCAGAGTTCATGGATCTGTCCTTACAGGGAATTGATTGGCACTTTCAGGAAGGTCTTGCCGCTCTCGTCGGCGGGCGGCAGCTTTCCGGCGCGCATGTTGACCTGTATGGAGGGAATGATCAATTTCGGCATCCCGAGCGTGGCGTCGCGCGCGGTGCGCATGGCCACGAACTCCTCTTCCGTCACGCCGTCGCGGGCATGGATGTTGTTCGCCCGCTCCTCCGCCACCGTGGTTTCCCAGCGGATGTCGCGGCCGTTGGGCCCGTAGTCGTGGCACATGAACAGGCGGAACGCGTCGGGCAGCGTCAGCACCTTGCGGATCGAGCGGAACAGCTCGCCCGCGTCGCCGCCGGGAAAGTCCGCCCGCGCCGTGCCGCCATCGGGCATGAACAGCGTGTCGCCGACGAAGGCGGCATTGCCCATCACGTGGGTCATGCAGGCCGGCGTATGGCCGGGCGTGTGCATGGCGAAACAGGTCATGCCGCCGACCGTATAGGTGTCCCCATCGGCGAAGAGCCGGTCGAACTGGGAGCCGTCGCGCTGGAACTCGGTGCCCTCGTTGAAGATCTTTCCGAAGGTGTCCTGCACGACGCGGATGTTCTCGCCGATGCCGAGCTTTCCGCCGAGGGCGTTCTGGATGTAGGGCGCCCCCGACAGGTGGTCGGCATGGACATGGGTCTCGATCAGCCATTCGCAGGTGAGGCCCTTGTCGCGGACGAAGGCGATGATCCTGTCGGCGGAATCATGGGTGATGCGCCCCGCCGCGTAGTCGATGTCCATGACGCTGTCGACGATGGCGCAGGCGTTCGAACCCGGGTCCTTGACCACATAGGAGATGGTGTTGGTGGGTTCGTCGAAGAAGGCGGTGACCTCGGGCTTCACGGAGCCGTCGATCGGATAGGCCGGATTGGTCATGGGCGCATGTCCTTGATCCATGGGGTGTTCGGGCGGCTTGCGGTCAGGCCGCCGGTCGTGCGGTCGCGCGGGCGAGCATCGCCCTTGCATGAACGAAGCGCCGCGTGGCGATCATGCCCGCCGCGACGGCGAGACAGAAGAGGAAAGGCTCGATCCGTCCAAGGCCGAGTGCCGGCACCACGCCGCCGGGGCAGAAGCCGGTGATGCCCCAGCCGATGCCGAAGATCGCCGCGCCGCCGACCAGCCGCGCGTCGATGCCATGGCGCGAGGGCAGCGTGAAACCGCCCGAAAGCAGCGGGCGCGGGCGGGACAGCACCAGTCGGTAGCCGATCGCGGTGACGGTCAGTGCCGCGGCCATGACCACGGCCAGGCTCGGATCCCATCCGCCGCCGGGGATGGCGGCAAGGTCGAAGAAATTCAGCACCTTGGCCGGATTCGCCATGCCGGCGAGCAGGATGCCGGTGCCGAAGACGAGGCCGATGGCGAAGGCGGCCGCAAGACGTACTGCCGGGTGGGTCATGGGGTCAGCCTCCGATCAGGTGACGGGTGACGAACACGGTCGCGGCCGTCGTCGCCATGAAGGTGAGCGTGGCGGTGATCGAGCGCATCGACAGCCGCGCCATGCCGCAGACGCCGTGGCCCGACGTGCAGCCGGAGCCGAGGGTGACGCCGATGCCGACCAGCACGCCGCCGCCAAGCAGTGCCAGGCTCGAGGCCGGCACCGCGATCTGCGGCATCTCGCCCGTGAGGGCGAGCAGCCCCATCGGCGCGGCGATCATGCCGGCGAGAAAGGCGATGCGCCAGCCACGTTCGCCGTCGCCGGACTGCAATGCGGCGCCGGGAAGCAGCGAGGCGGCTATGCCGCTGATGCCGGCGATCCGGCCGAACAGCGCCATGAGCACGACGGCGGAGACGCCGATCAGCGTTCCGCCGAGCGCGGCCACATAGGGGGTGAATTCGGTTGTCATGGGAAAGGGCAACTCCTCAAGCGTCGGTGTCGGCCACGGGCCGGCGGTCCTGGCGCCGCCGCGTTGTCGGGGGGCTCTCCGGCGGGAACGGCTCCCGTCCGGCGGATACGCGGTTTATCCGATTGCGAATATATTATTGTTTGCTAAATTAGCAAGCATGAATATTCAGAATATGGAACATAGCGCCGACAGGGCCGCGACGCTTCTTGCCTCCATGGCCAACACGCGCCGGCTCATGGTGCTGTGCCATCTCATGGAGGGCGAGCGGAAGGTCGGCGAGCTTGCCGCCTGTGTCGGGCTCAGCCAGTCGGCGCTGTCACAGCATCTGGGGCGCATGCGCGCCCAGGGACTGGTCGAGGCCCGCCGTGCCGGCCAGGCGGTCTACTACCGGCTCGCGGGCCATGAGGTCGCGCGGGTGCTGGAGGCCCTTCACGGGCTTTACTGCGTCGCCCCCGAGGGCGAGGCGTCGGCCGGAGGGGCCGTGCCGGCGTCGGCTCCCGCCTGAGCGAGCGGGGCTTCCGGAACCTCTACGTCGCTTGCGATGGCAAGCGTCACCTGCGATCCGTCCGCGCGCATCCGGATCGCCACTCCCTTCATTCTCGGCAGCGGGTTTTCCTCCGCCAGCGGCAGGTCCCGGTCCGCGCGTGGCGCCGAGAGTTCGTTGAGCGGACGCAGGATGCGTTCGTGGATCAGCGAGCCGACGTGGATGGGCAGGTCCTCGCCCGAAACGGTGCTCACGCGAAACCGGGTCGGCCACAGGCGCAGCACCCAGCGCCCGCCGTCGCGCGCCTCGTCTTCATCCCGGTTCGCGGAGACAGGATCGCTCTCCTCGTCGCGGCGCACGAGAACGAGCTCCGCGCCGCGCCCGTTCTGGATGCGTGGCAGGGCGGGAAGCTGTTCCGGCGGCGTGCGGCCGGTCAGGAAGCCGGCGAAGGTCGCCACCGACCATTGCGGGGCCTCCACATAGCCGGCCGGGGCGAGCGCCTCGGCAAGGCGTGCCGGATCGCCCGCCCACTGCAGGATCAGCGGCTCGCCCTCCTCGCCGTTGAGTTCGATGCGCTCCGCCGGCAGGTCCTTCCACCCCTGCGCGCGCCAGACGGGCTCCGCGAGCGTCACCGTCGGCGAGACCGGCTGGTACATGGCCAGCGCGCCGTCGAAATTGCGCATGGCGTGAAAGCCGCCGGCAAGCGCCAGGGTCAGCGTGACCATCCCGGCGAGCGCCCAGCGTCCCACCTTCTCGTTGTGAACCGAGCCGAACACGAAGGCGAAGGCGGACACCATGGCGGTTCCGAAGGCGATGCCGCCCAGCACGTCGCTGGCCCAGTGCGCGCCGAGGTAGACGCGCGAGAAGGCGACCGCCCCGATCAGCGACACGGCGACGGAGAAGACGCCGGCCTTGGTCAGTGGCGACCGGTCGTGGGCGACGAGCACGGCGATCAGGCCGTAGAGAACGGTGGTGACCGTCGCGTGGCCGGAGGGGAAGGAGAAGGCGTCGGCGCCGGTGTAGATGTCGATGGGCCGTTCCCGGTTCATGAGCAGCTTGAACAGGGGCACGAAAATCGCCGTTCCGGCCATGGCGATGAGGAAGCCGGTCGCGCGCCGCCACGCCTTGCGGGCGAAGAGATAGGCAACGGTCACGCCGGCGACGATTGAAGCGATGAGTCCGTCGCCGAGCATGGTGATCGCGACCATGATCTCGTCGCCCGTGGGCGTGCGCAGGTCCTGGAACAGGTTGCGGATGGCCGTGTCGGCGCGCTGCAGGCCGGCGTCGGGCGAAATGGCGCTGGCGAGCAGGACGAAGACGGGCACCGTCACGAGCAGCAGCAGCGCGGAGATCAGCATTCCGGCGGACCGCGGATGCGCGGGGTCGAACATCCGTGCCAGCCAGCGCGCCGCGCGGTTGTCGTGGGAGGCGAGCCAGGCGACGAAGCGCAGCCGTGAGCCGGCATAGAACGGCAGCACGATCAGGATCAGCCAGCGCGCCAGCATCACCGCGATGAAGATCAGCACCAGGAACACGCCGAGCATGGTGGCGAGGCGTCCGCTGATCTCGCCGAGCGCGCCGAAGGCGGTGCCGGCAATGAAGCCGGGGCCCAGGTGGATCACGCTCCAGGCGATGGCCGAGGTCACGTTGATGAAGGTGAAGCGGGCCGCGCCCATGCCGACCATGCCGGCGATGCCCGGCACGATGGCCTTCACGCCGGGCACGAAACGCCCGATGAAGACGCTCTTGCCGCCGTGGTTGCGGAAGTAGGCCTCGCCGCGTTCCACCAGCGAGCGATAGCGCGAGAACGGCCAGACCGACTTGATCCGGTCCTTGTAGTAGTAGCCCACCCAGTAGGAAATCGCGTCGCCGGCGATGGCGCCCAGCGTCGTCCAGATGAAGATCGGCCAGGGATCGAGCTTGCCGAGACCCACCAGCGTTCCCGCCCCCACCAGCACCACCGTCGAGGGGACGACCATGCCGATCAGGAACAGCGCCTCGCCCATGGCGATGAAGAACACGACGGCGTTTGCCAGGGTGGGATGCTCGCCGATGAAGGTCACGAGCTGATTGAGGATGTCGGTCACGGCGTCCTGCTCGGGTTTTCTGGCCTTGCGGAGGCGGACGCATCACGCGCCTGCCTCTTCGGCCCGATACATGTACGCGCTCGCCTCCGTTCCGCCAATCCTTCCCGCATCCTTTTGATGTCGCGGGTGAAGATCGCCGGCGTCCCGGCACCGGCGGTGGGGATAACGGGTGCCGGGCGCCGGGGCATGCCGTGCGGGGTTGCAAGGCGCCGCGCATGTTGAAACTCTCGTGTCCGGTCTCCCCGGCGGACCCGGGGGCCTTTGATGCCGCAACGCCAGAAGCAGGACGCGTCCCTTGTTCCAGTCCGCGAGACTTTCCGCCCCCCTGTCCGGCTCGGACTACGACCGGCTCGAACCGGCGGTGCGCACCGCGCTGCTCTCCGCCCAGCGTCAGGTCATCGGGACCGGTGCCATGTCGGTGGTCGTGGTGGTCGCCGGTGTCGACGGCGCCGGAAAGAACGACGCCATCGCCCGCCTGCACGAGTGGATGGACGTGCGCTATCTCGCCTGCAACGCCTACGAGGAGGAGGAGACGGACGTGGAGCGCGCCCGGCCGGCCATGTGGCGCTACTGGCGCGATTTGCCGGCGCGTGGCGAGACCTCCGTCGTGGTCGGCTCCTGGTACAACGAGCCGCTGCGCCGCTTCGTGCTGGGCGAACTGGACGAGGCGGGCTTCGAGCGCGCCCTCGCCCGCGTCAACCGCTTCGAGGAAATGCTGGCGCGCGAGAACGTGCTTTTGCTCAAGGTCTGGTTCTCGCTGCGGCCGAAGGAGCAAAAAGACCGCCTCAAGGCGCTGAAGAAGAAGGCCCGCGCGCGGCGCATCCTGGCCGAGTGGACCGATCTGGAGCATTCCGGCGAGGCGCAGAAGGCATTCGAGCGGGCAGCGCTTGCCACGTCCACCGCCGCCGCGCCCTGGATCGTGATCCCCTCCGAGGATCCCCGCTCCCGCGACATCGCCTTCGGGCGCTGCCTGGAAATGGCGATCAGCCGCCGCCTCGCCCTGCTCCTGCCCGCCCATCCCGAGGCCGCCAGCGTGCCGGGCACGGTGCCGCTCGCCCACGCCATGTCCGAGGCGGTGCCGCCGGAGGCACCGGCGGATGCCGTACCCGGTGACGCCGCACCTGCCGAGGGCGGAACGCCCGTCTTCGACGCAGCGGCGCCGGTCGTGCCCACGGTCGCGCATGTGAAGCCCGTCTCGGCGATCGACGCCATCGATCTTTCCGCCCGCCTGCCCAAGGCGCGCTACAAGGGCGAGCTGGAGCACTGGCAGGCGGAGCTTGCGCATCTTGTCGACAAGCGCGCCTTTCGCGATCTCGGTCTCGTGATCGCCTTCGAGGGCAACGACGCGGCCGGAAAGGGCGGCGCGATCCGCCGGCTCATCCGCCCGCTCGACCCGCGCAGCTACCGGGTGCATCGCATCTCCGCTCCGGGCCGGGAGGAAAAGGCTCGTCCCTATCTCTGGCGTTTCTGGACCCGGGTGCCGCGTCACGGCCACATCGCCGTCTTCGACCGTTCCTGGTACGGCCGGGTGCTGGTCGAGCGGGTCGAGGGCTTCTGCTCGCGTGAGGACTGGATGCGCGCCTATGGCGAGATCAACGCCTTCGAGAGCGAACTGGCAAACGACAATGTCCTGGTGGTGAAGCTGTGGCTGGCGATCAGCAAGGAAGAGCAGCTCGCCCGTTTCAAGGCGCGCGAGGAAACGCCCTACAAGCGCTTCAAGATCACCGACGAGGACTGGCGCAACCGGCTCAAGTGGGACGCCTACGCGCGCGCCGCCGGCGACATGATCGACCGCACGTCGACGGAGGAGGCTCCCTGGGCGCTGATCTCCTCGGAAGACAAGCGGCACGCGCGCGTCGCCGTGCTCAAGCATGTCGTGAGCCGGCTGAAGAGCGTGTTGTGACGCCGGCTATCCTTCCGCCGGCGTTCCGAGCACCGTGACCGCGAGCGCCAGCGCGGCCACCAGCGCGAAGCCCGCCGCCAGGTGCATCCGCCCTTCCCGCCGCGCGCCGAGGGCGGCGATCGCGGCCTGCAGGGCGTAGTAGAGCGCGAAGGCGCGCGAGGCATAGGCGATGATCTCGAAGACGCCGGAGGTCCAGGTGAGCGCCAGGCCGACCGCCACCAGCACGCCATAGGCCTGTCGTTCGCCGAGCCGGCCGCCGCTTTCCTCCTCGACCAGCCCGCCGCAACCCACCGTGTCGGCGACGGCGGCGCTGAACTGGGCGCTGAGAGCCGCAACGACCAGCAGCAGCGGCAGCACGGGCGCGACCTCGCGCATCATGCCGATCACCGCCGTTTCGTGCACGGCCCCCTCCGGGCTCGCCACCGCGTAGCTCACCAGCGCGATGTAGACGAGATAGATGAGCGTGGCGATGATCTGCGCCAGGCGCATGGAGCGGATCCGTGTCGGCGCGTCATAGGTGGCGCCGAGATAGCGCGACGTCTCGAAACCCTGCACGGTGACGATGAGGCCGAAGCCGAGGGTCAGCGCCTGCCATCCGGTCTCGCGCGGCGCGTCCGCGTGCAGGGTTCCAGCCGCGCCCGCCTCGCCGAAATGCACGGCGAGCCCCGCCGCGAGCGCCGCGATCACGGCAAGCTTCACGGTGACGGAAACCTGCTCGAGCCCCTCCAGCGCCTTGAACCCCTTGGTCCAGCCCACGCCCAGGATGACCAGCAGGACCGCGCTGGTCAGGAGACGGCCGTGCAGCGTCTCGTGCAGCGGCGTCAGGCTGACGCCGAAGGAGCCGAACAGGTTGAGATAATAGGTGACGGAAATGACATAGGCGCCCGACAGGGCCCAGGAGGCCATCCTTTCGAGCCGCCGTTCGGCGGAACTGCGGTCGTGACCTTGCGCATCCAGCCGGGCGATGTTGAACCGCACCGCCGCTCCCATGACCCAGGCGGCGGCGCACAGGAGCGCCATCGCGAGCGGCGCGTAGCCGCCATAGGCGTTGTCGAGCAGCGGTCCGAGCACCAGGAAGCCGCTGCCGATGATGGAGGCGAGCGGGGTCACCGTCGCCTGCCACAGCCTGTTGCGTGACACCGCCGGCCGCGCGAGCCACCAGGCGGTTACGAGAAGAACGGCGACAAGCAGGACGTCGAGGGCGGAGAAGCTGGTCGGCATGGCCGTTCTTGTCCGCCGCGCGGCCGCGACGGTCAAGGGGGATGCGCACCGGGAGCGCATCCGGACGGCGGCGCTCGTCCTCGCCGGCCGGATGCGTGTCGTTTGAAGGAGACCGGCCGATCTACTGGAGTTCCGGAACCCGCATGGCCAGCCGCTCGGCCAGCTCCCGTGCGTCGGCCCGCCCCGCCTTGAGGGAGGCACGGTAGCGGCGGTCGCCGAATTCCTGGTACTCGATGCGCACCACATGCATGGTCGCGGCCCCGAGGAACTCGCGCAAGGTCTCCAGGTGGGGCAGCAGGTGGTCCATGCCGTCGCGCGAGCCGCCGGGCTCGAAACCGAACTCGCCGCAGGCGGTCAGCACCACCAGTTCCTTGCCCGCGAGCAGCGGGTCGAGCGGCCAGTCCCCGCGGTCGAGATCGAAGGAAAAGGTCCTGTCCTTGCGCACCACGTTGTCGATCCATGCCTTCAGGGTCGAGGGCAGGCCGTAGTTGTACATGGGCGTCGTCAGTACGATCACGTCGGCCGCCGCCAGCTCCTCGATCATTCTTTCTGACGGGGCAAGAAGCTGCTCCTGTTCCGGGGAGCGGTCCTCGTCGGGGGTGAAGGCGGCGACGATCCAGTCGTCGCATATGTGGGCAGGCGGCTCCTGCGCCAGGTCGCGCCGCTCCCAGGTGTCCTCTGGGCGCAGGCTCTGCCAGCGTTCCTCGAAGCTGTTTCCGAGCGTGCGTGTCAGCGATCGCCTCTGCCGGGCGCTGGCGTCGATGCGGAGTATCCTTTTCATGCTCTGTCCCTCCCGATAGCATAAATTGAATGACCGAAGTCAAACGAGATATATATTGCAAAGTCGAAGCGATCCTCCCGGGTCAAAAGAAATAAAATCTCATGATCCGCTCGTCCGGAGGTTTGAACGACTTCATGATATATATGATATTGTTTTCGGTATTTACATGAGAATGACGAAATTAATATATCTAGAGTTGTTTTGAGTTGTAATAATACATTTTTGGTATTTGGGGTGAGGCCTTGTGCGTCGCCATGTTTGTCCGGTTCCCGGGCGGCGCGTGCCGCCCGGCGGGTGTTTCCCGTTTGCCCGGGTTATCGGGCTTCGCCCTGAAGGGAGGGGCGTGTCCGCGCCGCCAGCCGCTCGGCCAGCGCCCCGGCCTCGTCTCGGGCCGCCTTGAGGGAGGTGCGGTGACGGTCGTCACCGAACTCCTGGTACTCGATGCGCACCACATGCATGGTTTCGGCTCCCAGGTAGTGACGCACCGTGTCCAGGTGGGGCAGCAGATGGTCCATGCCGTCGCGCGAGCCGCCAGGCCCGAAGCCGAACTCGCCGCAGGCGGTCAGCACCACCAGTTCCTTGCCGGAAAGGACCGGCTCCAGCGGCCAGTCGCCCCGCGTCAGGTCGAAGGAGAAGGTCCTGTCCTTGCGCACCACGTTGTCGATCCACGCCTTCAGGGTCGAGGGCGGGCCATAATTGTACATGGGCACGGTGATCACGATCAGGTCGGCCGCCGCCAGTTCCGCAATCATCCGGTCCGATGCGGAAAGCAGGTCCTGCTGGTCCTTCGACCGCCGGTCTTCCGGCGTGAACGCGGCGGCGATCCAGGCGCTGCCCACATGCACCGGCGGGTCGAGAGCCAGGTCGCGCCGCTGCCAGGTGTCCTCGGGGCGCAGGTTCTGCCAGCGATCCTCGAAAATGTCGCCGAGCGCGCGTGTCAGCGAGCGCTCCTGTTGCGCGCTTGTGTCGATGCGAAGTATGTTTCTCATGAGTATGCCTCCATGCGGAATTCCTTTTAAGATATTGGAATAAAATGACTCTTCAAAAGAACATGCGACCTCTTCGGATGAAGAAAGATCATCCGTAATGGCGCGTCCCTCCCTTGCCGCGATGCGTGTCTTCGAGGCGGCCGCCCGGCTTGGCAGCTTCAAGGAGGCGGCCGGGGAACTGGCCATGACGCCGACGGCGGTCTCCCACAGGATCCGCAATCTCGAGGAGGAACTCGGCCAGCCGCTGTTTCGCCGCAGCCACCGCAAGGTGGAGCTGACCCCGGCGGGGGTGGAGCTTTTCGAGGCGGCGCGCGGCGCGGTTGCGCTGCTGGATGCGGCCTTCGAGCGCCTGGACGCGGGAGCCCGGATCGTCTGCGTGTCCGCGACGCCGGCCTTCGCCGCCCTGTGGCTCGCTCCCCGCCTGTCCGCACTCGCGGCCGCTCTGCCCGGTGTCACGCTTCGTCTCGAGGCGTCACACGCGCCGGCCGATCTGGAGCGCGTGCGCGACATCGACCTGGCGGTACGTTACGGCTCACGGTCTCCGACCGGCACGGGTCGTGTTCTGGCCGGCGAGCGCTTTCGCGCCTATGCCGCGCCGCATGTGGCGCAGGGGCCGCCGGAGGCGCTCGACCGGCTGTCGCTTCTCACCTGCCGCTGGCAGGCGCGGGACCTCGCGCCGGTTTCGCTCGAGGTGTTCGAGGCGCATCGCGGGGTCGGCGCGCCGCCGGCGCTTTCCTTCGACGACGAGCATCACGCCGCGCTCGCTGCCGTCTCGGGAAAGGGCATCGTGATCCTCAGCGAGATCCTCGCCGGCCATATGGTCGAGGCGGGCCTTCTGGCCGAACCCTGGCCGGAGGCCTGCGTTGCGGGTCATGCCTACCGGTTGCTTGCGGCGCCGGCGTCAGCCGTCCGGCGTGACGTGCGACGGGTGGCCGCGTGGCTGGAAGCGGAATTTGCCGGAGGCGCTGCCATGAGAGAGCGGGCGCCGCCATGAGTGCGGGGGATGCGTCCTGTCCGCCAACCCGGGCAAAGACCTCTTGAGCCGGAGCCCGTACTCGCCGAAACTCCGCGCCGGTGCCAGGTGATTTGCGCCGCCGCCTCCCCGCGCCCCGCCCGGAATGCCCGAAAGGACAAGGATGACCCTCGATCTTCTCGTCAGGAACGCGATGCTGCCCGACGGTCGCGGCCCGCTCGACATCGCCTGTCGCGACGGGCACATCGTGGCGCTGGAACCCGCGATCGGGGCCGACGCGGAGCAGGTGATCGACGCGGCGGGCCGTCTTGTCTCACCGCCCTTCGTCGACAGTCATTTCCACATGGATGCGACGCTGTCGCTCGGCCTGCCGCGCATGAACGAAAGCGGTACCCTGCTTGAGGGCATCGCGCTGTGGGGAGAGCTGAAGCCGTTGCTCACGGTCGAGGCGGTGGTCGAGCGCGCGCTTCGCTATTGCGATCTGGCCGTCAGCCAGGGCCTGCTCGCCATCCGCACCCATGTGGATGTCTGCGACGACCGGCTGACGGGCGTCGAGGCGCTTCTGCATGTGAAGAAGGTGGTCGCGCCCTGGCTCGACCTGCAGCTTGTCGCCTTTCCCCAGGACGGGCTCTATCGCTCGGCGAACGCGGAGAAGAACCTGCTGCGCGCGCTCGACATGGGCGTCGACGTGGTCGGCGGCATTCCCCATTTCGAGCGCACCATGGACGACGGTGCGCGCTCCGTGCGCCGGTTGTGCGAGATCGCCGCCGAACGGGGACTGATGGTCGACCTCCATTGCGACGAGAGCGACGATCCCCTGTCGCGGCACATCGAGACTCTGGCCGCGGAGACGCAGCGCCTCGGCCTGTCGGGCCGCGTCGCCGGCTCCCATCTCACGTCCATGCACTCCATGGACAACTACTATGTGTCCAAGCTGCTGCCGCTGATTGCGGAGGCCGGCGTCGCGGCCATCGCCAATCCGCTGATCAACATCACCTTGCAGGGGCGTCACGACAGCTACCCCAAGCGGCGGGGCCAGACCCGGGTGCCGGAGATGCGCGAGCACGGCATCACCGTCGCCTTCGGCCATGATTGCGTGATGGACCCCTGGTATTCCATGGGCTCCGGCGACATGCTGGAGGTCGCCTCCATGGGGCTGCACGTGGCGCAGATGATGAGCCGCGATGCCATGCGCTACGCCTTCGAGTGCGTCACGACCCATCCCGCAAGGGTGCTCGGACTCGACGGGTATGGCCTGCAAAAGGGCTGCAAGGCGGACTTCGTGCTGCTGCAGGCGGCCGACCCCATCGAGGCGATCCGGTTGCGCGCGCGCCGGCTTGCCGTGGTGCGCTCGGGCCGGGTGATCGCCGAAAGCGATCCCGACATTCGCCGTCTGGCGCTGGGCGGGCGTCCGGAAACCGTCGATCCCGCCACCTATGCCCCGCCTTCGGCGTAAGGGCTGGCGGGAAGATCCGGTCATGCGGACTTGGAGGGAGACGACTGGCCTGACATAACGGGCGAGAGCGCTTCCAGGAACCAAGGTATGGCATCCATCATGGACGACCCCCAGTCCGGTCCCCCTGACGTCGGCCCCCCTGACGTCGGCCCGAATGCGGGCCCGGCAGCCGCCGCGTCGCGGCCCGCGTCCTTCGTGCCGCCCTGTCCGGTGCGCCACGACAAGCTGCCGCCGGTGTGGAAGCTGATCGGCCTTGCCCGGCGCAGTTTTCTCTCGGTCTGGACCAAGGACTCCTTCTGGAAGCCCTGGCTCCGGGTGCGGCTCCTGCGCAAGCAGATCTTCGTCTGCAACTCGCCCGAGACGGTGCAGGAGGCGTTCCAGCGCAAGAACGCCAGCTTCGAGCGCAAGAGCGCGCAGATGCGCCATGCGCTGGAGCCGCTGCTTGGCGACGGGCTGTTCATTTCCGATGGCGAGACCTGGCGTGCGCGCCGCGACATCGTCGCCCCGATCATCCATGCCTCCCGGCTGCGCGACTTCTTTCCCGTCATGACCTCGACGGTCGCCGAACGCGGCGATGCCTGGGCGCGTGCGGGAGAGGGCGCGCGGCTCGACGCGCTGGGGGAGATGGCCCATCTGACGGCGGAGATCATCTGCCGCACCATCTTCGGAAGTTCGCTCGGTCGTGACTATGCCGCCGAGGTGGTGGAGAGCTTTACCGACTACCAGCGTCACATCGACCAGATCGACCTGGTTTCCCTGCTCGGCCTGCCGGACTGGCTGCCGCGCCGTCGCGGCCGGGCGATCCGCCGCGCGGTCGCGCGCATAGACGCGGTGCTCGACGAGATCATTTCCCGCTACGCGGACCGCCGGGAGGCGGGTGAGACCTCGGTCATCGCCGGTCTGCTCGACGCCCGCGACGAGCAGGGCCGGCCTCTCTCCCGCGGGGCGATCCGCAACGAGGCTGCGGTGATCTTCATGGCCGGTCACGAGACCACCGCCAACACGCTGGCCTGGGCCTGGTATCTGCTGTCGCAGGACGAACACGCACGCGCCCGCCTGGAGGCGGAACTGGACGCCGTGCTCGGCACGGGGGACGAGGCCCGTGTGCCGACCTTCGCCGATATGCCCCGCCTGTCCTACACCAGGGCCGTGATCGAGGAGGCGCTGCGTCTCTACCCGCCGGTGCCGATCCTCGCCCGGGAGGCCCTGGTGGACGACACCGTCGGTGGCATCGCGACCCCGAAGGGCTCGATCGTGATGGTCGTGCCCTGGCTGCTTCACCGCAATCCGGAGCTCTGGGAGCGGGCCGATCATTTCGAGCCGGAGCGGTTCCTGGGCGGGCGCCGGGGCGGGCAGTCCAAATTCGCTTATGTGCCCTTCGCCATCGGACCGCGCATCTGCGCGGGCCTTGCCTTCGGCATGACCGAGTCCGTCCTGTCGCTGGCCATGCTGGCAAGCCGCTTCCGGCTCGACCTGGAGGAGGGGGAGGTCGTGGAGCCTGTCTGCCGGCTCACGCTGCGTCCGGGTGAGCGGCTGTCCATGCGGCTGACCCGGCGTGTGCGCACCGATCCGGTGCCGCCGTCCTGCTGAGCGGCACCGCGCGCAATCCGAAAAAAGATTCGCTCAATTCTTGCAAGAAATTCGCCCGGAATTGCGCGAGCCTGCAATATGATTTCAAGGAATTGATATTGCTAATGAAAATAGAGAAAGGCCCGCGTCTCCGGTTGGAGGCGCGGGCCTTTTCATGTGAGGTGCGGGCAGCGCCGTGAGGGCTTGTCCTCAGTGCTCGGCCGGCTCGCCTGCAAGCTTTTGCGCCTGCTCGATCCAGCCGTCTCGGGCAATGCGGCCACGGAAGTCGAGCTTGCCGTCCAGCGCCTCGATCTGGGCCTCGTTGAGCCCGGCGATCTGCCAGTAGTGGAAGATACCCGCGCCGTTGAGGGCGGTCTGCAGCTTCGGCCCGATGCCGGTGATGGCGGTCAGGTCGTCGGCAACGCCCTGGGGCTCGGCAAGCAGGATTGCCGCGAGCGGGTCGGACATCGTCGTGGCGGCGACACCGGCGTCCGGACCGGCGGCCTTGGCGGGAGCCTTCGCGGTCGGCGCCGTATCCTCGCCGCGCGTGGCCTCGGCAACCTCGCTCGTGCCCCTGGGGAGCGGCGGAGCCTTTTCGGGCCGCGTCATGTGCGAGCGGATGAAGTCGAGGATGCGCGGCGCGATCTCGGAGCGGAAGCGAGAGCCATTGAAAACGCCGTAATGTCCGACGCTTGGCTGCATGTAATGGGCCTGCATCTCCGGCGCGAGGCTGGTGCACAGGTCATGCGCGGCCTTGGTCTGGCCGCGACCGGTGATGTCGTCCTTCTCGCCCTCGACGGTCAGAAGGGCCGTGCGGCGGATGGCACCGCAATCCACCAGTTCGCCGCGATGGGTGTAGGTGCCCTTGGGCAGCGCGTGCTGGATGAACACCGTGTCGACGGTCTGCAGGTAGAACTCGGCCGTCAGGTCCATGACCGCGAGATATTCGTCGTAGAAATCGCGGTGCTTCTCGGCACTGTCGCCGTCGCCGGCGACGAGGTGCTGGAAATAGTCCCGGTGCGCGCTGACGTGCCGGTCGAGGTTCATGCTCATGAAGCCCGAGAGCTGCAGGAAGCCCGGGTAGACGTCGCGCATGAAACCGGGCTGCGGGAACGGCACCTTCATGATGACGTTGTTCTCGAACCACTCGATCGGCTTGTTCTCGGCCAGCTCGTTGACCGCCGTCGGATTGATCCGCGTGTCGATCGGCCCGCCCATCAGCGTGAGGGTCGCCGGCGACATCGGATCCCCGTGCTTTTCCATCACCGCGGCGGCGGCAAGCGCCGGAACCGAGGGCTGACAGACCGCGAGAACATGTGTGTTCGGACCGAGATAGTGAAGCATTTCAATGATGTAATCGACGTAGTCGTCGAGGTCGAAATGCCCCTGGGCGAGCGGCACCATGCGTGCGTCGATCCAGTCGGTGATGTAGATGTCCGCCTTCGGCAGCAGCGTCTCCACCGTGCCGCGCAGCAGCGTCGCGTAGTGCCCCGACATCGGCGCGATGACGAGAATCTTCGGATCGGGGTGCTTCTGCGGCCCCGTCTTGCGATCGAAATGAAGCAGGTTGCAGAAGGGTTTGCTCCAGACGATCTCTTCGCGAACCTGCACCTTGACGCCGCTCACGGTGGTCTCGGGAAGCCCGAACTCGGGCTTTCCGTAGCGCCGGGTGAGCCGCTCGACCATCTCGCATCCGGCCGCGACCTGTCGCCCGACCGGCGTATGTGTCAAGGGATTCAATGGGTTCTGGAAATAGAGCCGTGTCATGTCGGCCATCGCCCGAACCGGGCTCATGGCGGCATGGTTGAACTCGTAGAGCTGATAGAACACGTGACCGACCTCGCAGTCTGGCGGCAATTCCGCAGGTGCGGCGCCGAAGGCGCGCACCCCGCAATTTTTGCAGTGCAAAATTAATATGTCGAAAACGGCGCGTCGTTCAACTGCCGTGCACCGTGTGCGCACCGGCAGGTGGAGCGGAAAGGGGCCGGAGGGACCCGGATATGCACCGGTCCGGTTCCGTAAAAGGAAGGTCTTTCAAGCAGCTTCGCGGCAGGTGTTGCCAAATGTCACCAGTCGCGCGCCTTGCTCGAAAAATCAGGCGGCGAGGTCCGCGACGACCGCGTCGAGCACCAGGAAGCCGGCCGGCGTCGCCCGAACGCGGGCGTCGTCGAGGCGTTCGACCATGCCGTGTTCGACGAGATCCGCGATGCGGCGCGGGTCGATGCGGCGCCCCGAGATCGCCTCGTAGCGGGCAAGGTCGACGCCCTCCACCAGCCGCAGTCCCATGAGCAGGAACTCGTCGCCCTGCTCCTCGGCATTGAGCGACAGGTCCTCGACCAGTCCGTCGCCACGCGTCTCGACCAGCGAAAGCCAGGTCTCGGGGTGGCGTTCCGTGGCGGTGGCGAACTTGCCGTTGCCGCCCGAAAGCCGGCCGTGCGCGCCCGGCCCGACGCCGACATAATCCCCGTAGCGCCAATAGACCAGATTGTGCCGGCACTCGGCGCCCGGACGGGCATGATTGGACACCTCGTAGGCGGGCATGCCGTTGGCCGCGCAGACCTTTTGCGTCAGTTCGTAGAGATCGGCCCCGACATCGGCGTCGGGCACCACGAGCGCGCCCTTGCGCCACAGTTCGAAGAAGGCCGTCCCCGGCTCGATGGTGAGCTGGTAGAGCGACAGGTGGTCGGCCGCGAGGCCGATAGCGCGGGTGAGTTCCGCTTCCCAGGCCTCCGCCGTCTGCTCCGGCCGCGCGTAGATCAGGTCGAAGGAGATCCGGTCGAAGGTTGCCCGTGCCGTTTCGATCGCGGCAAGGGCCTGGGCCGTGTCGTGCAGGCGGCCGAGGCGCCTGAGGTCCGCGTCGTTGAGGGCCTGGACGCCGAGGGACAGCCGGTTGACGCCGGCGCTGCGATATCCCCGGAAGCGCTCAGCCTCCACCGAGGAGGGGTTGGCCTCCATCGAGACCTCGATGCCTGGCGCCAGCGACCAGTGCTTCGCGACGGCGTCGAGCACCCTGGCAACCGTGCCCGGCTCCATCAGCGACGGCGTTCCACCGCCAAGGAAAACGGAATCCACCACGCGCCCGCGGGTTCGCCCGGCCATTGTGGCCAGCTCGGTCTCGAAAGCGGCGGCGAAGCGGGCCTGATCGACCTGCGCGTGCCGGACGTGACTGTTGAAGTCGCAATAGGGGCACTTGGATTCGCAAAACGGCCAATGCACGTAGATGCCGAAGCCGCCCTCGGGGCGCACGGGCGCGACGGGGCGCTCCTCGCGCGCGGCGATCGCGGCGAAGCTCTCCCTGTTCTGCTGCTGGCCGTCCGTTTCGCTCATCGTGCCTCCAGACACTCCCGCGCGAGCGCCTCGATGGCGCGCGCCCTGTGCGAAAGCGGCGGATTTCCGTCGTTCCCGCCGTGTTTTTCCTCCGACGACATTTCGCCGAAGGTGGTCTCGTACCCGTCCGGGCGGAACATCGGATCGTAGCCGAAGCCGCCCTGGCCGCGTGGCGGCCAGACGGCCGTGCCCTCGACCTCGCCCCGGATCAGCTCGACGTGGCCGTCGGGCCACGCGAGGCAGAGCACGGCCACGAAGGACGCGCGCCGGTCCGCCGGATCGGTTGCCCCGGCGGCCTGCAGCTTTTCCTCGATAGTCCGCATGGCCATGGCGAAGTCCTTTTCCGGACCGGCCCAGCGGGCGGAGTAGACGCCCGGCGCTCCGTCGAGGGCGGCAACGCAAAAACCGCTGTCGTCGGACAGGGCGGGAAGCCCCGTTGCCTCGACCGCGGCCCGTGCCTTGAGTTCCGCATTGGCCTCGAAGGTCGTTCCCGTCTCCTCCGGCTCGGCGAGGTTCAACTCGCCCGCCGACACCACCTCGAGCCCGAAGGGAGCCAGAAGCTCGGAAAACTCGCGCAGTTTGCCCTTGTTGTGGCTGGCGAGGACTAGCCGTCCGGGCTCGAGCCGGCGACGGTCCGTCCTGGGTGCGCTTGCGCTCATGCTGTTGCCCCGGCTCAGCTGATGGCCATCTTCTGGAAGTCGACGAGCCGGGCAATCCCCGTCTTCGCCAGCCCCATCAGGGCGGCGAACTCGTCCTCGGAGAAGGGCGTGCCTTCCGCCGTTCCCTGGATCTCGACGATACCGCCGGCGCCGGTCATGACAAAATTGGCGTCCGTGTCGGCTTCCGAATCCTCGGCGTAGTCGAGGTCGAGCACCGGGGTGCCGCCGTAGATGCCGCAGGAAATGGCGGCCACATGGTCCTTGAGGACCGGCTTCGTCACCATGTCGCGGGCACGCATCCACTCGATGCAGTCGTTCAGGGCCACCCAGGCACCGGTGATCGCGGCGGTGCGCGTGCCGCCGTCGGCCTGGATCACGTCGCAATCGACGGAGATCTGACGCTCGCCGAGCGCCGGCAGGTCGACGATGGCGCGCAGGCTGCGGCCGATGAGGCGCTGGATTTCCTGCGTGCGGCCGGACTGCTTGCCGGCGGAGGCCTCGCGGCGCATCCGGTCGCCGGTGGCGCGCGGCAGCATGCCGTATTCGGCGGTCACCCAGCCGCGTCCCTGACCGCGCAGCCAGGGCGGAATGCGCTCCTCGAGGCTGGCCGTGCACAGGACATGCGTATCGCCGAACTTGACCAGGCAAGAGCCCTCGGCGTGCTTGGAAACGCCACGCTCGAGCGTGACGGCGCGCAATTCGTCGGCAGCGCGTTTGGATGGCCGCATGGGAGTTTCCTCTCGTCCGTGTTTCTGCCCCGTGGCGCATGCGCCTGCCGCGTGCGCCGGCCACCTCGCCCCCTGCCGGGGCGTGTCGCGTGGCCGCTTCGCGACCGTCTTAATGCAAGTCGGCGCGCGAGGAAATCGGCAGCCAGGCGAAAATCCGTCCGACGCCGTGACGCGGGGGCTGTGACAGGACCCCGTGGCGGTCCTATATAGGGGATGAAACTCATCACGGCCCCGGCCCTCGCGGCGGCTCCGGGCCCGTGCATCGTGACCGCAAGTATGTATCGAGGAACGAAAGTGACCCTGGGAGTCCCTTCCGTCAGCCTGAGCGATCTCGACCAGCGATCGCGCGAGATCTTCCGGTCGATCGTCGAAACCTACCTGGACACGGGCGAGCCGGTGGGCTCGCGCAACCTGTCGCGCCTGCCCTCCATCCAGTTGTCCCCGGCCTCGGTGCGCAACATCATGGCCGACCTGGAGCACGCGGGCCTTCTCTATGCCCCGCATACCTCGGCCGGCCGCCTGCCGACCGAGGGCGGCCTGCGCTTCTTCGTCGACGCGCTGCTGGAGGTCGGCGACCTGACTCGCGAGGAGCGGGCCCAGATCGAGGTTCAGGTCAAGGCGGCGCGCAGCGAGCGCACGTCCGAGCAGCTTCTGACCGAGGCGAGCCAGATGCTGTCCGGCCTGTCGCGCGGTGCCGGTGTCGTCTTCACGCACAAGATGGACGCGCGCCTGCGCCACGTGGAATTCGTGCGCATCGAGCCGCGTAAGGCGCTGGTGGTTCTGGTCGCCGACGACGGATCGGTGGAGAACCGGGTGGTGGACCTTCCCGCCGGCCTGCCGCAGTCGGCGCTCATCGAGGCGTCGAACTATCTCACCAGTCTCATTCGCGGGCGTACGCTTGCCGAGGCGCGCGCCGAGCTGGAAATCCAGCGCGACCGGCACCAGAAGGAGCTGGACGAGCTCACCGCCAAGCTGGTGGAGGCGGGCATCGCGACACGTGCCGGCGACACCTCCGATGCGGGGTCGCTGATCGTGCGCGGCCGCTCCAACCTGCTTTCGCATCTGGAGGCCGAACGCGACCTGGAGCGTATCCGGCTGCTCTTCGACGACCTGGAAAGCAAGCGCGACCTGA
This sequence comes from Stappia sp. ABD4_338, assembly GCF_056312175.1. Taxonomy (NCBI): domain Bacteria; kingdom Pseudomonadati; phylum Pseudomonadota; class Alphaproteobacteria; order Hyphomicrobiales; family Stappiaceae; genus Stappia; species Stappia sp. ABD4_338. The sequence goes on along the minus strand of NZ_CM149982.1, from coordinate 3,879,658 downwards.
TCCAGCTCCTGGCCGCCGCCGAGGGAGGCGAGGGCGTGCGGATCTTCATCGGCTCGGAGAACAAGCTGTTCTCGCTCTCCGGCTCCTCCATCGTGGTCTCGCCCTTCCGCGACGAGGACGAACGCATAATCGGCGTTCTGGGCGTCATCGGTCCGACGCGGCTGAACTATGCCCGCATCATCCCCATGGTCGACTACACCGCCCGCCTGGTCGGGCGGCTGCTGCGCTGACACTTTTCCCCGGCAAGGATCCCGATGACACTTTCTCCGGCAGAACTCGAACGCTATGCCCGCCACATCGTGTTGCAGGACGTGGGCGGCCCCGGTCAGCAGAAGCTGAAGGCGGCGCGCGTGCTCGTAATCGGCGCGGGCGGTCTCGGTGCGCCGGTGCTGCAGTATCTGGCGGCCGCGGGCGTCGGCACGCTGGGGGTCGTCGACGACGACACCGTGTCGCTGTCCAACCTTCAGCGCCAGGTGATCCATGACACCGACCAACTCGGCGAGCCCAAGGTGGCGAGCGCCGCGGAGGCCATCGCCCGGCTCAACCCGCATGTGAAGGTGGAACCGCACCCGCGCCGGATCGAGCCCATGAACGCCATGGCGCTCGTGTCCGCCTACGATCTGGTCATCGACGGATCCGACAATTTCGACACCCGGTATCTTGTCTCCGATGCCTGTTTCTTCGCGAAAAGGCCGCTTGTGACCGGCGCCGTGGGGCGTTTCGACGGCTCCCTGACGCTGCTGAAGCCTTACGAGAGCGCCCAGGACGGAACGCCGAACCCGACCTATCGCTGCCTGTTCCCCGAGAAGCCGGCGCCCGGCGCCCTGCCCACCTGCGCGGAGGCGGGCGTGCTCGGCGCGCTGACCGGCATCGTGGGAACGCTGCAGGCCATGGAGGCGATCAAGGAGATCGTCGGTTTCGGCGAGGGACTTCTTGGCCGGCTTCTTCTCGTCGACACGCGCGGAATGCGCTTCGAGACGATCCGCTACCGCTGGTCCGCGAGGAACCCGCTGAACGGCGAGACGCCGAAGCGCTATGAGGAGGTCTTGGGGCAATGAGGCGGAGCGTCGGCGAATGCCGGTAGGCACGTTCCTGCGACGCTGCGCGGTCGAGCCGCTGCCCGAGGCGCTGAGCGTCACGGTCGCCGGCGCCCCGTGCCGGATCGTCCTGCGGCGCAACCCGCGCGCCGGCCGCTATATCCTGCGCCTTCCGCCCGGTGGCGACCCGGTGCTCACGGTTCCCGCGAAGGGCACGCTGGCCACCGCCGAACGGTTCGCCCGCGACCAGGCGGGATGGCTCGCGGCGCAGCTTGCCCGCCGGTCGGATCCGGTTGCCTTCGAAGAGGGCGGTGTGATCCCGTTTCGCGGTGTGGAGCATGTGATCGCGACGACGGGCCGCTTGCGCGGGCTCGTGCAGGCGGGCGATGGCGACGACGGGCCGGAACTGCGCGTGCCGGGCGCGCCCGAACACCTTGCAAGACGCCTCACCGATTTCCTGCGTGGAGAGGCCCGCCGTGACCTCGAGGACGCCGTTGCCCGCCATGCGGAGGCACTGGGCAGGATGCCGTCGGGCATCACCCTGCGCGACACGCGCAGCCGTTGGGGCTCGTGTTCCTCGACCGGCCGGCTGAACTTCTCCTGGCGGCTTGTGCTTGCGCCGCCTGCAATCCTCGATTACGTCGCAGCACACGAGGTTGCCCATCTCGCGGAAATGAACCACGGTCCCCGCTTCTGGGCCGTGTGCCGCCGGCTCGCCCCCCATACGGAAGAGGCCCGGGCCTGGCTGCGCCGCGAGGGTGGGCGCCTGCATCTCTACGGGTGAGGCGCTTCGGCCCGCCCGCCGTTCCGGAAGGCTGTTTCCATGCTGAAGCCCGACACCTGGGCGCTGACCATCCTGCTCGCCTCGCTGACGGCGCTGGGCCCCATTTCGACCGACATGTATCTGCCGGCGCTGCCCGGCATCCTTCGCGATCTCGACACCGGTCACGCCGCCGTCCAGCTCACGCTGTCCATGTTTCTGGTCGGCTTCGCGGTGGGACAGATCTTCTACGGCCCCCTCGCGGACCGGCTCGGCCGCAAGCCGGTGCTCGCCGCCGGGCTGGGCATCTATGCGGTCGCGAGCCTCGCCTGCACGCTGGCGCCCAGCGTGGAACTGCTGATCGTGGCCCGCTTCGCGCAGGCCTTCGGCGCCGCCGGGCCGATCGTCCTCGCCCGCGCCGTGGTGCGCGATCTCTATGACGGGCCGCGTGCGGGGCAGGAGCTTGCCCGCATGGGGTCGATCATGGGGCTGGCACCCGCCGTCGCGCCCTTCTTCGGCGGTCTGATCTCGGCTTCGGGCGGCTGGCGGCTGGTGTTCCTCGTTTCCTGTGCGGCGGCCGCGGCCATTCTCGTCTCGGTCTGGCGCGGCCTGCCGGAGACGCTGAAGGCCCGCGAGGTCGCGCCTTTTTCGGCGCGCGCGCTTTTCGGCGATTTCGCCCGCCTTCTGGCCCACCCCGTGTTTCGCGCCTATCTGACGGTGGTCGCGGCGACCTATTGCGGCCTGTTCGCCTTCATTTCGGGCTCGTCCTTCGTGCTCCAGGACATCTACGGCCTGACGCCGTCCGTCTATGGCATCGCCTTCGGCGTCTGCGCCGGGGCCTATGTTCTGGGCACGCTCATCGGCCAGCGCGTGGCGCCGCGTTTCGGTGCGGAAGTGACGATCACGCTCGGCACCGGAATGCTCGCCGCCGGTGGCTGCGTCATGGTTCTGGCACTTCTTGGCGCACCGTCCGCGTGGTCGGTGATCGGTCCGATGATGCTCTACATGATCGGCGTCGGCCTGACCCTGCCCCAGGCCCAGGCGGCGGCCATGATGCCGTTTCCCGAGCGTGCCGGCACGGCGTCGTCGCTGATGGGAATCGGGCAGATGGGGTCGGCCGCGGCCGTGGGTATCGGCGTCAGCGCGACGCTTGGCGGCACCGGCGTGTCGCTGGCGCTCATCATCGCCGTGCTTGGCCTTGTCGCCGCGATTTCCTTCCGGGCAAGCCGGGAGGCGCGTCGCGACGACTGAGGCGGCCGCCTGTCTCAGCCTCCGAAGATGCGGTTCAGGAGGTCGAGCGGACTGCCGCCGTCGCCACGCCCCGGCGGGGGCTGGTGGCGGTCCGGATCGCCCTCGGCCGGGATGGTGCGCATGGGCATGTCGAGCGGGTTCTCGTGCGGCTCGGCAACCCTGACCGGGCGATCGGAGACGCCGGGAAGCCCGGCCACGGGCAGGCCCTGATGGTCTGCCGCCATGACCTCCTTCCAGATGCGGGCCGGCAGCGAGCCACCGGTCGCGCGTTTCGTCGGCGAATTGTCGTCATTGCCGAGCCAGACCGCCGTGGTCAGCGTCCCCGTGTAGCCGATGAACCAGCCGTCGCGGAAATCCTGGCTGGTGCCAGTCTTTCCGCCCGCGGGACGGTCGGGCAGGTTTGCCTTGCGCCCGGTGCCGGTGGTCAGCGTCTCGGCCATCATGAAGTTCATGTCGGCAAGGGTCGCGTGGTCGATGACGCGGCCCGGTCCGCCTCCCTGGCGTGCATAGAGCACCGTGCCGTCGGCCTTGCGGATCTGGCGGATGACGTGGGGAACGACACCGTAGCCGCCGTTGGAGAAGGGGACGAAGGCCCCCGCGATCTCGAGCGGCGTGACCTCCGAGGTGCCGAGCGCGATCGACAGGTTCGCCTTGATCGGCGAGGAGATGCCGAGCTTGCGGGCGGTGCGGATGATCGACTTCGGCCCGACCTCGTCGGCGAGTTTCGCCGCCACCGTGTTGAGCGACAGCGACAGGGCCTGGGTGAGCGTCACCGCGCCGCGATAGGACTTGGAGTAGTTCTTCGGCGCCCATTTGCCGAAGCGCACCGGCTCGTCGACGCGCACCGTGTCGGGCGTCAGCCCCTGTTCGAGTGCGGCGAGGTAGACGAACGGCTTGAACGCCGAACCGGGCTGGCGGTGGGCATTGACGGCCCGGTTGAACTGGCTGGTGCCGTAGTCGCGCCCGCCCACCAGCGCCTTGACCGCGCCGCCGGCGTCGAGCGTCACGATCGCGCCCTGGCGCACGCCGAGCTTGGCACCTTCCTCTTCAAGGGAGCGGCGCAGCGAATCCTCGGCCACGATCTGCATGCCCAGGTCGATGGTCGTGTCGACGACAATGTCGGAGTCGATGGCGCCCACGTAACTCGGCAGGAGTTCCATCACCCAGTCCGCGACGTAGTTCTCGCTGGCGCTGGTGTGGTGCGAGACGACGTTCATCGGCGCGGCGATGGCATCGCGCGCTTCGGCCTCCGTGATGTAGCCTTCCTCCGCCATGGCGCCCAGGACGAGGGCGGCGCGCTCGGCGGCTAGATTCGGGTTGCGCGTCGGCGCGTAGCGCGACGGTGCCTTCAGGAGGGCGGCGAGGGTCGCCGCCTCGGCGAGCGAGACCATGCGCGCGGACTTGCCGAAATAGCGCCGCGCGGCGGCATCGACGCCATAGGCGCCCGCCCCGAAATAGACCCGGTTGAGGTAGAGCTCGATGATCTCGTTCTTGGAATAGGTGGCCTCGAGCCACAGAGCCAGGACCGCCTCCTGCACCTTGCGCCGCAGCGTGCGTTCGGGTTCCAGGAACAGGTTCTTGGCAAGCTGCTGCGTGAGCGTCGAGCCGCCCTGAACCAGCCGTCCGCTGGTGAGGTTGGTGAGAACGGCGCGTCCCAGGCCGAGCGGGTCGAGCCCGAAGTGGGAGCGGAAGCGCCGGTCCTCGATGGCGATCACCGCCTGCGGCAGATAGGGCGGGAGCTGTTCGAGCCGCACAGCCTCGCCGCCGGTGTCGCCGCGATTGGCCATCAGCGAGCCGTCGGCGGCGACGATGCGCACATTGGGCGGGCGCTGGGGCACCTTCCATTCGGATGTGGGGGGCAGCCAGGCGGCGTAGTAGGCCAGCACGCCCACGAGGCCGATGCCGCCCCAGATGCACAGCACGAAACCCCAGTAGAGCAGCCGGCGCAGACCACCGACGATGCCGCCGCGACGACCGCTTCCCCCGCCGTGCCCGGAGCGTGAACGTCCCTTGCCGCGCCGGGCGGGGCCCGCCTTGCGACGGGTGCCCTTGGTCTTGCGTGGTTGTTTGGGCGTGCCTGTCTCGGCCTCGGACTTGCGGCGAGAAGGCTTGCGCTGCTTCTCGCGCGCCCCGCTGCCCGTCTCCCCGGGACGGTCGGCGCGCGTCAGACGCATGTCCAGCGTCGCGCCGCCCCCGTCGAGGCGCGGCTCCCGCCGTCCGCCGCTGGACGATCCTCTGGCCATCGTTTTCGTGTTTCCGGTATTGGTGCGGGCGCGGCCCGCGTTCCCCTTTCGTATCCCCTCCCTCCAGCCTAAATGCGGCAATTTAAGGGGGGGTTAAGCATGAGCGGGCGGAGCCGATGCCCCCGTCCACCGGCGCGCGCTTTACACCGTGGAGCGTGGCGGATACGCCTGAAGAGGACAAACGCGCCCGTCGGCCGACCGGTGCGGCATCACGAAAAGGGGAGAGGGCATGGCCAAGGGATACTGGATCGGTCGCGTCGACGTGACCGACTTCGAGGGATACAAGGCGTATGTGGCGGCCAATGCGGAACCGTTTCGCGCCTATGGCGCGCGCTTCCTGGTGCGTGGCGGGGACTTCGAGTGCATGGAAGGCGCCGCGCGTGCCCGCAACGTGGTGATCGAGTTCGACAGCTACGAACAGGCCCTCGCCTGCTACAGGTCGGACGGCTACAAGCACGCCAAGTCGCTTCGGGAGCATGCCTCGGTCGCCGACATCATCGTCATCCAGGGCTACGACGGGCCGCAGCCCGGCGACGACTGACCGCCGGCAAGGTCCGCGCGCCGTGCGAACATGAAAACGCCCGGGTCGCGTGAGCGGCCCGGGCGTGTTTCGTTCCGGCGCGGTGGCGCTACTGGTTCGCGTAGCGGCCCGCGTCGGCGCCATAGTGGTTGACGTAACGGCTGTTGAGGGCTTCCACCGGCATCACGATCAGCACGTCCGTGGTGCCGAACTGATGGTCCACCACGGCACCGTCGCCGATATAGGCGCCAAGCCTCAGGTATCCCTTCACGAGCGGCGGCAGCTCGCGCAGGGCCTGGCGCTCGTTCACCTCGCCGCGCGCCATGCGGTTCATCTCCACGTAGCGCTCGGGCAGGGCGCGCACGCGCCAGTCTTCCGGCGCGCGGGCGTTGTGATGCAGGAAGGAAAGCTGCGAGGCCATGCGGTCCGGGTCCGTGCCCTCGATGGACGCGCAGCCGACCATGACGTCGATGCGGTGCATGAGCACATAGGCCCAGATGCCGTGCCACAGCAGTTCCACCGTACGCTTGGTGCGGTAGGGCTTGAGGACGCAGGAGCGTCCAAGCTCGAGGAACTGAAGGCGGGGATGGGCGTCGACCAGCGACTGGATCTCGAACTCGCTCGAGGTGTAGAAGCCGCCGTGCCTCTCGGCCACGTCCTGGCGCAACAGGCGGTAGGTTCCGACGATGCGCGGCTTGCGGCGGCCGAGCGCGTTGCGCTGCGGCGTCTCGTGGTCGAGAACCAGGAGATGATCGCAGATCGCGTCATAGGCGTCGATGTCGCGGCGCGTGGCCTGGGTCTCGGCGTCGGCGATCGCGGACATCTCCTCGTAGAAGACGTGGTAACGCAGCTCCTGCGCCTTGCGTACTTCCTTGGGCGTGCGCGCCAGACGCACTTCCAGCGGCCCGATGCGGCCAAGGCTTGGCGTGTTGCGACCGGCCGGCAGGGTGCCGGGAAGCGGCAACCAAGCCGGCTTCAGGCCGGAGGCCGGCACGAACTTGCGGACCAGGTTGCGCGGTGACAGACGGCCTGCCTTTGCGCGATGTTCGTTGCTGTCCAGTCGTTCCATCGTCCCGACGCCCTTTTCTCGTTTCCCCCGCCGGACGTATTCGACGTCCCGCGCGCATTATATAGTGGCTCGTGCGATCGTAACACACCCGTAGAAGTCGCAGCCGCCTCACAACCCGCCTGACGCGAAGGTGAAACAGGCCCGGCAAACGGCCTCGCGGGGCCCTCCGCCCGGATCGTTAGCCGTGACTTGAACCACAAGTCTCCGACACTTCCATGACAAAAGGCTGGCAGGGGCGGATGGACACCAGCACGCAAGCGCTGGCGTATGCCCGGAACGGTGCTGGTGCGGATGGCTAGGGAAACCTTCGGGAGCCCGTGTCCCGGCAGGAGGTCAGGCGACGGCGGCCGACAGCCTCTGGCGCATCAGGTCCGGGTCGATGGGCTTGGTGATGACGCCGTCGGCGCCCGCGGCAAGGGCGGCATCCTCGGCCGCCGCCGTTACGTCGGCGGTCACGGCCAGCACCGGAATCCGGCTCCAGCCCCGGTCTTCCTCGAGCGTGCGGAAGCGGCGGATGGCGGTCACGCCGTCAATGCCGGGCATATGAAGGTCCATCAGGATCAGGTCGAAACTGCCGTCGGCCGCCGCCGCCAGCGCCTCGGATCCGTCCGCCGCGACAACGGCCTCGTGCCCGAGCTTGCGCACCATCGCCTCGCTGAGCAGGCGGTTGATGTCGTTGTCATCGGCGACGAGAACCTTGAGCGGACGCACGGGCGCGGTGCCGCCCGGGCCGTCGAGGGGGCGGGCGCGGCTTTGGCCGGCGACCTCCCAGCCGCGCGGTCCGGAATCCGGGTCCAGCATGACGCGGGTGACCTGCGAAAGGGTCGCCGAACGGATCGGGCGAATGAGATAGGCCCCAAAGCCCGCGGCCTTGAGGCGCGGCAGGCTGGTGCGGTCCGTGGGGGCGATGATCGCGATCGCCGGGGCTTCGACGCCGGCGGCACGCGCCCCCGCGAGCCATGCACCGGCATCGCGCAGCCCGGTGGGGTCGAGCAGGATCAGGTCCGCCTCTCCAAGCGCCTGGTCGCGGTGATCCTCGTCCTGGCCGCCACAGGGGGACATTTCGGTCACCCTTGCGCCATGAGCGGCCAGCCGGCGGGCCACCAGGGGTGCCTCGATGCGGCTTTCGCTCAGGATCACAACGGACTTCCCCGCAAGCCAGGTGTCGGGCGAGGGCGCCGGTTCGTCGGCCTGTCCGTTGGTGGTGGCGGGGCGGAGCGGCAGTTCCACCCGGAAGCACGCACCGCGGCCGGGTGCCGCGCCGGCGGTGATCTCGCCGCCCATGAGCCGGGCGAGACGACGGGAAATCGCAAGGCCGAGCCCGGCCCCGTCGAACCGGCGTGCCGGACCGTGATCGACCTGCTCGAACTCCTCGAACAGGCGTTCGGCGTCCCCGGCTGCAAAGCCGATCCCCGTGTCGCGGACGAAAATCGCGAAACGATCGGCGCTCTCGCGCTCGACCCGTATTTCCACGCCACCCTGCTCGGTGAACTTCAGCCCGTTTCCGGCGAGGTTGTAGAGGATCTGCCGCAGTCGCGTCGCATCGACCTCGATGCGCGCCGGCATAGCCGGATCGACGAGGCAGCCAACCTCCAGTCCCTTGGCGAAGGCGCGCGGGCTCAGCAACTCCGCAACGCCTTCCGCCAGAAGCGCTACGTCGGTCGGGGCGGGCGCAAGCTCGAGCCTGCCTGCCTCGATCCGTGACATGTCGAGAACCTCGCTGATCAGCAGCAGCAGGATCTCGCCCGAGCTTTTCACCGCTTCGATGTAGCTGCGCTGTTCGGCGGTCAGACGGGTGTCGGCGAGCAGATCCGTCATTCCGAGGATGCCGTTGAGCGGCGTGCGGATCTCGTGGCTCACCGTCGCAAGGAAACGGCTTTTCGCGGCGCTCGCGGTTTCGGCCTGGTTGCGCGCGGCCACCAGGGCATCCTCGATGCGGCGACGGTCTGTCACGTCGCGTAGGATGGTCTGGATCAGCGGTTCGCCGGTCTTCACGTCGCGCACCGCAACATCGCGCCGGGCAAACCAGCGCGGTCCGTGGACGGTTTCGACGAGAATGTCCTCACGCGCCTCGCCGGTCGGGTCTTCCCGTTCGCCATGAAGGCCCGCGATCCGCCCGTCCGGAAACAGCGCGCGCGCGGTGTCGTTGGCATAGACGCTCTCGCCACCCTCGCGCCAGCGCGTCACCACGTCGCCAAGCGTGTCGAGCACGTCGCGGTGCCGCTCGTCGCTTTCGCGCAGACGCCAGATGTCGTCCTGCAGCTTCTCGTTTTCGGCCCTGAGAAGCGAGATCTCGGCATCCCGCTCCGCAAGATCGGCGGCCACGGCCGCGCGCGCGGAGGTCTCCGCCCGGGACGCGTTGGACAGTGCCAGCGCCACGCCCGCGATGATGAGCAGAACGCCGGAGGCCGCAAGACGCGAATCGGCGGGCACCAGCACGAGGAACAGGGTCGCGCCGCCGATGAAGGCGAAGAAGGAGAGGAGTGCGATACCGAATGCCCGCAGGCCCGCGACGATGCGCGACAGAAGCGTGGGATGTGTATCGGCCCCTCCGCCGGACTCCACGGACGTCGACGCCTTTGAAAAGGGCGCGCCGGTTGTCGTCCGTGCCACGTCAGGATCGCGCCCTTCCGGTTGCGCAACGGATCGGGCCGGGCTGGTCGTGCGGGTCGTGGCGGGCACCGGAACTCCTTGGCGGCAAATCGTCCGACGGGGCGGCGCGAGCGCCACCCTTCATCGACGAAGTGTCGCAGGGAGACCTTGAAAAAACGTTGCCTTTCCGGCGCGCCGCCAAGCGCGGCACGCCGGTCGCCCGCATCAGCAGGTGGCGGCTTCCGCCTGTCGCGCCGGGGTCACCAGATCCTTCAGGATGTCGGCGGCGAGCTGGAAGGACCGCACACGCGCCGCATGATCGTGAATCATGCCGGTGACGATCAGTTCGTCCGGCTTGTACCGCTCCACGAGGGCCGCAAGCTCGCGGCGAACGGTGCCCGGCGCGCCGGTCGCCGAGACCGAGAGCGCCTCGTTCACCTGGGCAAGCACATGTGGCGGGATCTCATCCTCCAGGTTCTCGACCGGCAGCGGGAGCTTGCCGGGACGTCCGGTCCTGAGCCGCGCGAAGGACAGCATCTGCGAGGAGCGCAGATACCGGGCTTCCTCGTCGGTTTCGGCGACGAAGACACCGGCCGCGACCATGGCGTGGGGCTTGTCGAGATGTTCCGACGGCCGGAACGTGCGTCGGTAGACATCCAGCGCCTCGTCCAGCATCGCCGGCGCGAAATGCGAGGCAAAGGCATAGGGCAGGCCGAAGGCTGCCGCGAGCTGGGCGCCGTAGAGGCTGGAGCCGAGGATCCACACCGGCACATGCGTGCCTTCGCCGGGAATGGCGCGCACGCGCCCGGCCTCGGACGGATCGTCCAGAAGCGCCATCAGGTCCGCCACGTCCTGGGGAAAATTGTCCTCGCCCCCGAAGTGACGGCGCAGAGCGCGCGCCGTCGCCATGTCCGTGCCGGGGGCCCGCCCGAGACCGAGGTCGATGCGTCCGGGAAAGAAGGTCGCCAGCGTGCCGAACTGCTCGGCGATGACGAGCGGCGAGTGATTCGGAAGCATGATGCCGCCCGCCCCGACGCGCATCGTGCTGGTGGCGGCGGCCACCTGGCCGATCACCAGGGACGTCGCGGCACTGGCGATGCCGGGCATGTTGTGGTGCTCGGCGAGCCAGTAGCGATGGTACCCGGCGGCCTCGGCCGCGCGGGCCAGGTCGATGGTGTTGGCGAGCGCGTCGCCGGTGGTACTGCCTTCGGGAACCGGGGACAGGTCGAGAAGGGAATAATGTTGCATGAGGGATCTCCGTTGCTCCCTCATTTAGGAGACCCGCGCAGGGGCGCCAAGGGCGGGGGCCGGAATCGCGTTCAGGCGGGACTGCGCTCCAGGGCCGCGCCGCGATAGGACAGGGCCTCTGCGAGATGCACCCGCGAGACGTTTTCCGTAGCGTCCAGGTCGGCGAGCGTGCGGGCGACCTTGAGGACCCGATGATAGCCGCGCGCCGACAGGTGCAGCCGCTCCGCAGCCCCCTGCAGCAGGTCGAGGCCGGCCGCATCCGGCCGGGCCACCTCCTCGATGAGGCGGCTGTCGGCCTGCGCATTGGTGCGTGCCGCCGCCCCGAGCGCGGCATAGCGGCTTGCCTGGAGCCGGCGGGCGGCGGACACGCGGGCGGCGACCGTCGCCGAGCTTTCTCCCGTGCCGCTACCGCCCATGAGATCGGCCGCCGAGACCGCCGGCACCTCGATGCGCAGGTCGATGCGATCGAGCAGCGGGCCGGAGAGGCGTGCCTGATACTCGCTGGCGCAGCGTTCGCCCCGCCGGCACACGTGGCCGGGCTCGCCCGCGTGTCCGCAGCGGCACGGGTTCATCGCCGCGATGAGCTGGACCCGCGAGGGATAGCTGGTGCGGTGGTTCGCCCGGACGATCACTGTCTCGCCGCTTTCAAGCGGCTGACGCAACCCGTCGAGCACCTGCGGCTGGAACTCGGGCAGCTCGTCGAGAAAGAGAATGCCGTTGTGGGCGAGCGACACCTCGCCGGGCCGGGCCTTGATGCCACCGCCCACCAGTGCTGCCATGGAGGCCGAATGATGCGGCGCGCGGAACGGTCGGCGGTCCGACAGCCTGCCGTCGGCCAGTTCCCCTGCGATCGAGGCGACCATCGACACCTCGAGAAGCTCCTTTGGCGACAGCGGCGGCAGGATGGAGGGAAGCCGGCTTGCAAGCATCGACTTGCCGGCTCCCGGAGGGCCGATCATGAGCAGGTTGTGCCCGCCGGCCGCCGCGATCTCCAGCGCCCGCTTGGCGGTTTCCTGGCCGCGCACCTCGGCGAGATCGGGAAGGGCTCCCGGAGCGCCGCCAAGCCTTGGTGCGGGCCGCGACAGCATCTGCGTTCCCTTGAAGTGATTCGCGAGCTGGATCAGGGAGCCGGGGGCGATGAGCGCCATGTCCGGATCGGCCCATGCGGCTTCCGCGCCGCAGGCGGCCGGACAGATCAGACCCTTGCCGAGAGCGTTGGCGCCGATGGCCGCCGGCAGCACGCCCGCGACCGGCGATACCGTGCCGTCGAGCGCGAGTTCGCCGAGCACCACGTAGCCTTCGAGATCGGCGGAGGGAAGCGCGCCCATCGCGGCCATGAGCGCCAGCGCGATGGGCAGGTCGAAGTGGGAGCCTTCCTTGGGAAGGTCCGCGGGCGCGAGATTGACGGTGACGCGTTTCGCGGGAAGCGCCAAGCCCGAGGCGAGAAGGGCGGCGCGCACGCGCTCGCGGCTCTCGCCCACCGCCTTGTCCGGCAGGCCGACGATGGTGAAGGCGACCTGTCCCGGACCGATCTGTACCTGGACGTCGACGGGCTTGGCCTCGATCCCCTGGAAGGCGACCGTCGTCACCCGTGACACCATCCCCCGCCCTCCGGATCCGCCAGGCCCCGAGGGGCGGCACGCGCAATGACTGCACTGTCAATGCCTGCAACCTAGCGCAAGCATGGCGTGCAGGCAACCGGAGGGAGGGGGTCCGGTTGCGTCTCGCGGTGTGCGTGCTGCCTCGCTGTGCGGCGACAGGCGTCAGGCGGAGGCGCGCTTCGCCTCGACCGTGTCCCAAAGCCTTGCCGCGATGTCCGGTCCGCCGAGCCTTGCGACGGCGCGGATGCCCGTCGGTGCGGTGACGTTGATCTCGGTGAGGAAGCCGTCGATCACGTCGATGCCGACCAGGATCAGGCCCTTCTCGCGGAGCGAGGGGCCGAGGCGGGCACAGATCTCGCGCTCGCGCTCGCTCAGGTCCGCCTCTCGGGCGGCGCCGCCGCGCACCATGTTGGAGCGCAGGTCTCCTTCCTGAGGCACCCGGTTCACGGCTCCGGCGAACTCGCCGTCGACGAGCAGGATGCGCTTGTCGCCCTTGGAGACATTCGGCAGGAAGCGCTGGATAACCCAGGGCTCGCGGAACGTGGCGGCGAAGAAGTCGTAGAGCGAGCCGTAGTTGAGATCGTCCGCCGTGATACGGAAGACGGCCGCGCCGCCATGTCCGAAGAGCGGCTTCATGACGATGTCGCCATGCCTTGCGCGGAAGGCGTCGATCGCGTCCCGGTCGCGGGTGATGAGCGTCTCCGGCATCAGGTCGGGGAACTCGGTGACGAACAGCTTTTCCGGCGCGTTTCGCACGGAAGCCGGATCGTTCACCACCAGCGTCTTGGGGTGGATCTTCTCCAGCATGTGGGTGGCCGCGACATAGGCCATGTCGAAGGGCGGGTCCTGGCGCATGAGCACCACGTCCACTTCGGAAAGATCGGTGACGACGCTCTCGCCCAGGCTGAAGTGATTGCCCGGTTCGTCACGAACCTCCACCGGCTCCAGGCCGGCCGTGACTGTGTTGCCGATCATGGCGAGCCGGTCGGGCGTGTAGTGGAAGAGTTCGTGCCCGCGCGCCTGCGCCTCGAGCATCAGCGCGAAGGCGCTGTCGCCGGCAATGTTGATGCTGCGGATATGATCCATCTGCACGGCGACCTTGAGAGGACGGCCCGTGCGATGGGTACCTGACCCGGCAGGGCCGGGTTGTGCGGAAGACGTGGTGCTGGACATGGCGTTCTCCGGGAGCGGAGGCGATAGGGAAGGCGGTCCGGAGAGGGGACACCCGGAGCGCGGCGTTGTCGAAGCATATGCGGGCGCGGACGCCTCTTGTCCAGATGTCACGATGTTTCACCCGGCTAACGGCCGGTGCTACTGCCCCTCGAAGATGTTGGAGACATGTTCGGGAAGGCGCAGGGGCACGACCAGAACCGCGTCGAAGCGCAGCGTGGCGTCTTGAAGGTCCCCGCGTCCGGACTGCCACTGGCGGGCGGCGGCCGAGATGCGCCGTGCGGCGTGGGGCGTGATGGCGGCAAGGGCGGCGTCCCGGGTCGCGCGCGCCTTCACCTCCACGAAGATCACGGTCTTCGCCCGTCGGGCGATGATGTCGATCTCGCCGGTGCCGGCCTTGTAGCGCCGCGCCAGGATGCGCCAGCCTTTCAGCCGCAGGAAAAGCGCGGCGAGCGCTTCCGCGCGCAGGCCTAGGCGATAGGCTGCGGGCCTCGGCCTGCGACGCGCCGGTCCCTTTTCCCCGTCGCCGCCTGTCGTCCGCCCCACCACTGCCGCGCCCTCAGCCGACGGGCTGGAACATCGCGGTAAAGACGATCGCCGCCACCGCGACGACGAATCCGCCGAGCGCCAGCTTCCACGCGTCCCGGCGATGCCTGAGGCCCGGCCAGCCCAGCGGCTTGATGACCTGGATCGCCGCGACGAGCGCGAAGAAGACCATGATGATCTTTGTCATGGCGTTTCGTCCTTCCGGTCCGCGGATTTCAGCTCCATGGCACGGGCATAGAGCACCTTGCGGTCGATGCCGGTTGCCCGCGCCACCTCCTTGGCCGCGCCCGCCGGTTTCATGGTCGCGAGAGCGGCGGCAAGCAGCGCGTCCGCGTCTTCCGGATCGGCATCGTGCCCGGCCTCGGGCGGCGCGACGACAATGACGATCTCGCCGCGCACGTTCTCGTCCGCGAAACGGTCGTGAAGCTCGGCGAGTGTTCCGCGCTCGAAGGTCTCGAACGCCTTTGTGAGCTCGCGCGCCACGACCGCCTCGCGCTCCGCACCAAGTGTCGTGGCCATGTCGGCGAGGGTCGCGGCGACCCGTCGCGGACTTTCGAAGAAGACCAGCGTCGCGGGAATGCCGCCGAGTTCGGCAAGCCGGCTGCGTCGCTGTCCCTGCTTTACCGGAAGGAAGCCGGCAAAACAGAACGTGTCCGTTGCCAGGCCCGCGCCGACGAGCGCGGCGAGCGGGGCGCTTGCCCCCGGCAGCGGGATGACCTGGTGCCCCTCGGCCAGAACGTCGCGCACCAAGCGGTAACCGGGGTCGGAAACGAGAGGGGTGCCCGCGTCCGACACGAGGGCGACCACGCCGCCTTCGCCAAGGGCTGAAAGCAGCCGGGGCCGGGCGCGCTCCGCGTTGTGCTCGTGATAGGCGGTCAGCGGGGTCTTCAGGCCGTAGCGGTGCATCAGCTTGGACGTCACGCGCGTGTCCTCGCAGGCGACGAGGTCAGCCGTCGCCAGCGTTTCGAGCGCGCGCAGTGTGATGTCGCCGAGGTTGCCGATCGGGGTCGCGACGATGTAGAGCCCTGGCGCCGGCCTGCGGGCGGGGATGCGCTGGCCGGCGAGAAAGAAGTCGCGCGAGGCGGTTCCGGTCGCTTCCGCGAACGCGTCGGCCTCCGTTTCCTCGTCGGGTTCGCTCGGCTCTGGCGGACGGGCGCTCATCTCGCGGAAGGTCCTTGCGGCTGGCCCGGTGGCCGGCTGGCGCGGGCGTCTTGACGGGGCGCCGGCCGAACGGATGCGGCGGGCGGTCGGCCCGTTGTGACAGGAAACGCGGGGCAGGCCAAGGCCGGGCGCGCCGCTTGGCATTTGCAGCCTGCGAAAGGGGCTGGTAATCATCGCGTTGAACGGGACAATCAGGCCCGGGCAGGGATTTCGACACACGCCTTTCGGCGACGGGAGAGCGGACGAGGTGCAAGGTTTCATGGGCAAGAGCCTTTCGGGCCGGGGCTGGGCCCCTTCACGGCGTACCGGGCTGCGTGCGGGGTTCGCCGTCGCGGCGGGCCTGCTTCTCGCCGCCTGTACCGGATCGACATTGGGTGAATACCCGGGATATCCGTCCACGCCGACGCAGCCCGCGGCGCGCGGCGAGACCGTCGGCACGGGCTCCGTGCGCGTCGCCATGTTGCTTCCGATGACCGGCGGCGGCAGCGCCACCTCCATCGCCAGCGTGTTCCGCAACACGGCCGAACTGGCGTTGTCCGACTTCCAGGGCGCCGACATTCAGATCCTGGTGAAGGATACCGGCGGTACGGCCGAAGGCGCGCGCGTCGCCGCCCAGGCGGCCATCACGGAAGGCGCCGAGCTGATCCTCGGCCCGGTCTTCGCGCCGGCGGTCGGCGGGGCGGCCAGCGTGGCCCGCTCGTCGGGCGTGCCGGTCGTTGCCTTTTCCAGCGACGAATCCGTTGCCTCGCGTGGCGTCTACCTGCTGAGCTTCCTGCCTCGCAGCGACGTGAGCCGCGTCGTTTCCTATGCCGCCCGCGAAGGCAAGCGTTCCTTTGCCGCGATCCTGCCCGACGACACCTATGGTGCGGTCGCCGAGGCGGCGTTCCGGCAGGAGGTCGGCCGCGCGGGCGGGCGCATCGTCGCCATCGAGCGCTACAAGCTTGCGGGCAACGATACGACGGACCTGACCGCGCGCCTCGCCAAGATCGCGCAGATCGGGTCCCAGGTGGATGCGATCTTCGTGCCCGCCGGCAACGTGGCTCCCTTCGTGGCCCAGACGCTGTCCTCCAGCGGCGTGAACCTTGGCAACGTGAAGCTGCTTGGTTCGGGACAGTGGGAAAACCAGCAGGTGCTCAACGCCGCGCCGCTGACGGGCGCCTGGTACCCGGGTCCGGACGCCTCCGGCTTCAACGCCTTCGCCGAGCGCTATCAGGCGAAGTTCGGCAGCCGTCCTCCGCGCAACGCGACACTTGCCTATGACGGGACGATCCTTGCGGCGGGGCTCGTGCGGTCCGCCGGTCAGGCGCGGTTCTCGGAGCAGGTACTGACCAACCGGGACGGCTTCCTCGGCATCGATGGCGTGTTCCGTTTCGAGCGTGACGGCACGAACCAGCGTGGTCTCGCGATCTACGAGGTCACGGGGCAGGGATCGCGTGTCATTTCGCCGGCACCGAGGTCCTTCGGCGGCTGAGGCCGGCGGGAGGCGTCGGGCCGGAAAGAGGGGCGCCGCGACGGGCGCCGGATGCTGACATGACCGCCCACGCCGCGCGCCGGGCGGTTTCCTTGCGGAGATTCCGGCCGTGAGCCTGACCGACACCCGTATCCTGCTCGTCATCGGCGGCGGTATCGCCGCCTACAAGAGCCTCGATCTCATTCGCCGGCTGCGCGAGCGCGGGACGCGCGTGCGCTGCGTGATGACCGAGGGGGCGACGCGCTTCGTCACACCGCTAACGGTCGGCGCGCTGACCGGCGACAAGGTGTTCACCGAGCTGTTCGACCGCGACGACGAGCATGATGTCGGTCACATTCGCCTGGCCCGCGAGGCGGATGCGATCGTGGTCGCTCCGGCGACTGCCAACCTGATGGCCAGGATGGCGAACGGTCTCGCCGACGATCTCGCGACGGCGGTTCTTCTTGCCTCCGACCGGCCGCTGCTCGTCGCACCGGCGATGAACCCGGCCATGTGGTCGCATCCGGCCACCCGGCGCAATGTTGCGACGCTGTGCGGCGACGGGGCGCATGTCGTTGGACCGAACGCCGGTGAGATGGCAGAGCAGGGCGAGGCGGGCGTGGGCCGCATGGCGGAGCCGCTCGAGATCGTCGAGGCGCTTCGTTCGATGCTTGCCGCGCGCGACGACGATGACGGGATACGCGGAATCCTGGCGGGGCGGCATGTTCTGATCACCGCCGGCCCCACGCATGAGCCCATCGACCCGGTCCGCTACATCGCCAACCGCTCGTCGGGAAAACAGGGATTTGCCATCGCCGGCTGGCTCGCAAGAGCCGGTGCGCGGGTCACCCTCGTGTCCGGCCCCGTCGGACTTGCGGATCCGGAAGGCGTCGACGTGGTGCGCGTCGAGACCGCCCGCCAGATGCTTTCCGCGGTCGAGGAGGCGCTTCCCGCCGACGTGGCGGTGATGGCGGCGGCTGTCGCCGACTGGCGCGCCGTGTCGGAAAGCGGCAGCAAGATCAAGAAGGACGGCAGCGGCAGCATTCCGGCGCTGGAACTTGCCGAGAACCCGGACATCCTTGCCACCGTCGGACGCCATTCGACCCTGCGTCCGCGCCTCGTGGTCGGCTTCGCCGCCGAGACCGATGCGCTTCTGGACAATGCGACCGCCAAGCTCCGGCGCAAGGGCGCGGACATGATCGTCGCAAATGACGTCTCTCCGGAGCATGGCGTCATGGGCGGAGACGCCAACACGGTTCGTCTGGTCGAGGAGGCCGGCGTCTCAACGTGGCCGACCCTTGCCAAGGACGAGGTGGCTCGCCGGCTGGTCCGGGAAATCGCCCGTCGTCTCGCCGCCTCCTGAGGAGGAGCGCGGCTTTCCTTCCGCTTCGCAGATCCCCCTGGCCGGCACCCGAGCCGGTCTACAGACGAGGAAACCCTTCATGACCGTTCCCGTTCGCGTGCGCCGCCTGCCGCATGGCGCCGACCTGCCGCTGCCCTCCTACCAGAGCGACGAGGCCGCCGGCCTCGACCTGCTGGCGGCCGTTGAGGCACCGGTCAAGATCATTGCCGGAGCACGTGCGCTTGTTCCGACCGGCATCGCCATTGCCCTGCCGCCGCACACGGAAGCGCAGGTGCGCCCCCGCTCGGGACTGGCCGCCCGCTTCGGCGTGACGGTGCTCAACACGCCCGGCACGATCGACGCCGATTATCGCGGTGAGATCAAGGTCATCCTGGTCAACCTCGGCCACGAGACCTTCGTCGTCGAGCGTGGCGACCGCATCGCCCAGATGGTGGTGGCGCCGGTCTCGCGCGCCGAACTGCTCGAGGTTGGCGACCTGGACGACACCGGACGGGGAGAGGGCGGCTTCGGCTCGACCGGTCGGCACTGACGGGTAAACTGCCGATCCCGGAACGAAATTCCACGAAACGGCGTTTCAGTGGAACCGGTTTGCGTGAAGCGATCCGGCCGGCCTGACGGCGCCCCTCGTCACGGGCGGTTCTGCCTCCTACATTGCCCTACACGACGCGCGGGCGAACGAGGGTGTCCGCGCCAGACAGGGAGACCGACATGAGCGACAAGACGCCCGGCCGCGGCCGGATCTATGCCTCCATCACCGAAACCATCGGCGACACGCCGATCGTGCGGCTCGACCGCCTGGCGAAGGATGCTGGCGTCGAGGCCGAGATCCTGGCGAAGCTCGAGTTCTTCAACCCGATTTCAAGCGTCAAGGACCGCATCGGCGTGTCGATGATCGAGGCGCTCGAGGCCGAGGGCAAGATCACCCCGGGAAAGACCGCGCTGGTCGAGCCGACCTCCGGCAACACCGGCATCGCGCTGGCTTTCGTGGCCGCGGCCAAGGGATACCGTCTCATCCTGGTGATGCCCGAGACGATGTCCATCGAGCGCCGCAAGATGCTCAAGCTGCTCGGTGCCGAACTGGTGCTCACCGAGGGGCCGAAGGGCATGAAGGGCGCGGTGGCGCGCGCCGAGGAGCTCGTCGGCGAGATCGACGACGCGGTCATGCCGCAGCAGTTCGAAAACCCGGCCAATCCGGCGATCCACCGCGCCACGACGGCGCAGGAAATCTGGAACGATACCGGCGGCAATGTGGATGTCTTCGTTTCCGGCATCGGCACGGGTGGCACGATCACCGGTGTCAGCCAGGTGCTGAAGGAAAAGAAGCCGGACCTGCATGTGGTCGCGGTGGAGCCCGAGGACAGCCCGATCCTGTCCGGCGGCAATCCGGGGCCGCACAAGATCCAGGGCATTGGTGCGGGCTTCGTGCCCGGCGTGCTCGACACGAAGATCTATGACGAGGTCGTCACGGTCGGCAATGACGCCGCGTTCGAGATGGCGCGCAAGGTCGCCCGCCTCGAGGGGCTTCCGGTCGGCATTTCCTCGGGTGCGGCTCTCGTGGCGGCGCTGAAGGTCGGCGCGCGCGGCGAGATGGCCGGCAAGCGCATCGTCGTCATCATCCCCTCCTTTGCCGAGCGCTACCTTTCCACGGCCCTCTTCGAGGGTCTCGAGTAAGCCGGCGTCCGTGATGCAGGGAAACAGGAAACGGCGGGGCCCCGGGCTCCGCCGTTTTCATATCCGGAAGGTCGGCTCTCAGCGCACGCTGACGGCGGTTCCGGTCGCGCTCACCATCAGCATGGAGCCGTTCTGGCCAACGGTTTCATAGTCGATGTCGACACCGATCACTGCATTCGCGCCAAGCCGTTCGGCGCGGGCCTGCATCTCTTCCATGGCGATCTCGCGGGCGCGCATCAGCTCTTCCTCGTAGGCGGCCGAGCGGCCGCCGACGATGTCGCGAATGCCGGCGAAGAGATCCTTGAAGATGTTGGCGCCCAGGATGGCTTCGCCGGTGACGACGCCGTGGTAGTCGGCGATCTCGCGGTTCTGGAGCGTGCTGGTGGTGGTGACGAGCATCCGGTGTCTCCTGATCGGTGTCGCGCAGGCGGCCGCTTGCGCCGGTTGTCAGGTGGTTGCCCCGGGGCGCCGTATCAAGCCCGGCGCGCGTGGTGTCAGCTTTCCGGTCCCATGAGCCGGTCGATGGGCACATAGTCGTCGGTGAGAAGTGGCGGATCGAGTCGCTCGACCAGCCCGGCAACCCGCTTTTCCGGCATCCTTGCGATGATGCGCGAGGCGCTGCCGGCCGCCGTGGGGGCAAGCACCATCCGTCCGCGTGCCGTCGGCGTATCGCCCGCCACGAGCACGAAGGTCGTGCGGCCCCCGGCAGTGAAATCGTCCGCTTCCACCCAGACCTCCACCACGGGAAACACGCTCCCGAGCGTCTTCACGGTGGCGGCCAGGGCCTGCAACCGGGTCATGTGGTCGATCAGGTTCATGGCATAGAAACCGCCGGGCGCGAGACGGGCGCGGATCTCGCCGTAGAATTCCCGCGTGACGAGATGGGCGGGTACGGCAATGTCCGTGAACGCGTCGCCGACAACGACCTGGAACGCGCCCTCCTCGCGCAGCAGGCGGCGGGCGTCGCCGTGGCGCACCGTGAAGCGCGCCGGATCGACGTCGAAGTCACGCGCCGCGATGCGTGTCACCTGCGGATCGACCTCGGCGACAACGAGACCGGGGGCGGGGGCGTCCACGCTCCAGGCGCGCGGCAGGGTGAGCGCGCCGCCGCCGACGAAGAAGGCGGAAGACGGCACGCCTGCAAGCCGTTCGCGCGCCACCGCGTCGATGATCGCAGCATAGGGCATTTCCAGGCGCAGCGGCGCGCCGATCACGTTGATGCCGTGGCCGAGGTGGTCGATGACCATCACGCGGGCGTTAGCGCCGATCTCGTCGGAGATGTCCAGCGAGCGAATGCAGTAATAACGGCTTTCCGTGTCGCAGGCGCCTGTCACCGTGGCGGGCGCGGCAAGAAGCGCGCCGCCGGCCAGAACGGTGAGGATGGCGACCGGGAGGACCGTGCCGTGTCCGCTTCCCGTGCCGCGCGTTGCCCGCCGAACCATCCAGAGGCAGGCAAGCGCGAAAGCCACGTAGCAGCCGGCAACGGCGATGAGCGTGCGGGCCGTGCCGAGCCAGGAAATGAAGACATATCCCGCGGCCAGTGTCCCGGCGATGGCGCCGATCGCGGAGACGGCGTGGAGCGCGCCGAGCGCTCGCCCGCTGCGGTCGCGGTTCTGGATGGCGATGCGTGCCAGGATCGGCGAGGGAATGCCGGCGGCGAAGGAGGGCAGAAAGAAGAGCGCCGTGGCGAGCGCGACGATCCCCGAGACAGGGTCGGAAAGGGCCGAAAGCAACGGGCCGGACAGTACGGCGATGAGCGGCAGCGCCGCGAGCGTGGTCAGGGCTCCAAGGACACCGGATGCGGCGAGCGCCAGCAACCCGGTGCGAAGCGGCCGGTCGGCCAGCAGCCCGCCGGCCCAGTGACCGGCGGAAAAGCCGGCGAGAACCACCGCGATCACCGCTGTCCAGGTGTAGAGCGACATGCCGACATAGGGGGCGAGCATCCGCCCGGCCACGATCTCCACCACGAGGCCGGCGGCGGCGATCACGAATTGCGCCGCCAGAAGAAAGGCAAAGGGCACCGCCGGTTGTCCGGCGGCGCGCGCGCTTCGTGAGGTGCTGTCGGCGGGTTCCGGCAGTGCCGGACCGGGAGCGTCGCTCGTCGTCATGATGCGAGCCTATCCCGGTCCGTGCGGGCCGGGAAGCCGGATCACGCGGTCGGTGCGCCCACCTTGTCGGGATGGGCGAGGGCGAACGCGTCCAGCGCGTTGCACGCCGCGTCGATCTCGACGATCCGGGGCACGGCATCCAGGTCGACGCCCCAGCGCCGGGCGTTGTAGATCTGCGGCACGAGGCAGATGTCGGCCATCGTCGGCGTGTCGCCATGACAGAAGGTGCCGGTACGGCTGTCGCCGAGCATCGTCTCCAGGGCGGCGAGGCCGCGACCGATATTCTCCTTCATCCATGCGACACGCAGTTCGTCCCCGCCCCCGGCGAGTTCGACCACCCGCGCGGTGATGGACAGGTTGCAGATCGGATGGATCTCCATGGCGATCAGGTGCGAGAGCGCGCGCACCCGGTGACGGCCGAGCGCGTCCGCGGGGAGCAGCGTGCTGTTTTCTCTCGTGTCATGAAGATACTCGAGGATCGCGACCGACTGGGTGAGCATGGCGCCGTCGATCTCGAGCGCGGGAACGAGCCCTTGCGGATTGCGCGCCAGATGGGCTTGCGCACGGTGCTCGCCCTTGAGCAGGTTCACCGAAACGCTTTCGTGCTCGATGCCGAGGAGTCCGAGCGCGATGCGCAGCCGGTAGGCCGCCGAGGAGCGCCAGTAGTCGTAAAGCACGGGTGTCGTCATCAGGTCCTCCCGGTCACGGGCAGACGAAGCGGCCGGTCCGCTCATCGGAGCCCGCAGGATTGCGGTCCGTCCGGCTCTACACGGCTGCGGGCCACTGGCCAAGTCCGCGCGGGACCTCACGCAGCGGCGGGCGGGCGTCGCGGCGCACAAAAAATTTGACTAATTGGTCAAAATTCGGCCCAATGACCTCTGCGGAAGATCTCCCGGCAAGAGAGGAGGCGCCGCACCGATCGCCAGAGCCAGAACCGGCGCCGGGCCTTTTTCGTGTTGCGCAGGGCCCGCGCTCCAGAGGGAAACACGGGCCGGCCGCTTTCCGTGAGGACGCGCCGCCGGCCGTTGCGGAGGTGCAGCCATGGCTGACGTACTCGCAGGCGCCGACATTCGCGGTGCCCGCCTGACCGCTGACGACTATCTCGAGAATTTCGACGATCTTCATCCGCCGCTCGGCGCCCGCGAGGCGCGTGTGGAAGCAGACCGCTGTTATTACTGCTATGATGCGCCCTGCACGATCGCCTGTCCGACCTCGATCGACATTCCGGGCTTCATCCGCCAGATCTCGACGGGCAACGAGATCGGTGCCGCGAAGACGATCTTCGCGGAGAACATCCTGGGCGGAATGTGCGCAAGGGTCTGCCCGACCGAGACGCTGTGCGAGGAGGCCTGTGTCAGGAACCTCTCCGAGGACAGACCGGTGCAGATCGGGCTGCTCCAGAGGCATGCCACCGACACCTATCTGGATGATCCGCAGCGCCATCCCTTCACGCGCGGGGCTTCGACCGGGCGGCGGGTTGCCGTCGTCGGCGCCGGACCGGCCGGACTGTCGTGTGCGCACGCGCTTGCGCGCCTCGGTCACGAGGTGACGATCTTCGAGGCCCGCGAGAAGCCGGGCGGGTTGAGCGAATACGGAATTGCCGCCTACAAGACGACCAACGACTTCGCCCAGCGGGAAGTGTCCTTCGTCACCTCCATCGGCGGCATCGAAATCCGCTGTGACAAGGCGCTGGGCCGCGACATGACGCTTGCGGGCCTGCGCGCCGACTTCGACGCGGTCTTCCTCGGCATGGGCCTTGCCGGTGTCAATGCGCTGAAGGCGGAGGGCGAGGAGCTTTCCGGGGTGCTCGACGCGGTCGACTACATCGCCGGGCTGCGCCAGGCGGAGGATCTCGCCAGCCTTCCCATAGGCCGGCGGGTGGTCGTCATCGGTGGCGGCATGACCGCGATCGACATCGCCGTCCAGGCCCGCAGGCTCGGCGCGGAGGAGGTGACGATCGCCTACCGCCGCGACCGCGACGCCATGAAGGCGAGCCCCTATGAGCAGGAAGTGGCGCTGACCAATGGCGTCGTGATCCGCGAATGGCTGCAGCCGGTCCGGCTCCTGGGAGCGGACGGCCAGGTCCAGGCAATCGAACTCGCCCGCACCTGTGCCGGCGCGGACGGCGGGCTTGTCGCAACGGACGAGATCTTGCGTCTTCCCGCCGACCAGGTGTTCAAGGCCATCGGCCAGAGCTTCGTTGCCGATCCGCTCGAGGGCACGGTTCCCGAACTCGAGGGCGGACGCATCCGGGTCGACGAGACCCGGCGCACGTCTCTCGACGATGTGTGGGCGGGCGGTGACTGTATCGCCGGGGGCGACGACCTGACGGTGGCCGCCGTCGAGGACGGCAAGCTTGCCGCGCGCAGCATCCACGAGCGCCTTTCCGCCGTTTCCGCAGCCGCCTGAGCGGCCCGCCACCGACACCGTGCGGCGGGCCAGCCGGCAGTATCATTGGAGACTGCCGCGCCTGCCGCCATCCCGTGTCCCCGAACGCAACAGGGGGAAAACGCAATGGCAGACCTTCGCAGCGACTTTCTCGGCATCAAGTCGCCAAACCCGTTCTGGCTGGCCTCCGCGCCGCCGACCGACAAGGAATACAACGTCGTGCGCGCCTTCAAGGCGGGCTGGGGCGGCGTCGTGTGGAAGACGCTCGGTGAGGACCCGCCGGTCGTCAACGTCAACGGTCCGCGCTACGGCGCGACCCACGGCCACGATCGCACGCTGACGGGATTCAACAACATCGAGCTCATCACCGACCGGCCACTCGAGACGAACCTGCGTGAGATCAAGCAGGTGAAGCGCGACTGGAAGGACCGCGCCCTCGTCGTGTCGCTCATGGTGCCCTGCGAAGAGCAGAACTGGATCGACATCCTGAAACGCGTGGAGGAGACCGAGGCCGACGGAATCGAACTCAACTTCGGCTGTCCGCACGGCATGTCGGAGCGCGGCATGGGCTCGGCCGTCGGTCAGGTGCCCGAATACATCGAGATGGTCACGCGCTGGTGCAAGCAGCACACGCGGATGCCCGTGATCGTCAAGCTTACGCCCAACATCACCGACATTCGCCAGCCCGCGCGGGCCGCCCATGCGGGCGGTGCCGACGCGGTGTCGCTGATCAACACCATCAACTCCATCGTGTCGGTCGATCTCGACCAGATGTCGCCGGCGCCGGTGATTGACGGGCGCGGCGCTCACGGCGGCTATTGCGGGCCGGCGGTCAAGCCCATCGCGCTCAACATGGTGGCGGAGATCGCCCGCGACGCCCAGACGCGCGGCCTGCCGATTTCCGGCATCGGCGGCGTGACCACCTGGCGCGACGCGGCGGAGTTCATGGCGCTCGGTGCGGGCACGGTGCAGGTCTGCACGGCCGCGATGACCTACGGCTTCCGTGTGGTCGAGGAGATGATCTCCGGCCTCTCGGACTGGATGGACGAGAAGGGCTACACCAGCGTCGACCAGTTCGTCGGCAAGGCCGTGCCGGCCGTTTCCGACTGGCAGCAACTCAACCTGAATTACATCGTCAAGGCGAAGATCGACCAGGATGCCTGCATCAAGTGCGGCCGCTGCCACATCGCCTGCGAGGACACGTCGCATCAGGCGATCACGGCCATGAAGGACGGGCTGCGCCATTTCGAGGTGATTGACGAGGAGTGCGTGGGCTGCAATCTCTGCGTCTCCGTGTGCCCGGTCGAGAATTGCATCTCCATGGTCGAGATGACGGAAGGCACCGACCCGCGTACGGGCAAGCCGATCGACCGGACCTACGCGAACTGGACGACCCATCCCAACAATCCCAACCGAGTGATGGAAGCCGCCGAATGAGGCATGTGATGACAGGCGGGACGCGGTGAGCGATACCGCGACCGCCGCTTCAGGCGAGACCGGGCGCGCCCATCTGGCGATGCTCGGTTTCGCGTTTCTCGTCTCGACCTCCTTTCCGGTCGGCCACGCGATCACCCATGCACTCGACCCGGCGTTGCTGACCGCCTTGCGCTTCCTGCTCGCGGCGGCGATCTTTGCGGCGATCGCCGTATGGCGTGGTCGCTGGCACTGGCCGCCGCTGGCGCGTCTGCCGGTCTATTTCGTGATCGCGGTTTTTCTGGACGTCTTCTTCGTCACGATGTTCGAGGCGTTGCGTCTCACCAGTGCGCTCAACGCGGGGGCCGTGTTCACCCTGCTTCCCGCCTTCACCGCCCTTGCGGGGCTCGCGATCCTGGGGCAGCGCATTTCGCGTCTTCAGGTCGTGTGCCTCGGCGTGGGAGCCGCGGGCGCGCTGCTCGTGTTGTTCGGCGACGACCTCTCCCGTCTCCTGCGGCTGGAGTTCGGGCCCGGTGAGCGGATCTATCTGGTGGGCGTGGCCGCCTATGCCTTCTATGCGCCGCTGATGCGGCTGCTCAATCGCGGGGAGGCGCTGGAGACCTTCAACTTCTGGATCCTCGTCACGGGCGCGGCATTGCTTCTGGTCCATGCGCGCGGCCCGCTGGTCGAAACCGACTGGTCGGATCTGTCTCCGGGCGTGTTCGCGGGCATCGTCTATCTGGCGGTGTTTCCGACTGCCACGAGCTTCTTCTGCGCCACCTATGCGAGCCTGCGACTGCCGGCCGGGCCCGTCATGGCCTACACCTACCTGCTGCCGTCCTTCGTCCTCGTCGAAACGCTTCTTCTGGGGGCGCCGGCGCCCGGCATCTGGAGCCTTGCCGGCGTCGGCGTGACGACCGTCGCGACCGTGCTCCTCCAGATGCGTGGGTCGCGCGCGCGGGCCTGATGTTTCGGCCTACTGGCGGAGCTGGCTTGCGAAATAGGCGATCGTCTTGCGGTAGACCTCGGCCCGGTTCCAGTCGCGCAGCACCGCGTAGTTGCGCGAGCCGGGCGACCAGTCGCCACCCTTCTGCCAGCCATGCTGACGCAGGAAGTTGGCCGTGGAGGCGAAGACGTCGGCCGGACTGCGAATGAGGTTCGGACGCCCGTCACCGTCATAGTCGACCGCGAAGCGCAGATAGCTTGACGCCAGGAACTGGGTCTGGCCGATCTCGCCGGCCCAGGCGCCCTTCATGTCCCGGACACGCATGTAGCCCTTGTCGGCGATCTTCAGGGCGCTCATCAGCTCGTTGGTGAAGAACGCCGAGCGCCGGCAGTCGTAGGCAAGCGCGGAGAGTGAGGAAAAGATCGGGATGTTTCCCGTGAAGGATCCGAAGCCCGATTCCAGCCCCCAGATCGAGACGATCACCTCCTTCTGCACGCCGAACTTGCGCTCGACCCGATCGAGGATCACCCAGTGCTGCTTCAGCCTGCGCTTGCCGATCGCGATCGTCGAGGGCGGTGCGCGCCGGGCGAGAAACTTCTCGAAGGAGAGCTTGAAGGACTTCTGGTTCCGGTCGAGGCGGATCACCTTCCTGTTGTAGGTCATCCCGCCAAGCGCGCTCTCCACGGTCGCGCGCGAGATGCCGGCGGCCACCGCTTCACGCTTGAAGCTTTCCAGCCACGCGGGAAAGCCGGCGGCGTTGTTGCCGCATCTTGCGGCCTGTGCCGGCCCGCTCGGGGCCAGGGCGAGAAAGAGGACGGAGGCAGCGACGACGACGGACTTGCGCATGGGATCTCCCCGATCCGGCCATGGCGCACCCGCGCGCCTGCGGCATCGCCTCCAGAATACGGGCGACGGGAGCTGGATCAAGCAGGTGTTGGGGCGCGCGCCGGCGTCACCGGCGGGGCATCAGCCCCTCGAAGACCAGCCCGGTCAGCGTGTCGAGAGCCGCCTTGCGGAAGTTCTCGTCCCCGATGCCCGTCCCGGTGATCGCCGCGATCTGCGTGGCGAAGTCGGAATAGTGCTGTGTCGTCGCCCATATCAGGAAGATGAGATGCGGCGGGTCGATGTCGCGGATCAGTCCGCGCGCGGCCCAGTGGCGAAGGACGTCCGACTTCTCAGCGACAAGGCTTTTGAGCGGCCCCTCCAGAACGTCCCGGATCATCGGCGCGCCCTGCATCACCTCGTTTGCGAACAGACGGGAGGCTTCGGGACACTCGGCCGAGAAGCGGAGTTTCGCCTCGATATAGGCGGTCAGTTCCTGGCGCGGGTCGCCGTCGGGGTCGAGCGTGCGCAGCGGCGCCAGCCACCGGTCCAGGAGGTCGGCCAGCACGGCCTTGTAGATCGCCGACTTGGAGCCGAAGTAGTAGAGCAGGTTGGACTTCGACATGCCCGCGTCCTCGGCGATCTGCTCCACGCGCGCGCCGCGATAGCCGTAGCGGGAGAACGTCGCCAGCGCCGCGTCGAGAATGCGGGCGCGGTTCTTCTCCTGAATGCGCGTACGTGGGGCCGCCGCCGTCTTCGGCGGGGTCTTGCCGTCACGCTCCGGGCTCGCGTCCATGTTCATGTGTCCGTTTTGTCGGCGGACCGGTTCGCGCGCGCGCCGATGCCCGTCAGGATGATCTCCGTCACGGTCCGCTTTGCGCTGGCGAACTGCTCCTCGTCAAGGGGATGCCCACCGTTGAGCGTCGCGATCTGGTGATTGAAGTCCGCATAATGCTGGGTCGTCGCCCAGATCATGTAGAGAAGGTGATGCGGATCCACGGGCGCGATCCGTCCGTCCGCGATCCAACGCCGGATGACTGCAACGCGCGATGCCGTCCAGTCGCGCAGCGTGGTTTCCAGATAGTCCTGGATCACCGGCGCGCGATGAAGGATCTCGTTGGCCCAGACCTTGGAGCCGGTGGGATGCTCGCGCGAAATGTCCATCTTCTTGGAGATGTAAGAGGTCAGTGCGTCAACCGGATCGTCGTTCTCGTCGAAGGAGTTGGCCGCGTCGAGCCAGATGTTGAAGATGTGCTCGACCACGCGCCGGTAGAGGGCTTCCTTGGTCGGGAAATAATAGTGAAGGTTGGCCTTCGGGATGCCGGCACGCTCGGCGATCATGCCCGTCGTCGCGCCGCGAAAACCGCTCTCCGCGAAGACTTCCTCGGCCGCCTTCAGGATCAGCCGTTCGTTCTCAGCACGGATGGCGCCCCTGTTGCCGGGGCGTTCGGCTCCCTGCCCCCGCGCCGGTTCGCCTGTTTCATCCGTGCCCCGCGCCTCGCTCATGCCCGGCAGCCACCCTTCGTTTCGCCCGCTTTCCCTCCGCCGCCCGATGAAGCGGCAGGCACGCCGCAAAATTGGTCTTGACCGGTTGTGCGGGGCTTCCTACGCTCGCCTTGACCATTTGGTCAGGTTTTGCGACCTGACGCAACGCTCAAGACGATGCGGACCACCGGCACACGGGTCCGGCGGCGACAGGCCGCCGCCCGGAAAAACGATCGGGGCCGCGACTTCCAGACTGAGGTCGCCGCGTGAAAGCGGCGGCTGGCCGGATACGGGACAAGGTCCCGAACACCGGCAAAGGGGAACATCGGGCCGGCCCCGCCGGACAGGAACCGCGTGCTTGTGGCACCAGCGGACATGCCTCCCGACAGGGGAAGCGTGATCCCTGACGTGCGCGGATCCCGTTCTCGTGGCGGGGTATCGACGCGTGTACGCGCCGGCCCGGAACTGTCAGGCAGAACGGCCGTCCGTCACCTCCGGTGCGGCCGCAGGGAGGTTCCATGTCGCAGCCGGCTCTCACCAACAATCTCGAAGCGTTCTGGATGCCGTTCACCGCGAACCGGCAGTTCAAGAAGACCCCGCGCATGTTCGTCGGTGCGGAAGGCATGTACTACAAGACCGCCGAGGGCCGGGATGTGCTCGACGGCACCGCCGGCCTGTGGTGCTGCAATGCCGGTCACGCGAGGCCGCGCATCACCGAGGCGGTGCAGCGTCAGATCGCCGAACTCGACTATGCGCCGGCCTTCCAGATGGGGCATCCGGCGGCCTTCGAGCTTGCCGCCCGCCTGGTGGCGATGATGCCGAAGCCCCTCGACCATGTCTTCTTCACCAACTCCGGCTCGGAGTCCGTCGAAACGGCTCTGAAGATGGCGCTTGCCTACCACAGGGCGCGCGGAGAGGGCGCCCGCACGCGGTTGATCGGGCGCGAGCGCGGCTATCATGGCGTCAACTTCGGCGGTATTTCGGTGGGTGGCATCGTCGCCAACCGGAAGATGTTCGGCACGCTGCTCGGCGGGGTCGATCACATTCGCCACACCCACGATCTGGAGCGCAACGCCTTCTCGCGCGGCCAGCCCGAGACGGGGGCGGAGTATGCGGAGGAACTGATCCGCCTGGTGCAGTTGCACGACGCGTCGACCATCGCCGCCGTGATCGTGGAGCCGGTGGCCGGTTCGACGGGCGTTCTCATCCCGCCGAAGGGGTATCTGGAACGGCTGCGCCAGATCTGCGACCAGAACGGCATCCTGCTGATCTTCGACGAGGTCATCACCGGTTTCGGGCGGCTGGGCTCGCCCTTTGCGGTCGACCATTTCGGCGTCGTGCCCGATCTCGTGACCACCGCCAAGGGCATCACCAACGGCGTGATCCCGATGGGCGCCGTCTTCGCCGCCTCGCATGTGCACGATGCCTTCATGAACGGGCCGGAGCACCTGATCGAGTTCTTCCACGGCTATACCTATTCCGGTCATCCGGTGGCCTGCGCGGCCGCTCTCGGCACGCTCGACACCTACGAGGAAGAGGGGCTTCTGACCCGCGCGGCGGAACTCGGGCCCTATTGGGAAGACGCGCTTCACTCGCTGAAGGACACCCGCCACGTCATCGACATTCGCAACATCGGCCTGATCGGGGCCATCGAGCTCGAACCGATCGCCGGCGAACCGACGAAACGTGCCTTCTCCGCCTTCCTCGCCGCCTACGAGGCCGGCTGTCTCATCCGCACCACGGGCGACATCATCGCGCTGTCGCCGCCTCTCATCATCGAGAAGAGCGAGATCGACCGCCTGGTCGGAACGATCCGCGACGTGCTGACCAATCTGGACTGAGGGTCATGACCACCATCGAGAATGCCATCGGCGGAAGCCGCAAGACCTCCCGCTCGTCCCGCACCCAGGGCGTGTTCAACCCGGCCACAGGGGAGCAGACGGCGACCCTGCCGCTCTCGACCGCCGAGGAGGTCGGCGAGGCGATCGCCGTCGCGAAGGCGGCCTTCCCGGCCTGGCGCGACACGCCGCCGCTGAAGCGCGCGCGCATGATGTTCCGCTTCAAGGAGCTTCTGTCCGCCCATGCCGACGACATCGCCCGCGCGATCTCGGTCGAGCACGGCAAGACCCATGACGATGCGCTGGGCGAGGTCGCACGCGGCATCGAGGTGGTGGAGTTCGCCTGCGGCATTCCGCACCTGCTGAAGGGCGAGTTCGCCCGCAATGTGGGCCCGGCCATCGACAGCCACTCCGACCGCCAGCCGCTCGGCGTCGTCGCCGGCATCACGCCGTTCAACTTCCCGGCCATGGTGCCGCTGTGGATGTATCCGATCTCTGTCGCCTGCGGGAACACCTTCGTTCTCAAGCCTTCGGAGCGCGACCCATCCGCGGTGATGGTCGTCTACGACCTGTTCCAGCAGGCGGGTTTTCCCGATGGCGTGCTGAACGTGGTGCATGGCGACAAGGAGGCGGTCGACGTTCTCCTGACTCACCCGGACGTGAAGGCGGTGTCCTTCGTCGGATCGACGCCGATCGCCGAATACGTCTATTCGACCGGCACGGCCAACGGGAAACGCGTGCAGGCGCTGGGCGGCGCCAAGAACCACATGATCGTCATGCCGGATGCGGACATGGACCAGGCGGCGGATGCCCTGATGGGAGCCGGCTACGGATCCGCCGGCGAACGCTGCATGGCTGTCTCCGTGGCGGTTCCCATCGGCGAGAAGACCGCCGATGCGCTGGTCGAGAAGCTGGTGCCCCGCGTGCAGGCGCTGAAGATCGGCCCTGCCACCGACAAGGACGCCGAAATGGGGCCGGTCGTCACCGAACAGCACATGCGCAAGGTCTTGTCCTACATCGACCAGGGCGAGAAGGAAGGCGCGGACCTGCGGGTGGACGGGCGCGGGTTCAGCCTCCAGGGCTACGAGAACGGGTATTTCGTCGGCGGGACGCTGTTCGACCGGGTGACGAAGGACATGACGATCTACCGCGAGGAGATCTTCGGCCCGGTCCTCTCCGTGGTGCGCGCCGGCGACTACGACGAGGCTCTCGACCTCATCAACACCCACGAATACGGCAACGGCACCGCGATCTTCACCCGCGACGGCGATGCGGCCCGGGCCTTCGCCGACCGCATCGAGGTGGGCATGGTCGGCATTAACGTGCCGATCCCGGTGCCGGTCGCCTATTTCTCCTTCGGCGGCTGGAAACGCTCGCTCTTCGGCGATCACTCGATCTACGGAATGGAGGGGGTGCGCTTCAACACGAGGTTGAAGACCATCACCACGCGCTGGCCCGCCGGCATCAAGGACGGGGCCGTCTACACCTTCCCGAACATGGAGTGAGAGCATGAGTGGAGACGGACAGGGTCGCCCGCAGGCGCAGGCCACCACGCTGATCGACGACGAGAAGGTTCGCGTCACCCGCTTCGACTTCGCGCCGGGCGCGGAAACAGGCTGGCATCGTCATGCCATGGACTACGTCATCACGACGCTGAGCGAGTGCAACATGCTGCTCGAGGAGCCCGGTGGGGCGACCCGGTCGGTCACCATGCCCTCCGGTACGGTCTACCGCCGTGACGAGGGCGTCGAGCACAATGTCGTCAACGAGGGCACGGCGACGATGTCCTTCATCGAAACCGAACTGAAATAGGAGCGCGCATCATGGCAGCAGCACCGGGCCAGAACCTCCGCATCGATCCCGAGCGTCTCTGGGATTCCCTGATGGAGATGGCGAAGATCGGTCCCGGCGTCGCCGGCGGAAACAATCGCCAGACGCTGACCGACGCGGATGCGGAGGGGCGAAAGCTGTTTCAGGCGTGGTGCGAGGATGCCGGCCTCACCATGGGCGTGGACAAGCTTGGCAACATGTTCATGACGCGTGCCGGGACCGATCCCGATGCCACGCCCGTCTACATGGGGTCCCACCTCGACACCCAGCCGACGGGCGGCAAGTATGACGGGGTTCTCGGGGTTCTTGGTGGGCTCGAGGTCATGCGCGCGCTCAATGATCTCGACATCAGGACCCGCCGTCCCATCGTGCTGACCAACTGGACCAACGAGGAAGGCACGCGTTTCGCGCCCGCCATGCTCGCTTCGGGCGTCTTCGCCGGCGTGCATGACCTCGACTGGGCCTACGGGCGTACCGACGCGGAGGGAAAGACGGTCGGCGAGGAACTAGAGCGCATCGGCTGGGTCGGCGACGAGGAGGTCGGAGCGCGCAAGGACGCGATCCACGCCATGTTCGAGCTTCATATCGAACAGGGGCCAATCCTTGAGGCCGAGGGCAAGGACATCGGCGTCGTCACCCATGGCCAGGGCCTGTGGTGGCTCGAGGTCACCGTCACCGGCAAGGACAGCCATACCGGATCGACGCCCATGCCCATGCGTCGAAACGCCGGCCTCGGCATGGCGCGCATGACGGAACTGGTGCACGAGATCGCCATGAAGCACCAGCCGCGTGCCGTCGGGGCCATCGGTCATTGCGACGTTCATCCCAATTCGCGCAACGTCATTCCGGGCAAGGTGGTCTTCACCATCGACTTCCGCTCGCCCGACCAGGAGACGCTCGACGCCATGAAGGCGGAGTTCGAGGAGTGTGCGCCGAAGATCGCCGAGGATCTTGGGCTGTCGGTCGCGATCGAGGTGGCCGGTCATTTTGACCCGGTGACGTTCGACGAGACCTGCGTCAAGGCGGTGCGAAACGCAGCCGAAAAGCTCGGCTACAGCCATACCGACATCATCTCCGGCGCCGGCCATGATGCCTGCTGGGTCAACAAGGTGGCGCCGACGGCAATGATCATGTGCCCCTGCGTCGACGGCCTGTCGCACAACGAGGCGGAGGAGATCACGAAGGACTGGGCCAAGGCCGGTGCGGATGTGCTCCTTCACGCGGTGCTTGAGGCGGCCGAAGTCGCGGAATAAGTCGCGGCGCCCGGGGGGGCGGGAACGTCCGGGCACGATGACGTGCCGCTGGAGACCGGGACGCAGGGACGAGATCACGATGGCCTGACGGCCTGAAAGCAAAACGAGAGAGGGGAACGGCAATGGCAACGAAGGTGATCAAGGGCGGAACGGTCGTCACGGCCGATCTCACCTACAGGGCCGACGTGAAGATCGACGGTGGCATCATCGTCGAGATCGGCCCCGATCTCTCGGGAGACGAGGTGCTGGACGCGAGCGGCTGCTACGTCATGCCCGGAGGCATCGACCCGCATGTGCATCTCGAGATGCCTTTCATGGGCACTTATTCCTCCGATGATTTCGAGAGCGGCACTCGCGCCGCCCTTGCCGGCGGCACGACGATGGTGGTCGATTTCTGTCTCCCCTCGCCGGGGCAGTCGCTGCTCGAGGCCCTGACGCGCTGGGACAACAAGTCCACCCGTGCCCATTGCGACTATTCCTTCCACATGGCGGTCACCTGGTGGGACGAGCAGGTCTTCAACGAGATGGAGACCGTCGTGCGTGAGAAGGGCATCAACACCTTCAAGCATTTCATGGCCTACAAGGGCGCGCTGATGGTGGAGGACGACGAGATGTTCGCCTCTTTCCAGCGCTGCGCGGAACTTGGCGCGATGCCTCTCGTCCACGCCGAGAACGGCGATGTGGTCGCCGACCTCTCCGCCCGCCTGCTCGCGGAAGGGAACAATGGCCCCGAGGCCCATGCCTATTCCCGTCCACCGCAGGTGGAGGGCGAGGCCACAAACCGCGCCATCATGATCGCGGACATGGCCGGCGTGCCGCTCTATGTGGTGCACACATCGTGCGAGGAGAGCCACGAGGCGATCCGCCGGGCACGACAGCAGGGCAAGCGCGTCTACGGCGAGCCGCTGATCCAGCATCTGACGCTGGATGACAGCGAGTACCGTCATCCGGACTGGGATCACGCCGCGCGGCGGGTCATGTCGCCTCCGTTCCGCGACAAGAAGCATCAGGACAGCCTCTGGGCTGGGCTCCAGTCGGGATCGCTGCAGGTGGTCGCGACCGACCATTGCGCCTTCTCCACCGAGCAGAAGCGCACGGGTATCGGTGATTTCACCAAGATTCCCAATGGCACCGGCGGGCTTGAGGACCGAATGCCGATGCTCTGGACACACGGGGTCGCGACCGGCCGGCTCACCATGAATGAATTCGTGGCCGTCACCTCGACCAACATCGCCAAGATCCTGAACGTCTACCCGAGAAAGGGCGCGGTTCTGGTCGGCGCGGACGCGGACCTCGTCGTCTGGGATCCGAACAGGCGGAAGACCATTTCGGCGGCGACCCAGCAGTCGTCCATCGACTACAATGTGTTCGAAGGCAAGGAGGTGACCGGCCTGCCGCGTTTCACCCTGACGCGCGGGCGTGTCGCCGTCGATGACGGCACCCTCAAGCCCGAGGAAGGTCATGGCCGCTTTGTCGCCCGTGAGCCGTTCCAGGCGGTCAACAAGGCGCTGTCGACCTGGAAGGAACTGACCGCGCCACGCAAGGTGGAGCGCAAGGGTATTCCGCAAAGCGGCGTGTGAAGAGACGAGGCGGGCTCATTTGGCCCGCCTCTTGCTTTGTCGAGAGGGCGTCATGTGCGCGGCATGAGCCGCCTTGACCGGGACGCGAGAGGGAGGCGGGGTAAGGATGCAAGCACGGCCAGCGGAAGAGGCGATCGCGCCCGTCATCGACATCGACAACCTGTCGCTGACCTTCGAGACCAATGACGGTCCGGTCCATGCCCTTTCCGACATCGACCTGGAGATCGCGCCGGGCGATTTCGTCTCCTTCATCGGGCCGTCGGGTTGCGGCAAGACCACGCTCCTGCGGGTGATCGCCGACCTTGAGGCCCCGACCGGTGGATCAATCACGGTCAATGGCATGAGCCCGCAAGAGGCGCGCCTTGCCCGCGCCTATGGCTACGTCTTCCAGGCGGCGGCACTCTACCCCTGGCGCACGATCGCCGACAACATCGCCCTGCCGCTGGAGATCATGGGTTTTTCCAGGGTCGAGCGGGAGGAGCGCACCCGTCGCAACATGGAGTTGGTCAATCTCGCCGGCTTCGAGAAGAAATACCCGTGGCAGCTCTCGGGCGGCATGCAACAGCGCGCCTCCATCGCGCGCGCGCTATCCTTCGATCCCGACCTTCTGCTGATGGACGAGCCTTTCGGCGCGCTTGACGAGATCGTGCGCGATCACCTCAACGAGCAGCTGCTGAAACTCTGGGCAAAGACGAACAAGACCGTGGTCTTCGTCACCCATTCGATCCCGGAGGCGGTGTTCCTGTCCACCAAGATCGTCGTGCTCTGCCCGCGCCCGGGCCGTGTCCATGACGTGATCCAATCGACCCTGCCGCGCGAGCGGACCCTCGACATCCGCGAGACGCCGGAATTCCTCGAGATCGCCCATCGCGTTCGCGAGGGCCTGCGCGCGGGGCACAGCTATGACGATTGATCCGAACATTTTCCCAGGGGCTCGACAGCTGGAAAAACGTGATGCAGTTTGAGGTCCCGACGTCGTCCAGAGTGAGCGTTGACCGGGTTCCCGAGGGGACGAGCATCACTGTTCGGGCCAAACGGCGCACTTTCCTCATGGCCTTTCTTCTGTTCTGGCTTTGCGGCTGGACCATGGGCGGTTTTGCCGCCGCAGGAGCGCTTGTCTCCGGAGGAGCGGATGGTAAGGCCTCTCTATTTCTCCTTGTCTGGCTGGGAGCCTGGGCGCTTGGCTGGCTCTATGCCGCTGCGACCTTGTTTTGGATGTTTGCCGGTCGGGAAATGCTTGTCGTCAGCCGCGCAGGCATAACCAAGACCGTTTCCATTCCGATCCTGTCACGATCATGGCACTACAATCCCGCGCATGTAGCCCGTGTGCGCAGGCATCAGACTGAGCAGCAGGTATTCAGCCCAAGGGCCTTCGAAAACCCCCTTGGCGCGAATGGAGGCGTCGCATTCGACTACGGCCACAAGACCGTGACCTTCGGCACGTCGATTGACGATGCAGAGGCAAGACTGATCATCGAGGCGCTCAACAGTGGCCTCGGGCGCAGGGAGGAGGCGGCATGAGCGATACAGCCCTCACGGCGCCGGTTCGTTCGCCCTTTGCCGGCCTCATGCGCGGCACGACCGGTCCGGTGATCGTTGTCGTCGCGACGATCATTGCGGTCTGGTATCTCGCGGCGGTGCTGCTCAACACGCCGTTCCAGCGTGACATGTACAAGCGCGGCGGCCAGGAGAACGTCTCCGTGGCGCAACTCGTTGCCGACACGCTGGCGCAGGAGCGGCCCGTGATGCCGGCGCCGCATCAGGTGGCCGTGGAGATCTGGAACACCACGGTCGAAAAGAAGATCACGTCCAAGCGCAGCCTCGTCTATCACGCGCAGGTGACGCTCTCCTCGACCCTGCTCGGCTTCGTTTTCGGTACACTGCTCGGCATTCTCCTTGCTGTCGGCGTGATCCACAGCCGGGTGCTCGACAAGTCGCTGATGCCCTGGGTGATCGCCTCGCAGACGATCCCCATCCTCGCCATCGCTCCGATGATCATCGTGGTGCTCAACGCGATCGGCATCTCGGGCCTGCTGCCCAAGGCGCTGATCTCCACCTACCTCTCCTTCTTCCCGGTCACTGTCGGCATGGTGAAGGGACTGCGCTCGCCCGAGAGGATCGAGCTGGACCTGATGAAGACCTATTCGGCCTCAGCCGTCGAGACCCTTTGGAAGCTCCGCCTGCCCTCGGCCATGCCCTATCTCTTCGCCTCGATGAAGGTGGGCGTGGCCGCGAGCCTCGTGGGTGCAATCGTCGGCGAACTGCCGACGGGCGCGGTCGAGGGGCTCGGCGCGCGCCTGCTGACAGGCAGCTACTACGGCCAGACCGTGCAGATCTGGTCGGCGCTGATCGTCGCCGCGACACTGGCCGCCCTGCTCGTCGCCGCGATCGGGTGGGCCGAGAAGCTTGTCCTGAAACGCATGGGGATGGCACGATGAGCGCGCGCGTGCAGCTTGGGATGCGGCGGTTTTCGCCCGTGCCCTCCGCCCTTGCCTGGCTCGGACTGCTGTGCGGCCTCGTCGTCTGGCTGCTGCCCCTGCTGTCGGGGGACGCGGGCAGTGCAGGGCTCCTGTCTCAGCCGATGCTGGCCGGTCTTGCGTTTTCCGCTCTGGCGATCCTGGCGCTGCACCGCTTCTCGCGCCAGGGCTTCGGCCAATATGCGGCGCTGGTTCTGGCGGCGGCCTCGCTCGGGCTTGCGCAGATGCTTGTCCGGGTGATTTCGGACCATCCGGGCGACGCGGGTCCGGGGTTCTGGCTTCTTGTCGTCATGGCGTGGGCCATCGCGTGGTTGCAGGTGGAGGAAATGGCGGCCCTGTCGCCGCGCGGCGAGGTGGCGCGGCGCGCGCTCGACCTCGCGGTCCCGCTGGCATTCGGTGTCTGGCTGCTGATCCTGTGGCAGCTTCTCGTGACAGGCTTCGCCGTGCCCAAGGTGCTTCTGCCGCCGCCGTCCGACATCTGGGCGAGGGGCATGGCGTCCCTGCCGCAGCTCTGGGCCGATTTCCGCCAGACCTTCCTGAAGGGCGTGCTGATCGGCTATGCCATCGGCTGCGGTTCGGGCTTTCTGGTGGCGCTCCTTGCGGACAGGGTCGACTTCCTGCGCCGTGGCCTTCTTCCGGTCGGCAATCTCGTGTCCGCCCTGCCGATCATCGGCATCGCGCCGATCATGGTCATGTGGTTCGGCTTCGACTGGCCTTCGAAGGCCGCCGTCGTGGTGGTCATGACCTTCTTCCCGATGCTGGTGAATACGGTGGCGGGACTGGCGGCCGCGGGCCGGATCGAGCGCGACCTCATGCACACCTATGCGGCAAGCCATGCCCAGACGCTCGTCAAGATGCGCCTGCCGCTTGCCATGCCCTTCGTTTTCAATGCCTTGAAGATCAACTCGACGCTGGCGCTGATCGGCGCCATCGTTGCGGAATTCTTCGGAACGCCGATCGTCGGCATGGGCTTTCGCATCTCATCGGAGATGGGACGCATGAACGTCGACATGGTCTGGGCGTCGATTGCCGTCGCAGCCCTGGCCGGATC
Organism: Stappia sp. ABD4_338; assembly: GCF_056312175.1. Lineage (NCBI taxonomy): Bacteria > Pseudomonadati > Pseudomonadota > Alphaproteobacteria > Hyphomicrobiales > Stappiaceae > Stappia > Stappia sp. ABD4_338. Next base: position 3,840,785 of record NZ_CM149982.1, on the reverse strand, counting down.
GCTGTTCTATGGATTGGTGGCGCTCGTCGAACGGGCCGTCACGTTCTGGCATCCGTCAGTCCGGGGATAACGGGCGGCGGGGCCGACACCAGAGGGAGCTTGTGATGAGAAAGACAGTGCTTGGCGCCGCTGTGGCGCTCGCGTTCGGCCTTGGCGGAGCACACGCTGCCGACGAGGTGACCCTTCAGCTCAAGTGGGTCACCCAGGGTCAGTTCGCCGGTTACTACGTGGCGAAGGACAAGGGCTTCTACGATGAGGAAGACCTCGACGTCACGATCAAGCCCGGCGGCCCGGACATCGCGCCGCCGCAGGTGATCGCCGGAGGTGGCGCCGATGTCATCGTCGACTGGATGCCCTCCGCGCTCGCCAGCCGCGAGCGTGGCGTGCCGCTTGTCAACATCGCCCAGCCGTTCAAGAAGTCGGGCATGATGCTGACCTGCCTGAAGGAGACGGGCGTGACCTCGCCGGACGATTTTCCCGGTCGCACGCTGGGTGTCTGGTTCTTCGGTAACGAATATCCCTTCCTGGCCTGGATGAGCAAGCTGGAGATCCCGACGGAAGGCGGCGAGAAGGGGGTGACGGTCCTCAAGCAGGGCTTCAACGTCGATCCCCTGCTGCAGAAGCAGGCAGACTGCATCTCCACCATGACCTACAACGAGTACTGGCAGGTGATCGACGCCGGCATTCCGGAAAGCGAACTGATCGTTTTCAAGTATGAGGACCAGGGCGTCGCGACGCTTGAGGACGGCCTTTACGTTCTCGAGGAGAACCTGTCCGATCCCGCGTTCGTCGACAAGATGGCCCGCTTCGTGCGCGCTTCGATGAAGGGGTGGGAATACGCTCGCGAGAATCCGGACGAGGCCGCCGAGATCGTTCTGGAGAACGACGCGACGGGTGCCCAGACCGAAAAGCACCAGAAGCGGATGGTTCGCGAGATCAACAAGCTCACCGAGGGCAGCGACGGGACGCTCGACATGGCCGACTACGAGCGCACGGTCGAGACGCTGCTGAGCGGCGGTTCGGATCCGGTCATCACCCGTCGTCCCGAGGGCGCGACGACGACGGTTGTTACCGACAAGATGTGACGTCGCGAGACGGGACGAGATGCGAAGGCCGGCGGAACATTCGCCGGCCTTCGTGTTTTTGTATTGATAAAATTGGATAATTACATGTCGGGAGGCCGTTCCTGAGTAAAGATTCAGATTCGATTGCTTTGTTTACCTAGCGGTATCAAATTTTGGATTATCACTTTTGACAGGGGCGCGAGCAGTCGGCTGGGCGTCCGTGCAGACTTGGTGGTGCCCATGCTGAAGAACGCAAGTATCACGGCGAAGCTCGTCGTCACGAGCAGCATTGTTCTGGTTGTAACCCTCTTTTGCGGAATCGCCATTATCGCGTGGCAATCATCGCGCGTTGCACGCGATATCGCGGTCGGCGAGGCAAGGGCGGTTGGCGAGCGCGAAGCGCAGTCAATCCGGCGGCAGCTCGAGGCTGGTCTGACGATCACCAAGAGCATGGCTGCGAGCATGACAGCGCTCAAGGCCTCCGGAGACGTCGACAGGAATGCCTGGACCGCCATCATTCGCGAGACGATGAAGGGCGAGAAGAATCTCTCGGGCGCCTGGGGTGTTGTCGTCACGGATGACCTTGACGGGCGCAACGCCGATTTTGCCAATGCAGACAACATGCACGACGCCACCGGCCAGTGGCGCCCCTATGTGTTCCGTAATCCTGACGGCAGTTTCGGCGAACGTCCCACGGGAGAGGTCACCGACGCGTCCGGTAATGTAAGCGATGCCGCCGACAAGGAGTGGTTCTCTCGTACCTACCGATCGGGAAAGATGTTCGCGACGGAGCCCTATACGTGGCCTGTCGGCGACACGACCGCGATCGGCGTCTCCATGTCCGCCCCCATCATGAACGGTGGCAAGATCCTGGGCGTGGCCGGTATCGATGTCTTCGCCACCGGCTTTTCCGAGCAGCTCGCCACCATTCGCCCGCTTGGGACCGGCGAGGTTTCTCTCGTGTCCCAGCAGGGTACATGGGTGGCCCATCCCGATACGGACCTGATCGGCAAACCTTTCGCAGAGGCCTTTGACGCGACGCGCGAAACCGGGCTTGCCTCGGCCATGGAGGCCGTTCGCGAGGGGCGGGAGGTTGACTACACGGGCTGGTCCCCGGCTCTGGAAGAGGACGTGCAGCGGATCATCATTCCGGTCCGGATCGGTGAAACGGGGCAGACCTGGTCCGTGCTCGTCACCGTTCCCATGTCGAGCCTCATGGTTGCCTCGAACACCATCGTGGCCTGGATCGTGGGTGTCGGCCTGGTCCTGCTCGTCATGGTCTCCGCCGCGCTTTACATCGTTGGTCAGCGCGTCATCCGCAGGCCCGTCGAGCACACGCTCGGGCACATCCAGTCGCTCATCGATGGGGACTATTCGGTCGAGATCGATACGGCCCGTCGCGCTGACGAGATCGGGCGCATCGGCAAGGCCCTCGAGGTCTTCCGGGATCAGGCTGCGCGTGCCGAGGAACTGTCGGCGGAACAGGAAAAGGAGCAGCGCCGTCGCCTTGCGCGCGCCGAGGCGGTGGCCAAGCTAACCGCGGACTTCGACGCCTCCGTGGCGCAGCTTCTCCAGTCGGTCTCTCATTCTGTCGTGAACCTCAACACGGCGGCGGGAGAACTGACGGGTGCGGCCGAAGACACCAGCCACCAGAGCACGGCGGTGGCTGCGGCTTCCGAGGAAGCGTCCTCCAATGTCGGGACGGTGGCGGCGGCGGCCGAGGAACTCTCCGCCTCGGTGTCCGAAATCTCGCGCCAGGTGCGCTCTTCGGCCGACATTGCCGAAAGCGCGGTGGCGCAGGCACAGCAGACCAATGCCAGGATCGAGGGCCTGTCGAGCGCGGCCAGCCGGATCGGTCAGGTCGTCAAGCTGATCAACGACATTGCCGAGCAGACCAATCTGCTGGCGCTCAATGCGACCATCGAGGCCGCCCGCGCCGGCGAGGCGGGCAAGGGCTTCGCGGTCGTGGCGGCGGAAGTGAAGGAACTCGCGACACAGACCTCCAGGGCCACCGAGGAGATCGTCGCGCAGATCCAGCAGGTCCAGGGCGAGACCGACGGCGCCGTGGAGGCGATCCGCGAGATCTCGCGGACCATCGAGGAGATCAACAAGATCTCCGGCGATATTGCCGCCAGCGTCGAGCAGCAGGGCGCCGCGACCAACGAGATTGCCATGAACGTGCAGGAGGCGACGAGCGGAACACAGGACGTGTCACGCAACATCGCCGGCGTTTCCAGGGCAGCCCAGCTGACCGGGAACGTCGCGGTGCGCATCCGCTCCGACGCAGAGGTCCTGCAAAACGAGGAAGAGCGGCTGCGCAAGAGCGTGGAAAGCTTCCTGAGCGACATTCGCGAAGCGAGCTGAGCCGCCCGGCCTCGGCATCGCGGTGTTCACATGAACAGAGGGCGCGTTCTCGTGAACGCGCCCTCTGTCGTGTCTTGAATACAAGGCGACGGCCTGTCTCAGGCGACCTTTGCCAGCCGCTCGGTCATGAAATGCACCAGTCGCGCCGCTCCGGCTTCATCGACGGCAAGGCCGAGCTTGGAACGCCGCCACAGCACGTCCTCGGCGGTGCGGGCCCACTCGTTGTCCATCAGATACGCGACTTCGCGTGCGCTCAGTCCGGCGCCGAACGTCTCGCCGAGATCCTCAGGTGCGTTCACGCCGTCGAGAATGGTCCGGGCCCGTGTTCCATAGGCATGAGCCATGCGGGTGATCAGCTTGCGATCGAGCGCCGGATGGGCGCGGGCCAGGTCCTCAACGAGGTCGTCAAATCCGGTTGTCGGGAAATCGCCGCCAGGCAGCGCCGGCTTGCTTGTCCAGGCAGCGCCTTTCGTCCCGATGGCCTTCTCCACGAGCTCCATCACGGAAAGCGCCAGCCGGCGATAGGTGGTGATCTTGCCGCCGAAGATATTGACCAGCGCGGGATCCTCGCCCGTGTCCTGGTCGAGCTTCAGGACGTAATCGCGGGTCGCCTCCTGAGCCTTTGAGGCGCCGTCGTCAAAGAGCGGACGCACGCCGGAGTAGGTCCAGACCACGTCGTCACGGGTGATCGACGCCTTGAAGTACTCGCCAGCGGCGGAGATGAGATAGGCAATCTCGTCCTCGCTGGCCCGAACCTTCGCCGGATCGCCGGTGTAATCCCGGTCGGTGGTGCCGATCAGCGTATGGTCGCCTTCGTAGGGGATGGCGAAGACGATACGCCCGTCGCCGTTCTGGAAGATGTAGGCGCGGTCATGATCGAAGAGCTTGCGCACGACGATGTGGCTGCCCTGAACAAGGCGCACGTTGCGCACGTCGTTGCGCTTCATGGCCGTGTGAAGCACGTTGTCGACCCATGGGCCGGCCGCGTTGACCAGCATTCTTGCGCGGACATGTCGGACCTCGCCGCTTTCGGTATCGGTCAGGCCGACATGCCACAGTCCGTCCTTGCGCTCGGCTGCGGTGACCTGCGTGCGGGTGAGGATCATCGCGCCCCGGTCGGCGGCATCCCGGGCGTTGAGAGCGACGAGACGGGCGTCGTCCACCCAGCAGTCGGAATATTCGAAGGCGGTCGAGAAGCCCTCCTTCAGCGGGGTGCCGGCCGGGTTCTGGCGGAGGTCCAGCGTCTTCGTCGCCGGAAGCAGCTTGCGCCCGCCGAGATGATCGTAGAGGAACAGGCCGAGCCGCAGCATCCAGCGCGGCCGCAGCCCCTTCTGGTGCGGCAACACGAAGCGCAGCGGGCGGATGATGTGCGGAGCGATGGACCACAGGAGCTCGCGCTCGCTCAGTGCTTCGCGCACGAGACGAAACTCGTAGTACTCGAGATAGCGCAATCCGCCATGGATGAGCTTGGTCGACCAGGACGAGGTGCCGCTGGCGAGATCGTTCATTTCCGCAAGGCACACGGAATAACCGCGTCCGGCCGCGTCGCGGGCGATGCCGCAGCCGTTTATGCCGCCGCCGATGATGAGGATGTCGAAGGGGGGGGCTTCGTCTTGCGCCGTCATTGCGCCAGGTCTCCATTCAGGTTCGTTTCGGCCGGGGCGTCCTCCTCGTCCTGGCCGGCGATTTCGATGCGCACGCCGTGCTCGCGGCAGATCTCCACCACGGACGGGGGCGGCGCCTTGTCCGTGACGAAGATGTCGATCTCGGAAATGTGGGCGATGCGCACGGGCGCACTGCGCTGGAACTTCATGGAGTCGGCGACGAGCAGCACCTGCCGGGCATGGGACAGGATCTCGCGGGAGACCCGGACCTCCCGGAAGTCGTAGTCGAAGATCGTGCCGTCCGTGTCGATCGCCGAGGCGCCTATGACCGCATAATCCACCTTGAACTGGCGGATGAAATCGACCGTCGCCTCGCCGACGATGCCGCCGTCGGAGGCGCGCACCTGACCGCCGGCGATGATGACCTCCACCGCCGGCGCGGTGCGCAGGATGTTGGCCACGTTGATGTTGTTGGTGATCGCCATGATGCCGTCATGCTGGCGCAATGCGCGCGCCACCTGCTCGGTGGTGGTGCCGATGTTGAGCATGATCGAGGCGTTGTCCGGAACCAGGGCCGCGGTGCGGTCGCCGATCAGGCGCTTCTCGTCGGAGGCGATCTGGCGTCTCGCGTCATAGGCATAGTTCGCGATGCCCGAGGGCAGGACCGCGCCGCCGTGTACGCGCTGCAGCATGCCGCGCTCGCACAGGTCGTTCAGATCCTTGCGGATTGTCTGCGGGGTGACGCTGAACTCGTCGGCGAGCGAGTCCACGTCCACGCGTCCCGTTCGGCGTGCCCTGTCGAGTATCTCGGCCTGCCTGGGCGAAACCGGATCCATTGCGCGGCCTCTCCTGGAGATATTTCGTTTTCTTTCGTATTTTTGCCAGTTCGCGCGCGTCATCAGCTCGTGAGGTGATGAAGGCGCGAAACTGCTCGGATTTTGCCCATCTTGCGCAAGGAATGGCAAGTTCGTTTTCGAGTTGACGTTCGTTTTTTTTCGTTTGATAGTCAAAGGGCAAGTTTGCTTGGGAGCTTACTTCAGGGAGGAGATATTCATGCGCAAGGATATGCGAGCGGCCGTAGCGGTCGTTGCGCTTCTTGTCACTTCCCCTTCGGCGTTTGCCGGAACGGAAGAGGCGAAGAAGTGGATTGACGAGGAATTCCAGCCGTCTGCCCTTACCAAGGAGGAGCAGCTCGCCGAGATGGAGTGGTTCATCAAGGCGGCGGAGCCCTTCCAGGGCATGGAAATCAACGTGCTGTCGGAGGGCATTCCGACCCACGAGTACGAGTCCCGCACACTCACCAAGGCGTTCGAGGACATCACGGGCATCAAGGTCAACCACCAGATCCTGGGCGAGGGCGAGGTCGTCCAGGCGGTGCAGACGCAGATGCAGACGAACCGCAACCTCTATGACGCCTATGTGAACGATTCCGACCTGATCGGAACGCACTCGCGCCTTCAGCAGGCGGTCAACCTGAGCAAGTGGATGGAGGGCGAGGCGAAGGACGTGACGTCGCCGACGCTGGATCTCGCCGACTTCATGGGCAGTTCCTTCACCACGGGCCCGGACGGAGATCTCTATCAGCTTCCCGACCAGCAGTTCGCGAACCTCTACTGGTTCCGCAAGGACTGGTTCGACCGGGAGGACCTCAAGGCGCAGTTCAAGGAGAAGTACGGCTACGACCTGGGCGTTCCGGTCAACTGGTCGGCCTACGAGGACATCGCTGAGTTCTTCACCGAGGACGTGAAGGAGGTCGACGGCGTGCGCGTCTATGGTCACATGGACTACGGCAAGCGCGCGCCCGATCTTGGCTGGCGCATGACCGATGCGTGGCTGTCCATGGCCGGCGCCGGATCGCCGGGCGAACCGAACGGCCGTCCCATCGACGAATGGGGCATCCGCATGGAAGAGGGGTCGTGCAACCCGTCGGGCGCGTCCGTGTCCCGTGGCGGCGCGACGAACGGCCCGGCCGCCGTCTACGCCATCCGCAAGTGGGATGAGTGGCTGCGCAAGTATGCGCCTCCGGGTGCTGCCGACTACGACTTCTACCAGTCGCTCCCGGCGCTCAGCCAGGGCAATGTCGCCCAGCAGATCTTCTGGTACACCGCGTTCCTGGCCGACATGGTCAAGCCGCGTTCGGAAGGCAACAACACGGTCGACGAGGAAGGGACGCCGCTGTGGCGCGCCGCACCGAGCCCGCATGGCCCCTACTGGGAGGAAGGTCAGAAGGTCGGCTACCAGGACGTGGGATCCTGGACGATCCTCAAGTCCACTCCGACCGACCGGGCCAAGGCCGCATGGCTCTACGCCCAGTTCGTGACCTCCAAGACCGTCGACGTGAAGAAGAGCCATGTCGGCCTCACCTTCATCCGCGACAGTTCCGTGCGTCACGAGAGCTTCACCGAGCGTGCGCCGAAGCTCGGTGGCGTGGTCGAGTTCTACCGCTCGCCCGACCGGGTGCGCTGGTCGCCGACGGGCATCAACGTGCCTGACTACCCCAAGCTGGCGCAGCTCTGGTGGCAGCAGATCGGTGACGTGAACTCCGGCACCTTCACGCCGCAGGAGGCCATGGACCGTCTCGCCAGCGAGATGGACACCATCATGGCCCGCATGCAGCGTGCCGACGAGGCCAACAACACCTACGGCGGGTGCGGCCCGCGCCTGAACGAGCCCAAGGACCCGTCCGAGTGGCTGGGCAAAGGCGGTGCCAAGGCCAAGCTCGACAACGAGAAGCCTCAGGGCGAGACGATCAACTACGACGATCTCGTTCAGCGCTGGGCGGAGAACTGATCCCTCCCGCGTGACAAGGCCGGCCCGGGGCTTCGCGCCCCGGCCGTGCCGTGCGCGGCGGCGCCACCGTAGTCCGGGTATCATGCTCCGGATGAGACGCCGCCTGTGCCACCACGAACCCACGAGACAGGGCAGCGTCACATGTCGCTAGAACTGAGGCAGGTCGCCTTGCGCGTCGGCGCCGAGACCCATATCCACCCGACGGATCTGGTCTGCGAGCCCGGCAGCTTCAACATCCTGCTTGGCACCACGCTTGCCGGAAAGACCACGCTGATGAAGCTGATGGCCGGGCTCGAGCGCCCGACCTCCGGCCGGGTGCATTTCCAGGGACAGGACGTGACCGGCGTCTCGGTGCGCCATCGCAACGTGTCGATGGTCTACCAGCAGTTTATCAACTACCCCAACATGAGCGTCTACGAGAACATTGCCTCGCCGCTGCGGGTGGCGCGGATGGACGAGGCGGAGATCAAGCGCCGGGTCGGAACCATGGCCGAGCTTCTCAAGCTGTCGGCCATGCTCGACCGCAGGCCGGCGGAACTGTCCGGCGGTCAGCAGCAGCGTACCGCGATGGCGCGCGCGCTGGTCAAGGATGCGGACCTCGTGCTCCTCGACGAGCCGCTGGCCAACCTGGACTTCAAGCTGCGCGAGGAGTTGCGGGACGAGCTTCCCCGCCTCTTCGCCGACCGGGACTGCATCGTGGTCTATGCGACGACCGAGCCGGTGGAGGCGCTGCTCTTCGGCGGACACACCGCCTGTCTCTTCGAGGGGCGCGTCACGCAGTTCGGGCCCACGGGCGACACCTACCGCGCGCCCACGGATCTCACCAGCGCGCAGGTTTTCTCCGATCCGCCGATCAACGTTGTTGCCGCCCGCAAGGAGGGCGGACACGTGAGGCTTCCGGGAGGCGAGACCTTCGATGCCTCGGGAGGCTTCGCGGGCCTTGCGGATGGCGACTACGTCCTCGGACTGCGGCCGCACCACGTGTCGCCGGTTCCCGCCGGCACGACGCCGGTCGCGGTGGAGGGGGATGTTCTGGTGACCGAACTGTCGGGCTCCGAAAGCATCATTCATTTCACCCTGCACGGCGAGACCTGGGTCAGCCAGTCGCACGGTATTCACCCCTTCGAGGTCGGCACGCGCCAGCGCCTTTATGCCGACGTGTCCAGGGCGCTTGTCTTCGCTCCCGACGGCACGCGCATCGCGACCTGAGCCGAGGAAACGATCATGGCAAGAATCCTTCTCGAGGGTCTCGGACACGCCTACCGACCCGATCCGCAGACGGACGATGACTGGGCGCTGAAGCGGCTCGACCTGGAATGGGAGGGCGGCGGGGCCTATGCGCTGCTCGGTCCCTCGGGCTGTGGCAAGACCACGCTCCTGTCGATCATCTCGGGTCTTCTGCGCCCGACCGCAGGCCGGGTGCTCTTTGATGGTGAGGATGTCACCGCGCTGCCGCCGGACCGCCGGCACATCGCGCAGGTGTTCCAGTTCCCCGTCGTCTACGACACGATGTCGGTCTACGACAATCTCGCCTTTCCGCTGCGCAATCGCGGTGTTGCCGAACGTGAGGTCGATGCCCGCGTGCGCGAGATCGCCGGCATGATCGATCTCACGCACATGCTCGACCGGCGCGCGTCGGGGCTGACCGCGGACGGCAAGCAGAAGATCTCGCTCGGGCGCGGTCTCGTGCGTTCCGATGTAAACGCGATCATGTTCGACGAACCGCTGACCGTCATCGATCCGCACCTCAAGTGGCAGCTTCGCTCAAAGCTCAAGGAGCTTCACCAGCGGGTGCGCACGACGATGATCTACGTCACCCACGACCAGACGGAGGCCCTCACCTTTGCAGACAAGGTTGTGGTGATGAACCAGGGCCAGGTGGTGCAGATCGGAACGCCGGTGGATCTCTTCGAGCGTCCGAACCACACCTTCGTTGGCCACTTCATCGGTTCTCCGGGCATGAACGTCCTGCCGTGCGAGGTGTCTTCGGGACGGGTGCATGTGGCGGGCAGGGCACTCGATCTGGGCTCCTCCGGAGCCCCGGAGGCGGGAGGACGCCTGGAAGTCGGCGTCCGCCCGGAATTCGTGTCGCTTGCGGACGGGGAAGGCGAGGGGCGCCTGCCGGCCCGCATCGTCAAGGTTTCGGATGCCGGGCGCTACAACGTGGTCGAGGCGGATGTCGAGGGGCTCGGCGTCAAGCTGCTCGTCGCCGAGGGCGTCGAAATCCCGGGCGAAGGAGCCTGGCTGTCCTTCGACCCCGAGCACACGGCCGTCTATCGCGACGGCTGGATCACCGGCTGAGGCGGGGAGAGACCCATGAACAAGACCTTCGACAACCGCGCCTGGCTCTTTGTCCTTCCCGTCGTGGCGCTCGTCGCCTTCAATGCCATCATCCCGCTGATGACGGTGGTCAACTATTCCGTTCAGGAGACATTCGGAGACAACGTCTTCTTCTGGGCCGGCGTGATGTGGTTCGAGCAGGTGCTCACCTCGGAGCGCTTTCATGACGCGCTTTTCCGCCAGCTCGCCTTCACCTTCACGATCCTCCTGATCGAGATTCCGCTGGGCATCGCCATCGCGCTGACCATGCCGCGCAAGGGGCCCTGGGTGCCGGTCTGCCTCGTGTTGATGGCACTGCCGCTGCTCATCCCCTGGAACGTCGTGGGGGCAATGTGGAACATCTTCGCGCTGCCCGACATCGGCCTGCTTGGGCGCACGCTCAATGCCATCGGCATCGACTACAATTTCACCCGCCAGCCGGGAGATGCCTGGTTCACCCTGATCCTGATGGACGTGTGGCACTGGACGTCGCTCGTGGTCCTCCTGTCCTATGCCGGACTGGTGTCGATCCCCGACGCCTACTACCAGGCGGCCAAGATCGATGGTGCGAGCCCGGTCGCCATCTTCCGCTACATCCAGCTTCCGAAGATGAAACGGGTGCTCACCATCGCCGTGTTGCTGCGCTTCATGGACAGCTTCATGATCTACACCGAACTTTCGGTGCTCACCGGCGGCGGTCCCGGCAACTCCACGACGCTTCTGTCCATCGATCTCGTCAAGATCGCGCTGGGCCAGTTCGACCTCGGGCCGGCGGCAGCCATGTCGCTGATCTACTTCCTCATCATCCTTGCGCTGAGCTGGGTGTTCTACACCCTGATGATGCGCAGCGAGCAGCAGTGACGAAAGGTCTTGTCATGACCCGTGCCAGCCGTTTCGTTCCGGCCCTCTACATCCTGTTCCTGCTTCTGCCGATCTACTGGCTCGTGAACATGTCGTTCAAGACGACCAACGAGATCCTGGGCACCTTCACCCTGTTCCCGAACGAGTTCACGGTGGAGAACTACGTCAAGATCTTCACGGATCCGACGTGGTACATGGGCTATGTGAATTCGCTCACCTATGTGGCGATTAACACGGTTATCTCGGTGCTGGTCGCCCTGCCGGCGGCCTATGCCTTCTCGCGCTACCGTTTCCTGGGCGACAAGCACCTGTTCTTCTGGCTGCTGACCAACCGCATGGCGCCGCCCGCGGTCTTCGCTCTGCCCTTCTTCCAGCTCTATTCCGCCGTCGGCCTGTTCGATACGCCGATTGCCGTGGCGCTGGCGCACACGCTGTTCAACATTCCGCTCGCCGTATGGATCCTGGAGGGCTTCATGTCCGGTGTGCCCAAGGAACTGGACGAGACCGCCTATGTGGACGGCCATTCGTTCTGGTCCTTCTTCGTGAAGATCTTCGTGCCGACGATTGCCGCCGGCATCGGCGTTGCCGCCTTTTTCTGCTTCATGTTCTCCTGGGTGGAATTGCTGCTCGCCAAGACGCTGACCTCCGTGGATGCCAAACCCATCGCGGCGGTCATGACGCGAACGGCCAGCACGTCCGGTTACGAACTCGGACTGCTGGCGGCGGCCGGGACGCTGACAATCATTCCCGGCGCCTTCGTCATCTATTTCGTGCGCAACTACATCGCCAAGGGCTTCGCGCTCGGTCGCGTGTGAGCACACAAGACAAGGGAGTTCTGCCATGGGCCTGAGCTGGATGGCGTGGACCGGACCAACAGCCGCCTTCTTTCTCTTCATCGCGGGCTGCTTCGTGGTCATGTCGGTCTGGGAATACAGGCAACCCGGTGGCGGACCCCGCCACGGGGTTCTCGGGCTCGACACGACGCGCGGCGACCGATTGTTCATCTCGCTGCTCGGCAGCGCGTTCATCTTCCTGGCATGGCTCGGGTTTGTCGGTCCGCCGGTGCTTGGCGCGCTGGGGCTTGCCGGCCCCTTCCTGTGGGCGCCGTTGGGTGTCGCGGTTCTTTACGCCTTCGCGGTCTTCCGCTGGGTCTGAGGACCCCGGCGAGCCCGGCCAACGCCTTGTTGAGCCTGCCGACTCGGGCGAAGCTTCGCGCAGCGCCACGACGTGCAAGGCGAGGATGCGGGGATGCGGCAGGCTTGGATACGCGATGGTCTTTCGGGTGGGCGTGCGCGCGCCGTGCGTTCTCTTCTGAACGTTGGTTGCGCGGTTCTGGCCCTGGGGCTTCTTGCAACTGGTCCCGCCTTGTCCGAGGTGGACGGTGAAGTGAGCGGGAAGGGCTGGCAGACCGGCGCGCAAATCGAGGCGGTCTGCAGCGTGGAACCGGAGCGCAATGCTATCGCGCTTACCTTCTGCCTCGGCTACCTGCAGGGCGCGCTCGACGCCTTCCTGCTTGGCCGCGCCAATTGCATTCCGGAGGATATCGATGCCAACGGTCTGCGCGCGGCGGTTCTGGAGCATGTGCGCCGGCATCCCGACCGGGCCGGGAAGATCCGGGGGCCGCTTCTCGTCTATGATGCCTTCCGTGAGACTTGGCCGTCGTGTGCCCACATGCCCGGGATCGGTCGCTGAGGGGAATGCCCCCGACAGCAAAAGGCGCGCCGGACCCAGTCCGGCGCGCCTTTGAGACTGAATCCAGCCCTGGAAAGGGTTCAGGCTACCGCGCGGGCAAGCGCGCACTGGCTCCACAGCGACTCCAGCGACCGCACCAGATGATCGATGTCACCGTCCGTGTGCAGCGGCGAAGGTGTGATGCGCAGGCGTTCCAGGCCCTTGGGCACGGTTGGATAGTTGATCGGCTGAATGTAGATGCCGAAGGTGTCGAGCAGGATGTCCGAGATCATCTTGCACTTAACCGGATCCTTCACCATCACCGGAACGATGTGGCTCGGATTCTCCAGATGCGGGATGCCGACACGGTCGAGGCTGCGCCGCACCTCCTCGACGCGGTCGCGCTGACGCTGGCGCAACTGCTCGCCCCCGTCCGACTTGAGGAAGGCGATGGAGGCCTGTGCGCCGGCGGCGAGAGTGGGCGGCAGCGAGGTCGTGAAGATGAAGCCCGAGGCATAGGAGCGCACGAAGTCGCAAAGCGCCTCGGAGGCGGCGATGTAGCCGCCCATCACACCGAACGCCTTGCCCAGCGTGCCCTCGATCACGGTAAGCCGGTCCATCAGCCCTTCGCGCTCGGCGACACCGCCGCCGCGCGGGCCATAGAGGCCGACCGCATGAACCTCGTCGAGATAGGTCATCGCGCCGTACTTGTCGGCGATATCGCAGATTTCCTTGATCGGAGCGATGTCGCCATCCATCGAATAGACGGATTCGAACGCGATGAGCTTGGGCCGCCCCGGCTCGATTTCGGCGAGTTGGCGTTCCAGATCCTCGATGTCGTTGTGCTTCCAGATGCGCTTCTCGGCACGGGAGTGGCGGATGCCCTCGATCATCGACGCGTGATTCAGCGCGTCGGACAGCACGACGCATCCAGGCAGCATCCCGGCAATGGTACCGAGCGCCGCCCAGTTCGAGACGTAGCCGGACGTAAAGAGAAGGGCGGCTTCCTTGTCGTGCAGGTCCGCAAGCTCGTTCTCAAGCAGAACGTGGTAGTGATTGGTGCCTGAAATGTTGCGTGTTCCGCCCGCGCCGGCGCCGCATCGCTCGATCGCCTCATGCATCGCGCCGGTTACGACCGGATGCTGTCCCATGCCCAGATAATCGTTCGAACACCAGACGGTGACGTCCTGGGTGCCTTCGCTCGTGTGGCGCGTGGCGCGCGGAAACTGTCCCGCCTGACGCTCGAGATCGGCGAAAACCCGGTAGCGGCCTTCCTTGTGCAGTCCATCGATCTTGCTTCGAAAGAAGCTTTCGTAATCCATCGGGGCCTCCGGGACATTGGCCTTCTCACCGGGCCAACCGTCGGCTCCGGGGGAAGTTTCAGTCATCCGCAAATTAGTTTCATTCCAGTTTATAGACCAGGGAGCAAGGGCGAGTGAATTGGGAATATGCCTGAGGGGGCATTTCGACGCACTCGCCCCTTGTTGTTTCAGCCTTCTTCCTTGCGTTGCAGGGGCTGCTTGTCCATAAGTCCGCCACGGGCAGAGTGAACCGCCCGCCATTCATGGTCAAATTCGGGAGATGGAACGTTGAGCCAGTTCCAGCCGCGCGTGTTCTCGGGCGTCCAGCCCACCGGCAACCTGCATCTCGGCAACTATCTCGGGGCTATCTCTCGGTTCGTGCCGCTGCAGGACGAGATGCCGACGATCTACTGCGTCGTCGACCTGCACGCGATTACGGTGAAGCACGACCCCGCCGTCCTGACGGCGAACACACGTGAGGTGACCGCCGCCTATCTCGCGGCGGGTATCGATCCCGGGAAAGCGATCATCTTCAACCAGAGCCAGGTCCGCGAACATGCGGAGCTTGCCTGGATCTTCAACTGCATCGCACGCATGGGCTGGCTCAGCCGCATGACGCAGTTCAAGGAGAAGGCCGGCAAGAACCGCGAGAATGCCTCGGTGGGCCTGTTTGCCTACCCGACGCTGATGGCGGCCGACATCCTGGCCTACCGCGCGACCCATGTGCCGGTTGGCGACGACCAGAAGCAGCATCTGGAGCTCACCCGCGACATCGCGCAGAAGTTCAACAACGACTTCGCCGACCGGATCAAGGAACTCGGACTTGGTGTGCCCAACCCGACGCCGAGCCCGGAACTGCCCGACGAGCTGTTCTTCCCGCTCACCGAGCCCATGATCGCCGGTCCCGCGACCCGCATCATGTCGCTGCGTGACGGCACCAAGAAGATGTCGAAGTCGGATGCCTCGGACCTGTCGCGTATCAACCTGCGGGATTCCGCGGATGAGATCGCCAAGAAGATCCGCAAGGCCAAGACCGACCCCGAGCCGCTTTCGAGTGAGCTGGACGGGCTCTCCGAACGTCCCGAGGCGCTCAACCTGGTGGGCATCTATGCCGCGCTTTCGGGCCGAACGAAGGAAGAGGTGCTTTCGGAATACGGCGGGCAGCCCTTCTCCGTGTTCAAGCCGGCGCTGGCGGATCTCGCGGTCGACAAGCTGGCGCCGATGACGGACGAAATGAACCGGCTTCTCGCCGACGAGACCCATATCGACGGCATTTTGCGCGAGGGTGCGGGGCGGGCCTCGGAAATCGCCGCCCCGGTGCTGCGCGACGTGCGTCGCATCATGGGGTTCCTCGAGGGGCGTTGAGAGCGGGGCCGAGACGCCTCCGTGTCTCTTGAGGAAAACCGCCAGGGGTCGTGCCGTGCAAACGGTGCGGCCCTTTTTTTGCAGGTGGGTTGTTGCGCAGACCGCAAGCGCAGGTTTAGTGTGCTGCCGGAACAAATAACGAACTTGTGGCCTCATGACCGACAACAGGGTGAGACTTGATGATCCGCTGAGTGATGGCCGGCAGTCGGAAACGGCAATGCGGGTGTGGCGCGGGGCGGCACGGATGCTTCGTCAGGCAGGGTTTTCATGTCTTGGGGAGCTGCCCCTGGCGTCCGGGCGCCGGGCGGATCTGGTCGGCATGTCCGCGAAGGGTGAGATCTGGATCGTGGAGGTGAAATCCTCGGTTGCGGACCTGCGTGCCGACGGAAAATGGCCCGATTACAGGGTCCATTGCGACCGGTTGTTTTTCGCAACCCATCCCGATGTTCCGGCCGATATTTTCCCTGTCGAGGCCGGGCTGATCCTTTCGGACGGCTATTTCGCCGAGATTTTGCGCGATGCCCCCGAACACCGGTTGACCGCGGCCACGCGCAAGGCCGTGACCTTGCGCTTCGCGCAGGCTGCGGCCAATCGCTTGCACCTGCTGCATGACCCGGGGCTTGCCGGGATGGAGCAGGGGCGCTAACCGAACCGGAACGGCTTCCGGTCGCGACGGCGAGAGCCATGACGGTGACATGGTCGCAAGGCAGGATTGTGCGGGAGACGCGTCGATGCGGGAAGGCGGGGAAGGGAGGCGATGAGCGCGGACACCCTGGTGACCTCCCCGGAATTGCAGGCATCGGACGGGACGGGTTTGCGTGCGCTCGTCTGTGTCGCGATCTGCACCTGTGATCGGCACGGATCGTTGCGTGACACCCTGACCTCTCTTTTGTGCCAGAGTGCGGGTACCGGCTTTCAGGTCATTGTCGTGGACAATGGCCGCGACCCGGCCGGAGCCGTGGTGGAGGAGTTTCGCGACAGGCTTGACCTCGTCTACGAGCGGGTGGTCGAGCCGGGCCTCACGGCGGTGCGCAATCGCTCCCTGTTCCTCGCGCGCTCCAGCGGCGCACGCTTCGTCGCCTGCATCGATGATGACGAGATCGCTGATCGCGACTGGCTTCGGTGCCATGTCGAGGAGGCGGAGCGCTTTGGCGCGGATATCCAGACGGGGTTTGTCGAACCGCGATATCTGGGCGACCCGCCGGACTGGATCGTGTCCGGCGGGTTCTTTGTCGTGGACATGGATATCGCGACCACCGCCAACCTGCTTCTGCGAGTGGCTGTGCTGCCGGACAACGAAGCGGAGTGGTTTTCGCCGGCCTACGCCGTGACGGGTGGCGAGGATCACGAGTTTCTGAACCGGCTCGCCCGCGGTGGCGCCAGAATGCGGTTTGCCAGGACGGCCCGGGTGATCGACATGCTTCCGGCCGAGCGGTTGACTCTGCGCTTTATTCTACGCAGGGGGTTGCGTGACGGCGTCTATTTCGGGCTATGGGCTCGTCAGGAACATGCATCGCTTGTCCGTAGAACTGGTGTTTGCCTTCGCAAGGCGGGCGCGAAGCTCGGGTATGCGCTCAACCACCTTTTTTGGTCGCCTTGCGCCCCCTGGCGTGCGCGCAAGGCCGGGATGGACCTTGCGACCGCGCTGGGAATCGTGATCGGCCTTGCTGGCGTGAGGGTGCGTTTCTACGGCCACGCCGTTGCCGGCCCCCAGGGAGTGTCCCCCTAAACGAGACGGGTCCGGTTTTTTTAAGACTGGCAACGCTGTTGTGCGGCCCTGGCGGGCAAATCCCGAAGGGACGTGAAAACGGTTTCAATCCGGGGCGTCGAAGCCCCTGGCCGGGCGGACGGTCCGCACGGCGCGCTTTTCCTTGCCGTTTTCACGCCGGACATGCCCCGTTCATGGGACCACACCCTAGCGGGGCGCGCGCTTGGCCAGGATGCGCTGGAGCGTGCGCCGGTGCATGTTGAGCCTGCGGGCTGTCTCGGAAACATTGCGGTCGCAAAGTTCGTAGATCCGCTGGATATGCTCCCAACGCACCCGGTCGGCGGACATCGGGTTTTCCGGCGGGCTTGCTTTCTCCTCGTCCGAACTTGTCAGTGCGGCAAGCACGTCGTCCGCGTCCGCTGGCTTCGCGAGATAATCGACCGCGCCGAGTTTCACCGCTGTCACCGCCGTTGCGATGTTGCCGTATCCCGTGAGCACGACGACACGGGCTTCCGGACGACGGCTGCGGATCGCTTCGACCACGTCGAGGCCGCTGCCGTCCTCCAGGCGCATGTCCACCACCGCGAACTCGGGCGCGACGATGCGCAGCTTGTCGAGGGCTTCACGCACGCTGTCGGCGGTCTCGGTGATGAAACCCCGCTTTTCCATGGCTCGCGCGAGGCGCTGCTGGAACGGCCGGTCGTCATCGACGATCAGCAGGTTGCGCGTGGCGCCCGTCTCACTGTCAACTTCGTCTGTCATTCCTGTCGTCCGCACCTGTCGCTCTGTGTCGCCTTCGTTATATGGGGGATTTTCGTTCAGGCAAATCCGCAGCCGGTCGTTCACTGTTCCCCTGAGCGCTCCGATCAGGAAACACGCCGCCCTCGCCTGGCCATGTCGCGGGTTCGCCGGCCCCGCCCCTGGTCCACGAGACGCTTACCACGGCGCCGTGGGCGGGCGGTGTCCTGTTGCGCAGGCGAAGTGTCGCGCCCGTGCGCTCCAGGAGCGTTTTGGCAATGAAGAAGCCGAGACCGAGCCCGCCGCCTCGCGCGCCCTGGCCCGGGCGCTCGTCCCGTGTCTCGCGACCGTCGCGCGAGGCACGACGCGTCACATAGGGCTCGCCGAGCCTGGTGATGACGTCAGCGGCAAAACCACGGCCATCGTCCGCCACCTCTATGGTGAGATGCGTGCGGGTCCACCGGGCCGTGATGGTGACCCTGGAGCTTGCGAAGTCTATGGCGTTTTCTAGGATGTTGCCGAGGCCGTAGTGGATCGCCGGATTGTGCAGTCCGGTCGGCTCCGCGCCCTCGCCGCGACTGTCGATGACAATGTCCACGCCGAACGCCCGGCAGGGCTCGACCACCTGATCGAGGAGATGGGAGAGCGGCTCTCCCCGGAAATGCCGGTCGCGATCGTCGGAGAGAGAAGACAGTTTCGAGAGGATCTCGCGGCAGCGTTCGGCCTGGGACAGGATCAGCTCGATGTCCTCGCGCAGGGTCTCGGGTTCGGCCGTTGGAACATCGCCGCGTCCGCGCAGGTCGTTGGCGAGCTCCTTGGCCGTCAGATAAACGGTGGCAAGCGGTGTACCGAGTTCGTGGGCGGCTGCCGCCGCCAGTCCGTCGAGCGCGTGAATATGCTGCTCGCGGGCAAGAACCAGCTCGGTCGCGGTAAGGGCGTCTGAAAGCTGGCGTGCTTCTTCCGCCACCCGGAAAGCATAGACGCCCATGAACCCGAGGGAGCAGATCAGCGCGGTCCAGACTCCGAGGGCATAGAGGCGCGGCAGCGCGAACGTCTGCCCCTCCGGCCATGGGAGTGGCAGGTGGACATAGGCCAGAAGCGTGGCGATCGCCCCGGCAAACAGGCCGAGGTAGAGTGTCTTGCGCGCGGAAAGTCCGGTGGCCGACACCATGACGGGGGCCAGAAGCAGGAAGGCGAAGGGATTGCCGAGGCCGCCGGTCAGCAGAAGCAGGCCGCCCATCTGCGCCAGGTCATAGGCAAGCTGTACCGTCGCCATGCGTTCCGAGAGACGCCGTGTCTGGGGCGAGCGGATCTTGAGCAGGATGTTCAGCCAGGCCGAGGCGGCGACAAGGGCGATGCATGCGCCGAAGGCGAACGGGTAGGCGAGGACGAACTGGACGACAAGCAATGCCGCCGTCTGGCCGGCGACCGCCATCCAGCGCAACCGCACGAGCGTGTCGAGCTTGAGGCGCCGGTGCGCGGATCCGCTTTCGGCAATGGTCGTCTCTGACATGAAAGGCGTCTCCGCAAGGGGAAGGAAAGTCGCCGGCCCGCGGCGCTTCGCAACCGGCAGCCCGGTTGTGCCGTTCGTGCGCCCGGACGTCAATCAGACCTTGTCTTGCCAGTCTGGCCCGTGCTAGCCAGCCTCACGAGTTGCCGCAGCGCTCCGCCCGGGCGCGCGGCGGGGAATTTGCAGGACATTGCACCGTCAGGACAGGAAACCAGCATGAGCGATACCAATGACGCGGCCGAAGGCCAGGTGAACCAGGCCGGTGGCGCGCCGGGGATGAGCATCATCGCCCAGTACATCAAGGACCTGTCCTTCGAGAATCCCAACGCGCCGCAGTCGCTGCAGCCCAGCGAGCAGCCCAAGCTCGACATCAACGTCAATGTTGGCGCGCAGCCGATGAGCGACGACCAGTTCGAGGTTGTCCTGACCCTCACGGCGAACGCCAAGACGCCAACCATGACCGTCTTCGCGATCGAGCTGGTCTATGCCGGAGTGTTCCGTGTCGTGGGCGTGCCGCAGGAGCACCTGCATCCCTTCGTGCTCATCGAGTGCCCGCGGATGCTTTTCCCCTTCGCGCGCAACATTCTCGCCGAGGCGTCGCGCAACGGTGGCTTCCCGCCGCTCATGCTCGACCCGATCGACTTCGCGGCTCTCTATCGCCAGAACGCGGAGCAGGCTGCGCAGCAGGACCCTTCGCGTCCGAACTGATATCTCCGGTTCTTGAGAACCGGATACGAAAAAGCCGCGGAGCGATCCGCGGCTTTTTTCGTTTCGCAGGTTGCCTGTGTGTGTCAGGCGTCGGGATAAGGCGGACGTGCGTGTCCGCGTTCGGCCATGAAGCGGTCGAACTCCTCCTGATCCTTCTTGCGGCGCAGCTCCTGAATGAAATCGTCGAAATCGGCGCGCATGGCATCGATCCGGCGGCGTTCCTCCTCCAGGCGGCGCAACTCGCGGTCACGATAGGAGTCGAAGGCGCTGTTTCCGGTTTCGCCCCGTAATCCGCCGGCGAGGCCGCGACCCATGGGCGATGTACGCATCTGTTCGCGCATCTCGCTGAAAGATCCCCGCAGGCGGTCGCCCCAAAGAATGTAGGCCAGCATGGCAAGGCCGAGCGGCCAGGCGAAGATGAAGCCGAGCACCATCAGGCCGATGGTAAGTGGAGACCAGCCCGGGCGCAGGCCGCAGGACCGTTTCCGGCCGGCGTGCTCCGCACCGCTGTCGAAGGTGGTGGTTGTGGTCATGACAATCCTCTCATGTGCCAGGAACACCTAATGAGGTGGTGACGTGCACGGCAGCTTTCAAGCCGAATGCAGCGCGGGGCCACTCCAACGGACGCGATTGCGGTCCGCAGCATAACGCGTCCGTATTGGAGACAAGAGACGAGGGACACGCCGTGCTCTCGCATAGGATGGGGCTCTGCCCGGATGCCGGCTGACGCGGTGCGGGCGGTTTCAAGGGCTCTAGGCTTGGGCATGTGGGGAGAGGGGATG